>NZ_JANADR010000001.1:1363571-2045357 GCF_024199925.1 Bradyrhizobium sp. CCGUVB1N3
GCAATCTCGACGTCGCGCTGAAATTCTACCAGGACGCGCTCGGCTTGAAGGAGGTGCGGCGGATCGAGAACGACAAAGGGCGCTTCACGCTCGTCTTCCTGTGCTCGGCGGACGATCTCGAAGCGCTCAAGAAGCAGCCCTCGACGCGCGGCGCGCCGCTGGTCGAGCTCACCTACAATTGGGACGAAGAGAAGTATGGCGAGGATCGCTTCTTCGGCCATCTCGCCTATGAGGTCGACGACATCTACGCGACCTGCGATCGGCTGATGAAGGCCGGCATCACCATCAACCGTCCGCCGCGCGACGGCAACATGGCCTTCGTCCGTTCGCCCGACCTGCACTCGATCGAGCTGCTCCAGAAGGGCGATCCGAAGCCGCCGCAGGAGCCGTGGCTGTCGATGCCGAACACCGGTCACTGGTAAGCAAGCACGCACGTTCCACTTGGAACGAGCCCTGCCCGGCGGCGTTCTCTCCTCAACGAGGACATATCGAGGAGGACGCGAATGGCGAGAGGGATGTTGCTGTGGTTGCTTGGCGTGCCGATCCCGGTGATCATTCTGCTGTGGCTGTTCTTCGGCCACTGACGCTTGTCACCGGTTGTCGAAAGTGCCTGAAAGCTCCGCCGCTGGCGGAGCTTTTTGCATGAGACGGCTTCGCAAGCGCTGCTCGCGCGCTGCGCGATATTCCGCTATCACCCGCCGCAATGCATGAACGCGGGAGGAGCAACATGCCGGAGCAAAAGCTGCAACTGACGGTCTGGGGTCGCGCCAACTCGGTCAACGTCCAGAAGGTGCTGTGGTGCCTGACCGAGCTCGAGCTTGCTTTCGAGCGCATCGATGCAGGCATGCAGTTCGGCCGCACCCGCGAGGCCGACTACCTCGCGATGAACCCCAATTCCCGCATCCCGACGCTGGTCGACGGCGACTACGTGCTGTGGGAATCCAATTCCATCATGCGCTATCTCTGTCTCGCCTATTGTCAGGACACGCCGATCTATCCGCAAGCCGCGAGACGACGCGCCGGCGTCGACCGCTGGCTCGACTGGACGCTCTCGACGCTCCAGCCGGCCGATCGTCCCGTGTTCTGGGGCATCGTGCGCACGCCGCCGGCCGAGCGCGACATGGTGCAGATCCAGAAGGACGCCGACGCGGCGGCCGAGGTCTGGCGCATCCTCGATCAGCAGCTCGCGACACGCCGCTTCGTGGAGGGTGACGACTTCACCATTGCCGACATCGCGCTCGGTGCCTATGCGCGGCGCCGGCTCGGCGTCGAGGGCATCACGCGTCCGACGCTTTCGAACCTGAACCGCTGGTTCGCAGAGTTCGCGAGCCGGCCCGGATTTGAGAAGCATGTCGCACCGCCGATGTCGTGAGGTTAACGCCAGCCGCGCTCGACCAGCAGCACGCAGATGACCAGCACCAGCGTGACGGCAGCGGTCGCAAGCCGCGCAGTCCAGCTCATGCCGCGGCCAACCCACCAGAGCAGCGCGCAATACATCAGGACGGGAACGATGATGTCGAGCGAGAGCCCGTTCGCCGGCATGCGCCGCTAGCGCCGGCTCGAAGCGCCAACACCGACATCGAGCGCGCCGCCGATCTTCACGCAGCTGCCGGTGCTCTCGACGCGAACGAAGCCCGGGCCGTAGGCGGCGCAGGCATTGGCGCTCCCCGTGCCCCTGAGCGGCAGCACCTTGCCGGCTTGAGGCGATCGATCCGATGTGGGCAGGCGCGCCGTCTCGGCACGGGCCGAGGAGATTGCGAGACAGCCGATGGCAATGATGGAGAGCGCGCGCATAGCGCCTTGTAGCGCGAGCACGGCCCGGTTTCCATCCGCACCGGCGGCGCCGAAGGTCAGATGAATTTGATCCCGGCGGACTTGCCGCGCCGCCAGACCACCTGGCAGCTCTGCCCGGTCCGGGCATCGCGCGCGAAGGCTAGGCGGATGACGCCGGGCAGTTGAGCCGCGTCCTCGTCAAGCGTGATGCGGGCCCCCGAGCTGGAGATGTCAGCCACGAGGCAATGCCGCGCGGCAAAACCGCCATCGAGCGTGACCCAGGCGTGCTGGGACAGCAATTTGCGTGCTGCCCGCTTCTTGGTTGCGGCCATCGGTTGGAAATCTCCCCCTCCAGCGCTACCGCAGGGAACCCTAAGAAACCGTTGAAATTGCCTCCGAACTTTCCCAAGGGCCAGTTTCTCCACCGGTCCCAAAAGACGTTCCCGAATGGCTTGCCCCACCGGCCAAAGGCCACTATACGTTCGCCCGCCGCAGGGCATTCCGGGCACGACTCGTTTGGGCCCCGGCACGGCGCAAGTCTTGCTCCCTTCGTCTATCGGTTAGGACGCCACCCTTTCACGGTGGAGAGAGCGGTTCGATTCCGCTAGGGAGCGCCAGCACCGGACTTGCTGAAACCAACGTATAGCTATCGCAATACCGCAAATTCCGGCCTCATCAATCGACATGAGGAACGAAACCGTCTGGATCATCGTCCCCGCTATCGGCTTCGCCATTTTTCTGGCGACGATCGTTCTGCTCATCGGCCGGTGATGCCAGGTTCCGCCCCCAACCCGTGATCTCGTCTCCACTGCGGGCATTGCGATCTCCTGCGAATATGATCCGCCGGTTGGCACTCCACTCGCAGTCGGCGCCTGCGTCGGCCGCGCGATCCGCAAATTCGCGAACGGGTTTGCGGTCAAATTCGCCGAGAAGCAGAACCGCGACGGCCTCGTCCGGCTCGTCGTCCGCTCCAGCCAGCTTCTGAAAGCTACGGCCTGAGGCCCGACGCTCGCCTTGGAACCGGATGCTTAACTTTCCTTTAACTGAATTGTTAGCTCAATTGTTGGAATTGCCCACCCGCCCGCTATAGGGTGTGCCTGAGTACCCGCGCAATCGTGGCGGGATTGGAGTTTGGAATGTCCGTCGCTGATGCAGAGTTCGCTGCGGAAGGATCCCAATCGGCCCAGCCGCAGCTTCCACCCGGGGTGATCGTCAGCGGACCGGTCGTGCAGGCCAAGTTGCGCGAGAGCTATCTCCTCCTCGGCATCCTCTACGTCGGCTCGATCGCGGGCCTCATCTGGGCCTTCACGCAAGGCATCGGCTGGGTGGAACTTGCTGTCTTCGTGGCCATGTTCGCGCTGACCACATTCGGGATCGGCGCCGGCATGCATCGCCTGTTCGTGCACCGCAGCTTCCGGTGCGGGCCGGTGGTGCGGACCTTCTTCTGCGCCATTGCGCAGATGGCGATACAGGGTTCGATCGCCAAATGGGTCGCCAATCATCGCCGCCATCATCTCTACGCCGACCATGTCGGCGATCCCCACAGCCCGCTCTACGACGGCTTCGGCAACCGCTATGTCAGCCTGTTGAAGGGCTTCCTGCATGCCCAGGGTGGCTGGGTGTTCGACCAGGCAACCACCGACAACGACTTCTACGCAAAGGACATCCTGGCCGACCCGATTGCGATGTTCTTCGTCCGCACGCGGTGGGTTTGGTACGGCCTGTCGGCGGTGTTCATTCCGGCAGCCATCGGCTACGCCTGCGGCGGCGTTCACACCATGATCGGCTGTGCGCTGTTCTCCGGGCTCTTCCGCGCCTACCTTCTTATTCTTGTCAGCCAGCTCACCGGCTCGGTCTGCCACAGCTACGGCTATCGCCGCTTCGAGCTCGACGATGCCTCGACCAACGAGTTCGTGACCACGATCCTCACCTTCGGCGAGGGGCTGCACAACAATCATCACCGCTTCCCGCGCGATGCCTATATCTCGCATGCCTGGTACGAGTTCGACCTCAACGGCCTGATCATTCTGGGCATGGAAAAGCTCGGCCTCGTGCATGACGTTTTCCGCGCTTCGCACCGCCAGCTCGAGCTTGCGGAGACGGCACCGAACGCCCGAGCCTCGTCGACGGCCGGCTGATCCCTCCCCGGCCGGCCGCCTGCGCCGCCCCGCCTTAACCGCGTTCGATTGATCGCCTTGTCTTGGCCCAAATTGCCGAGGCAAACTCATCTCGACCGTGCCTTGTGCGCGGCCTTCGCTGTCATTGCTCGCTTGCGATCGGAGACCGAATGGCTGTCAACAAGATCACTTGGGAACGCGTCGGCCGGGTCAGCGAGCCCGGACGCTACATGTACACATTCGGATGGCTGACGATCACGGAGGGCGACCTCCAGGTCTGGCAGCAATATCCCGACGCGGCCTTCACGCTCCTCGCGCAAGTACCGTCGGCGGATGCGGTCGGCGATGAATTCCATCTCGGCGCGTTCGACATCTCACCCGACACTCAATCGGCTTCCGACAGCGCATATGCGGATGCCGTGACGGGCGGGCACACTAGTGGCGCATTCGCACCGGACGCGGAGCGCCGCAGGGAACAGATGGCATAGGTGTTGCTTTGTCAGGGGCATGATCCATCTTCCCGCTCCCGATCAGGCCGTCCTGCTACTGCTCATCATCGTCTGCCTGGGCTCGTGTTTTGTGCGGGTCTTCTGGCAGCTCGAGCAGGTCCGCACACGCCGCGTCGGCGATAGGCGCTTGAGGTGCCCTGCGCCTGTGCGGTTTTCGCGATTTCGCTTATGGACAGGCGATCCGGATGCGCGCTTCATGAAGCGAAGAAACGATCGAAATCCGTTGATTTGCCTAGCGAATTGCGATCCCGCGCGGCACGCAGGATCCTTGATGTGGATATCAAGCGGAAACTGTTATGCGGTTGATTAAGCTGGCGCTTTCGATTCCCGCACCGCGCACGGATGAATGGGTGCTGTCGGGACCGTTAAGGCTTGCGACAGCAACCGCATGACACATCGTCGCATCGCTGCAAGTGGATAAGCTGACCAAGGGAACCTATTGTCCAGCCGATGATGACCCTGCTTGAAGCATTGCCGACCGTGATCGGGACGGCCGCCGTCGCGCCGGCCTTGTTGATGCTCTGGCTCGTCATCGCGGCCGAGGAGCGCCCCGGTCCGCCGGCCCAGGTCTGGACCGCCTTCCTGCTCGGTGCGGCCAGCATTTCGCTGCTGGGGCTGGCCCGTGCGCCCTTCGCCAGAATGGTTGCAGCCCCCGACGATCCCTGGGCGGCGCTCGCCATGCATTCGATCTTCGGCGTGGCGCTGCCGGAGGAAGCCGTGAAGGTCATCGCCATCGTGCTGGTCTCCTCGACCAAGCGGCGAACCTTTGCCAATCCGATGGACACGGTGGTCTACGGCGCCGCGGTCGGGCTCGGCTTTGCGGCCTACGAAAACCTCGCCTATCTCGTGCAGCATGCCGACATGTGGCGCGCGCTGGCGGCCCTGCGCAGCGTGCTCACGGTGCCCTTCCATGGCGCGCTCGGCATCATTGCGGGGGCCTATCTCGCCATTGCCCGCTCAGGCACGGCGCTTGGCGCGCACCGCCATCATCGCGACTGGGCGCGTTTCTCAAGCCGCGTCCTGATGCTGATGGGGCCACTTGCGCTGCATGCGAGCTTCGATTTTCCGCTGCTGACCCTGCAGCGGATGCCCGACCTCGATCCGACTTTGCGGATGTGGTTCGGCGCGGCGAGCCTTCTGATCGGCTTCAGCTCGATTGCTTTCGCCATCCGCCTGGTGCGCCGCGTCGCGCGCCATCACGCGCCGCGCACCGAGATCGCGCGCGAGCGCCTCAGCCAGCTTCGCCGCATGTGGGCGCTGCTGGTGATCGGCGGCGGCGTCGGTTTTGTCGGCCTCGGCTTCGTGCTGACCTCGATCCATCACTGGCTGGTCAATCCCGATCACAACGTGACGCTGGTGCTGATCCCCATCGGCCTGACCTCGATCCTGCTCGGCATCGCCCTACTTGTTGTCACAACGGCGATCTACGTTCTCGGCCGCAACCGCATCCGCACCCGCGCGGAAGGCTTTTCATCCGCGCCCTGAGGCGGTGGTCACTGCGGAACGCGCATACTAGAGTGAGCCGCATCTGGTCCTTGCGGCCTGGAGGCCTCCATGACGTCGCCCGAGCAATTTGCGCGCTTGCAGTCCGCCATGAGCCGAGCGGTCAAAGCGCATTGGAAGGCCTTCCTGTTCGAAGGCATCCTGCTCGTCGTTCTCGGCATCGCCGCGCTGATCCTGCCGCCGCTCGCAAGCCTCGCGATCACGATCTTCCTCGGCTGGATGTTCCTGATTAGCGGGATCGGCGGGCTGGTCGTCACCTTCTGGGCGCGCAACATGCCGGGCTTCTGGTGGTCGCTGATCTCGGCGGCGCTGGCCGTGCTCGCCGGCATGGTGCTGCTGGCGCGGCCGATGCAGGCGGTGCTGACGCTGACGATCGTGCTCGGGGCGTATTTCCTCGCCGAGGGCGTCGCCACCATCATGTATGCGCTGGAGCATCGGCGCGAGCTGACCGGCCGCTGGTCGTGGCTCGTGATCTCCGGCCTCGTCGACATCGTTATCTCGTTCCTGGTCATCACGGGCCTGCCGAGCTCGGCGGAATGGGCGATCGGTATCCTCGTCGGGATCAACCTCCTGTTCGGCGGCGCCACGCTGATCGGCATCTCGCTTGCGGCGCGCAACAGCAACACTTGATCGGCGCGTTGGCTCACCTCCCTGTTTGGGGCTGTTTGGGGGGTGACAAGCCCCAAAGGCTGCGCTATAGAGCCGGCCATGATCACCTTCGCCACCAGCTATTTTTGGTACTTTAGCTACGACAGCTCGCTGGCGGCGGGAGGATCGCGCTCAATCTGACACATTGCAGCAAGACATCCGAACAGCCGCCAGACCTGGCGGCTTTTTTTATTGGCCGGCAGGATCTCAAACAACAGGAGCCCGCCGTGCTGAGCACGACCGACGATCTTCGTATCCGCGAACTGAAAGAGCTGAGCACGCCGGAAGAGGTGATGCGGGAGATCCCCCGCACGCTCACTGCAACCCGTGTGGTGATGGCGGCGCGCAACGCGATCCACGCCATCCTCAATGGCCAGGACGACCGCCTTCTGGTCGTCGTCGGCCCCTGCTCCGTGCACGATCCCAAGGCCGCGATCGACTACGCCGAGAAGCTCGCACGCCTGCGCGAGGATCTCGCCGATCAGCTCGAGATCGTGATGCGGGTCTATTTCGAGAAGCCGCGCACCACCGTTGGCTGGAAGGGCCTGATCAACGACCCCGACCTCGACGGCAGCTTCGACATCAACAAGGGCCTTCGGCTTGCGCGCAACGTGCTGTCCGCGGTGAACAATCTCGGCCTGCCGGCCGGCGCCGAATTCCTCGACATGACGACGCCACAATACATCGCCGACCTCGTGTCCTGGGCTGCGATCGGCGCGCGCACGACTGAAAGCCAGATCCATCGCGAGCTGGCGTCGGGGCTGTCCTGCCCGGTCGGCTTCAAGAACGGCACCGACGGCAATGTCCGCATCGCCGCGGACGCAGTGAAGTCAGCGGCCCATCCACACCATTTCATGGCGGTGACCAAGCGCGGCCGCTCGGCGATTGCCTCGACCGCGGGCAACGAGGACTGCCACATCATCCTGCGCGGCGGCAGCAAGCCGAACTACGACGCCGGAAGCGTTGCGGCGGCCTGCAACGAGCTCGCCAAGTCCGGCGTCGGGCCGCGCCTGATGGTGGATGCGAGCCACGCCAATTCGAGCAAGAAGCCGGAAAACCAGCCGATCGTCACCGCCGACATCGCCGGCCAGATCGCCGGCGGCGAGAGCCGCATCATGGGCGTGATGATCGAGAGCAACCTCGTCGCCGGCCGCCAGGACGTGGTGCCGGGCAACCCGCTCATTTACGGCCAGAGCATCACCGATGGCTGCATCGACTGGACGACGACGGCGAGCGTGCTCGAGCAGCTTGCCGACGCGGTCGAAATCCGGCGGAACACGCAGCGCTCCGGAGTCCAAGAGCGCTCGGCGTAGACCACAAGCTGCGGGCGGGGCGAGCTGTCGCGCCCTGCCCGCGGAGGATGACCTAGCACCCGCGGCAGATGCTCTTGATCTTCTTGTCGAGCGCCTGGTTTTCCTTGCTCAGGGGATCACTGGGATCGCTGAGGTTCTTCTCGCTCGGCACGTCGGAAACGCGCGGCTGGCGATGGCCGACCGGCGCGGGCAGCACGGATCCAGCGGATTGACCCGATGTCGTCGATCCCTTGCTGCCGGTCTGCGCGATGGCCGTGCCGCCGAACAAGGCCAGCAGCGACAGTGCCACGACGATTTTTCTCATTCTGCTCCTCCACTCCGAAAAGCCGGCGCGCCCTCGTCTTATCCGCTCAGCTCTCGGGCGGATAGAGATGAACGTCGCCGCAATAGTCAACGATACGATAGCGCGTTTCCGACGCCGCATCACCTTTGGCGGGTGCGGTATTTTGCGCCGCCAACACGTAATTCGGCCCGACCGGCGATTTGCCGGCGCCACCGGGAAGATCGAGCACGAATTCCGGCTGGCACAGCCCCGACACCCGGCCGCGCAGCGCCCGCATCAATTCCTGCCCCTCCGCGAGCGTGGTGCGCAGATGCGCAGTCCCCGGCGCGAGGTCGCCGTGATGCAGATAGTAAGGCTTGATCCGGCATTCGACGAAAGCACGCATCAAATCCGACAGGGCGGCGACGTTGTCATTGACCCCGCGCAGCAACACGGACTGGCTCACCATGGGAATGCCGGCATCAACGAGGCGGGCGCAGACGGCGCGCGCCTTGTCCGTCAGCTCGCGGGCGTGGTTCGCATGCAACGCGACCCAGGTTGTAGCGCCCTTCACCTTCAAGGCGGCAACCATCTCGTCGCTGACACGATCGGGATCGGCCACCGGCACGCGGGTGTGCAGGCGGATGACCTTGACGTGGTCGATCCCGGCGAGATCGGCCATGATCTCGCCGATCCGCCGCGGCGACAGCATCAGGGGATCGCCGCCGGTGAGGATCACCTCCCAGATCTCGCTGTGCGCTCGGATATACGTGATTGCCGCGCGATAAGCGCTCTCCGACAGCGCGTTCTCCTTGCTCGGGCCAACCATCTCCCGGCGGAAGCAGAAGCGGCAATAGACCGCACAGACATGCACGAGCTTGAACAGCACCCGGTCGGGATAGCGATGCACGATGCCGGGGACCGGCGACCAGGCGTGATCGCCGATCGGATCGGCATCCTCGCCCGGCTGTACCTCTAGTTCCGCAGCATTCGGAACGAATTGCCGCGCGATGGGATCATCGGAATCGGAGCTGTCGATGAGGTCGATGAGCTCGGGCGTGATCGCGACCGCATAGCGCAAGGCGACGCGCTCGAGCGCCGCGAGCTCGGAGGCGGGCGCGAGGCCGCGCTCCACGAGCTCGGCCGGCTCGCGCAAGGTGCGTGCAAGATTGGTCTTCGTCATATCTCACCTTGAGGCGGCGTCCACACCACCTGATCAACCCGTAACGCGCCGCTCGCCAGCATCACCAGCCGGTCGAAGCCGAGCGCCACGCCGCTCGCCTCCGGCATCTGGCCGACGGCGGCGAGAAAATCCTCGTCCAGCGGATAGGCCTCACCATAGCGCCGCTGCTTCTCTGCCATCGACAATTGAAAGCGCCGGCGCTGCTCCTCGGCATCGGTCAATTCGCCAAAGCCGTTGGCAAGTTCCACACCGCAGGCATAGACCTCGAACCGCTCGGCCACCCGCGGATCGTCCACCTTCGCCCGGGCCAGCGCTGCCTCGGGAGATGGGTATTCGAACAAAATGGTCAAACGCCCCAGCCCCAGATGCGGCTCGACATGCTCGACCAGGATCTTGCTGAAGATGTCCGACCAGGTGTCGTCCTCCGTCACCCGCACCATCGTCCCGGCGACAGCGGCGAGCGCATCGCGGTCGCCCTCGTCGCCCGAAATGGTCGACAGTAGATCGATGCCTGCGAACTGCTCGAAAGCATGGGCAACCGTCAGAAGCTCCGGCTCCGCAAAGGGATCGGCGGTCCGGCCCCGGAACGAGAACTGGCCGATCCCGGTCGCCTGCGCGGCGTGGGCGATCACCACGATGCAGTCGGCCATGATGGTGTCATAGGGGGCGCCTGCGCGGTACCATTCCAGCATGGTGAATTCCGGCAGATGCAAGTCGCCCCGCTCCCTGTCGCGAAACACCCGCGCCAGCTCGAATATCCGGGGCTCCCCGGCCGCGAGCAGCTTCTTGCAGGCGAATTCCGGCGAAGTCCGTAAATACCGCGTCACCCGGCTGCCGTCAGGACGCATGATCCCGGTCCGGGGCGCATGCAGATGGGTCTCATTGCCCGGCGAGACCTGCAAAACCGAGGTTTCGACCTCGACAAAGCCCTGCTCGGCAAAGAAGGCCCGGACGGCCGCCGTGATCGCCCCCCTTGCCTGGAGGAACGGTCGCCGGTCGATGTGCCGGTTGGGTGCCCAGAACGGGCTGCTGGGCTTGTCCCCAACCATTAACGGACCGTCCCGGGCGGCAGCAAAACGCTGGCATCCAACGGCAAAATCAGTATGTTGCGGCCCGAAACGGGCGCCGAGGTCCGAGTCAAGGCCCCCAGTCCCCCATCAATTTGACCACGCCCTGGCCGGTGCCGGGCTAAGCAAGCAGGAAATACAGCTTTGAGAGTCATCGCCAGTTCTATTCGCAAGGGCAACGTGATCGAGCAAGACGGCAAGCTTTACGTCGTCGTGACCGCCGAGAACATCCATCCCGGCAAGGGCACTCCGGTCAGCCAGATCGAAATGCGCCGAATCAGCGACGGGGTAAAGATCTCGGAGCGGTACAAGACCACCGACCAGGTCGAGAAGGTCACGATCGAGGAGCGCAACTACACCTTCCTCTATGAGGATGGTGACGGCTATCACTTCATGAACCCCGAGACGTATGACCAGGTCCAGGTTTCCAAGGACATTATCGGCAGCTCGGCCGCCTATCTGCAGGAGAGCATGACCGTCAAGCTGTCCATGCACGACGCCAACCCGGTGTCGATCGCACTGCCGCAGCGCGTGACGCTGGAGGTGGTGGACACTGAGCCCGTGACCAAGGGCCAGACCGCCTCCTCCTCCTACAAGCCCGCAGTGCTCTCCAACGGCGTCCGCACCACCGTGCCGCCGCACATCTCGGTTGGCACCCGCGTCGTGGTGATGACGGAAGACGGTTCTTACGCCGAGCGCGCCAAGGACTAGGCAAAGCGACCGAGCGGTCGGAACAGGCAAGGTCGCCGGGGGGCGAGACAACAGTGGGCAGGCACAGGTTCCGCTTCGTCTCGTCTCTTCTCGGGTTGCTTACGCTTCTGGTCGCCGGCTCTGCGCCGCTGTCCGCGGACGAATTCCGCACCCCCTCGCTCACGGCCCTGCGCGTCGACTGGCGCGTGGCGCTCGACCAGCTCCGTAGCGAAATCAACGCGCATCCCGCAATCGCCGGTGACTTCGTGTTCACGCAGCGCCGTTCGGTCGGCCGCTTCGATCCCCGCGCGCTGCCGGCGCTGGTGCAGCTCAACGGGGTTTCCTCGCCATTCTTCTCGGGCATCGCGCGCAGTTCCGTTCCGGTGCTGCTGCCCTTCGACGCCGCCGCCTATCTCGACGCGCAGCGCAGCGCCGCGCCGGCGAACCTATCGCTTGCCCGCTACCAGTCCGACTTCAGCCCGGCCGACCTGTTCGATGCGGGCCCTGCTGGCTACGACGCCGTCTTCTCACTCGAGCCGGGCGCCGGCGACGGCCTGCCGCAACGGGTGTTCGCAAAGCCGGTGGAGGTCCAGATCACCGGCTCCGCGCTGATCTACGATCTTGCCGATCCCGCCGGCGGCAAGGGCGAGCCGGTCAAGTCGCTCGCAGGCCAATATCCGGATCTGCGCCGTTTTATCCGCGAAGGCTATGTGCGCTACGCCTTCAGTCGCTTCGGCGCCGCCTATGTCGTGTCGATCCAGTGCCTCGACAGCGTCGCGAAACCGCGGCGGCTCGCCTGCAAGGAGGCCTATCCGGTTGCCGAGCGGTTCCTGAAGGCGCTGCATGTGGCGGGGGGGCAGCGCATGCGTCCGTTGACGGACGTCGCCTCCGAAATGGTCGATCGGCCTTTGGGGCGATCGGCGGATTTCGGCTACCGGTCGAGCGGCGACATCATTCCCAACACCGGCTATCGCAAGCAGGCGGGCCATCCCGACGTCATGACCTACGCGCAGATTCGCTTTCCACTGGCGAAGGCGCCCGCTTTCGTCCGCTCGCAATCCTACGGCAAGCGCGACAAGACGGACGGTCCGACAGCCTATCCCTGGCGCGATAATTTCTGCGAGTCCCGCAGCTTCGAGGTCTGGCAGTGCCCGGGCGGCTATGGCCACCAGGGCGAGGACATCCGCGCCGCCGATTGCCCAGCGAACACTGACGCCGGCGAACGCTGCGACCCCAAGCAGCAGGGCGTCGTCGCCGTGCGCGACGCGACCGTGATCCGCGGGCCGAAGGACCAGGCCGCGACGCTCCAGGTCAACAGCCGCACCGAGCACATCCGCTTCCGCTACATGCACATGAACCCGTCCGCGTTGAACGCCGACGGTCTCGTCAACGGTCACGCCGTCAGCGAGGGCGAGAAGATCGGCGTGATCTCCAACTATCTCGACCATCCCGGCGGCACCTCGCTTCACCTGCATTTCGACGTCCAGGTGTTCACCCGGGACGGCTGGATCTGGGTCAACCCCTACGTCACCCTTGTCTCCGCCTATGAACGCCTGATCCGCGGCCGCGGCCGCGAGATTGGCCCGGAGGTCGCCGGCGCGGCACAACCGCTCGCGCACGCGCTGCCCGAGGATGCGGTCAAGCCGGACCAGCGCGAAGGCGCGAGCAGCGAGGAGAATTGAGGCGAGCGCGGCCGTCGACAGACGGCGCCCGCTCCGCCTCAGCGCCGTCGCTGCGAGCGACCGGACCTGGCCCCCTTCGGGATTCGCCCTATCTGGCCTCAGAATTGCTTGGCTGCTGGGCGGGCGCTGCAGCCGCGCGCGAGCGCCGCAGTTAAACGGAATAAGGGAAACACATGCGCTTTTTGACCACGGCGGCCGTGCTGGCCGTCGCGTTCGCCGCCCCTGCCGATGCGCAGGAACTGAGCGGCACGTTGAAGAAGATCAAGGACACCGGCGCGATCACGCTCGGGGTGCGCGACGCCGCACCGCCTTTCAGCTACATCGACGACCACCAGAAGACCGTCGGCTACGCGATCGACATCTGCATGAAGATCGTCGACGAGATCAAGGCCGAGCTCAAGCTGGACAAGCTCGAGGTCAATGAAAGCGTCGTCACCTCGTCCAGCCGCATTCCGCTGATGGCCAACGGCACCGTCGATCTCGAATGCGGCTCGACGACCAACAATGCCGAACGCCAGAAGCAGGTGTCATTCACCAACACGCATTTCCTCACGGCCAGCCGCTTCGTGTCCAAGAAGGCGCTGAAACTCGACCAGATCGACGACCTCAAGGGCAAGGCCGTCGTCTCAGTCTCGGGCTCGACCAATCTGGTCCAGCTCAACAAGGCCAATGCAGCCCGCTCGCTCGGCATCACTGTGATGAATGCCAAGGACACGCCGGAAGCGTTCCTGATGGTCGAGACCGACCGGGCCCAGGCTTTCGTCATGGACGACATCCAGCTCGCGGCCATGATAGCGTCCTCGAAGGACCCCTCGCTCTACGCCATCAGCTCCGGCGCCTTTTCCGATCCGGAGCCCTACGGCATCATGCTGCGCAAGGACGACGCGCCATTCAAGACGGTGGCCGATCGTGCGACTGCCAAGCTATACAAGAGCCCCGAGATCGCGAAGATCTACCACAAATGGTTCATGGAGCCAGTGCCGCCGCGCGGCCTGAACTTCCAAGTCCCGATGCCGGCCTCGATGAAGAAGTCCTTCGAAAACCCGTCCGACAACCCCGATCCTGCCTCGTACGGAGGTTGATCCCCGCTCGGGTCAACCGAAAGCAGACATGTTGTCCACCCACGTGCCTTCGGCCGCGCTGCGTCCGGAGGCACGAAGCATCACCTCGCCGATGCGCGATGCAGAGAACCGCGACGGTCCCATTGCATCAATAGCCCGCATGATGCTACCCGATCCCGACCAGCGTTGACGCAAGTTTCGGCATTCAATTTGCGCGACGCGCCGCGCGTTGGGCCTCCTGGCCGAGGGAACGTCGATGGCACGCAAAATGCTTTTCAGTTGCGATGTTTGCAATCTTCATCATCGCCGGCATCTTCAGCGCCGGAATGGCCACAGGCTACGGCATCCGGGACGCAATATCCCGGCACCGGCGCAGGAGGTCGAGGACGCTCGTTAGATCCGGAACCGCAGGCAAGGCGACACAATAGAGTCCGCTCGCACCATCCAGACCGGATCGCGCTACTCGATGAATGTCGTGAGCTGAGCGCCTTCATCCGCCACGAACACGGCGATCAGCTCCGCCGGCTCCGTGTTGCTCGCGTTCGCCGACACCAGATGCGTCGAGCCCGGCGGTTCGAAGAAGGATTGCCCGACCGTGAAGGTCTCGACCGGGCCGCCGCCGAGCTGGGAGCGGATCTCACCCTTGGTGATATAGGCGGTGACGGAGCCGGCGTGCCGGTGCGGCCGCGAGAAGCCGCCCGGGCCGTACGTGACGCGGACGATGGTAACGCGCTTGCCCGGTACATTCGGCAGCGCGTAGGAGCCGATCGGCTCGACCTTGTCGAGCGGCGATCCTTCCGCTGCGTTGGCGCAGAGCGGCGCCAGCGCGCCGGAGACGGTGTCTATCGTCACCGGCAGCGCCTTTCCGAGGGCCAGCGCACAGGCTAGACCCGCGACGATTGCGAGCGACAGCGGTCGTGATTGAAGCCGCCAGGGCGCGGCGGAAATGGCCGATATCGTTGACGACATCCTGTGTCCTCCCGAAGTGTGTGAGATCACGACGCCTTGGCATGCGCCACGGCCGGCCGCTGCGGCGGCGTCCAGCGATAGGCGACACCAAAGCGGTTCCAGACGTTGATCGAGGCAACCGCCGAGGTCAGGTACATCAGCTCCTTTTCGGAGAACTCGCGGCTCGCCTCGGCATAGACGTCGTCGCTGACCCCTTCCGGCAAGAAGGTCAGCGCCTCGGTCCAGGCGAGCGCGGCCCGCTCGCGCGCCGAAAAGATCGGAGCCTCGCGCCACACCGCGACGAGATTGAACTTGTCGACGGGCACGCCGAGCCGCTCGGACAGCAGGATGTGATGCTGCACGCAGAAAGCGCAGCCGTTGATCTGCGAGGCGCGCAGCTTGATCAGCTCGAGCAGCTGCTTGTCGAGACCGGCCTTGGCCGCAAGCTGGCCAAGCGCGAGCGTCAGGTCATAGGCATCGGGGGCAAGCGCCTTGAAGTCTTCATATTCGCTGCGGGCGTGTGACATGGACCTCACCTCGTGATATTGTAAGTGCACTTACAAGTTATCAGGGCTCTGATATTATGCGCAAGCCGCGCCAGATCACAAATACGCAACCGGAACGGACGGTCGCGCTGCCCGCCCCCGGCGAAGGCAAACGCGGCGAAGAGGGTTATCTCGGCTATCTCCTGCGCCAGGCCCAGGCCGCGGTGAGGCTCAGCATGGAACGGAGCCTCGCCGATCTCGGCGTCACGCCGCCGCAATTTGCCGTACTGACCATGCTGAAGGCCTATCCCGGCCTCTCCGGCGCCGAGGTCGCCCGACTAACCTTCCTGACGCCGCAGACCGTCGGCGTGATCATCGGCAATCTCGAACGCGACGGCGCGATCCGCAAGTCGCCACACCCCGTGCACGGCCGCATCCTGCAATGGACGCTGACGGCACGCGGCAAGACGCTTCTGAAGACGTGCCGGGAGCGTGTCCTCGCCCTGGAGCAGCGCCTGGCCGCGGGGCTCGACGCAAAGGCGGACGCCACCATCCGCCGCTGGTTGGCGCGGATCGCGGCGGAGTTGCAGGAGGACTAGTCGCCGCCCCAGTCGAAATCCGGGAAGTCCCCGCCGGTGCCGCGATGCCCGCGGCCAAGGGTTTCCGCGATAATCGCCACGATCACCGCAAACAGCCCGCCGGCAGAGAGCAACGGATTGGCGCGAATGAGGTCGAACAGCTCCTGCATGGCCGCCATTATGCGCGATGACATGCGAAAGTTCCGTAAACCGATGGACCGAAAGTCGCGCCTCCGGCTTCAGGTTTCACCGATGAGAGCGCCTGCGCGCCGCGATGCTTCCGGCTAAACTATCTGCATGAACCAGCCTGATTCCTTCCCCCATCCGACCCGCCGTGCGGCGCTGCAATCCCTGCTCGGCGCAGCCGCCCTCATCGCCTCGCCTGCCCTCGCGGCCACCCCGCCCGGCTTCGAGGAGTGGCGCGAGGGTTTTCGCGCTCGCGCGATGGCCAAAGGCATTTCCGCCGCCACCTGGCAGCGCGCGATGGCACGTATCGAGCCGGACTTGAGTGTGTTCAAGGAAATTCGCAACCAGCCGGAGTTCAACGAGCAGGTCTGGCAGTACATCAACCGCCGCGTCTCCGACTGGCGCATCATCAACGGCAAGGTCGCGCTGAAGAACAACGAGGCGCTGTTCGCACGCATCGAGCGTGATTTCGGCGTCGAGCGCGGTACGTTGCTCGCGCTGTGGGGCGTGGAATCCGCCTACGGCGATCCGCTGGTGCAGCAGAACCACATGAAGCCGGTATTTCCCTCGCTTGCCGCGCTCGCCTGGAACGAGCCGCGGCGAAAGGCCTATTGGGAGACCGAGTTGATCAACGCGCTGCGCATCGTCGACAAGGGCTGGAGCACGCCGGAGGAGATGCACGGCTCCTGGGCCGGCGCGATGGGGCATTCGCAGTGGATGCCGGAAGTCTGGCTCAATGTCGGCATCGACTATGACGGCGACGGCAAGGTCTCACCATTCGGCAAGCCCGACGATGCGCTGGGTTCGACGGCAAAATATCTCGTCAACCGCGGCAAGTGGCGTCGCGGCGAGCATTGGGGCTACGAGGTGCGCCCCCCCGGCAACATGAGCGGCGGTCGAACCTATGCGGCCTGGCAAGCCGCCGGCATCACGCGCGCCGACGGCCAGCCGTTTCCGCAACCCAATGCTTCGGCGCAGATGTGGACGCCGGTCGCGGGCGGCCCGACGTTCCTGCTGGGACCGAACTTCTATTCGGTGAAGAGCTACAATCCATCGATGAACTATGCGCTGGCGATCTGCCATCTCGGTGACCGCTGCCTGGGCGCGCCGCCCTTCATCCAGCCCTTCCCAGGCTCCGAGCGCGCGCTGACGCTCGCCGAGGTGCAGGAGATGCAGACGCGTTTGACGAAAGCCGGTTTCGACACCGGCGGCACAGACGGCCGCGTCGGCAACGACACCATGAAGGCGATCAAGGATTTTCAGCAGAGGGCCGGCATAACGCCCGCGGACGGTTATGGCGGGCTGAAGGTGCTGGCGAAGCTGCGGCAGGGCTCCTGAAGCGATCCCGCCTCAATGCCGGTATTGCGGCTCCTCAGCATCGAGCTGGCGGCGGATCGCGGCGAGATGCAGCCGCGCGGATTCGGAATCGCCCTCACGCATCTGCCTGTAGGTCGCGGCCGCAATCGCGGGATCGACTGGAAGCACCTTGCGCCCCGTCGACATCGCCAGCACCTGCACCGCGGCGGCGCGCTCGAGATAATAGAGATCGTCCCACGCCTCCGCGATGGTCGGGGCCAGCACCATCACACCGTGATGCTTCATGAAGACGATGTCGGCATCGCCAACGGCGGAGGCGATGCGCGCGCCCTCGCGATTGTCGAGCGCGAGGCCGTTGTAGTCGCGATCGACCACCGTGCGGCCATAGAATTTGAGCGCGGTCTGGCCGGCCCAGATCAGGGGATCACCCTCGGTCATCGACAGCGCCGTGGCATAGGGCATGTGGGTGTGGAAGGCGACTTTCGCGCGCGGCAGGCGCTTATGCATCTCGGCATGGATGTAGAAAGCGGTCGCCTCTGGCTGGCCGTCGCCGTCGAGCACGTTGCCGTGGAAGTCGCAGATCAGCAGTTTTGACGCTGTCAGTTCGCGGAAAGCGTAGCCGTAGGGATTGACGAGGAAGAGATCGTCATGGCCCGGCACCACTGCGGAGAAGTGATTGCAGATGCCCTCCTCAAAGCCGTTCCGCGCCGCCATCCGAAAGCACGCGGCGAGGTCCTCGCGCGCGGTGCGGATCGCATCGGTCGCGAGGTCCGGCCGGTTCGAGCGAACGGGCGCGGGCGCCTCGGAATGCAGACTATGGGCCATGGCAAAGACATCTCTTGAGCTAAGGTCGTTGCCCGGCTTGTACAGGGGCGAGACGCAGGCGTCAGCCCCTCGCCCCGCCACCCTGCCCTGCGCCTCACGCCCGCCGCGGTGCGCTGCCGGCGTTCATGCCGCCGTCGATGACAAGCTCGGTGCCGGTGACGTAGCGCGAGGCGTCGGAGGCGAGATAGAGCACGCTGGCGGCGATTTCCGCCGCATGGCCGGCGCGGCCGAGCGGGGTTGCGAGCCTGGCGCGCTCCTCGGGATCGATCGGCGCATTGCCCTGGTTGCCGGCGGCGCCCGTCGGGATCTTGCCCCAGATCGGCGTGTCGATGATGCCCGGATGCACGGAGTTGACGCGGATGCCGTCGCCGGCGCCGGCACATTCCATCGCGATCGATTTTGCGAACAACCGCACACCGCCTTTGGTGGCCGAATAGGCCGACAGCCCCGGCGCACCGCGCAGACCCGCGAGCGAGGACATCATGACGATCGAGCCGCCGCCAACTTTGCGCATCAACGGCAGGCAGTGCTTGACCGACAGAAACACGCCGTCGAGATTGACCGCATTCTGCTTGCGCCAGTCGGCGAGCGTCATGTCGACGATCGAGGGCACCGCGATGCCGATGCCGGCATTGGCGACCAGCACGTCGAGCCGGCCGTAGCGTTTTGCGGTCTCGGCTGCGATCTCCACCCAGCGCTCCTCGCTGGTAACGTCTTGCTCGAGGAAGATCGCCTTGCCTCCGGTTTTGGTGGTCCGTGCCACGACCTCGGGGCCGCGCAGATCATCGACGTCGGTTGCGATGACGGTTGCGCCCTCTTTCGCCAGCAACTCGACGACGGCTTCGCCGATGCCCGATGCGCCGCCCGTCACCAGCGCGACCTTGCCTTCCACCTGCCCTGTCATTTGCTCTCCCCTTTTTGTTGTTGATCTTACGCTTATCGGATGGTTTGTGGCCCCTGGTCGGGCAAGCCGACGTCGATCACGCGCAGTTGCACGCGCTCTACGCCCTGATAGCGGTCGAGCGACAGCGCGCCCGCGACATGCAGCTGCTGGCCGCGATTGGCGAGAAGCGCATTGCCGAGTTTCTGGCCGATGGAGCGAAACGCGATGCCGTTGACGATCGCGCCATCGCCCGACTTGAAGCGCAGCCGCAAATGCGCCTGCCCGACCTCGTCGGCATAGACGAGTTGATGTGCCGGCAGCGCCAGCACGGCTTCCGGATTGCCGCTGCCGAAGGGACCGGCGCGGTTCAGCGTCGTCGCGAGCTCCGGCGTCACCGCGCGCGCGGACACCGCGCCGTCGATGAAGAGCTCGTTGACGTGGCGCGCTTCCGCAACGTCGCGCGCGAGCGCACTTTCGAGGTAAGCGCGGAATTCGGCGAGCTTCTCCTTGCGAAGCGTGACGCCGGCGGCCATGGCGTGCCCACCGCCTTTGAGCAGAATGCCGTCGGCAACCGCCTGCCGCACCGCCTTGCCGAGATCGACGCCGGCGATCGAGCGGCCCGAGCCGGTGCCGATGCCGCCGGGCTCGAGCGCGATGGCGAACGCCGGCCGTGAAAACTTCTCCTTCAGCCGGGAGGCGACGAGGCCAACCACGCCGGGATGCCAGCCTTCGGAGGCCGTGACGATCACGCCGAGCTGGTCCTCGAGCCCGATCGATGCGAGCGCCTCGGCTTCGGCCTGGGCTTCGGCGGCCTGCTCGATGATGCGGCGCTCGCCGTTGAGGCGATCGAGCTCCGCCGCGATCCGTGCGGCCTCGACGCTGTCGCCTTCCAGCAGCAGCCGCACGCCGAGGTCGGCGCGGCCGATACGGCCGCCCGCGTTGATGCGCGGCCCCAGCATGAAGCCGAGATGCCAGGCCTCCGGAGGGCCGTTGAGCCGCGCGATGTCCATCAGCGCAGTGTGGCCGACATGGTCGCGCCGCCGCATCGCGATCAGCCCTTTTGCGACGAAGGCGCGGTTGAGCCCGATGAGCGGCGCCACATCGGCCACCGTGCCGAGCGCGACGTGATGCAGCATGCCCAGGAGATCGGGCTCGGGCATCCCAGAGGTCCAGAAGCCGCGCTGGCGCAGCTCGCGATTGACCGCGACCAGCGTGACCAGCACCAGCCCAACGGCGGCAAGATGGCCGAGGCCGGAGAGATCGTCGAGCCGGTTCGGATTGACCAACGCGTCGACCGCCGGCAGCTCCGTGCCGGCCTGATGGTGATCGATCACCACCACAGACATGCCGAGTCGTTTTGCTTCGGCGAGCGGCTCGATGCTGGTGGTGCCGCAATCGACGGTGACGAGCAGCGTCGCGCCCTTCGCAGCAAGCGCCCGCACCGCTTCCGTGTTCGGGCCGTAGCCTTCGAAAATGCGGTCGGGAATGTGGATCAGGGGATCGAGCCCGCAATGACGCAGATGCCAGGCGAGCAGCGCGGCCGAGGTCGCGCCGTCGACGTCGTAGTCGCCGAAGATCGCGACCTTCTCGCCCCGCACTGCTGCCTCTGCGATGCGCTTGGCGGCGGCCTCCATCTCCGTCACCGTAAACGGGTCCGGCAGCAGCTTGCGGATGGTCGGATCGAGGAAGTCGCTGACGGCGTCGATGTCGACTCCGCGCCCGGCCAGCACCCGCGCCAGCAGTTCCGGCAACTGGTAGCGCTGGACGATGGCGAGCGCCCTCGCCGCTCCGCGCCCGTCCAGCCGGTCACGCCAGAGCTTGTCGGTGAGTGAGCGCGCAACGCCGAGGAACGCCTGGGGCAGCTCGACGGGCAAGGCTGTGGCGGGCGGCGACATGATTCGAGGGCTTCGATGAGTTCAGATCAGACCGGTGGCCTCCGGCAGTCAGGATACCGCCGGGAAACGCGAGGCAATGCAATGTCCGGGCCGAACAAAGCGGTGGATTGCCGAAACCGTATGCGATCTGACTATCATTTGAGCAGCCGCCCCGACAGCAAATTAAGTGAGCGTTAGGCGGAATCTTCGAAAAAGGCTCGTATTCGATCTGTATTTCTGGTTCCGGGTCATTGCAGATCAGACTTCATTGCAAGGGAATCCCCTCGATGTCTGCTGCGCTGGCCATGAAGACCAAGCCGCTCCCCACCGGAACCAATCCTGAACCCGCCGACGACAATTCCGACATTTCCGCGCTGATCAACCGGCTGACGGCTGAGGTCAACCAGATCGCGGTCGACAAGACCAAGTCGATCCAGCAGATCACCAACCAGATGAAGATGCTGGCGCTGAACGCGCTGATCGAGAGCTCGCGCGCCGGCGCGCAAGGCGCCGGCTTCGCCGTAGTGGCACAGGAGGTGCGCGGCGTCGGCCAGCAGGTCGAGACCATCGCGCGCGAACTCGAGACACAGCTGACGAAACGAACCGGCGATCTGGTCTCCTCGATCGAGCGGATGAGCCAGCGCTCGCGCGGTGAGCGCATGATGGATCTGTCGCTCAACGCCATCGAGCTGATCGACCGCAACCTCTATGAACGCACCTGCGACGTGCGCTGGTGGGCGACCGACTCCGCCGTGGTCGACTGCGCCGCCTCCCCGAGCGCCGCGGCAGTTTCTCACGTCTCGCAGCGTCTTGGCGTCATCCTCGGCGCCTACACCGTCTATCTCGACCTCTGGCTCTGCGACCTCGATGGCAATATCATCGCCAACGGTCGCGCTGACCGCTTTCGCGTCGTCGGTCAGAACGTCGCCAATACCAGATGGTTTCGCGAGGCGCGCACCTTGCGTTCCGGCGACGATTACGTCGCCGGCGACGTCGAGAACCAGGCGCTGCTCGGCAATGCGCAGGTTGCGACCTATTGCGCCAGCGTGCGCGCGGGCGGCGAGGCCAACGGCGCGCCGATCGGCGTGCTCGCCATCCATTTCGACTGGGAGTCGCAGGCCCGCGCCATCGTGCAGGGCGTGCGCGTCGGCGACAGCGACAAGGCGCGTGTGCTGCTGGTCGACTCGAACTTTCGCGTCATCGCGGCCTCCGACGGCCAGGGCATCTTGTCAGAGCGTGTCTCGCTCGTGATGAACGGCCAGCGCTCCGGCTTTTATCACGACCGCACCGGCGACCTCGTCGCCTTCCACGCCACGCCGGGCTACGAAACTTACCGCGGCTTGGGCTGGTACGGCGTGATCATCTGCGGGGCGTGACTCGGCGAAGCAGAACGGCCAAAGCTCGGCCGGTTCGTTGCCCTGAACAAAAACTGCGAAAACAACCCCATGCAAAGTAGCCGGGGTTGCCGGTGGGATGCCCGCGCATTTCGGAAAAACGGTTGACACGTCGGGCAAATCAGGGGCAATAGTCGATCATCGCGAGATTTGCGGCAGGCTGCGAAGAGGCTTGCACTTCGATTTGAATCGCCTCCCCGCAACCCACTCGCTATGGTCTGCTGATGTCGCGCCTCGTGTGTCTGTCGATTGCTGTCGTTCTGTCGCTGCTGCCGGTCGTCGCGCCGGCTGCGCCCAATCACAAGCGGCCGGCGCCAGTCTGGCACGGCTACGGCTTCTTGCCAGGCTATCATCAGCCGCCGAGCAACAGCCTTCCACCTTATGCCCAGAAAGCCGCGGTGCGGCGCATGGCGCGCAACAACCGACGCCCCTGGTACATCGACCCGGTCCCCAGCTATTACGGATTTGACGGCAACTGGCACTATTTCGGCCGGCCCGGTTTTTATGACGGCCGCTACAACAACGGCAGCTTTGGCCCGTGCTGGACGCGGACACCGATCGGACCGATCTGGAATTGCGGCTGACTGCGCATTGCGCTCCGAGAAGTCGACTTACACGTGGAAGGTGCCTGTCGAGATCATCTTCGGGCCTTCGTCGCAGCGGCTTGCGATCGGCGACTGATGATCGAACCGCGAACGGCCTCTTCATCTTCAGTAGAGTTACGCCTCGCGTGTAGACCGGGCTCGTGACTCAAAGGCACAGGCAGATCCGGACGCTCAGCGAGGTTAGCTAGCACTACTTTGGCAGAATCTGTTTGTGCGGGGACTCTTCAAGGATTTGTTTTCTGCAGTACGGACACCACGGAGCCGGCGGCCGCAGGATGAGATCGACGATGGCGTGACGTACGGCGGGCATGGTTGGCTGAGGCGGAGGCCCGTTGATTCTTTTTTTCCGCCCCGCGTATGCGAGGCGACGATGTTGCAGGAAGGCGTAGGCAATCATTGTCGTCAGGGCATGGCGATGAAGACCCTGCCATGATCGCCCTTCGAAGTGATCAAGTCCAAGCTCCTCCTTCAACTGCTGATGCGCCTGCTCGCAAATCCATCTTGCCTTAATGGTGGCGGCCAGTGTGTGCGCAGATCCGTCGCCGCAGGGAGATTGGCGAGATAGTATTTCTTCTCCCCTGAGGCACGTTGCTCGCCAATGAGCCAAGCTTCGTCGCCCGGGAGATGCTGCTGACTTTTATCCCAAATCCGCTGCGGAGGGCCGTCGGCGGTGCGGACACGGAGCGGCGCGGGAGCGGACATCGCGGCACTTCGCCTTCGGGCCATAACCGGAAATCGCCCATAAGCTGGGCTCGCGTAGGCCGGTTGACAATCACGATCGCCACAAGTCTTTGGCTCGTGACGTTTTGGGCTACCGTCGCGCAGTCGCGCGACGGTACCGCGTCCTACTACGGTTAAGCTTTGCTGATCACGCCGGCGACCCCGAATGAGAACTCCGAGGTCGCAGTTTTAATGAGCTCAGTTGCTGCTGGGCAGCGAAATGTGGACGCCTTCCTTCGCTAGTTGGCCCCTGACCCACTGGAACTTCTGATCGTGATAAGACCGGTGTACCCGAGGCTCTGGAGCTTGCGCGGCGGGTAATCGACATAGCTCTCGGTTCTGAGAGGGGCCGCACGAAACGAGCAACATGCAACACTTCTCAATCGCCGATGTGGCCTTCACGCCACACGGCTCGGCAAACGCAATGGTCAACTAGAGCGCGCTCGCAGAAGGGTCTACGATAGCGCTGCTTGAACGGATGGAAGGCGAAGTGCCAGGGGGGCCCATCGAGAAGCAGGCAGGAGAGGGCCATGGGACAGGCCACGCATGGAAAAATCGCAGCGGTTGGGACCTTCTGCGCTGTCGCGCTGCTTGCAAACCCGCGAGCGGCCCTCGCTGATGTAGGTGGCCTCAGCTTTTGGTTTCCGGGGGCATTTGGCAGCCTCGTCGCAATTCCAGGCGTCCCGGGATGGGCGTACACGACGGTCTACGTCCATGCGCAGGAGAACGCCGGCGCAGGAAAGAATTTCGTCACCAGCGGGGGCCTACCTAGCTCCATTGTCACCGGTCTCAGTGCGCGTGCCGACGCCGTCGCGGAAGCTTTCACCTATACCTCTGCTATGCCGGTTCTCGGCGGCCAGGCGGCCTTCACCGTCGTGAGTGCTCTCGGCAATGTCAACGCCGGTATCAGCGCGACGCTGACCGGGCCACTGGGCAACGCCATCTCCGGGAACGCGAGCGACAATCGCACGACATTATCGGATGTGATCTATCAAGGAACTCTCAAATGGAACCAGGGTGTCCACAACGAAATGGTCTACTTCACGGGCAACATCCCGAGCGGCACTTACGATCCGCATCGCCTAGCCAATCTGAGCTTGGGATTCGTGGCATTCGATGCGGGCGCCGGCTACACCTACCTCGATCCAAAGTCGGGCCATGAGTTCTCTGTGGCCGGAGGGCTGACCTACAGCCTCATGAATCCTGATCTGCAGTACCAGAACGGCATCGACTTCCACCTCGACTGGGGCGCGTCACAGTTCATAAGCAAGAACGTCCATATTGGTCTGGTCGGTTATTTATTCCAGCAGCTCACGGGCGATAGCGGGCCGGGGGCGAAGCTCGGGCCATTCAAGACCAGCACGGTTGGAATCGGTCCGCAGATCGGTTTCATCATCCCGATATCCGAAGGCTATCAAGGCTATCTCAACCTGAAGGGATACAGGGATCTTGCCGTCGAGAACCGGCCCGAAGGCTGGACCGCATGGGTCACGTTCGCGATCTCCCCCGCGCCGCCGGAGTCCGGATCCTCGAAGCCAATCGTGCGAAAATACTGACCGGGATGTCGGCTTGGGTCAGACTCGGAAAGGCTCTTGCCGAGCATAACGAGTCCGCTTTACCCCGAACAGCCGACCTAAGAGCTGACGTCGCATAGGTCTGCGTCGGGCCAAAAGCCGACCAAGCCGGGCCATGGCGCGCGGTGATCATCGCCGTCACCACGCTACGACGCGCGGCTCACACAGACGCGAGGCCGCACATCTACTCTTTGCGCCCATCGAACTGTGTCGTCACTGCATCCGCAGCGCGAAATCCTTCTTTAGCTGTTCAAGTTCACCCCGCTTCTGGGGAGTGAGTCGGTCGGCTCCGAGATGGATGTCAACCTTATTGAGTGTGCCGCCAAACTTGAATGGCATCTTGGCGTCGTATTCGTCGATGACGGGGGACCCAGTGTCCTGGCCGACATCAAAACTCTCATCGAGCGAGAAGCGGAGCGGCTGGGTCAGCGTGATGCGGCCCTCGGCGACCTTCTGACCATCGACTGTGATCGTTCCTGTTCCAGGCTTGCCGGCACCACCGCCATCGTAGGCGAAGTTGAAAGCGATGGTATGCTTGCCCGCCGCGAGCGCGTCCTCGCTCGCGATACGAAACTTGTATTTATTCTGATTGGGATACTTATCGCCGTCCTGATTGGAGAAGGCATAAGCGAACATCGGCTTCCGGTCGAGGACGAGCAAACCCCAGCCGCCAAACCGCCCCCCTTGCGTCACGATCACGCCGTCAGCCTCGCCCTGCGGAATGTCCACTTCGGCCGTGATGCGGAATGACTTGTTCTTGATGTCCGGTGCGCTCGCTTCCGGGATGCGGATCGTGCCGGGGTAGTATGTAAAGTCAGTTCGCCCCCGATTCAGGTTCGGCCGACTGGCCGGATTCGCTCGGTCGGCGAAGCTGGAATCGATGGGGAGAACGTTGTAGCGCGCCGCCTCGATCAGGAAGCGTGCCTGCAAATCGGCGAGCTTCTTGGGATTATCGCTCGCCACGTTCTTGGCCTGGCTAAAGTCGTCGTTGACGTTGTACAGCTCCCACGGAAAGTCATCCGGGTCGGGTTCTGCTCCCGCTACGACCCACGGCAGACGTAGCGGCGTTGTGCTGGCAATCCAGCCGTCCTGGTACATTCCGCGGTTGGCCGCTATCTCGAAATACTGCGTCTTGTGCCGTGTCGGCGCCTTTGCGTCATCGAACGTGTAGACCATGCTGACGCCTTCAAGCGGCTTCTGTGGCGTGCCGTTGAGTACCAGCGGTGTCTGAATGTTTACGGCTTCCAGGATCGTCGGCGCGATGTCGATGACGTGGTGGAACTGAGAGCGGATTTCACCGTGAGTCTTGATCCGTTGCGGCCAGCTCATGCACATTCCGTTCCGCGTCCCCCCAAAATGCGAAGCGACTTGCTTGGTCCACTGGAACGGCGTGTCCATCGCGTGCGCCCAGCCGACAGGATAATGGTTGTAGGTCCGGTCGCTGCCGAGCAGATCCATCATCGACAACAGATAAGGAAGCGACTCCGGCTCCGGCGCCAACTCACCCATTTCGTTGGTCGTACCCTGCAGCGTGCCTTCGCCGCTCGCGCCGTTGTCGCCTTCGATGTAGATCACGAGCGTGTTGTCGAGCTGGCCCGACTGCTCCAGGGAATCGAGGAGGCGACCGATCTCATAGTCGGACTGGGCGACGGCGGCAGCATAAACCTCCATCATCCGTGCATAGACCTTCTTCTGATCCGCGTTTAGCGAATCCCACCCCGGTATCTGGGCAGGACGCTGTGTTAACACGGCGTTGGTAGGGATGATGTCGAGCCGCTTCTGGTTAACAAGCGTCTCCTCGCGCTGCTTGTCCCATCCCTGATCAAACTTGCCCTTGAACTTGGCGATCCATTCCTTGCTCGCATGATGCGGGGCATGACCGTTGCCCGGAGCGAAATATATCAGGAATGGATTGTCGGGTGCCACGGCATGTTGGTTCCGTATCCAGTCGATGGCCCGATCAGCCATGTCGTGGATCAGAATGTAGTTCGGATCGCCAAACGGCGGCAGAACAGGCTTGGTGTTCTCGAAAAGCGCGGGATGCCAATTATCCGTATCGCCGCCGAGGAAGCCGTAGAAATATTCAAAGCCGAGACCGCCCGCCCATTGATTGAATGGTCCAGCGGCGCTCTGCTGCCAGTCCGGGATCAGGTGGTGCTTGCCGAACCACGACGTGTTGTAGCCGTTGCCCAAGAGAATGTTGCCGATGGTGCCTGCGCTCTTGGGAATGATCGAATCGTAGCCGGGATAGCCGGTGGCAAACTCCGAGATGTTGCCGTAGCCGACGCTGTGATGGTTGCGCCCTGTGAGAAGTGCTGAACGAGTCGGCGAGCACAGTGCAGTAGTGTGGAACTGGTTGTAGCAAATTCCGTGCTGGTAAACTCGCTCAAGGCTCGGCGTCGGGATCGGACCGCCGAAGGTGCTGGCCGCACCGAAGCCGGTATCATCGGTCAAGATGAGCAGCACGTTTGGAGCGCCCTTGGGCGCCGTTATTGCGGGCGGATAATCCGGCTTTGATTCGCTGACCTTGCGTCCAATGACGCCGCTGAATGCCGGTTCGGGAACCGGAAGGATCGTCGAGCCTCCAGTCGGGGTCGACGCGTTTTGCGCAAGCGATAGGGTCCCCAATCCGATGCAGCTAGCCATCACTGCAATCGAAACGGTTTCAAGCAACTGGCTTTTGTGACGCATGGTCCCTCCCATACCGTTCGAGACCAATGTCACGCTCGGTAGGTCGCGCAAGCTGTTGATCTAGATCAACTGATGTCCGAGTTGGGTCACGAACGACAAAACCCAAAGTGAGCATAACGCGTCCGCTTCCGGGCGCATCGCGACCAAAAGCGCTCCTTGGCCGGGCATGTTGAGCCCACCTGCCGACGATAATTCAATCCCCCTAAATCGAGGGGCCGAATCATGCGCTACGAACTCACCGACAATGAGTGGTCTGCTATCAAGCCGACGCTGCCGAATAAGCCGCGCGGTATGCCACGAGTGAATGATCTTCGCGTCCTCAATGGCATCTTCTCGTACACCACCTGCTACAATCGCTTCGTTCGCTGGCGACGGGCGGGCGTGTGGGCCAAGCTTATGAGCGCACTGGCCGGCGTCCATGATGCCGCTGTGCAAATGATCGACACGTCTATTGTTCGCGTGCATCAGCATGGGGCGTGCATCACCAGGAATCGGCGGCAATCAATGGGGCGCTCGCGAAGTGGATTGGCCAGCAAGATTCATGCATTGGTCGATACCAATGGCCTGCCGGTACGGCTCGCGCTGGCAAACTCCTGTCTCGACTGAAGTCGAAAACGATGCTGCTGGCCGATCGTGGTTATGATGCGGACTGGATCAGGAGCCTTGCGGCCGAGAAGAGCGCATGGGCCAACATCCCGCCACGATGCAACCGCACCGAGTCTATCTGCTTCAGCCCGTATCTCTACCGGGCTCGGAACTTGGTCGAGCGCTTCTTCAACAAGATCAAGCACTGCCGCCGGGTTGCGACGCGCTATGACAAGCTCGCCGCCAACTGCCTTGCCTTCGTTCAACTCGCATCGATCAGACTATGGCTGCGCGCTAATGAGTCTGCGTCCTACTAATAACACCGGACGCGAAGGTCCCAATCCAATTGCCGGACCTATCGGACGGCCAGCACATCGCCCCGAAGGATTCGGCTCGAGCTTAGGAGGACAACCAAGCCCATCGCCATCAACAGCACGCCGAGCAAAGTTGCCGTCCATCCCGGCCCGTCCTCGTCCACCTTGGCGGCAAGAACTGCGACGCCCGGAGTTACCGGGGGGACAACCGCGTCGCCGTCGGCCGGCACAGCGGCCAAGAGCATCTCGACGTCGACTTGGTCCGCCTTGGGATTGAGAGCCGTGAGCCGATCGGCCGGGAGCTTGGCAATATCGGGGGCAGACGGTGCGCGCGCCGCGGCCGTCGTAGCGACAACGGGACTGGCATCGGCCACCTTGAATTCGGGCGCGGGCGGAGCTGGGCGGTTGGCGTCCGTCGGCGCGGAGGGCCGCAGCTCCGCATGCGCATCCGCAACCGCCTTTCGGCTGCGTGGGGTGGCCGCGCTTTTCTGCGAATCGGCGACATGTTTCGCGGCCTGATGGCGAACCGACTTCTTCCTGATCAGGGTGCCCTCCGCGGCCTGGAACCAGCATTTGCGGTGGCCGTCGAAGCGATAGACCCAATGCTGCCCCTCAGCGGCCGATGCGCCGGGCCGCGACACGCAATCCGTATTGGATGGAGCTGGCGGCGAGGCTTCCACCGGAGCGGTTTGGCCTAACAAGTCAGAGAAGGGATTCGAAAATGCAGGTGACGTCGATAGACCTGCGACAAGGAGAAAAGCAGCAGAGCAAGAAATTCGCAAATGACCGGACATGAAAACCCCCGGTGTTGCGCCCCCGCCCAGCACGACCTTTGGCTCCAACCTAGGTCGCAATGCGACTCAAATCCGGCAACGAGGAGGCTTCATTCCGCCTCAAAAACGAGATTTCCAGCGCGATTTCAGAGCTAGTCCTGCAGCCGCCCATGGTACATTGACCCGGTCCCAACTATTGCGGGTATGACGGCAACGGGCCCCTATTTCGGCCGCCCGGTTCTTATGACGGCCGCTACAACAACGGCAGCTATGGCCCGTGCTGGACGCGGACACCGATCGGACCGATCTGGAATTGCGGCTGATCAGCCTATTGCTCATCGAGCGCGTGATCGATCTCACGGATCGCCGAAAACATCGACCAGGCGAAAGCGCTCGCACATCAGCATCATGTCCTCGCTGAACCGGCCGAGGCGGCCGAAATAGGTCCGATGGGCACCGCGCCAATAAGCGAGGCTCCGATCGCCTTCCCCTTCATCGCAGGCAAAAGCGGCATCGACTTCATGGAAGCGCTGATACGTGACTTCGATGGTTTCGATGACACAGCGCGGTTCTCCGCGCCCGTCGAGCACGATCCAGCGCTCACCGGGCGTCGAGGTGTTCGGTTCGTCTTCCGTACTGCACGTTGCGGTCTTGATGCCGTTGATGACCAGTTCGAGCAATTCATCGGCGAGCGCGGGACCGTCGCCGAACGCGAATGTCCGCAAGTGTTGATACCGCTCGGGAACGAGCTTGCCCATTGGTGATCCGGTTCCTCGCACAACTACCGTCTTCGGCACGATGGCGGCGGATAGTCTAGCTGCCCGGGTTCGGCTCGCAACCTCTGCGCGACGTACTAAAGTCCCTCCGGGTCTTCGCGAAGCTCGGGACCGAAGTTTGGGACCGTCAATGCCCGATGATGTCATCCCACAACCGGCAGAGCGGAGGCCAAAGCAGATATTCGTTGATCTAGATCAAAAGTACCGGCCGAGTTCAAAATCTTCTTGGTGCGCCATCGCTGGCTAATGCACGCGAGCGCATCACCCTCGCGCGAGTCTCCTTACAACGGAGGGATCGAGATGCGCGAGACCGACAAGAAGGGCGCCCTTTCGTCTGCGGACAAAATTCAAATCAATCGCCGCCGGTTGCTCGGCTCGACCTCAATCCTGGCGGCATCGGCGCTCGCCTCGACTGCGCTCCCGCGCGTCGCGAACGCCGCGACCGACACCGTATTGCCGCGGCCGGAGCCGCCCTTTGCTGGAAAGATCGAGCGCACGGTCAAGGGCTCTACGCCTGATTTTCCAAAGGGCGTCGAAGCTCCTGCGGGCGCGCCCAACGTTCTCTTGATCCTGACGGACGACGTCGGCTTCGGCGCGACAAGCGTCTTTGGCGGACCGATCCAGACCCCCAATTTCCAACGCGTCGCCGACAACGGCCTTCGCTACAACATGTACCACACCACTGCGCTGTGCTCGCCGACACGAGCGGCGCTGATCACCGGCCGCAACCACCACTCGGTTGCCAGCGGCGTCATCACCGAGTTCGCGACCGGCTTTCCCGGCTACAATTCGCTGGTGCCGAAGAGCGCAGGCTCTGTAGGGGCCGTGCTACGGGAGAACGGCTACAACACGTCATGGTTCGGCAAGATGCATAATGTGCCGGACTGGATGTCCAGTCAGGCCGGCCCGTTCGATTTGTGGCCGAACGGCCTGGGCTTTGAGCACTTCTACGGATTCATCGGCGGTGACAGCGACCAGTGGCACCCGGCTCTCTATGAGAACATGACGCCGATCGAGCCCTATCTGGGCAATCCAAACTACATCCTGGATATTGATCTTGCCGACAAGGCGATTGCCTGGATGCGGATGCAACATGCGCTGGCGCCGACCAAGCCATGGCTGGTCTACTACGCGACCGGTACCGCTCATGCTCCGCATCACGCGCCGAAGGACTGGATCGCCAAATACAAGGGGCAGTTCGATCGAGGGTGGGACAAGGTGCGCGAGGAGACACTCGCCCGGCAGATCAAGCTCGGCGTTGTCCCCGCCAACACCAAGCTGACCGCACGCCCGGAACAGCTTCCGGCATGGGATTCTTTGTCGGCAGACCAGAAGCGCCTCTACGCGCGCATGATGGAGGTCTACGCGGGCGCCCTGTCACACGCCGACTACAACATCGGCCGTCTGCTCGACGCAGTCGAACAATCGGGCCAGATGGACAACACGCTCGTCATCTTCATGATGGGTGACAACGGCGCGAGCGCCGAAGGCAGCTTGCAGGGCACCACGAACGAGGTCGCCACCGCCGGCAACGGCGTGACGGAGAGCCTGCCCTTCCTGCTCTCGATGATCGACGAGTTGGGTGGGCCGCTGACCTACAACCACTACCCGGTCGGTTGGGCGCACGCCATGGACACGCCGATGCAATGGACGAAGCAGATTGCATCGCATCTTGGCGGTACCCGCAACGGCATGGTGATATCGTGGCCTGCTCGTATCAAGGACAAGGGCGGCTTGCGATCGCAGTTCTGCCACGTGATCGATATCGTGCCCACGATCTACGAGGCCGCGAAGATAACTCCCCCGGATATGCTGGATGGCGTGAAGCAGAAGCCGATAGACGGTGTGAGCTTCGTTTATACCTTCGAGGCCGCCGGGGCACAGCCGCAGCACACCGCGCAATACTTCGAGATGTTGGGGAACCGTGCGATCTACAAGGACGGCTGGATGGCGAGCACGACGCCGCTGCGCTTGCCCTGGGTGACCCTCGGAGCCGAACCCAATCCCGATGACTTCAAATGGGAGCTGTACAACATCGCCGAGGATTTCAGCCAGTCGAACAATCTGGCGGCAAAGTCGCCCGAGAAGCTCAAGGAACTACAGGACGCGTTCGACGTCGAGGCAAGGAAATACAACGTCTACCCGCTCGATTCGAGCTTCGCGTCGCGGGTTGATCCTGCCATCCGGCCAAGCCTCACGCGTGGCCGCAACGAATTTATCTACTATCCGGGCATGGTCCGAATCCCGGAGGGGTCGGCGCCGGACTTCAAGAACAAGTCGTGGACGATAGCCGCCGAGGTCGCGATCCCGCAGGGCGGCGCAAACGGCGTGTTGGCGACGATTGGAGGTCGCTTCGGCGGCTGGGCCCTGCTGCTGATGGACGGCAAGCCTGTCTTTGCCTACGCCCTTTCGAACCAGCCGGACCACAAGTTCAGGGTGGCCTCCGATCAGCGGCTCCCGGCAGGCAATCATGTCGTCCGCATCAAGTTCGAGTACGAAGGTGGCGGGATCGGCAAAGGAGCTAATGCCACGCTACTGGTGGACGAGAAGCAGGTGGCGCAAGGCCATATCCCACAGACGCTGCCCTGTCGCTTCTCACTCGATGAAACCTTCGACGTCGGGCAGGATACTGGAACTCCGGTTCTGGAGGAATATGCTGACAAGATGCCGTTCCCCTTTACCGGAACGCTCAAGCAATTCGTGGTCGTGCTGGAGCCGCAGAAGCTCAGCGAGGACGAGCGACGCCGACTTCAGGAGGCGCTGGCGAAGGCGATGGCCGCAGTGAATTGATCCATGCGGGTGCGACTCTGGATCCTTCTCGGCACTCAGGAGTCGCGCCTTTCTCGAAGGACACACCGGAACCCGACATGGCTGGTGGACGTGTCGATCGGCTCCGCGTGCCGCGCCGCGGGCCGATAGCGGCGGCAATAGTTCGGCGCACAGAGATGCGAGCCGCCCTTCAGAACCTTGCGTGGAATACGGATGTTGGGTTGACATGGATCGAGGCTCGCGGCCTCCGGCCCACCGCGCGGATTTTGCGGAATGCAGCAGGGCTTTGCTGCATCTGCTTCGTGCTTGTCCGACCACCAATCAGACGTCCATTCCCAGACATTGCCGATCATGTCGTAGAGGCCGTAGCCGTTCGGCGGAAAGGCCGTCACCGGCGCGGTGCGCTCATAGCCGTCGTCGCAGAGATTCTGGTTCGGAAAGATGCCCTGCCAGGTGTTCGCCATATGCTTGCCGCCGGGTACAAGCTCGCTGCCCCAGGCAAACTCCTCGCCGTCGAGCCCGCCGCGCGCGGCGAACTCCCACTCCGCCTCCGTCGGAAGATCCTTGCCTGCCCAACGGGCATAAGCGAGCGCGTCGCCGTAGCAGACGTGCACGACGGGGTGGTTGTCGAGAACGTTGATATTGCTCTTGGGTCCGTAAGGGTGTCGCCAGTCGGCGCCCTTCATGAACGTCCACCACTGGCTCCAGTCTTTCAGGTTGTTTACGCGGGGCGGCGGCGAAAACACCAGCGAGCCGGCATAGATCATCTCCGGCAGAGCACCGGGGTAATCGTTCGGGTCAGGCGGAATCTGCGCGGTCGTGACATGGCGTGTCGCCTTGACGAACGCCTTGAACTGCCGGTTCGTCACAGGCGTGCGGTCGATCCAAAAACTATCGACCGACACATGATGGGCCGGCGCTTCTTCGGGGTAGTGCGCGTTCGAGCCCATGCGGAACGTGCCGCCGGGGATCCAGACCATCTCGCCAGTCAGGCCATTGTCCGGAGATACTTGAGGAAGCTCGAACATCATCAGGCTCCCGTTACGCCTACGCGATAGATGCGCCATCCTTCATACGGTCGGCGGAGGAGATATGTTGACGTAAATCAAGCCCCACGGGTAGGCGCGAAACTTGCCTGGTATGATCGCACCTGATTTAAACGAAATCCAACCACAACCTGATCGCGCATGCGAGACTTGGGCAATGCCGGGGCCCAGCGAGTTGGACATCACGCCCAAGCTCTTTTCGCGTCAGTTGCGATCTTTCAACGAGGACGAGATGCTGTTGATTGGAGTAAACCGGTCACCATTTACGCGGCGCGTCGCAATCACGCTCAAGATCTATGACATGCCGTTTGAGCAGCGGCCTCTTTCAGGCTTCGGCAATCGGGACGACGTCCGCGCAAGCAATCCGCTGGGCCGGATCCCTGCGCTTGTGCTCGACGATGGCGAGACACTGGTCGACAGCAACGCCATCATCGATCATCTCGACGAGGTGTACGGTCGCCATCGCGCCTTGACGCCCGTCAGCGGCCGGGACCGCCGCGCCGTGCAAAAGGCCGTCGCGCTCATGATGGGAGTGTGCGAGAAAGGCCTTCAGGCCGCCTATGAGCGCAATCACCATCCGCCGGACAAGCTGCACCAGCCCTGGATCGACGATTGCATGGCGCAGATGACGAATGCGCTATGTACGATTGACGCCATGATCGAGCAGGGCTCGCCCTATTTGCTGCTCCGCCGTCTCACCCAGGCCGATGTCACCGCCTTCGTCGCGGAACGTCTCGCCAGGGGGCTTGGCGTTGACACCGCTGCGCGGATGCCACGCCTGCGCGAACTGGCGATGCGCCTTGCCGAGGAGGACGCGTTCCGCTCGACCGAGCCTTGAAATCGACCGCATCGCGGCTTCGACTTCGTGGATGCGTCGATATTTTTTCCGCGGCGCCTAGTTGAGCTGAAGGGTGGCTAGATGTTCAGTTTGTGCCAACCGATAGCGCACCATCCGGCTCAGGTCAGGCGGTTTCAACAGAAGCCGGGAAGCGCATGGCTCCAGGACAATCGGATGCCACCCGGGTTCGTAACAACAGCCTATTGAAGAGCTAGCCCGCGCGACACACATGCCCGCCAAAAGAGTGGGGAAACGCGATGTGGGAAACGATCAGGGAAGCGCTACGCCAGTGGTCGATTCTGGTCGTCGGCCTGGTTCTTCTGCTCGGCGGCTTCGCCCTCGGCACCGGCTTGTATCCGCCGGGCGGGACAGCATCCAGCACCCAGACGGCGGCTTCCGAGAAGCCGGCGCCCGGGCCTCAGCACCAGATGGCGGACAACGCCGCACCGAAGCAACAGCCGGCTCCGAACGACGTTGCCAGGTCGCAGCGAGCCCAATCTACGCCGCCCCCCACGGCCGAACCGCCCAAGGCGTCCCCCTCCTCGGAGAAAACGGCATCTCCGCAGGTGGACGCACCAAAGCAGGCGCCGCCCGCTCATGATCACATGGTGCAGGATCGTATGGCGCAGGATCATATGGCGCAGGCAGCGCCCACCTCATCACCGGCGACCAGCGGTCAGACTGCCTCACCGTCGAAACCACCTACGCCCGTCCCTGCCGCAGCGGCTTCGGGCAGTGGCGATGCCGCCGCGGGACGTCTCGTCTTCCGCAAGTGCCAGGCGTGCCACTCGCTGGATCCTGGAAAGAACATGCTCGGGCCATCGCTCGCCGGCGTGATCGGCCGCAAGGCGGGTAGCGAACCAAACTACAATTACTCACCGGCGATGAAGAGCGCCGATATCGTCTGGAACGAGCAGACCCTGGAAAGCTACCTCGCCGATCCGGCGAAGACCGTGCCGGGAAACAAGATGCCGTTCCCCGGACTGAAGACGGATCACGACCGCGGCGACATCATCGCATTCCTCGCCGCGTCCTCAGGCAGCACCCAAGCCGCGGCACAAGGCGCGGCCACATCCCCGCAGCCGCAGCAGGCGCCTCCGGCTTCGCCGGTTGCCGCTCCGCCTTCGAGAACGCCGCAGGGCGCGACGGGCGCCGATATCGGTTACATCGCGGATGCGAAGTTCACACTGCGGTCGGGCATCGCGGAAGGACGGATGGTTTACATCGGCGTCGGCGGCGCCATCGAAGGCAAGGTAAACCCCGTGCTGACCGCGGCCGAAGGCCAGGTCGTGCAGCTCACGCTGATCAACGGTGAAGGCGCCGAGCACGACATCGTCTTCCCCGACCAGGATGCGAAATCGCCGAGGGTGACCGGCAAAGGCGCCAGCACAACCATCGCTTTCCGGGCCGCGAAGTCGGGCGACTTCACCTACTACTGCGGCGTGCCCGGCCACAGGCTTGCCGGCATGGAAGGGCAGTTCATCGTGACAGCCCGTCCCGCGCCGCAAACCGTCGTCGAGGCCGACATCTCGCGCGAGCCTAGCGACCTGCCGCCGCCGCTCGGCAAGCGCGATCCGCAGACGGTCCGCGTCGATCTCTTCAGCGTCGAAGTCGAGGGCCGCCTCGCCGAAGGGACGACGTTCGGCTACTGGACGTTCAACGGCAAGGTGCCCGGCCCGTTCATCAGGGTCCGTGTCGGCGATACCATCGACATCCATCTCAAGAACTCTGCCGACAGCGCCATGATCCATTCCGTCGACTTCCATGCCGCGACCGGGCCCGGCGGCGGTGCGGCGGCTCTCCAGGTCGATCCGGGCGCCGAGAAATCGATGACGTGGAAGGCGCTGGTGCCCGGACTCTTCGTCTATCACTGCGCGACGCCGATGGTCGCCGAACACATCGCCAACGGCATGTACGGCTTGATCCTGGTCGAGCCGGAAGGCGGTCTGCCGCCGGTTGACCACGAGTTCTATGTCATGCAGGGCGAGATCTATTCGGATATCGCATTCGGTCAGCACGGCAGCGCGGAATTCAGCGTCGACAAGCTGCTTGCGGAACGCCCCGAATATTTCGTCTTCAATGGCTCCGTTGGCGCGCTTTCCAAGCTGCATCCCCTGCATGCCAAGGTGGGAGATACGGTTCGCATTTTCTTCGGTGTCGGAGGACCGAACTACATATCGTCCTTCCACGTGATCGGCGAGATCTTCGACAAGGTCTACACGTGGGGCGGCGTCATCACCTCGCCCGCTGAAGGAATACAGACGGTCGCCGTGCCTGCCGGCGGTGCCGTGATTACCGAGTTCAAGGTGGACGTTCCCGGCAACTACACGCTCGTCGACCACGCGCTCGCGCGCGCGGAACGGGGCCTGTTGGGTATTCTCAGCGTCGAAGGTGCAAAGAATCCCGAAATCTTCAACGGGGAAGTGATGCCGGGCATGGGACACTGACGGAATGCACGCCGGGTCCCGAACGTGGCGGGCAAGCCAACGCGAAACTTCTGATCGAGGGGCTTCGGAGGGCAGGACTGCCTGAATGAACGCGCACGGCCGGCAACGCACATCGGGCGTCACCAAGGTTCCGAGCGTTCTGCGCTAACACCCCAGCCGATCGGCAATCCCGCCAAAATCCCTGGCGACGATGTCCCAGTTACCGGTGGCTTCGAAGTCGACCTTCTGATGCGGACCGTATTCGGTCGGGCGCGCGACGAACGCGGTCTTCAAGCCGTGGCTTTGCGCGGCCTTCAGGTCGTAATTGTGCGCGGCGACCATCATCACCTGCTCCGGCTCGAGACCGAGCAGCCGCGCGGCGCCGAGATAGGTTTCGGGATCAGGCTTGTAGTGCTCGAACAGCTCGGCCGACATCACGAGATCCCACGGCAGGCCGGCGAACTTCGCCATGTTGGTGAGCAGCGCGACGTTGCCGTTCGAGAGCGGCGAGATCACGAATTTCGACTTGAGCCGCGTCAGGCCGGCGACTGAGTCCGGCCAGGGGTGCAGGCGATGCCAGCCCTTGGTCAGGTAGTCGAGATCGGCTTCCGTGAGATCCTTGATGGCGAACTTCTCGACCAGCTTTTCCAGCGAACGGCGATGCAGCTCGTCGAGCACGACATAGCCGCGCTCGGGATGCCTGCGCACGTCGTCCATCGAGGCGACGTACATGCCGCGCCAGCCGTCGACCAGCGCGGTCCAGTCGGCGTCGATGCCGCGGCCCCTCGCCCACCACATGAAGTCGGTGATCAGGCTGGTGCGCCAGTCGACCACCGTGCCGAAGACGTCGAAGACCAGGGCTTTCACGGCGGAGAGGTCGGACATGTGCGCTTCCCCTTGTTGTCATTCCGGGCCGCGCTTCGCGCGGTCCCGTCGCCCCGGAATGACCGAAAGCCTCAGCCCAGGTAGAACTTCTCGAGCTGCCGGTGCTCGGCCTTGATGTAGCGCACGGTGCCCGTGACCGAGCGCATCACGACGGTCTCGGTCTCGATCACGCCGTCCTTGCGGAATTTGACGCCCGAGAGCAGCGAGCCGGTGGTGACGCCGGTGGCGGCGAACAGGCAATCGCCGCGCGCCATGTCCTCGATGCCGTAGATCATCTTGGGATCGTTGACGCCCATCTTGGCGGCCCGCTCGCGCTTCTCGTCGGAGTCGAGAATGAGCCGGCACTGCATCTGGCCGCCGATGCAGCGCAGCGCCACGGCCGCCAGCACGCCTTCCGGCGCACCGCCGGTGCCGAGATACATGTCGACGCCAGTGTTATCGGGATCGGCGCAGTGGATCACGCCGGCGACGTCGCCGTCGGTGATGAGGCGCACGGCCGCGCCGGTCGACCGCACGCTCTGGATGATGTCGGCATGGCGCGGTCGGTCGAGCACGAGAACGGTGATGCCTTCCGGCTTGACACCCTTGGCCTTGGCGAGGCGGTGAACGTTATCAGCCGGCGAGGCATCGAGCTCGACCACGCCCTTGTCGTAACCGGGGCCGATCGCGAGCTTCTGCATGTAGACGTCCGGGGCATGCAGCAGCGTGCCGCCGTCGGCCATCGCCATGGTGGCGATCGAACCCGGCATGTTCTTGGCGCACAGCGTGGTGCCTTCGAGCGGGTCGACCGCGATGTCGACCTGGGGGCCGGCCTTGAGACCGACCTGCTCGCCGATATAGAGCATCGGCGCCTCGTCGCGCTCGCCTTCGCCGATCACGATGGTGCCCTGGATCGGCAGCTTGTTGAGCTCGCGCCGCATGGCGTCGACGGCGGCCTGGTCGGCCGCCTTCTCCTGCCCATGCCCGCGCAGCCGCGCCGACGACACCGCCGCCCGTTCCGTCACCCGTACGATCTCCAGCGTGAGAATGCGCTCGAGCAGCATCTGCGGGGGGACTGAAATATGGGTCGACATTGGCTCACTCCTTCAAAACTGCTCTCAGCGGACGTCCGCCGTATCAATTCGCAACGTCACGGTTCGGTTCGAACCGCTCTTTCGGATCATGCTCTAGTTCTTCTCGATCCGTATTACCTGCGGCCGGCCGCTGATCACCTTGTCGTGCTGCACGGCGGCAAGCGCGCGGCGCACGGCGTCCTCGTGGGTCGCATAGGTGATCAGGATGACGGGCACGGGCACAGCCTTGCCGGTGGTCTGCGCAGGGACGCCATTGGGATGGCGCTGCACGATGGATTCGATCGAAATCTTCTGCTCGGCAAGCCGCGTCGCGATCGCCGCCGCAGTGCCCGGGAAATCGCGCGCCAGCAGGCGGATGTAGTAGCCGCCCTCGTGCCGCTCCATCGGCGCCTTGCTGGTCTCGCGCAGTTGCGCGACCGGCCGGCCGAACGGATTGGCGCGAATGCCGCGCGCAACATCGGCGATATCGGCGACGACGGCAGAGGCCGTCGCAGCACCGCCCGCGCCGGGGCCAACCAGCGTGATCGGCGGAATGCCTTCGCCGTCGATCGTGACCGCATTGGTGACGCCCATGACCTGCGCAATCGAGGACGACTTTGGAACCATGGTCGGATGCACGCGCTGCTCTATCCCCTTGGCGGTGCGCACGGCAACGCCGAGCAGCTTGACGCGGTAGCCGAGATCGGCAGCCGCGCGAAGATCTTCCGGAGCGATCGAGGAGATGCCTTCGACATACACGGCCTTTTGAGCAACTTTCGTGCCGAAGGCGAGGCTCGCCAGGATCGCGAGCTTCTGCGCGGTGTCGTGGCCGTCGACGTCGAATGACGGATTGGCCTCGGCATAGCCGAGCCGCTGCGCATCCTTCAGACATTCGGCGAATGACAGGCCCTCCTGCTCCATCCGGGTCAGGATGTAATTGCAGGTGCCGTTGAGGATGCCGTAGACGCGGTTGATGCCGGTTCCGGCAAGGCCCTCGCGCAGCGTCTTGATCACCGGGATCGCGGCGCCAACGGCTGCCTCGAAATTCAGCGCACCGCCGTGCTTTTCGGCGGCTTTGGCCAGCTTGATGCCGTGCTTGGCGAGCAGCGCCTTGTTGGCGGTGACGACGGACTTGCCGGCGCTCAGCGCCGCCTCGACGGCGGACAGTGCGGGGTCGCCTGCCCCGCCCATCAGCTCGACGAAGCAGTCGATGTCGGGATGCGTGGCGAGCGCCATCGGATCCTTGGCCCATTCGACGCCGCGCAGGTCGATGCCGCGCTTCTTCGCCTTGGAGCGCGCGGTGACGGCGACGACGCGAATACCACGGCCGCTGCGGCCCGCGAGCACGCGGGCCTGGGTTTCAATCAAGCGGACAACTTCGGCGCCCACAGTGCCGAGCCCCGCAATACCCACTTTCAGGGGTGCGACCATAATGCTTCGAAAACCTGCCGGAAGGAATTAACGCCGATTGGCGAGCGGAACGACGTTGTGCAACGTTTCGATGCCGCTTTCAAGGAAGCGGCGCACGCCGCGCGCGGCCTGCCTGATCCGTTGCTCGTTTTCCACCATGGCGATGCGGACATATCCTTCACCATGCTCGCCGAAGCCGACGCCGGGCGACACCACCACGCCGGATTTCTCGACCATCAGGGTCGCGAACTGCATGCTGCCGACGCTGCGGAAGGCTTCGGGCAGCGGCGCCCATGCGAACATCGACGCATCCGGCGGCGGGATCTCCCAACCGGCACGGCCGAACGACTCCACCAGCGCGTCGCGACGCTTGCGGTAGGTGTCGCGCATCTCCCTGATGCAATCGTCGGGGCCGTTCAGCGCCGCGGTCGCGGCAACCTGGACCGGCGTGAACGCGCCGTAGTCGAGATAGGACTTCACGCGGGCGAGAGCTGCGATGATGCGCTCGTTTCCGACCGCAAAGCCCATGCGCCAGCCGGCCATCGAATAGGTCTTCGACATCGAGGTGAACTCGACGGTGACGTCCATCGCGCCAGGCACCTGCAGCACGGAGGGCGGCGGGTTGTTCTCGTCGAAATAGACCTCGGCATAAGCCAGATCGGACAGGATCAGGATCTCGTGCTTCTTCGCGAAGGCGACGAGATCCTTGTAGAAGTCGAGGCTCGCGACATAGGCCGTCGGGTTCGAGGGATAGCAGACGACGAGCGCGAGCGGCTTCGGGATCGAATGCACGATCGCCCGCTCGACCGCTTCGAAGAACTGCGGCGTCGGCTCCGACGGCACCGAGCGGATGACGCCGCCCGCCATCAAAAAGCCGAAGGCGTGAATCGGATAGCTCGGATTGGGACAGAGGATGACGTCACCCGGCGCGGTGATCGCCTGCGCCACGTTGGCAAAGCCTTCCTTCGAACCGAGCGTCGCGACGATCTGGGTGTCCGGATTGAGCTTCACGCCGAAGCGGCGGGCGTAATAGCCCGCCTGCGCCTTGCGCAAGCCGGGGATGCCGCGCGAAGCCGAGTAGCGGTCGGTGCGCGGCTTGCCGAGGGTCTCCTTGAGCTTTTCCAGCACGTGCGGCGGGGCCGGCAGGTCCGGATTGCCCATGCCGAGGTCGATGATGTCGGCGCCGGCGTTCCGCGCGGCCGCCTTGGCCCGGTTGACCTGTTCGAACACGTAAGGCGGCAGACGGCGGATACGGTAAAATTCTTCCATGGGTTCCAGGCTCCGAGCAACCGGCCAGGGCAGAATCGGGCGGCCTCGACAATGCAATCGAGAGGATTGCCGGACCCCGCCTGAAAATCGCTCCAAATCAAACGCTTAGAGCAAGATCCTTAAGGCGGGGACTGAACTCCCTCACCCTGACTTTCGGTTGAATGAGGTCTTTTAGCACGGAGACGCGGGCGCGCCAGCGATTACGTTGGCGCGAGGTTACTCAGCTCAGGGTTTAGCTCAGGGCTTACCTGGCTCAGAATTACTTCCCGCTTGCATCCTTGGCCGCCGCCGTGGCCTGGCGGTCGCGGGCGGCCGCCAGCTCGGCTTCGATCTTGGCGCGCTGATCCGGCGGGATCACCGCCTCGTCGCGCGCTGGCGGCAGATCATGCACGGGCAGATAGCCGCCCGCCTCCTTCGGATGCGGCTGCGTGTCAGCCGGCGTCAAATCGGCGATCTGGCTTGAGCAGCCGCCGAGCGTGAACGCAATGATGAGCAGCGCGAACGGCGCAAGCCGCCTCGTTTGTCGGTCCCTCAACGCCAACACTTGGGAATCCCCTACTCGTCCCAACAGCACGGCCGATGGAGCTTACCCCAACAGCGTGCCTCAGCTCAAACCAATGCTGCCCTCAATGGCGCGAGCCGACCACATCCAAGAACCCCTGCCGCCGTTGGTGAACCCTGATTGTGACAGAAGCAAGAACTATATCGCAGTGCAGCACATCTTCGCGCGCGATTAACCCTAGATGGTGCGAGCTTCGCGGTGACGAACGCGGAATGAATCGTTACTGTTCTTGCCATGAGTACCGTCACGACCGACACGCCCACATCCGAGAAGAAGTTCGATGCGGAAGCCTTCGCGATGAATGTCGCGCGGGCCATGGAAAGCGGAGGCAAAGCGCTCGCCGCCTACCTCAGGCCGCGCGAAACCGGCGAGGTCCAGGACCGCCCGCCGCCTGAGCTGACCGAGATGGTCAAGACCTTCACCGCGGTCGCCGAGTACTGGCTGTCGGACAATGCGCGCTCCTCGGAACTCCAGACGCGGCTTGCCAAGGACTATCTCGACCTCTGGGGATCGGCGGCCCGCCGCATGGCCGGCGAGGATGCACCGCCCGCGATCGCGCCCTCGCCGCGCGACAAGCGCTTCGCCGATCCGGAATGGAAGTCGAACCAGTTCTTCGATTTCATGATGCAGCTCTATCTGCTCACCACCAAGCGCGCGCAGGAGCTGGTGAACGACGCGCAGGGGCTCGATCCGCACACCCGCCGCAAGGCGGAGTTTTACGTGCAGCAGGTCACCAACGCGCTGTCGCCGTCGAATTTCGTGCTGACCAACCCGGAGGTGCTGCGCCAGACCGTCGCAAGCTCCGGCGACAATCTGGCGAAAGGCCTGCAAATGCTGGCCGAGGACATCGCGGCCGGCAAGGGCATGCTGAAGATCCGCCAGTCCAATCCGGACAATCTCGAGCTCGGCGTCAACATGGCGACGACGCCCGGCAAGGTGATCTACCAGAACGAGATGATGCAGCTCATCCAGTATGAGCCGACCACCGAGAAGGTGCTGCGCACGCCGCTCCTGATCGTGCCGCCCTGGATCAACAAATTCTACATTCTCGATCTCAAGCCGGAAAAATCCTACATCAAATGGTGCGTCGATCAGGGCATCACGGTGTTCGTGATCTCCTGGGTCAATCCGGACAAGCGGCTCGGCAACAAGACCTGGGAAGACTACATGAAGGAAGGCCCGCTCACGGCGATGGACGTGATCGAGCGGGCGACCGGCGAGATGAAGGTGCACACCGCCGGCTACTGCGTCGGCGGCACCATGCTCGCGACCACGCTGGCCTGGCTTGCCGAGAAGCGCCGCCAGCGCGTCGCTTCGGCGACCTTCTTCGCCGCGCAGGTTGATTTCACCCATGCCGGCGATCTCCTCGTCTTCGTCGACGAGGAGCAGATCTCGTCTCTCGAGCACGACATGAAGGCCGCCGGCGTGCTCGAAGGCTCCAAGATGGCGATGGCCTTCAACATGCTGCGCTCCAACGACCTGATCTGGTCCTATGTCGTCAGCAACTATCTGAAGGGCCAGCAGCCGAGCGCGTTCGACCTCTTGCACTGGAATTCGGACGCAACCCGCATGACGGCGGCGAACCATTCCTTTTACTTGCGCAATTGCTACCTGGAGAACCGGCTGTCGACGGGCAGCATGGTGCTCGACAACACGCTGCTCGATCTCTCCAAGGTCAAGGTGCCCGTCTACAACCTCGCCACCCGCGAGGACCACATCGCGCCGGCCGAATCGGTGCTCTACGGCTCCCAGTTCTTCGGCGGGCCGGTGAAATACGTGCTGTCGGGCTCGGGCCACATCGCCGGCGTCGTCAACCCGCCGGCCTCGAACAAGTACCAGTACTGGACCAACGACAACATCAAGGACGTCAACGTCGCGCAATGGATGAAGGGCGCAGAGGAGCACAAGGGCTCGTGGTGGCCGGACTGGCGCGAATGGCTGGGTGGGCTCGACCCCGAGGAGGTCCCGGCGCGTCCCGTCGGCAGCGTGGCGGTGCCGCCGATCGAGGACGCACCCGGCAGCTACGTCCGCGTTCGCGCGTAGCGGAATCTCTCGCGCTTTTGTATAAGCTCCCTCTTCGACACGGTGAATAAAGTGGGGATCGGATTATGACGCGCGAATTGTTCTGGCTGACCTTGACGGTGATCCTGACCGGCATCCTCTGGATCCCCTACATCATCAACCGCACGCAGGTCCGCGGCCTCTCCGGCGCGATGGCCAATCCCTCGCGCGGCGACAAGCCGCATGCGGAATGGGCGAACCGGCTGATGTTCGCGCATGACAACGCGGTCGAGAACCTCGTGATCTTTGCGCCGCTGGTGCTGATCCTGAATGCGATCGACTATTCGAGCAAATGGACGGTGCTGGCCTGCGCCGTCTATTTCTGGGCCCGCGTCGCGCATCTGATCGTCTACACGCTCGGCCTGCCGGTGTTCCGCACCCTCGCCTTCACCGTCGGCTTCCTCGCCCAGGCCGTGCTGGCGCTGGCGATCTTCCAGGTGTTTTGATTTCGTGTCCCGGACGCGCAGCAGCGCCATAGCGCGTTGAAGACGCGCGTAAACGCGCTTTGGGCGTTGCTGTGCAGAGCCGGGACCCAGAGAGGCCGCCCTGAAGACGTGGGCCCCGGCTCGGCAGCGCACCGCTGAAGGAGCGCTGCGCTGCGTCCGGGGCACGAGTGTTTCCTACTCCTCCGGCAATCCCAGCATCAGCCGCATGTTCTGCACGGCCGCACCCGAGGCGCCCTTGCCGAGATTGTCGAGGCGCGCGACCAGCACCGCCTGGTGATACTTGTCGCTGGCGAAGACGTAGAGCTCGAGCATGTTGGTCTCGTTGAGCGCCTCCGGCTCGATCCGGCCGCCCTTTGATGCTTCATTCTGGAGTGGCATCGCCGAGACGTACTTTGAACCCGCGTAGCGCTTGGCGAGCGCGGCCTGCAGATCGGCGCCGCTGGGCTTGCCCGGCAGCGTGTCGAGCTGGAGCGGCACCGAGACCAGCATGCCCTGCCGGTAGTTGCCGACCGAGGGAATGAAGATCGGCCGCCGCGTCAGGTTCGAGTAAAGCTGCATCTCCGGCAGATGCTTGTGCTCGAAGCCGAGGCCGTAGAGCTCGAAGGACGGCGCGCTGCCGTCTTCAAAGCTCGCGATCATCGACTTGCCGCCGCCGGAATAGCCGCTCACCGCGTTGACGGTGACGGGATAGTCAGACGGCAAGAGGCCGGCATCGACGATCGGCCGCAGCAGCGCGATCGCGCCGGTCGGATAGCAGCCGGGATTTGAGACCTTTTGCGCAGCCTTGATCTTGCCGGCCTGATTGGGCGTGAGCTCGGCGAATCCGTAGGCCCAGTCGGGCGCGACGCGGTACGCGGTCGAGGCGTCCAGCACTTTCGGCGCCGCGGCGCCCATGCTGTCGACCAGCGCGACCGTCTCCTTGGCGGCGTCATCGGGCAGGCAGAGGATGACGAGATCGACCTCCTCCATCAGCGCCTTCTTGGCCGCCGGATCCTTGCGCTTGTCGTCGGCGATGGTCTTCACCACGACATCGTTCTGGAGCTTGAGGCGCTCGTTGATGCCGAGCCCGGTGGTGCCGGAGCCGCCGTCGACGAAGACGACCGGCTTCTTGGTGGCAACGCCGACGTCAGGGGCTTGTTTGGTCTCAGCGAGGCTCATGTCGCGCTCCTTTCGAGCTTGTTCGTGTCATCTGCAAAGGCCTGATCGGTGAAGATTTGCGGCCGCGTCTGCCGCATCAATCGTGAAATCGCTTTCGCGTCGGCATCGCCATCGCCGAGCGCATTTGCGATCGCAGCGAAGTCGGCTTCGGATTTGTGCTGGTTGAGCTTGAAGCTGCCTTCGACCTCTTCAACCGTCATGACCAGACCCACGATCGCCTTCTTCATCGTCTCGAGTCGCCCCGCCGTCATCTTCGCCGAGGTCCATGGCTTCTTCGGCAGCAGCCAATCCTCGAACTTGGCGCTGAGCGTCTCGATCTGAACGCTGAGCTCCGCATCCGACAGGACCCGCACCGGCCCGGTCAGATGCACCGACTGGTAGAGCCAGGTCGGCACCTGATCCGGTGAGACGTACCAGTCCGGCGATACATAGGCATCCGGACCATTGATCGCGAGCAGCCAGGACGTCGACCCGTCCGCGAGCTTTACCAGCGGATTGTGACGGGCAACATGAAAGGCGACCTGCGGCGTGCCGTCGGCGGCGTAGCTCAGATAGAACGGCAGTTGTGACGCGATCGGCCTGGTGCCGTCCCACGCGCAGAAGGTGCCGAAGCCGCGCTCGTCCGCAAGCTTGAGGCTCGCCGCGCGGTCCTGCTTGAAAAAGGGCGGTGTGTACATCGTGGTCTCCTGCTGGGGCTCCTTGTGGGGCCGCCGGATCAGATCGCGCTGACAGGAGAGAGAATGCCGCGGATCGGATCCAGCGGCAAAGACGATGATCTCAAACGCGATCGACCGCCCAAACCGCTGAAGTGCGGCGGCGGCGACGGGCGAACAGGATGGTCGCAGCGTTGATCATGGCGCGCGGCTATAAGGCCAAGCGGCTCCGGCGTCAAGATTTGACACCGTCACACCAGGCGCCAGATCCATTCCATGATCCGCGCCATCACATCGCCGAACAACAGCAGCGCCGCCGCCCAGACCAGCGCCGAGATGAAGTTGGCGGCTTGAAAGCTCCAATACGGCATTTCGAAAATGCCGGCGGCAAGCGGCACGGAAGCGCGCAAGGGGCCGAAGAAGCGGCCGATGAAGATGCTGGGCACGCCCCAGCTTTTCACAAAGGCTTCGCCGCGCGGCAGGATGTCCGGATAGCGCGACAACGGCCACATCTGCGCGACGTGCTCCTTGTAGCGGAAGCCGAACCAGTAGGAGACCCAGTCGCCGAGGGCGGCCCCGATCGCGCCCGCAATCCAGACCGGATAGAAGCTGATGCCGCTCACCCCGATGAGAGCGCCGATCGCAACCAGCGCGCCCCAGGCCGGGATCAGTAGCGAGATGAAAGCAAGCGATTCACCGAACGCCAGAAGGAACACGATCGGTGCCGCCCAGACCTGGTGAACGCGCACGAAGTCGGCCAGTGCGTGCGCAAACTGCTCCATACCCAAAAATGCCTTCCCCGCCCCGCCGCGTGTCCATGATCGTGAAAAGGACTGGTAAGCCAACGCCTTGCGTGACATCAAGTCACAAAGACCGGCTCCGTACGGGCCACGATGTCAAATTGCCGGGAACAAGGGGCCATGCGGCCTAAAATCGCCGGGATTGGCTCGCAACGACGCCAGCGACCGGACCGACGGTCACTTTTTCAGGCCAGCCGTGGCATAGTCGGCCTAACCGATTCGCCGCCTCCGCGGCCCTCAAAACGCATCAAAACATATGTCCAAGCAATTGAAAACCAAAGCAAAAGACGATCTGTTCGGCGGCGATGAACCAAAACCCCGCGCGCCCACCAAGGCGGCTTCGCGCGCGAGCGGAGGAGAAGCCGACTACACGGCGGCCGACATCGAGGTCCTCGAAGGTCTGGAACCGGTCCGGCGCCGTCCCGGCATGTATATCGGCGGCACCGACGAGAAGGCGCTGCATCACCTTTTCGCCGAGGTCATCGACAACTCGATGGACGAGGCGCTTGCCGGGCACGCGACCTTCATCGAGGTCGACCTGAGCGCTGACGGTTTTCTCACGGTCACCGACAACGGTCGCGGCATCCCGATCGACCCACATCCAAAATTCCCGAAGAAGTCGGCGCTCGAAGTCATCATGTGCACGCTGCATTCGGGCGGCAAGTTCGACTCCAAGGTCTACGAGACCTCCGGCGGTCTGCATGGCGTCGGCATCTCCGTCGTCAACGCCCTCTCCTCGCGTCTCGAGGTCGAGGTTGCGCGCAGCCAAAAACTCTATCGCATGACGTTCGAGCGCGGGCACCCGAAGGGCAAGCTCGAGGATCTCGGCAAGATCAACAACCGCCGCGGCACGCGCGTGCGGTTCAAACCGGACACCGACATCTTCGGCGCCAAGGCGGTGTTCAAGCCGCAGCGTCTTTTCAAGATGACGCGCTCGAAGGCGTATCTGTTCGGCGGCGTCGAGATCCGCTGGAATTGCGCGCCCGAACTCTTGAAGGGCGTCGAGGACGTGCCGGCGGAAGCGACGTTCCACTTCCCTGGCGGGTTGAAGGATTATCTCGCCGCCGCGATCCACGCCGACACGCTGGTGCATCCCGACATCTTCTCCGGAAAGTCGGGCCGCAACGGCGCGCATGGCGCCTGCGAATGGGCTGTGGCGTGGACTGCGGACGCCGACGGCTTCCTGTCCTCCTACACCAACACCGTGCCGACGCCCGATGGCGGCACCCACGAATCCGGCTTGCGCAGCGCGCTGCTGCGCGGCCTGAAGGACCACGCCGAGCGCGTCGGCCAGGGCAAGCGCGCGGCATCCGTCACCTCGGAAGACGTGATGGTGGGCGCGGCCGTGATGCTCTCGGTGTTCGTGCGCGAGCCGGAATTCCAGGGCCAGACCAAGGATCGTCTCGCCACTGCCGAAGCGCAGCGCATCGTCGAGCAGGCGATGAAGGATCCGTTCGACCACTGGCTCTCCGGCAATCCGAACCAGGCCAACAGGCTGCTCGACTTCGTGATCGATCGCGCCGAGGAGCGCCTGCGCCGCCGCCAGGAAAAGGAAACTGCGCGCAAGACCGCCGGCAAGAAGCTGCGTCTGCCCGGCAAGCTCGCCGACTGCACCGACGCCGGAACGGAAGGCTCCGAGCTCTTCATCGTCGAGGGCGACTCGGCCGGCGGCAGTGCCAAGCAGGCGCGCGACCGCAAGACCCAGGCCGTGCTGCCGCTGCGCGGCAAGATCCTCAACGTCGCCTCTGCCGGCAAGGACAAGCTGACGGCGAACGCCCAGCTTTCCGATCTCGTGCAGGCGATCGGCTCCGGCACGCTCGCGCAATATCGCGAAGAGGATCTGCGCTATCAGCGCATCATCATCATGACCGACGCCGACGTCGACGGCGCCCACATCGCTTCGCTGCTGATCACCTTCTTCTACCGGCAGATGCCGCGGCTGATCGACGAGGGCCACCTCTTCCTGGCCGTGCCGCCGCTCTACAAGCTGACGCACGGTTCCAAATCGGTTTACGCCCGCGACGACGCGCACAAAGCGGCGCTGCTCAAGAGCGAGTTCAACGCCAACGCCAAGGTCGAGGTGAACCGCTTCAAAGGCCTGGGCGAGATGATGCCGGCGCAGCTCAAGGAAACCACCATGGACCCGGCGCGGCGGACGCTCCTCAAGGTGGTCCTGCTTGCCGACGACCGCGACACCACGGCCGATTCGGTGGAGCGCCTCATGGGCACCAAGGCCGAGGCACGGTTTGCCTTCATCTCGGACAAGGCCGAATTCGCCAGCGAGGACCTGCTGGACGTCTAGCTAGCTGCTAGCTCGAGGCTGAATCTAGGAGAAGAGCCCCGGCGTTGTCCGGGGCTTTTCGCGTTATGCGCCCCCCCCGGGAAGCGTAGGCTTGGTCTGGACTATTCCTCGAGCTGCGCCCCCGCAGGTCCTTCTTGCGGACGACCGCAACACCGCCACCGATTCGGTCCAATGGGCACCAAGGCGAGGCACGCTTCGCGTTCATTTCGGACAAGGCCGAGTTCGCAAGTGAGGACCTTCCGACGCCCAGAGCATGATCTCCGACGCCACGAGCACGGCGCGAGAAGCCTAGTCGCGCGAAATCCGGAATTCTTTTTAACGCATTATTATAAAAGAAGAATTCAGCAATCTACACGCCACAATCCGCTCCGTTATTCAGTATAAGTACTGATCGTTTTTCGGACATTGTGTCTGCGCAGCAACAGCTTTTCGGCTGGAAATGACTATAGTTGCGGCATCGGATGGATTTTGTGGCTCGCGCCGCCAAGCCTTGGGGATTTTTACAATGAAGAAGTTTTTGCTGACTCTGACCGTGATGGCGGCGATGACCGGAACGGCTTCGGCCGCCGACCTTGCGGCAAAGCCCTACACCAAGGCTCCTCCGCCTCCTGTTCCGGTTGCCAACTGGACCGGCTGCTACATCGCCGGCAGTGTTGGTTACGGCCTCTACGACAACGAAACGAATAGCCGCTTCAGGGACCCCGTCACCGGTACGGACTTTGTTGCTGGCGCGAACGTGGACGTGGCCGGGAAAGGCTGGCTGGCCGGGGGCGGCGGCGGCTGTGACTATCAGTTCGGGTTCGGCGGGGGAGGCGGGATCTTCGGCACGGGTCAGTTCGTGATCGGCGTCTTGGCTGATTACTATTGGTCCGACATGAGGGGTAATCGCCCCAGTATCCTTTCCCCCTTCTTTTCCGCGCAGGAGAAGGTGGACTCTCAGTGGGCTGTAGGCGGCCGCATCGGCTGGCTTGTGAATCCGAACACCCTCACCTACTTCTCCGGCGGCTACACTGAAGCCCACCTGACTGGCACTGGTAACTTCTTCACCCCAATAAACAACACCTTCCTTGGTACCGCGATTCCGGGCCGCACCCTCCAGGGTTGGTTCCTTGGCGGCGGTGTCGAGTATCAGAGCGGTTGGATTCCGAACCTCACCTGGAAGACCGAGTATCGCGTCTCCGAGTATAACCGGACCGATCGCTTCGAACGTGCTATCGCGACTGGCCTGTCCACCAATTTCTTCAGCAGTGACAGGCTCATCACTCAGACCGTCATGACCTCGCTGGTCTATCGCTTCAACTGGGGCGGCCCGGTCGTCGCGAAGTACTGATCTGAAATTCGACATCGACTTCAAAAGCCCCGGGATCGCCCGGGGCTTTTTCGTTTTTGGGGCGATCGCTCCGCCCCTGGCGCCCTCATGGCGACGCTCCAGTCCGTGGATCGTCGTGATAAGACAGAATATCTGTCGCAACTGTGCCTCCCCGGCAACAGCATTTTGGATGGAACCGGCTATAAGCAGCATATCAGTTGAATCGTTTCCGGCGCGCTCGCGTCTGGCAGCTAGGGGTGGACTTCGAAATGAAGAAGTTTGTGATGGCTTTCACGGCGATCGCGGCGATGACGGGTGCGGCTTCCGCGGCTGACCTGGCTGCGCGGCCCTACACCAAGGCCCCGGTGGTTGCGGCTCCGGTCACCAACTGGACGGGCTGCTATCTCGGCGCTGGCGGCGGCGGCGCGATGACCAACAACGACTATAACGATTTTAACTCGGTTACAGGTTTGGCGGTTACCGCCAACCAGACGGGTGGTGCGCGCGGCTGGTTCGGCACCGTTCAGGGCGGCTGCGACTACCAGTTCCAGAACTGGGTGGTTGGCGCTTTCGCCGACTATGACTTCATGGACGTGCACGGTGATCACACGACTTTGGGCGCTCTTGTGGGCCAGCAAAAGCAAGACTGGCAGTGGGCCGTTGGCGCTCGCGTCGGTTATCTGGTTCTGCCGCAGTTGCTGACTTACGTCTCGGGCGGCTACACGCAGGCTCACTGGAAGGGCACGGACTATGCGCTCCTGTTCGCGCCCGGCGCCCCGCTGGCCTCAAGTCCCGGCTTCACGAAGGGCGGCTGGTTCATTGGTACGGGTGACGAATACGCTCTGACGAGCTTCCTGCCCGGCCTGTTCTGGAAGACTGAGTATCGCTACTCGGAATTCGACCGCGCCAACGTGTCGATCAACGACTTTGCGACCGGACTTTCGCTCGGCTTCAATCAGACCGAGAAGTTCCGCGAGCACAGCGTGCGCAGCGAGCTGGTCTACCGCTTCAACTGGGGTGGCCCGGTCGTCGCCAAGTACTGATCTAAATTCGATTTTGACTTCAAAAGCCCCGGCGTTGCCGGGGCTTTTTCGTTTTGGCGGCGTTGTCGCCGGACCTCTCACCGTGGAGCAACGCGCAAGGCTGTGTCCTCCCCGCAGCTGCGGATTGTTTCCCGGCATTGTGTCTCCGCAGCAACAGCTTTTCGAGGGGAACTGTCTATAAGCTCAGGCATCGGTTGATCGGAATCGGTGCGCTCGCGCCTGTTGGACTGGGGATTTGAATATGAAAAAGATTGTACTCGCTCTGACGGCGGTCGTGGCGATGACGGGTGCGGCTTCCGCGGCTGACCTGGCTGCGCGGCCCTACACCAAGGCTCCGGTGGTTGCTGCCCCGGTTCCGAGCTGGACCGGCTGCTATCTCGGCGCCGGCGGCGGCGCCGCGATGACCAACAACGACTACAACGACTTCGTGACCACCACGGGTGCTCCGTTCAACCCTAACACCACGGGCGGCGCGCGCGGTTGGTTCGGCACGGTGCAGGGCGGTTGCGACTACCAGTTCGGCAACTGGGTCGCCGGCGCTTTCGCAGATTACGACTTCATGGACGTGCACGGTGACCACAGCACTCTTGGCGCGGCTTTTGGTCAGCAGAAGCAAGACTGGCAGTGGGCCGTCGGCGGCCGCGTCGGCTACTTGGTCCTGCCGCAGTTGCTGACCTACGTCTCGGGCGGCTACACGCAGGGCCATTGGAAGGGTACGGACTACAGCGTATTGGGCGTCGTCGGTCCGCAGGTTTCGACTTCTGGCTTCACGAAGGGCGGCTGGTTCATCGGCACTGGCGACGAGTACGCCTTGACCAGCTTCCTCCCCGGCCTGTTCTGGAAGACCGAGTACCGCTACTCGGAATTCGATCGCGCGAACACCGACATTACCGTGTTCGGGACTGGGGCTGCGTCGGGCCTCAGTCAGACCCAGAAGCTCCGCGAGCACAGCGTGCGCAGCGAGCTGGTCTACCGCTTCAACTGGGGTGGCCCGCTCGTCGCCAAGTACTGATCCGATCGCGATACGAGAGTCTCAAAAGCCCCGGCATCGCCCGGGGCTTTTTCGTTGTGACACGACCTCGTCAGGACACCCACGCCATGACGCCCGAAGCAAAACCCGTCGTGTCAGGCCGTGGACTCGCGTTGCGGTTGTGTCGGAACAGCAACAGTTTTCTCTGGGGAACTCGCTATAAGCATCCTATCGGCTGAATCGTTCCGGGGCACTCACGCTCCCTTCTAAGGGCTGGAATTCGAAATGAAGAAGTTTGTGCTTGCTTTCACGGCGATCGTGGCAGCGACGGGCGCAGCCTCGGCGGCTGACCTGGGCGCGCGTACGTACACCAAGGCTCCGGTGGCTGTTGCTCCGGCCGTCAACTGGACCGGCTGCTACGTCGGCGCCGGCGGCGGCGGCGCGATGACCAACAACGATCACAATGAAACCTACGACGCCACGACCTTCGCACTGATTAGCAACAATTCAAATAAAACGGCCGACGCGCGCGGCTGGTTCGGCACCGTACAGGGTGGCTGCGACTATCAATTCGCGGGCACCAACTGGCTGGTCGGCGGCTTCGCGGACTACGACTTCATGGATGTGAAGGGCGACCTCGGCATCGACGGCACCGTAGTTACCCTCTCGACTGGCAGCCAGAAGCAGGATCAGCAGTGGGCCGTCGGCCTCCGCGTCGGCTATCTGGTTCTCCCGCAATTGCTGACCTACGTGTCGGGCGGCTACACGCAGGCGCATTGGAAGAGCACGGCCCTAACCTCACTTGGCTTCCCGGGCGGAACGGCAACTCTTGGCGGAGCAACCAAAGGTGGCTGGTTCATCGGTACGGGTGACGAATATGCTCTGACGAGCTTCCTGCCCGGTCTGTTCTGGAAGACCGAGTACCGCTACTCCGAGTTCGATCGCGCCAATGTCACCATCGACTATACCGGGTACGGCGGCCCGGCCACCGGCTTCGGCGAGAGCCAGAAATTCCGCGAGCACAGCGTGCGCAGCGAGCTGGTCTACCGTTTCAACTGGGCCGGCCCGGTGGTCGCGAAGTACTGATCCGAACTCGATATGAGATCTCAAAAGCCCCGGCATCGCCCGGGGCTTTTTGCGTCGTGGCTCAACGGTCGATTCGCGTTCAGCGACCGACGGGGCTTGCCTCTCCTCGCTACTCCGCCCAGCCGGCGGCCATTGTCTCCGCGCCGAAGCTCCGGCTAGTCTGGTCCCAAGGTTTTCGCGACCGCCGGCATCGTCGATGCTGCGGCGCGACAGAAACAGACCGGTGGGAGAACGCATGCGCAGATTTCTGCTGACCGCAGGCCTGTTGGCGACCGCCCTGGGCCTGATCTGGATCGGACAGGGCACGGGCACGTTTCCCTGGCCGCGGTCGAGCTTCATGGTCAACCAGCTGCAATGGGCCGGCTATGGCGCGGCCATGGCCGGGTTCGGGCTGGTCCTGATCTGGGAAAGCAGCCAGTAGAAGAAAACCAAAAAAGAAAAGGACATCACAGCATGACATCCAGCCGGTTCGATCTCCGCGGCAAGGTCGCGATCGTCACGGGAGGCAATGGCGGCATCGGGCTCGGCATGGCCCGCGGGCTTGCCGATGCCGGGGCCGACATCGCCGTGGTCGGTCGCAACGAAGCGAAATCAAAAGCGGCGGTCGACGACCTCCGTCAGCGCGGCGTCAAGGCGATCGCGGTCGCGACCGACGTCACCGACAAGGCGGCCGTCGAGGCCATGGTTGCGCGTGTCGCAAAGGAGCTCGGCCGCATCGACATCCTCGTCAACAATGCCGGCATGAGCATCCGCAAGCCGCCGCACGAGCTCGAGCTCGAGGAGTGGAGCAAGGTGATCGACACCAACCTCACCAGCGCCTTCGTGTGCTCGAAGGCTGCCTACCCCGCCCTGAAGGCGTCAGGCCGCGGCAAGGTGATCAATATCGGCTCGATGATGTCGATCTTCGGCGCGAGCTTCGCGCCGGCCTATGCGGCGAGCAAGGGCGGCATCGTGCAGTTCACACGCGCCTGCGCCAACGCCTGGGCGGCGGACAACATCCAGGTCAACGCCATCCTGCCGGGCTGGATCGACACCGATCTCACGCGCGGCGCACGCCAGCAGGTGACCGGGCTGCACGATCGCGTGCTCGCTCGCACGCCTGCGGGACGCTGGGGCCATATCGACGATTTCGCAGGCATCGCGGTGTTCCTGGCATCGCCCGGATCCGACTTCGTCACGGGCACTGCGATCCCCGTCGATGGCGGCTTCTCGGTCATGGCGTGAGATCGCGACACGCAGCAAAAAAGCCCCGGCCAAGGCCGGGGCTTTGCATCAAAGGGTCGATCAAGCCGGGGCTTTTCGCTTCATGACCGAAGCGATTGAGTCTCAGTAGCGCGCGATGACCGGCGAGTCGAACTTGTAGCTCGCACGCACCACCGCCCACTGAATGTCGCGCGGCTTGGCATCGAAGGTGTAATTGCCCGAGATGCCGCCGAGCTGATAGGTCTGGCTGACGAAGGCGGCGTAGTTGTATTCGAGGCCGACGATCCAGTTGCGCGTGATGCCGTATTCCCAGCCGGCGCCGACGGTCCAGCCATTGGCCCAGTGGGTCTGACCGCCCGAGCCTGTGGCAACTCCGACCGTGTCGGTGACCGAAAGACGGTTGTTCACGCCGGCGTAGCCACCCTTGATGTAGAACAGGTTGTTCTGCACGGCGTAACCGGCGCGGCCGACCACCGTCGCCAGCACGTTCGCGCGCCAATTGAACACGTCGTCACCCGCACCGAACGCGGTGTTCACGACGGTGCCCTTGTTATTGAGCCCGGAGATCGTGCCTTCGAGGCCGAACACGTAGTTGCTGGCCTGCCAGTTATAGCCGATCTGAGCGCCGCCCATGAGGCCCGAACCGCGCTGACGATAGCCCTCGCCCGGAACCAAATCGCCGAACGGCGCGCCGGTCCCGTTGTTGATGAACTGCTCGTTGGTCCAGGCGCCGCCGATGTGGCCGCCGACGTAGAAACCGGTCCAGTTGAAGAGCGGCTCGATATAGGCCGGCGCCTTCGTGTAGGGCCGCGCGGCGAGATCGGCGGCGGAAACGTTACCGGCTGCGACGAGCGCGCTGGTGCAGGTGAAGGCGGCAATCAACTTGGAACGCATGGTACAACCCCTTGTCCTCGGATGGGGCGCACGCTCACAGACAGTTCTTACTAAAATTGGAATCAACGACGTTAAGCGGCAGGATTAGCTTTCGCGCGCTTCGAATCCGATTTCGCTGTTGCACACGCGCAACGCGCACGATGCGGCTTAACGCGCTGTTATCCCTACCGAACCGTTCACGCAATCACGCTACGCGCGCGACCGGCGAATGCACATGCTCGGGCCGTACGCCGAGTGCGATGAAGCGCGCGGGAATCTTCTGGAGCCACGGCAGCGCCGTGACCAGGCGCACGATCAGCGGAACCTTCACGGGCTGATTGCCGGGCCTGAGTGCACCGCTGATGATGTTGTTCTGCACGACGACCTGCATCGCCTGCGTCATCTTCACCGGAAACGCACGCCGCTCCCGCACGGCGTCGAGTTCGGCTTCGGACGGGCAGCCGTTCCGGATCTTGTCGGCAAGCAGATTGGCGGTCGCAACCGCGTCCTGGACCGCGAGATTGACGCCAACGCCGCCGACCGGCGACATCGCATGCGCGGCGTCGCCGATGCAGAGCAGGCCCGGCCGCGTCCAGCGGCTCAGGCGGTTGATCACGACGGTGAGAAGCTTGACGTCGTCCCAGCTCTTCACGTCGGAGATGCCGGATGAAAGGATCGGCGCCATGCGAACGACGTCGTCGAGCAGCGCCGGCAAGCCCCTCGCCTTCACTGCGTCATACTGCCCCTTGGCGATGACATAGGCGCATTGCCAGTACTCGCCGCGATCGAAGGTGATCATCATCTTCCCCGGTTCGACCCGTGCGAACACGTTCTCGGTTTCGTTCGTCCGCCGTGCGGCGCGAAACCACAACACGTCCATCGGCGCGCCGATCTCTTCGACCGCAAGGCCCGCGCGCTGGCGCACCATCGAATGACGGCCGTCGCAGGCGATGGTCAGATCCGCCTCGATGTCGATCGGCCCCTCCGGCGTCGTCGCGCGCACGCCGGCGATCGCCTCACCGCGCCGGATCACGTCGGTTGCCTCCGTGCTCATCATCACCTTGAGCGAGGGAAAGCGCCGACCGCTCTCGCGCAAGAAATTCAAGAAGTCCCATTGCGGCATGAAGGCGATGAACGGGTATTTGGTGTCGAGCCGGCGGAGATCGGCGATGCGCACCGGCGTGCCGCCGAACATGCCGTCGAGCGTCTGCAAGCGCTGATGCGGCAGCCTCAGGAAACCGTCGATCAGGCCGAGCTCGTCCATCACCTGCAGCGTCGAGGGATGCACCGTGTCGCCGCGAAAATCGCGGAAGAAATCCGCGTGCTTCTCCAGCACCACGACATCGATGCCGGCGCGCGCCAGGAGATAACCGAGCATCATCCCGGCCGGCCCGCCGCCGACGATGCAGCAGCGAGCTTTCAGGGAACGAGATGCGGCGGGCGGTTCCGGCGCGTTAGCGTTCATGATCCGGTCCTCGGCGGCGGTTCGATCCGCAACAATGATTATAGCGCGGACTCGGCAACAAGATGCCGAGTCACGAGATCGAGAAACTCACCTGCCAGCGGCGAGATGTTCAAAGACCGGTGGCGAATGACGCCGACGGTCCGCTTGATCTCGGGAGCAGAGATGGGAACTGCCCGGATATTGGAGCCGAGATTTGTCGGGAGGGCCATTGCCGGCAAGATGGCGCAGCCGACGCCCGCTTCGAGGAGTTCGAGGATGCAGGAGACGTGCTCGACTTCGTAAAACCACCGTAGCTTCAGGGCCGCATTTCCGAGCAAGACCTCGAGCAGTAGCCTGTTGCCGCTGTCGCGTCCCCCAATCATGAGCCGAACCTTTGGCATCGCCTGTAGCTCTTGCAGCGCGATCTCCTGGCGAGCGACCAGCGCGTCGTCCTTATGCACGGCCAGGACGAAGCGGTCTGCCAGCAACGGTACGAATGTTAGGTCGGGGTCGGGCCCCGGGTCCACGCCGACCCCGAATTCGGCCAGCCCGGACAAGACCTGGCGAACGACAAAGTCCTGGTTACCGTCGAAGACCTGCACGCCGACGTTCGGATGCCGCTCGGTGAACGTCCTCAGCAGGGGCGGAAAGGTCTGGCAGACCACGGTCGGAATGCTGGCCACCCGAATCTTGCCGAAACGCCTTTCGGCGACCTCGCGGATCGAATCGAGCATCCCGTTCAGGTTGTTGATCTGCTGGCGAGCCATCGGAAGGAAGTGGCGTCCAGCTCCGGTGAGGACCACCGACCTGGTGGTGCGGCTGAACAGTTCGACGCCCAGCGTTTGCTCCAGCTTCTGGATCCGGCGCGACAGGCCGGGCTGGGTCAGATGAAGCTTCTCGGCTGCACGTTGGAAATTCAGCAGCTCTGCCGCGATCACGAAGGCTTCGAGTTCAGCGTTCTCGACTTTCATGCGGAAGTCTCATCAGTCGCAAGCGAACCCGCATTGGACCTCGAAGTCGGCGGTTTCTACGATCCTGGGGATTAGCCAGAACGAAGGGAACAGGTAGCATCGATGCCCACCCAGCAGCAACTCGCGTCGCCCGTGCCGATCGCCACCACTGCATCACCCCGCGTGGCCGAGGCGGACACGACCTATCGGAAGATCGTGCTTCGCATCATGCCGCTCATCCTCGTCTGCTACTTCTTTGGCTACCTGGATCGGGTGAACGTCGGCTTTGCCAAGCTCGGCATGGTCAACGATTTGCGTCTGAGCGAGGCCGCCTATGGCCTCGGTGCAGGCCTGTTCTTTATCGGCTATCTCCTGCTTCAGGTGCCCGCCGGCTACCTGGTTCAGCTCTACGGCCCGAGGAAGTGCATCGCAGCGTCGATGATCTCATGGGGGCTCGTCTCCATGGCCACGTTGCTGACGCGGGACGAAGCCAGCTTCTACGTGCTTCGGTTCTTGCTCGGGATCACGGAGGCAGCCTTCTTCCCCGCCGTGATCGCCTTCTTCAGTGTCTGGTTTCCCTCATTCAGGCTCAGCAAGGTGATGTCCTTGCTCTTCCTCGCCCTGCCCCTCGGCGTGATCCTCGGCGGTCCCTTGTCCGGATGGATCATGGACGTCACCCACGGCGGCTACGGCCTGAAGGGCTGGCAATGGATGTTCCTGCTCGAAGGACTCCCTGCGATCCTGCTCGGGCTGGTCTCGATCAGGGCGATCGTCGAGCGGCCGGACGATGCTGCATGGTTGATGCCCGACGAGAAGGCCCTGGTGCAGCGAGAGCTCGCTCAAGAATCAAGGGACAAGCAAACGAGCTTGTGGCCGGCGTTGCGTGAGCCGACGCTGTGGATTTTGTTCGCGACGTCGTTTCTCTATAACCTCGGCAATTACGGCCTCGTTTTCTGGATGCCAAGCATGATCAAGTCGATCGGCGGGCTGACGAACTTCCAGATCGGCGTCGTGACCGCACTGCCCTACCTGATCGCCGCCTGCGCCATGCTGCTCAATTCGATCCACTCGGTGAAGACCGGCGAGAGACTCTGGCATACCGCAGCACCGCTGATCGTTGGCGGCGCCGCCTTGGTGGCGAGTGTGACGACGCGAGACGCGCCGGCGCTCTCCCTGTTGTGCCTGACCATCGGCATCTCCGGCATCCAATGCACGCTGGCCATGTTCTGGAGCCTGCCTTCACGCGTGCTTGCTGGTACGGCAGCGGCCAGCGGGGCTGGACTGGTCAATATCGGCGCGGCCAGCGCGGGCTTCGCCGGTCCAGCCGTCCTGGGCGTCCTAGGCCAACTGACGGGCAGCATGACGGCCGGCGTCTCGCTGCTGGCGTTTGCGCTGTTCGCCGCGGCCGCGCTGATCTTTGCGATTCCGCGGCACCTGATGGCCCGGCATGTCGTCTCGGCCTAGGGAAGCGCTATGGTCCACGAGTCTCCAATCCCATCCGGCCCCAGGCACGGCATGCACAAGCCATTTCGGATCGCTATCGCCGGATTCCATATTGAGTCCGTGAGTTTCCTGCCGGCCGTCTCGACCTGGGATGATTTCGAGCAGGTGGCGCTGCGCGGGGATCGCATCGTCGAAGAGCTCCGAGGCACAAACACCGTGATGGGCGGCTTCATCGAGGTCTGCGAACAGGCAAGCGTGGCGTTAGCTCCACTCGTCCACACGGCCCTCGGCGCCGTGGGTCCGGCCAGCGATGAGGCCGTCAGACGCTATGCGGACGAGATGGCATCGGGCGTCCGCGCCTTGTCGGACCTGGATGGCGTGCTGCTCTTCCTCCACGGGGCGTGCTGGACGGCTTCCTATCCGGACCCCGAGCGCTTCATCATCGACACGGTGCGTGCCGCCCTGGGGCAGGACAAGCCCTTGATCGTCGCGTTGGACTATCATGGCAATATCGATGCAACCACGCTGCAAAACGCGACCGCGGCGTTCGCCTATCGAAAATCGCCGCATACGGATACCGGGGACACGGGACGCCGTGCCGCCATCTGCATGCTCCGCACACTGCGTGGAGAGATTTCGCCAACATGGGCGATCGCCAAGCCGGGCGTGCTCGTCCCATCGATCTTCAGCGCGACTGCGCTGCGCCCCTTGGCGGATCTCATCGCGGAAGGCCAGCGCATCGAAGGTGACAGCCAGCGCTACACCGACATTTCGCTGATGGCCGGCTTTTCCTATGCAGACGCGCACAATGCCGGCTTTTCGGTGCTGTGCGTCACCGACGGCGACCCCACGCGCGCCCAGGCGATCGCAGACCATCTTTCGGAACGGGTCTGGAGCCAACGGCACGCACTATCCCGGCCCTTCGAAATCTACACCGCAGAGTCGGCAGTCTCCCGGGCGTGCACAGGCCTGACGACGCGCAAGACGCAGGGGCGCCCCTACGTCCTGGTCGAGCACGCAGACCGAATGAACGACTCCACGTACCTGCTGGGGGAGCTGCTGAGGCGCGGTGTCGCGCGGGCTGCCGTGCCATTTCTCTGGGATGCGGCCGCAGCGCAGAAGGCGTTCGAGGCGGGTGTTGGTGCGTTGGTGAAGTTAAGGCTTGGCGGCCACAGTTCCGAGAAGGCGGGGCCGACGCTGGACATCACCGCACGCGTGCAGTGGGCAGGCCTAAAATCGTACCGGGTAACGGGCTCCTACATGCATGGCATGCCTGTCGATCTGGGAATGACGGCATTGCTTGACGTCGATGGCGTGTCGGTGAGCGTCGTCAGCGCCTTTGCATTCGCGGTCGACGGCGATGCATTCGGAGTGTTCGGGTTGCGTCCGGAAGACTTCGACATCATCGTGCTTCGTTCAAAGACGCATTTCCGTGCCTTCTATGAGGAGGTAGCGGAGGAGATTCTGATCGTGGACACGCCGGACCATGGTGTCGCAGATCTGCGGCTCCTGCCTTACGAGCGGCTGGATACGCATCGCGTATTTCCGCTGGCTCCTGAAAGCGCCCATTGATGTCGACTCAACACGAGCAGAGCGCGACAGGCGCGGATCGCCGGGCCCGCGACAGGAGAACGGACAAGCGATGACCAGCAAGGTAAACGTGAGCTTGATCCAATTTGACGTCCAAGTGCTGGAGCCGGCGTCGAATCTCGAGCGAATGCAGGCCGTGATACGATCGGAGGCAAAGGCAGGCGCGCAGTTGATCGTATTCCCTGAGTTGGCGAACACGGGATACGTGGAGCCGCTGACGCCCGGCGCCCCTTTCAGCCCGGAATCCGGCGGAGCCGAACAATATGCCTTCCGATTATTCCAGGCCGCCGAACCCGAGAACGGACCCTTCATCACGTCGCTGTGCGACCTCGCCCGTGAGCACAGCCTCCATGTTGTCGCCGGGCTTGCCCTCCGTCACCCGGTGCAGCAGGGTGTGATGTATAACGCATCGGTCCTGATCGGCCCTCACGGCGTGCTCGGCACCTACTCCAAGATTCATCGCTGGCATCTGGAAAAGCTATACTTCGTCGCCGGCGAGAGCATCTCGGTGCAGCAGACGATGTTGGGGCCGATTGGCATGCAGATTTGCTATGACATCCGGTTTCCGGAATTGACGCGAGCACTGATGCTGCAAGGCGCGCAGATCGTCACGAATATTTGGGCATCGTTCCGCCCACAAGACAAACCCCTGGAAGATGAGCAGATATTCACGCACCGCGCCTACACGCGCGCGACCGAGAATGGCGTCTTCTTCCTTAGTTGCAACCGCGCCGGCACGCAGGGCAATTGCGCCTTTATGGGCCGTAGCGTCATCGTTGCGCCGGACGGCAAGATTCTCGCGCAGTCTACCTCGGAGGACGAGGACATCGTACGCGCGGAAATCGACATTGATGACGTTGCTCGCTATCGAAGCTATGTCGGGCTCGCGACAGACAGACGCGCGGATATCTACTCGCGGTACCTGACAGCGCCCATCTGAAAACTCACCGCATGGCTCAACGGTGCGGCAGAGCATGGGCTGCCCGAAGACAGCATGATCGCTCAATCGAGCCGCTCAATTGTTGCTGCGGTTCGCGGTCCTGAAACTCTTGATCTCCGAGACGCTGCCGTCGCGATAGGTCAGCTCCACCGAAACGACCTGCGTCGCCGGCGCGAGCTTCATGTAGAGCGGCATGCCGGCGGAGATCGCGGTGGGGTCGCGCATGTCGCAAGCAGGCATCTTCAGCACCTGGTTGGGAACCGCGGTGTCGATGCCGATGCGGACCTCGCGGATGGCGCAGCGGTAGGACACGAGGTGCGTGTAATAAACGAGCAGCCCGTTGAACTCGCGGAACGACAGCCAGCTCGTCGCGGTCATGTCGAGGATCTTGCGCTGGTCGCGGAGCAGCGCCGCCTCGGGTTCGAACTTGATCGGGAACGGACCCTGCATGTCGCCGGAGGCATCGACGTAGCGGACCTCGATGGTGCCGGCCTGCGCGTCCGGCGGCAGCTCGATCGACGGGTTCGGCAGTCGCTTGCGGGTGCGCGGGTCGAGCGTGTCGATGAAGCCGGTCTCGCGGAAGTCGCCGTTGCCCGCCATCCGCCAGGAAATGCCGAGGGTGGGATCTGCGAAGGAGAACGTAACGGTCCAGCCGCCGTTGTGGCGCGAGAAGCTCGCGATCGGCGCGTTGGTGGCCTCCTCCCTCGCCACGCGCGGCACCGAAACCGGCGGCAGCGCCGCGACCTTCTGCGGCGGATCGGCCGGCCGCGCCGCGGCGTCGGCAGCGGCCTTTGCGGCGCCGGTCAAGAAGACGTCGTCGACCATCTGATCGAAATAGACCGGCACCTGCTTGTGCTTGACGGTGTCGGCCATCTCGCTGACGAGCCGCCGCGTATGCTGCGCCACCTGCACGAGGTTCTCGCCAGGCTGCAACAGCTCCTTGGCGAAGGTGCGCGTGAACACCGAATTGGGATTGGCATCATCGTTCGACAAACGATCGAGCGCGGTCTGGCGCGGGCCGGCGGAGAACACCGAGAACACGCCTTCGGGCAATTGCATCATCGGCGCGAGTCCGCCGCCGCCGGCGACCGCACGCGTGCCGGTCCGCTCGAACGGATTGTTGCGGCAGGCGTCGAATACCAGGATCGAGGTGCGCGCCTTCTTGTTCTGGAGCCGCTCGATGATGCGGTCGGCGAGGATCGAGGAATCGCGCACCAGCTCTTCCTGGCCTTCGGTCGCCGCCGGCACGTCGGTTGGCAGCAGATAGTTCTGGCCGGCGATCTCGAAACCGTGGCCGGCATAGAAGAAGAACGCGGTGTCGCCGGGCTCGATCGCCCTGTCGAAGGCAAGCAGCGTCTCGGTGAACTGCTGGCGGCTCTGGTTCTCGGCCACCATCACGGAGAAGCCGAGCTGCTTCAGCGTATCGCCCATGGTGCGGGCGTCGTTGACGGCCTTGAGTAGCTTCGGAACGTTCCTGTAGTCGTTATTGCCGATCACGAGCGCGACGCGCTTTTCGGCATGCGCGGGGGCGGCGAGCGCCGTCAGACTGGCGGCGATGCCAAGGGCCGCCAAAACCGAGAGAAGCCTGCGCGTCATCGAAAAATCCCCGTTTGCAGGAAGAATTGCCCTAGGCGTTCCTGCGGCCGCTGATGTCATAGTCGGCCGAGCCATGGCAGGGGTTCAAGAGGGCGAGGCAAGCGCCCAGCGGGATGCCCCCGCGCGATCTGTCCTATGGCCGGTTCGAGCGGAATCTGCTCTTGCTTAGGCCGCATTACCCACCCGAGGGACTTCCGTGTATCGCTGGTGTACCGACGAGGTCGAGCCGCAGGACCGCTTCGACTATTGGCGGGAGGTACGCGCCAAGGGGCTGTTCGGCGTCACTGCGGAACTCGCGCGGGAGCAGCGCGCGGATTTCTTCGGCGAGTTCTCGCTGCAGCAGGTTGGCGGGGCCGGCCTCGTCGAGCTCAAGGCCTCGCCCTACCAGGTCGAGCGCAGCAAGGCCGACATTGCGGACGCGGCCAGCGACAGCATCTGCGTCTACCAGCAGCTTGGCGGCGGCGGCTGGTTCGGCGGCATGCGCAGCAATGACTTTGCGATCGAAAATGGCAGGTTTGCCACCAGCCATACCGACCTGCCCTATCGCACCGCGCCGCTCGGCGCCGCCGGCTTCCATCTGAGGATCCTGAAGATCCCGGTGGCTGGCATCCCCGCACAGGACAGGCGTGTTCGCGACCTCACGCCAAAGCCGTTCGGCGCCCCTGCGCTGGCGCCCCTGCTCGATGCCGCCTTTGCCGAGCTCGGCGAATTCGCAGGCGAAGAGGAGGCTGCGCACACCAAGCCGCTGGTGGAGGCGCTGGCCTGTCTCGCCTTGATCGAGCGCGGCATCGTCAGGCCCGGGGGCCGCCGCGGACAATACGCGCTCCGGGTCGGCCGCCTCTCGCTGGCGCGCCGCCTGATCGTCCGCCACCTGAACGATCCCCGCTTGTCCCCGGCGATGGTCGCCGACTGGCTCGGGGTGTCCCTGCGCCACCTCCACATGCTGTTCGAAATGGCCGAGAAGAGCTTCTCCCAGACCGTGACCGAGCAGCGCCTGGCGCAAAGCCGCCGCCTCCTGCGCGAGGCGCCGGAGCGGCTGATTGCCGACGTCGCCACCGCCTGCGGTTTCGAGAGCCTTGCGACCTACTACCGGGTCTTCAACGCGGCCTACGGGCTGGCACCGGGCGATTTCCGGGCCCAGGCGGCCGAGAAGCGTTAACCGCCTCCTTGACCTCGGTCCCGGTCGCCCGGCCGGTGACCGGGCGAAAAGCCCAAATTCGCCCGCAATTTGAGCAAAAACGCTAGGCTTTTTAGAGCCTTCCCGCGTCCGCTCCATTGACTTTGGCCGATTCCCCCCTATGTTCCGGGCAACGCGGCTCGGTATCGAAACGCGATTCCTGAGCTTGGCGCTATGTTCGCGCAAACCTCGCGTAAGTCAGCACCCCCAGCTTCTTTGAGAGCGCGCCGTTTCGGGGTGGAGCGCGACAGCCTTATTACCCTCGATTCCGAACGGCGGTTTCGACTAGAGGCTCAATGTCCTTTTCAAATCTCGGACTATCCGAAAAAGTCCTCGCCGCAGTGGCGGCCACCGGTTACACCAACCCCACCCCCATTCAGGAACAGGCGATCCCCCACGTCCTCGCACGCAAGGACGTGCTCGGCATCGCCCAGACCGGCACCGGCAAGACCGCGGCCTTCGTGCTGCCGATGCTCACCATCCTCGAAAAGGGTCGCGCCCGGGCGCGCATGCCGCGCACCCTGATCCTCGAGCCGACCCGCGAGCTCGCCGCCCAGGTCAAGGAGAACTTCGACCGCTACGGCGCCGGCCAGAAGCTCAACGTCGCCCTCCTCATCGGCGGCGTCTCGTTCGGCGACCAGGATGCCAAGCTGATGCGCGGCGTCGACGTGCTGATCGCGACCCCCGGCCGCCTGCTCGACCATACCGAGCGCGGCGGTCTCCTGCTCACCGGCGTCGAGCTGCTCGTCATCGACGAAGCCGACCGCATGCTGGACATGGGCTTCATTCCCGACATCGAGCGCATCTGCAAGCTCGTCCCCTTCACGCGGCAGACACTGTTCTTCACCGCGACCATGCCGCCGGAGATCCGGCGCATCACCGAGGCCTTCCTGCACAATCCGCAGAAGATCGAAGTTTCCAAGCCCGCCACCACCGCCGTGACCGTCACGCAGTCCCAGGTTCCGGCCGGACGCGAGGCGCATGAGAAGCGGGAACTGCTTCGCCGCCTGCTGCGCGAGGCCAAGGATCTCAAGAACGCGATCATCTTCTGCAATCGCAAGCGCGAGGTCGCGATCGTTCACAAATCGCTCCAGAAGCACGGCTTCAGCGTCGGTGCGCTGCACGGCGACATGGACCAGCCGGCCCGCATGGCGGCGCTGGATCAGTTCCGCAAAGGCGAGTTGCCGCTGCTGGTCGCCTCCGACGTCGCCGCCCGCGGGCTCGATATCCCCGAAGTCAGCCACGTCTTCAATTTCGACGTCCCCCATCATCCCGACGATTACGTTCACCGCATCGGCCGTACGGGGCGCGCCGGCCGCACCGGTACCGCGATCTCGATCGTGACGCCGCTCGACCAGAAGTCGATGGCCGCGATCGAAAAGCTAATCGGCCAGAACATTCCGCGCGCCGAAGGCGAGTTCGAGGTCCACAGCGAGTCCGCCGAGCCAACCGAGCGTTCGCGCGAGCCGCGCGGCCGGGAGCGGTCCCGCGGCGGTCGCGGCAAGTCGCGTCGCGGCCATGAGCAGCGCGGTGACGCGCGGCACGCCTCGGACGCAAGGCCAGCAGCGGAAGCGAGGCCAGCACGCGAGCCAAAGCCTTCACGCGAGCCAAAGCCTGCGCGCGAGCCAAAGCCTGCGCGCGAAGCAAGGCACGCCCCCGACCCCCGCAACGGCTCGCGCCAGCAGGCCAATAATTCGCATGTGCCCTCGATCGGCCGGCCCGAGCCGCGCCGTCAGCAGCGCGAGGCCGATAGCGAGCCCGGCGACCATTCGCATCTGCCGGCGTTTCTGCTGCGGCCGGTCCGGTCCCCCGCCGGCGCGTAAAGCGCGCTGCGCTTTAGGCTGTTTGTCTGAGCATGATCCCCGCGCAAACGCGTCCCGCGTTTGTCGCGAGGGAAAACCGCGGCACACCTTGCGCTATCGCGGCCCTTGGGGTCCGGATCATGCTCCAGGAAACGGTCGTTTACCGGCCGTTCAGAATCGTTCTTTAGCTTCAGACCATAATTTAAGTATTGCCGCAGTCGGAGGCGCACCGGCTGCCGTGGGGATGTTCCGTGGTCAAGGTGCTCGATGAACACGAACGCACGATGGCGTTCGCCGAGGTAGCGCTCGGTCAGATCCGATCGCTTAAGCAGACCGCAATTCCCCGCAACTACGAGATCTGGTACGTCTACGCCACCGGCTACAACGCCCCGTTGAACAAGATCATCAACGAGACGCTGGCGCGCAACGGCAAGCTGACCGAAGCCGATCTCGAGCAGATCTACGAGACCTATCTCTCCCACATCAAGACCACCGACCGCATCGACAAGGTCGGCGCGCGCGTCATCGGCGAGATCGACGACGTGATGAAGGTGCTCAGCGACGCGCTCGGCATGTCGGCCTCCTATGACGCGAGCCTGTCGGGCGCCGCCACGCAGCTGTCGACGGCCAAGGACCGTGACCAGATCAAGGCAATCGTCGATACGCTGCTCCATGCGACGCGCGACATGCGCGAGACCAACAAGGCGCTGGAGGACCGGCTGACCTTGTCCACGAACGAGATCAGCAACCTCCAGCAGAGCCTCGAGGCGATCCGCGCCGAGAGCCTCACCGATCCCCTCACCGGCCTTGGCAACCGCAAATATTTCGATCGCATGATCGGCATGGCCGTGCAGAACGCGCTCGCAAGCGGCGAGCCGCTGTCGCTGCTGTTGTTCGACATCGACCACTTCAAGTCGTTCAACGATTCCTACGGCCACCTCACCGGCGACCAGGTGCTGCGGCTCGTCGGCCTGTCTCTGAAGCAGACCATCAAGGGCCAGGACATCACCGCGCGCTATGGCGGCGAGGAGTTCGCGGTGGTGCTGCCCAACACCGCGCTGCGCCAGGCGCTGACGGTCGCCGACCACATCCGCCGCGCGGTGATGGCGAAGGAATTGAAGAAGAAATCGACCGGTGAGATTCTCGGCCGCGTCACGATCTCGGTCGGCGTCTCCATGCTGAAGCCGAGCGACGACACGGACTCCCTGATCGAGCGCGCGGATACCTGCCTCTACGCCGCCAAGCGCAACGGCCGCAACCGCGTGATCTGCGAGGCCGATCCTGAGTATAGCATCGAGAGGCGCGGCCAGGTGGCTTAGGCGTCTGGCGAGCTGCCGTAGGGTGGGCAAAGGCGCGCAGCGCCGTGCCCACCATCTCTCCAATCGCTATCTTGAGCGGTGGGCACGCTTCGCTTTGCCCACCCTACGCACTGCTTTCTTGGCGACTGGCTTCTTAGCGATTGGCTTCTTGGCAGCAGGCTTCTTCGCAGGCTTGGCGGCCTTCTTCGCCACCTTCTTTGGCTTGGGTCGCTTCTTGACCTTGGCGCGCTGGGCGGCGGCGAGCGCGGCCCTCGCCCACTCGGCAAGCTCGTCGGAATCGTCGAACAGGCGCGCGGGCAATTGCCAGTAGGAATTCACCGTCACCGTCTTGGCACGCGTCTGGTACTCGAAGGGCCCCGAGCCCTCGGCCTCATAGCCCGGGATGGTGACTTCATCGGCGCGAAAGAACAGCCCAGCGCGCAAGGCCAACGCGAAATTGGTGCCGTCGGCAGAGATTCCATAGCCGGAAAACATCGGGCGGATGGTGACGGGGCCGAAATCGGCGAACAGGTCGATCAGGAATTCGCGGTCCATGGGCACTCTCGTGCCCCGGACGCAGCGCAGCGTGCAACGATGCGCTGCAGAGCCGGGGCCCAGTCGTTTGCACCGCGGACTATAACGTGGGTCCCGGCTCTGCGCAGCAGCGCAAGCGCGCTGCAGCGCGTCCGGGACAAGAGAACGTAAGGAAAGAAACTACCCCTCAACCTTGGCCGGCCGCAGCTCGACCGACTCGCCGCAGCCACACGCGGAGATCTGGTTGGGGTTGTTGAAGACGAACTGGGCCTGCATCTTGTCGGCCTTGTAGTCCATCTCGGTGCCGAGCAGGAACAGCACGGCCTTGGGATCGACCAGGATCTTGACGCCCTTGTCCTCGACGACCTCGTCGGTCGGGCGGATCTCATGGGCGTATTCGACGGTGTAGGACTGCCCGGCGCAGCCGCCGTTCTTGACGCCGACGCGCAGGCCCACGATCTCCGAGTCCGCACGCTGCGTCAGCTCGGAGATGCGCTGCGCGGCGGCATCCGTCAGCCTCATCACCTGCGGGCGCGGACGCCGGGGCTTGGGAGTGGATGCTGGTGTTGCCTGGGTCATGTCAGTCATGTGGTCCGTTGCGGAGCAAGTTCAATGCCGGATGTGCAAGAGCCTGATTGGTGTCACCACATGTTGAGCACGAGGCGCGCCTCGTCACTCATGCGTTCCGGCGTCCAGGCCGGCTCCCAGACGACCTTGACGTCGACCACGCCGACGCCGGGAACACTGGCAACCGCATTCTCGACCATGGTCGGCAGCTCGCCTGCAGCCGGGCAATTCGGCGTCGTCAGCGTCATCAGGACATCGACGGAGCGGTCGTCCTTGATCTCGACCTTGTAGATCAGGCCGAGCTCGTAGATGTCGGCCGGGATCTCCGGATCGAATACGGTCTTGAGCCCGGCGACGATCTCGTGCGTCAGACGCTCGGTCTCCTCCGGCGGCAGCGCCGACTGCGTTTCCATCGGATTGGCTTTGATTTCGGCCGTGTCACTCATGCGAACAAATCCCGCGCCTTCAAAAGCGCCTGTGCAAGATGGTCGACTTCGTCCCTTGTATTATACATGCCGAAGGATGCCCGGCACGTCGCGGTCACGTTGAACCGCTCTAAAAGCGGCATGACACAATGGGTGCCGGCGCGTACCGCGATGCCCTGGCGGTCGATCACGGTGGCGACGTCGTGGGCATGCGCGCCCTTCAGCTCGAAGGAGATCACCGGGCCCTTGCCGCGGGCGGTGCCGATCAGCCGCAGCGAGTTGATCTCGCGCAGGCGGTCCTGGGCATAGGTGAGGAGATCGTGCTCGTGGGCGGCGATACGCTCCTTGCCGATCGAGTTGACGTAGTCGATGGCCGCGCCAATCCCGACCGCCTCGACGATCGCGGGCGTGCCGGCCTCGAACTTGTGCGGGGGATCGCCATAGGTGACGATGTCGCGGGAGACCTCGCGGATCATCTCGCCGCCGCCATTATAGGGACGCATCGCGACGAGGTGATCGTACTTGGCCCAGAGCACGCCGATGCCGGTCGGCCCGTACACCTTGTGGCCGGTGAAGACGTAGAAGTCGCAGCCGATGTCCTGGACGTCGACCGGCAGATGCACGGCGCCCTGGCTGCCGTCGACCAGCACGGGAATGCCACGCGCATGCGCGATCTTCACCACATCCTTGACCGGCACGATGGTGCCGAGCGCGTTCGACATCTGCGTGATCGCGACCAGCTTGGTCTTCGCGGTCAAGAGCTTCTCGAACTCGTCGATCAGGAAATTGCCTTCATCATCGACCGGCGCCCATTTGATCACCGCGCCGTGGCGTTCCCTCAGGAAATGCCAGGGCACGATGTTGGAGTGGTGCTCCATGATCGAGATGACGATCTCGTCGCCCTCTTTGATGTTGGGCTCGCCCCAGGACGAGGCGACGAGGTTGATCGCCTCCGTCGCGTTGCGAGTGAAAATCACTTCCTCAGGTCGCGGCGCGTTGATGAACTGCGCGACCTTGGCGCGGCCGCCCTCATAGGCTTCCGTCGCGGCATTGGCGAGGTAGTGCAGGCCGCGATGCACATTGGCATATTCGCTCGTATAGGCCTGCGTCATGCGGTCGAGCACGGATTGCGGCTTCTGTGCGGAGGCCGCGTTGTCGAGATAGACCAGCGGCTTGCCGTAGACCTGCATGGCGAGCGCCGGAAAATCCTCGCGCACCCGCGCGACGTCATAAGAACCGTTCAGGACCGCCGGATGCGTGCTCATGACCGCCGCTCCAGCCAGCGCTCGGCAATGCCGATCACGTGCTCACGCAAATCATCATCGGCAATCTGCTCGATCGCCTCACCGACGAAGGCCTGGATCAGCAGCGCCTGGGCGTCCTTCTCGGGCAGCCCACGGGCGCGCAGATAGAACAGCAGGCTGTCATCCAGCGCGCCGGCAGTGGCGCCGTGGCCGCAGGAGACGTCGTCGGCAAAGATCTCGAGCTCGGGCTTGTTGTCGGCCTCGGCCTCGTCCGAGAGCAACAGCGCCCGCGTCATCATCTTGCCGTCGGTCTTCTGCGCGTCGGGACGGACGATGATGCGGCCCTGGAACACCGAATGCGCGCGGTCATCGATCACGGCGCGGAAGATTTCGCGGCTCGTGCAATGGGGCACGGCGTGGTCGACGACCAGCGTCGTGTCGCCATGCTCGGTCTTCTTCAGGAGGTTCACGCCATTGACCGCGAGCTCGCTGCCCTCGCCTGCCAGCGTAATGAAGCCTTGCAGGCGGCTCACGGCGCCGCCGGTCGTCATGTTGAAGAAATTGAGCTTTGTGTTGGCGCCGACCGTGACGATCTCGGAGGTGATGTTCACGGCGTCAGGTGCATCGTCCATCAGGCGGATATGCGCGACATCGGCGCCGTCGCCGACCGTCAGGAGCACGGCGTCGTTGACCTGATAGGCCGCAGCGCCAGCCGCGACAAAGCTCTCGATGATGGTGGCGCGGACGCGATTGCCGATCCGCAACTGCGAGCGGGTGAAGGCTGATGCAGACGCTGCGGTCGCGACGTGGATGATCTGGATCGGAGCGGAAAGCTGCACGCCGTCCGCGATCGACAGCACGACACCGTCGGTCGCCATCGCCGCATTCAGCGAGATCATTGCGTCCGTCGAGACGGTCGCGAGCAAATCGCCGGACTCCTTCTCCAGCGTTTCGCGCAGCGTCTTGACGCTGACCTCGGACGCAAGCGCCTTCACATCCGACAGGTCCGCCGCGAACACGCCGTCGACCAGCACCAGCTTGCGGGCGCCGGCAAACGCATGCGCCTTTACGGCTTCGGCCGCGCGCGACAGCGCCACCGCGTCCGGGGCGGCCGCAAGCGGCAGCACCTCGCCGACGAGCGCGCGCAGGTCGGTGTATTTCCACTCCTCGAGCCGGCGGTGCGGCAGGCCGAGACGCTCATAGGTCTCGAAGGCCTGGCGGCGCACCGCTGTGACCGCGGGCGAACCGGGCAGCCGGCCTTCGGCGCTGGTGAAGAGATCGCTCACCGCGCGGCCGCTCCCGGTCTTGACCAAAGCAACGTTCATCGCAAAATCCCTTACGCCGCGTCCTCGAACTGGGCGTAGCCGGACTCCTCCAGCTCCAGCGCCAGTTGCTTGTCGCCGCTCTTCACGACGCGGCCCTTCGACATGACGTGCACGAAATCCGGCACGATGTAGTTCAGGAGGCGCTGATAGTGGGTGATCACCACCATCGCGCGCTTGGGCGAGCGCAGCGCGTTGACGCCGTCGGCCGCGATCCGCAGCGCGTCGATGTCGAGGCCCGAATCCATCTCGTCGAGGATGCACAGGCTCGGCTCGAATAGCGCCATCTGGAGCACCTCGTTGCGCTTCTTCTCGCCGCCGGAGAAGCCGACATTGACGCCGCGCTTGAGCATGTCCTGCGGGATGTTCAGCGACTTCGAGACCTCGCGGACCTTCCTGAGAAAATCCGGCGTCGAGTATTCTTCCTCGCCGCGCGCCTTGCGCTGCGCGTTCAGCGCGGTGCGCAGGAAGTTCATGGTGGCAACGCCGGGAATCTCGACCGGGTACTGGAACGCCAGGAACACGCCCTTGGCGGCACGCTCTTCCGGATCCATCTCGAGAAGATCCTCGCCCTTGAACAGGATCTGGCCGTCGGTGACCTCATAGCCGGGCTTGCCGGCGATGACGTGGGAGAGCGTCGACTTGCCGGAGCCGTTCGGCCCCATGATCGCGTGCACCTCGCCTTCGTTCACGGTCAGCGTCAGCCCGTGGAGGATCTCACGCTCCTCGACACGAACCTTCAAATCTTTCACTTCAAGCAAAGCCATATTGGTTTCCAGTCTATTCAAATGATCCAGGGAGCGCCGAAGCGCGCCGCGAGGGTCGGCAATTAACCGACCGACCCTTCAAGCGAGATCGAGATCAGCTTCTGCGCTTCCACTGCGAACTCCATCGGGAGTTGCTGGAGCACGTCCTTCACAAAGCCGTTGACGACGAGGCCGACGGCTTCCTCTTGGCTGAGGCCGCGCTGGATGCAGTAGAACAGCACGTCCTCGGAGATTTTCGAGGTCGTCGCCTCGTGCTCGAAGGTGGCCGAGGAGTTCTTGGCCTCGATATACGGCACGGTGTGCGCGCCGCATTTGTCGCCAATGAGCAGCGAGTCGCAGGCGGTGAAGTTGCGCGCGCCGGTCGCTTTCCGATGCGCCGTGACGAGACCGCGATAGGTGTTCTGCGACTTGCCCGCCGCGATGCCCTTGGAGATGATCCGGCTCGACGTGTTCTTGCCGAGGTGGATCATCTTGGTGCCGCTATCGACCTGCTGATAGCCGTTCGAGATCGCGATCGAGTAGAACTCGCCGCTCGAATTGTCGCCGCGCAGGATGCAGCTCGGATATTTCCAGGTGATGGCCGAGCCGGTCTCGACCTGGGTCCAGGAGATCTTGGAGTTGTTGCCGCGGCAGTCGCCACGCTTGGTGACGAAATTGTAGATGCCGCCCTTGCCTTCCGAGTTGCCGGGGTACCAGTTCTGGACCGTCGAATATTTGATCTCGGCGTCGTCGAGCGCGACGAGCTCGACCACGGCGGCGTGCAGCTGGTTCTCGTCGCGCTGCGGCGCGGTGCAGCCTTCGAGATAGGAGACGTAGGAGCCCTTGTCGGCGATGATCAGCGTGCGCTCGAACTGGCCGGTGTTGCGCTCGTTGATGCGGAAATAGGTCGACAGCTCCATCGGGCAGCGCACGCCCGGCGGCACGTAGACGAATGAGCCGTCGGAGAACACGGCCGAATTCAGCGTCGCGTAGAAATTGTCAGAGGTCGGCACCACGGAGCCGAGATATTTCTGCACGAGCTCGGGATGCTCGCGGATCGCCTCCGAGATCGGCATGAAGATCACGCCGGCCTTCTTCAGCTCCGCCTTGAAGGTGGTCGCAACCGAGACCGAGTCGAAGACCGCGTCGACCGCGATCTTGCGCCGGGCAGGATCCTCCTCACCGGGCTTCGGCTCGACGCCTTCGAGCATCGCCACCTCGCGCAGGGGAATGCCAAGCTTCTCGTAGGTCTTGAGAATCTCCGGATCGATCTCGTCCAGCGAGGAGACACTCTTCTTCGGCTTCGGCGCCGCGTAATAGTAGATGTCCTGGAAATCGATCTTGGGGTACTCGACGCGCGCCCAGGTCGGCTCGGTCATGGTGAGCCAGCGCCGATAGGCCTCGAGCCGCCACTGGAGCATCCAGGCGGGCTCGTTCTTCTTTCCTGAGATGAATTTTACGATGTCTTCCGACAGACCCTTCGGGGCCTTCTCGGAGTCGATCAGGGTCTCAAACCCATAACGATACTGGTCGACGTCGATGCGCTTCACGCGCTCGACCGTCTCTTGTACGGCTGGCATTCCATCCTCCGCTCGCGGTTTCAAGGACCGCGGTGGATCAAACTCGAACGACTATTACGATGTTTCTGTGCGGAAAGCACGGGCTTAGAACCATTCAAGCCGTGTTTCGTCGCTTATCCCTTAAGTAGGGCATTACCGAGCTTTCGCCAAGCCTCAAGGGCCCGATTGATGTCCGCCTCCTGCGTGGACCAGCCCAGACTGAGGCGCACCGCTCCCTGGGCCGTTTTGGGGTCGAATCCCATGGCGGAAAGCACGTGGGACGGCTGTACTTTCCCCGACGAACAGGCCGAGCCCGAGGATACGGCGATTCCTTCGAGGTCGAAGCCGATCACGGCGGTCTCGGCCTTCAACCCCGGCGCGGTAAACAGGGTGGTATTCGGCAACCGCCCAACGTCCTCCGAGAAGATCATCGTGCCCGGCACGGTTCGCAGACCGTTTTCTAAGCGATTCCGGAAGCTTCGGAGCCGCTCCGCATCCTCCGCCAGAGCCTGAACGGCCGCGCTCACCGCCGCGCCAAAGCCGGCGATGCCGGCGACGTTCTCGGTTCCTGCCCGGCGGCCGAGTTCCTGCCCGCCACCGCGCAGCACCGGTTCGAGCCCCGTCACACCCTCGGCCACGACCAGCGCGCCGATACCCTTGGGGCCGCCGATCTTGTGTGCAGAGAAAGTGGCAAGATCAGCGCCTACCTTCTTGATATCAAATGTAATTTTTCCAAGCGCCTGGATCGCGTCGACATGCAGAAGCCCGCCCGCCTCATGGACGATCCGCGCCGCCTCCGCCACCGGCTGGAGCGCGCCAGTCTCGTTGTTGGCGGCCATGATCGACACCAGCGCTGGCGGCGCGGAGCCGAGCAGCGCCTTGAGGTGGTCGAGATCCACGACGCCCGACCGCGTCACCCGGATCTGAGTGATGGCATCGGCCGGAAACCTCCCGCCTGCCAGCACGGAGGCGTGCTCGACGGCGGACACCAGAAGCCGTTCCACCGGGCCGCCAGAGGGCCCCTTTAGACCCGGCGACAGCGCCAGCGCATTGGCCTCGGTTCCCGCCGAGGTGAAGATGACGTTGCGCGGCAGGCCGCCAACCGCGCTCGCAAGCGCGGCACGGGCCGCCTCGATCAGCCGCCGCGCCTCCCGCCCCTCGGCATGGACCGAGGACGGATTGCCGACCAGGTCATAGGCGGCGACCATCGCCGCCCGCGCCTCGGGGCGCAGCGGCGTGGTCGCATTCCAGTCGAGATAGACGCGGGTCGGCATGCCGCCCTCTTAGCACACCTTTTGCCATCGCGCCAATCGAGACCCCGCCCGCATCAGGCCGGCTGCTGCGCGATCCCGGCCGGGCGGCGGAACCCAGTCCGCAATCCGAACAGCGGCCGCAGCCAGACGATGCGCCGCACGATCTCATAGGTGGCCGCACATGTAAGCGCGGTGCCGAGGATCACGATGGAGGCCTCGACCCCAACCGAGAATCCGCTGCCGCGCAATGCATGCGCGATCAGGATGATCGCGGTCTGATGCACGATGTAGTACGGGAAGATCGCGTCCGTGAGATAGCGGCGCACGGGTCCGTCGGCCGTGAAGTGCCGCCGTGCGAAACCGAGCACCGCAGCCATTGCGAGCCACTGATAGCAGCCATAGGCGATGCTGGCGCACTTCTTCAGCAGCGGCGACGGCGCGAGCAGGCCCGCGAACAGCAGGATGAAGATGAGGAAGCAAGCGGCCGCGAGTGCCAGCGTCGCCCAGCGCTGGCGTTCAATCTCGGACCAGACGCCAACCTGCTTCGCCAGCAGGAAGCCGATCAGGAATGCCGTCGCATAGTCCGCGTGGTTGTACCAGTCGCCAAACAGCGCATGCGTGGAGGGAAAGACCGGGAACAGGAACAGGCGCCAAGCCGCGAACAGCAGACACGGCAGGATCAGGAGTCCGGGCCCTGTGAGCAGAGCGGCAAGCTTCGCACTGAGCCGGTCGGTCAGGGCCGGCCACAGCCAGAGCACGCCGGCCAGCGCGATCGTGTAGACCCACAGGTAAACCACGAACCAGAGATGGTTCCAGGTCGGTTGGACGATGCAAGGGTTCGGACAGAACTGGGCCCCGAAGGCGAGATAGTGATGGACGTAGAAGTCGACGAATCCGTCCGGATAGCCGAGGCCTTCGACGATCTGGAGGTAGGACTGCGGCGGCACGATCACCAGCATGCCGAAGATCAGCGGGATCAGCAGCCGCGCCGACCGCGCGCCGACGAACGATCCGAGGCGGTACTTGCCGAGCATGAACCTCGTCGCAACCCCGGAAACCAGGAACAGAAGCGAGAGCCGCCAGGGATTGAGGATCAGCATCAACGGCTCGAGCAGGGTCAGCCTGTAGACGCTCTTGATGTGAAATCCCCAGGACACGTAGAGCATGCCGACGTGGTAGAAGATCAGGAGCCCGAAGGCGCCAATCCGCACCCAATCCAGATCGATGCGCCGTTCCGAGGTCGAGAGTTGCTGTGGTGTTGACATGGATTTCTGCTCCTTGACGGGACGCCAAGCACGGTTCTTTGGCCATGGCTGACACCGAAAATGCCCCACAAGCCGAGCGCGTCGAGCCGGTTTGGGACCGGAATCGCGACACGCGGGATGAGGCGCCGCGCCCTGGGGCGAGCGGTGGGCTTTTTGGGATCAGCGGCGGCGACTGGACGATGTTCGGCGCGATCGCAGCCGTCGCATTCGCGATCGGAATCGTGAACGCGCTTTCCGGCGCGCAGGATGCCGCCTGGCGCGGCGACAGCTACGATGTCGGCCGGCGGCTGTTCTGGGAGATGTCCAGCATCGCCGTCGTCCTGCTGACCATCCCGCTCCTGGTGCTGGCCGTCCGGCGCATGCGCCGGAGCCCGGGGCTCGTCGTCCGCTTGGGAATCGGAGCGCTCGCCCTGCTCGGCTTCTCGACCCTTCACATTACCGGCATGGTCTGGATCAGGAAGCTCGTGCTCTGGCTCGCCGGAGGCGCCTACGATTTCCACGTCTCGTTCGCGACGATCTCATACGAGTTTCGCAAGGATGCCGTGGCTGCCCTCCTGATCGGGGGAACGATCTGGCTATTCGAGAGCCTGCGTGAGCAGAAAAGGGCCACACTGGGTGCCAAAGCTGCCGACCCGCGACAGCCGCCTGCCCCCGATCTGATCTGGCTGCGGGACGGCGCAAGCCGCATTCGCCTCGCGCCGCGCGACATCGTCTGGGTCGCCTCCGCCGGCAACTACATCGAATACAGTCTTGCCGACGGCCGTCAGCACCTGATCCGGGGTACGCTCGCGATGGCCGAAAGCGAGCTCTCGCGCTTCGCCATCGTTCGCGTTCATCGGACGAAGCTTGCCAATCTCGATCGGGTGAGCGGCGTGGACCTGAAACCGTCAGGGGATTTCGAACTCACCTTCGACAACGGGCAAACACTCCAGGGCAGCCGGCGTTACCGGCCGGCAGTTGCCTCGCTCGGAGGTCGCACGGCTCCTGCGTGAAACGCTCCGGGATCGCCCGGCGATCGATAAATCGTCGTGATTCCAATTGTTTAACGGAGACGCCTGACCTCAACGCCGGTTTTCGTCGTCGATTTGCTCGATCCTGGCGACGACACCGCCGCGTGCGGCAGGGCGCTCATGACGCCGCGATGACCCGCTAAGCTCTTGAGCGCATTGCGAGATGTCGAAGAAGCTTGCTTTCTGACCCTTGCCTCGTGTTAGAAGGCGCGCGTCAGTTCACCCGCGCGCCACTCGCGCATCATCCGAGGGCGCCCTTCCACTCCCATTCGCGTTTTTGTCGGCTTTGCAGCCGGTGAAGCCGCCACAATCGGTTGATTGCTGAGGATCATCTCTAGGGAATCAATCAAGAGATCGTCATGCCTGAAGTCATTTTCGCCGGCCCCGCAGGCCGTCTCGAAGGCCGCTACCATCCGGCCAAGCAGAAGAACGCGCCGATCGCGATGATCCTGCATCCGCATCCGCAGTTTCACGGCACGATGAATCATCAGATCGTGTACCAGTGCTACTACGCCTTCGCGCATCGCGGCTTCTCCGTGCTGCGCTTCAACTTCCGTGGCGTTGGCCGCAGCCAGGGCTCTTTCGATCATGGCACCGGCGAATTGTCCGATGCCGCCGCAGCGCTCGACTGGGCACAGACCATCAATCCCGAAGCCCGGGCCTGCTGGGTTGCCGGCTTCTCCTTCGGCGCCTGGATCGGCATGCAGCTTTTGATGCGCCGTCCGGAGGTCGAAGGCTTTATCTCGATCGCGCCGCCCGCCAACCTTTATGACTTCTCGTTCCTTGCACCCTGCCCGTCCTCCGGGCTTATCGTCCACGGCGAAAAGGATGCGGTGGTGCCGCCCAAGGACGTCAACACACTGGTCGAGAAACTGAAGACGCAGAAGGGCATCGTGATCGACCAGCAGGTCATCCCCGGCGCCAACCACTTCTTCGACGGCAAGCTCGAGCCGTTGATGGAGACCATCACCGCCTATCTCGACATGCGGCTCGCCAACGTGCGCTAAAGGCCGCTCGCCAAAGGTTGTCCATGGGCTCGTTCGTCGCCTTGCTCCGTGCCGTCAATGTCGGCGGCACCGGCAAGCTGCCGATGAGCGAGCTCAAGACGATGTGCGAGGAGCTCGGCTTTACCGCCGTGCGCACCTATATCGCCAGCGGCAACGTGGTGTTCACCAGCCGCAAGTCCGAAGCTGCGATCAAGACAGCACTTGAGAAGCGCCTGCACGCCTACGCCGGCGGGCCGGTCGGCGTGCTCGTGCGCAGCGCAGGAGAGATGGCGCAGGTCGCGGCCGACAATCCCTTCCCCAAGGCCGCGCCCAACCGCACCCTCGCGATCTTCCTCGACGAGCCTCCGCCGGCCGACGCGCTCGCCGGCATCCGCGGCCGGAAGGACGAGGAAGTCCGCCTCGGCCGCCGCGAGATTTACGTCCACTACGGTGATGGCATGGGGACGTCGAAGCTCGTCATCCCAGCCGCCAAGACCGGCACTGCGCGCAACATGAACACGGTCGCGACGCTGGCGAAGATGGCTGCGGAGCTCTAGCTAGCGGTAGAAGGCGTCGTCCTGGTCCGATGCCGGCTCGGGAGGCGACGAATGAAGGCGTATCTGGTACTCGACCTCTCGGTGACCGATTTCGCCGGCTTCAAGAGATACATCGCCGAAATCCCCGCCTTCATCGCCAAGCACTCAGGCCAGTACATCGTTCGCGGAGTTCAGCCTACGACGATCGAAGGCGACTGGGCCCCCGAACGCCTCGTCATCATCGAGTTTCCAGAGCGCGATAATGCGGAAGCATTCTTGAGCGATCCCGAGATTCAAGACCTGTTCAAGGTGCGCCACGCGACGACGACGAGCAGATTGCTGCTCGCCGACGGGTGCACCTAGCCACCGGCGATCACAGGCGCGCTTCACGCGGCAAGCTTCAACAGATGCGCGTCATGGCGCACGAGGAAGGCGCGCAGCAATTGCGGATAGTCGGTGCTCACCGCCGTGCGAACGCTCGGACGTCTTGCAAGCTCTGCGCGCCAGGCGCGGACCTTCGGCAGATCCTTGAAGATGCCGAGCTCGGCGAGCTCATCGAACACGTCGAAATAGCGAAAGATCGGCGCGAACACGGCGTCGACAAGGCTGAACGGTGCGCCGGCGAAGAACGGGCCGGCGCCAAGCGCGGCCTCGACGCGGGAGAATTTGCCGGCGATCGCCTGGCGCTTGCTGTCGAAGGTCGCGGGATCGGTAGTGGTCTCGAGCCCCCAGAGATCGCCGAGGATCGCGGAGCCGAACTCCATCCAGGCGCGGTGTTCGGCGCGCCTCAGCGCGTCGGCCGGATGCAGCTTGCTGCCGCCCTGCGTGTCCTCGATGTATTCGCAGATCACGTTGCTCTCGAACAGCGCGACCTCGCCTTGCGCGGTCGTGACCACCAGCACGGGCACCTTGCCGAGCGGCGATATCTTCAGGAACCAGTCGGGCTTGTTGGCGAGATCGATGTCGACCCGCTCGAACGGCACGCCCTTCTCGGTCAGCGCGATCACGGCGCGCTGTACGTAAGGGCAAAGCTTGTGGCTGATCAGTTTGAGGGCTGCGGTCATGGCGGAGATCCTGACGGGTCAATGCATTCGCATCAACATAGATGCATCTGCATTAATTCGTCAAGGTCAATGCATATGCATCAACCACCCGTGATCTAAGGCCTTGCGATCACCCCGCCGGTCATCGGCATCGGCACCCCCGTGGTGGCCGGGTAGGACAGCGGCAAGCCTTTCATGCCCCGCGCCGCCAGGAAACCGAAGGCCTGCGCCTCGATGGCGTCGGAGGCCCAGCCGAGTGTCTCGGCGGCCTGCACCGTCGCCGATCCTACCCGCTCCCGCAGCATGCGCAGCATGGTGAGGTTGCGTGCGCCGCCGCCGCAGATGATCCAGCTCCGCGGCCGCCGCGGCAGCAGCGGAATGACCCGGGCGATCGCCGCCGCGGTGAATGCGGTGAGCGTCGCAGCCCCATCGGCCGGTTGCACGTCACCAAGCTTCAAGGCGGCAAAATCGTTGCGGTCGAGCGATTTTGGCGGCGGCAGTGCGAAGAACGGAAGCTCCAGCGCCCGCGTGATCCAGGCCTCGTCGGCCTTGCCGAGCGCGGCGAACTTTCCTTCCGCGTCGAACGCCTGGTTCATGATCCGGTACATGAAATCGTCGAGCAGCGCGTTGCCGGGACCGGTGTCGCAGGCGATCAGCGTATCGTTGCCGTCGATATAGGTGATGTTGGAGACGCCGCCGATATTGACGACGACGATCGGCCCCTCGCGCTCCAGCGATTGCGCCAGCGCACGGTGGTAGACCGGCACGAGGGGAGCGCCCTGCCCGCCGGCCTCGACGTCGGCAGCGCGGAAGTCATGCATGACCGGGATGTGGATGGCCTTCGCCAGTGCCAACGCGTCACCGATCTGCACCGTCAAGCGCCGCTCGGGCCGGTGCAGCACGGTCTGGCCGTGGAAGCCGACGATGTCGATCTCCTCCGGCTTCATCCGGTTCTGAGCGGTGAAGGCGGCGACCGCCTCGGCATGGGCCAGCGTCACCGCACGCTCGGCCTCGGCCAGAACCCCCGGCCGGGCATCGCGCCGCGGCAAATGGACAGCCTCGGTGAGCGCCCGGCGCAGCAGGCTGCGCTCGGCATTGCTGTAAGGCCGGTAGCCGGACGGCCCGAACGCCTTGATCTGCTTTCCATCCGTTTCGATCAGTGCAACGTCCACCCCGTCAAGCGAGGTCCCGCTCATCAGACCGAGTGCGGTCAACATCATCCCGTAAGCCTCGACGTCTTCCTACCCCGACGCCTGGCTTGTATCAAACAAGCACATCTTATAATGCCACAGCGCGCTGCGACGCGGCAGTCCGTTCCTTCCGGGTTCCGCGACTGGCCGCAATTACCGTAAAATAAGAATGATCAGAGCCGCCGACAGATGAGTGCATTTAAATCGGATTTCCTCAATATTTTGCAGGAACGGGGTTTCGTCCACCAGTGCTCCGATTTCGAGGGGCTGGACGCGCTCGCCGCCAAGGGCGAGGCGACGGCCTATGTCGGCTACGATTGCACCGCCCCATCGCTGCATATCGGCAACTTCCTGACCATGATGATGCTGCACTGGCTCCAGCAGTCCGGCAACAAGCCGATCACGCTGATGGGCGGCGGCACCACCATGGTCGGCGACCCCTCCGGCAAGGACGAGACACGCGCCATGCGCACGATCGCCGAGATCGAGGCCAACAAGGCCTCGATCCGCGGCGTGTTCGCCAAGGTGCTGCGCTACGGCGACGGTGCGAGCGACGCCGTGATGCTCGACAATGCGGAGTGGCTGACCAAGCTGAACTGGATCGAGATGCTGCGCGACGTCGGCAAGCACTTTTCGGTCAACCGCATGCTGACCATGGACTCCGTGCGGCTGCGCCTCGAGCGCGAGCAGGAGATGAGCTTCATCGAGTTCAACTACATGGTCTGCCAGGCCTACGACTTCGTGCAGCTCTCGCAACGCGCCGGCTGCCGGCTGCAGATGGGCGGCTCCGACCAGTGGGGCAACATCATCATGGGCGTCGATCTCGGCCGCCGCATGGGCTCGCCGCAGCTTTTCGCGCTGACGACGCCGCTGCTCACGACCGCCTCCGGCGCCAAGATGGGCAAGACCGCACAAGGCGCGGTGTGGCTCAACGCCGACCAGTTCTCGCCCTATGATTTCTGGCAGTACTGGCGCAACACCGAGGACGCCGACGTCGGCAAGTTCTTAAAGCTGTTCACGACGCTGCCGATGAGCGAGATCAGGAAGCTCGAGGCGCTGCAGGGCTCGGAGATCAACGAGGCCAAGAAGGTGCTCGCAACGGAAGCGACCGCGCTGCTGCACGGCCGCGACGCGGCAAATGAGGCGGCCGAGACCGCGCGGCGAACATTCGAGGAAGGCGTGGCGGCAGAGACCTTGCCGACCGAGCTAATGCCTGAGCATGAGCAGAAGTATCTGTTTGGACCAGATGGCTTGGCAGTCATTGTTGCTGTTCAGCTTGCCAAGCTTGCCAAATCCAATGGCGAGGCCCGTCGACTCATTGATTCGCGAGGTGTGAAGATCAACGACGAGACGGTGACGAGCGCTACCAAAACGCTCACTCAGGCCGACCTTAGAGATGGGGCAATAAAGGTCTCTGTAGGCAAGAAAAAGCACGTCCTCCTCAGGCCTGCATAGGCGCATGAGCTTTTCGCTGCTTGCCAGGGCGCGCGGAAACGCGCTCCCTGACGGGCAATGGACCAGAACACGCCCAGGGAAAAGGATAAGGAAAACGCCGGAGGAAATGCCGCGGCACAGTCGGGCGCGCATGTGCGCACTGCCCTCGTCGTGCTCGCGCTCTGCTTCACGCTGTCGGTGCTCGGCCGCGGGCTCGGCGACAGCTTTACGGTGTTCCTGAAACCGATCTCGGAAAGCTTTGGCTGGGATCGCGCGCAGATCGTCTCGGTCTATTCCCTGACCTGGCTCGCAAGCGGTCTCACCGCGCCGTTCGTCGGACGGCTGTTCGACCATTCCGGACCGCGCAGCGTCTATGCGCTCGGGCTGCTCTTGCTCGGCGCCGCCTTCCTGATCGCGGCGCACGCAAACTATCTCTGGCAGTTCCAGCTCTCGATCGGCCTCTGCGTCGGCGTCGGCATCGCCTTCATCGGCATCGTGCCGAACTCGATCCTGCTCGGCCGCTGGTTCGGCCCGCGCCTGCCGACCGCGATGTCGGTGGTCTATTCGGCGATGGGCGGCGGCGTTCTCGTGCTGCTGCCGATTTCGCAGATCCTGATCGACCATATCGGCTGGCGCGGCACCTACGAGATCTTCGGCTTCGCCGCGCTCGGCCTGCTGCTTCCCTTGCTGCTGCTGCCGTGGCGGATGTTCGCCACGGGCTCGCCGCATGTCGTCAAGAAGACCGATCCCGATTTCGTCGACGAAGGCTGGACGCTCTTGCGCGCCATGCGTCATCACGCATTCTGGGCGTTGTTCTCGACCTTCTTCTTCACCGCGGTCGGCATGTACTCCATCGCGGCCCAGATCGTCGCCTATCTGATCGATGCGGGCTTTCCGCCTTTGCAGGCGGCAACAGCCTGGGGATTTTCCGGCGTTGTGCTGGTGTTCGGCATGCTCGGCGTCTCCGCGCTCGACGGCCTGATCGGCCGCAGGCCCTCGGTGCTGCTGAGCTACGCGATCTCGATTCTCGGCATTTTCCTGCTGTGGCTGCTGCAGTACAATCCGAACACCGTCCTGCTCACCGGCTTCGTCGTCTGCTTCGGCAGCATGATGGGCTCGCGGGGACCGCTGATCTCCGCCACCGCGATGAAGATCTTCCGCGGCAAGCGCGTCGGTACGATCTACGGCAGTATCTCGATCGGCAGCGGGCTCGGCTCGGCATTCGGCTCCTGGAGCGGCGGCCTGATCCACGACGCGACCCAGAGCTACAATCCGCTGCTCGCCTTCGCACTTGCGAGCGTGGTGCTCGGGATGATTCCCTTTCTGGTTGTGCCCGCCTTGCGGCGCTAGGTGTACCGGAGGTAACCTGCACTCTCCGTTGTCACCGGAGAACTACGGACAGCGAATGCGTGTGTTCCGGCAACAAAATGTGCAAATCCTAAGGCTCAAAGCTGCGCTTGCGGTGTTTTGTCTGTCATGACGAAAATGTCAGCGCAAATTGATGGTCCCTGTCTTGCAGGGTGGAACTGGATGCGATTCAAGTCGCACGGGAATTGGATGGAAGGGCGCAAATCATGAATTCACTGTCTCGCTTTCAACCGGCTCTGCTGAGCCTGTTTCGCTTCATCACCGGCCTGCTGCTGCTTCAGTACGGCATCGCCAAGATCTTCAAGTTTCCGGCGGTCCCCTACTTCGCCGACATCCCGCCGCTGATCTACGCGGCCGGCGCGCTCGAGCTCGTGCTCGGCGCGGCGCTGATGATCGGCCTGTTCACGCGGATCTCGGCGTTCGTCCTGTCGGGCGAAATGGCCTTCGCGTACTTCATGGGCCACATGTTCAAGAGCGGCTCGCCGGTGTTCCTGCCGCTGCTCAACGGCGGCACCGCGGCGATCCTGTTCTGCTTCGCCTGCCTCTACATCTCCGCGGCCGGTGGCGGCCCGATCAGCGTCGACGCGCTGGTGCGCAAGGAAGGCGAGGAGCCGAGCGGCGCCTTCGCACGGCGCTAAGATATCCTGAATGCGAATTGGCACCGGCGCATGCCGCCGGTGCCACCTCATCGTCCGCCGAGCACGTTCCAGATGACGGCCAGTGCCGCGGCCAGCAGCACGGCCATGATGATGCGGTGAATGAAACGGTTCATTGCGGGCTTACCCAGGCTGGCTCAGACGCCGGCAGCCTTATGGCCAATCTCTCTCTGATCTGAACGGACGCAAGCAGGCGCCAAGCGCCTCGCCTCACGCTATCGTCGCGCCAGAGTGCAGCCCAGCGGCCGCGATGATCCCGCCGAGCTCTCGCCCGACTGCGTCGGCAGCTCGTCGAACATGTTCTGCTTGCCGGTGTTGAACTCGAAGATCTTGCGGAATACGCCCGGCATCATTGCCGAGATCGGATTGACCCGCATGACCGGCGCGGCCGGGGTGCCGACGACTTCATAGGTCACGCCGATCAGCCCCTCATTGTTGCCGTTGCCCAGGAGAAGGCCGATCACAGGCAACTGGCCAAAGATGTTGTTCACCCCGTACATCGGCACGAAGGTGCCGCTCATGCAGACCTGGTTGCCGGGATAGTCGATCGCACCCTCGATGGTGGCGCCGATCATCGGTCCCTTGACGACGCCGTTGCGGATCGTAAGCGCACCGTTCTGCCGGGTGAATTCGGCGCGCAATGCGGAGAAGGCCACGCCGCTCTGCGTGCCGTTGGGGCCGCCTGCCGCAACGCGATCGAGCTGCTCCATGCCCTTGACCGTGAAGTCGCGCACGTTGATGAGACCTTCGCGCGACGTCGGCTCCGACGTCGGTGGCTCCATCGCCACCACCATCTGACCGCCGAACACCTTGTTGGTGGTGTCGGAGAAGCGCAGGAACGCGCCGGCGTCGTCGGTCTGGAGGTAGATCACCTCGCGGCTGCCCTGCGCACGCCCACCACGCAAGTCCGCCGTCACCGGCGTATCACGGCCGACCTTGCCGCTCAGCGTGAAAGCTTTGACCGCACCGTTCCGCCGCGACATCTTGGCATCGACGCTGCGCATCGCCTCGCCATTGAAGCCGGCGACGGCGCCGAACTTGACGTCGATGTCGAAGTCGACGTTCTTCAGCTTGCTCTTGTTGTCGTCCTTGCCGGAATTGCCCGAGATCGCCGACTTCAGGAAACCGCGGCCGTCGAACACGTCGCCGCGCATGGTGCCTCGCACCACGCCATCCTGTCCGCGCTCGACCTTCAGCGAGGCCTTGTCGCCGTCGGACGGCGAATAGGTCGGGAAGTTCGCATTCATGAGGTCGCCGTTCGGGTCGACCTCGAGCGAGCCCTTGATCGACACACCGCCACCTTCGACAACGATGTCCTCGAGCCGCGTCGATTGCGCGGTCGGCACCACCTTGAAGCTGGCCTTGCCCGATTTACCCGGCAGCTTCACCCAGCCCGGCAGGATGTTGTCGAGCTTGAGCGAGGTCAGGTCGGCTTCGATACCGAGGCGCGTGGTCTGCTCGGGCCCGCTGGCGATCTTGCCGGAGACCTTGACCGGGATCGAACCGCTGACAGCAGGGCCCAGATCGAAGCCGAGACGGGCGCGGCTCGCATCGTCGAGCGTGGTTTGCAATTTGACGTCGGCATCGCCCTCGGACGGCTTGCGGTAGTCGAGCGAGGCCGCCTGGCCGTTGATCTTGACGTCGCCCTTGACCTGGTAGCCTTGGTTGCTCGCAACGATCTTGAGGCTGTTCGCCTCGAGCTTCTGGTTCATCACCAGCTTGTCGGCGGCAAAGCCGTTGAGGTCGGCGGTGACGGCGTAGGTGGTGTCGGCCTTGGTCAGTCCGCCCGTCACCGGCATGCCGAGCGTGATGTTGGCCGAGAAATTGCCCTTGCTGGTGTTGGGATCGACGAAGGTGGCGGACAGATCGCTCAGGCGATCATTGGCGAGAATTTCCGCAGCCGCCGGCACCGGACCATCGGCGCGAAATTTGCTGCGCGACGGCGACGGCTTTATCGCCATGTCCGGCACTTCGAAGGTGAAATCCGAGATCGTGATCTTGCGCCCCGCCGGCGTATCGGCAATGCCCTGCGCGATCGTCACCGTCGCGGTGCGTCCCGTGACGCGCGCTTTCAGGTCGGCGTCGTGCACCGAGGGCATGCCGTCCACTGGATGAACCGCGACGCCGCTGGCCACGATGTTGACCGACAGGCCGTCGTCGGGGATCGGCGGGCCCTTGCGCGGGAGGTTGCGCGTCGGCGAGTTGACGCCGACCTCGATCCGCTGGAGCGTGCCGCGCTCGATCCGCTCGATCACCCACTCACGTAACTCGGGAACAACAAGCGTCGGCCACATCCGCTTGAGCGCGGACGCCGACATCGGCGTGCCCGCAAAGCCGAGCATCAGCCGCGGCTCGCCGGAATAGTCGATCGCGCCGGTACCGGCGACGCCGATCTCGCCATTGCTGATGTCGGCCTGCGCCAGCACGACGCGCTTGTGGTCGGTGTCGAAACGGAAGCCGATCGCGATGCGGTTGAAGACCAGCGGCGGGTCGTTGTCGATGCCGCCCAGCAGGATCGATCCGCCGCTGAAACCGAGCTGCCAGTCGTTGGTGGTACCATTGGGCGGCTCGAGATGCGCGAGCAGCGTGACCCGGTTGGCGCCGGAGATGATCTTGAACGGCGCCACCAGCACCCGGCGTCCGGCGTCCCATTCGAGGTTGATCTCGGCCGAGTCGATCGCCATCGGATAATCAGGCGTATCGGTGTCGATGATGTTGCCTGCGCCGACGACAACCTTGCCGCGGAAGAAGGTCGGCAGGCCGTCGCGGCCGAGCTCGCCCTTGAGCTCGCCGGTCAGCGGCAGGTCGGCATTGTAGGTCAGGTCCTTGAGCCGCAACGCCAAAAGGATGTTCGAGGTCGAGACCTTGTCAGCCCGGATATCGACCGAGCGCACACCGTTCTCGGCGGGGCCGATCGTGGCGCGGAGCGACCATGGCCGAGCACCCTCCTCGCCGAAGCTGAGCGCAACGCCGCCGCCGTGCGGCCGGCGCAGGCTGAGGCTGATGTTCTCGAAGCTCCACTTGCTGCCGCGCTGCTGGTCGTCGACGATCAGATTGCCGTTCTTCAGGCCGATCTCGTTGAGGTTCTGGCCGTCGAGCCCGGTCATGCTCAGGCTGTCGAGCCAGTCGAGCCCGGCAAGCAGTCCGCTCTGCGTACTGCCGCTGGCGGAAGAAGCTGCGGCCGCGTCCGGTCCGGATGGCGTGGCGGGAGCGGTCGTCGCGGCGGGCGGCGCCGATCCCGGGCGCGGGAAGGTCGGCGGAAGGCCCGCCTCCTTTTTCGACGCGACGCCGGTGGCGAGCGGCTTTGCGGTGTCGCCGGCCGACACCGTGACGGTGCCATCTGGTGCGATCCGGATTGCAAGCTCGGCATCGACGAGATTGAGGCTCTCGGCGCGCAGCCGGCCCATCAGGAGCGCCACGCCCGACAGCCGCACTTCGGCCTTCGGCGCGCTTGCGACGATGGCGTGATCACGGTCGCGGACGATGATGTCGCGAATGCGCACCGCGATGCGGATCCGCCCTGCGCGCTCGATCTGGGTGCCGCCGACCTCGACGGTGTTGCCGTGGCCGATATTGTCTTCGATCGCAGCCGCGAGCCATGGCGTCGCCATGTCGAGATTGATGGGACCGGCGCCAAGCCGCCACCACAGCGTGGCGAAGCAACAGACGAAGATGATGACGAGGGTGGCGGTGACGAGGGCGAGCCGCTTGACCCAGCGATCGGCCGCAAGCCAGCGCCCGAACGCACCGAAGCCGTCACCCATGCGATGGAAACCGGAATTGGAACGCGACAACAGCCGGCGTGCCTGGTGGCCCGCCGCCTCCTGGTCCGGATCCCAATCGACGTCATCCCATTCCGGAGAGCCCTGCACTCCGGCACGCCGATCGAGGTCCCGGTTGTAGAGGTCCCCGTTGCGATCATGGTTGTGATCTTGGGGCGACGTATTCCTTGCCATTGCCTCTCGATACAGGCGCCCATCCTTGGATTGAGCGCCGCCGGGGCCGCAGCCGTCCACGGGGACCAAACGTCCCTGCGCCGGCATTGCCGCCATTCCCTTGATATTCCTGCTGTTCGTCATTTCGCCCCGAGAGCGCGCTCAACGAGCAGTGGCGTGATGCTTGGAATTCCTTGTAACCATACTCCGGCGTCGTCAGACTTGCCCAGCCGAGGGCGCGATTCCGGCACGCCGGACGAGAGCTGCAATACCGCTTTGGTTGACCCGCCGAAAGCGTCGAAAGGAAGGCGTATGTCCAAGAAAACGCGAAAGAAATCGTCCAAGACAGCCTCCGGCAGCCCAACCCCCGGGAAAAAACGGACTCAAACGCGGACTACAGCGACAACAAAGCCCGCGACGACGCAGCGGGCCGCAACTCGCAAATCTACCAAGACCTCAACCGTGGCAGCATCGCACAAGGCCCCATCGAAACGGTTAAAATCTTCCGAATCAGCGGCTGCCCCCGCGAAGGCGGCCAAAGGGACTGCCAAGGGTGCCCTGTCCGAAGGCCAGAGGGCACCCGCCTTCAGCCTGCCGCGCGACGGCGGCGGCGTGGCGAGGCTGGCCGACTATGCCGGCAAGAAGCTGGTCCTGTTCTTCTACCCTCGCGCCGACACGCCGGGCTGCACCCGGGAGGCGATCGACTTCACCCGGCTCAAGGATGCCTTCGCCGCGACCGGCACGAGCGTGCTCGGCATCTCGGCCGACCCACCGAAGGCCCAGGAGAAATTCCGCGACAAGCACAAGCTTGCCGTCCCCCTGATCTCGGATGAGCAGCACGAGATGCTGGAGGCCTACGGCGCCTGGGGCGAAAAATCGATGTATGGCAGGACCTTCCTTGGGATTCTTCGCACCACGGTGCTGGTCGGCGCCGACGGCAAGGTGGCGCGAATCTGGCGCAACGTCCGGGTCGACGGCCACGCCGACGATGTGCTGGCAGCGGCAACATCTCTTTAACCAGTTGCGCGAATTCGAGCATTCCCGTTTCCGGAAAATTAACCATGAGAGGCTCAGATTGCTGCGGCAATTGAGCCGTACGGAACCTCTCCGACCGGCGCGGGAGTGCCGATGTCGAAAAGTTCTGCCCAATTCTCCCAATACTCCCAGCATCACCCTCACGACCACGGGCGGCCCTTCAACCGCCGTCCTGTCAGCACAGCGGCCGCTATACCCCTTCCCGCCGCCGACGACGCCTACACCATCGTGCATCACGGCAAGCAGGTCCGCCTCGGGCCCGTGGTGTTCTGGATCGTGGTCGGGACCGTCGTGCTGCTCGGGCTGTGGTCGGCGGCGACCGCCACCTATTTCGCCTTCCGCGACGACGTGCTGACGCGGCTGATCGCCCGCCAGGCCGAGATGCAATACGCCTATGAGGATCGCATCGCCGAGCTCAGGGCCAAGGTCGATCGCACCACGAGCCGGCAGCTGCTCGACCAGGAGCAGTTCGACCAGAAGCTCGACCAGATCATGAAGCGGCAGACCGCGCTCGAGTCGCGCGCAACCGCGCTCGGCGCCATGCCCGACGTGACCGGATCGATCCCACGCGCGACACCGCAACGCGGCGATGCCACCCCGCCTCAGGGCACGCCGAAGCCCTCGCCGATCAGCGACACCGTGATTTTCGTAGCGCCGCCGGATCGCGAGGCCCGTCTTGAATCCCGCACACCTGTGATCGCCAGTCCGCAGCCGAACCAGTTCGCCAAGGTTCAGGGTTTTGACAACGTCCTGGTGCGTTTGCAGACCTCGCTTGACCAGGTCGAGAGACGCCAGATTGCCGCGCTCGGCGCCGTTGAGGACAACATGGAATCGCGCGCGCGCCGGATGCGCGGCGTGGTCAGTGATCTCGGCCTGAACCTCGCCGATCTCGAAGCCGCCGTGCCGCGGACCGCGATGGGTGGGCCTTTTGTTCCGGTCAAGCTTACGGCGAATGCCGGTCCGTTCGAGAAGCAGCTCTATCGTATCAACGTCACGCGCGCCGAGGTGGATCGGCTCAACCGCACGCTGGCGCTGGTGCCGTACCGAAAGCCCGTCATCGGGGAGGTCGAGTTCACCTCGGGCTTCGGCGTGCGCAGCGATCCGTTCCTGGGCCGGCCGGCGATGCATACGGGCCTCGATTTCCGCGCCGCGACCGGCGATCCCGTCCGCGTCACCGCCAACGGCAAGGTGGTCTCGGCCGGATGGTCGGGTGGCTACGGTCGCATGATCGAGGTCGACCATGGCAACGGGCTCTCGACCCGCTACGGCCACCTCTCCGAGATCAACGTCAAGGTCGGCGAGATCGTGAAAATCGGCCAGGTGGTCGGGCTGGTCGGATCGACCGGCCGCTCGACCGGTCCGCATCTGCACTACGAAACCCGCATCGACGGCGAAGCGGTCGATCCGCAGAAATTCCTGCGCGCCGGCGTACGCCTCAGCGCGGGCTAGGCCTGTCGGACGCGCCGCGCCGACAAGCCTCGAAGCGAAAAATCACAGCATTCACGTGCAATCCGTGCGATCTGCCCTGCCAGCGGATCGACGGCGTCCGCACGCGTCACGGCAAAATACCTGATCTGCGGGATGGGCGGCGACGTCGTGATCGTGCGCAGCAGACCGATCTCGATCTCGTGCCGGAAATACTGCTCGGTCAGAAATGTGATGCCGAGCCCGGCCACGGCCAGCGCCGAGAGGACGCTCAGGCTGTTGCACTTGACGACGCGATTGAGCTTGATGCCGCTCGCGCCCAGCCAATCCAGAACGAGCTTCTGCAAGCCTGATCCTTCTCCCTGGGTGAGGATCGGGTATCGCGCGATTTCATCGAGCGCGGCCTCGTTGGCCTTGGGGCCGACGCCGGGCGCCGACATCCATTGCAGCGTGACGCTGTCGAGCGGCAGCGCGTTGAAGTCGGCGCTGGCCGGCGGATCAAGACCAATCACGAGATCCAGGCGACGATCGGCGAGCTTGTCGAGCAGCACGACGCTGGATTCCACTTCGGGCTCCGGAATGACCGCCGGATAGGCTTCCTTCATGGCCACGATCAGTTTCGGGAGCCAGGTCAGCGCCACAAGCTCGGTGACGCCGAACCGGAAGGCACCACTGAAGGCCAGCGGCCCGGCTGCGACCTGGCGCATTCGCGCCTCGAGCTCCAGGAGCTGAGAGGCGAGCTCGATCAGGTTTTCACCGCTGCGCGTCAGGCTGATGGTTCGGCTGTTGCGATCGAAGAGCGGGCTCCCGACCGCCGCTTCCAATTCGGCGATGCGTTTGGAGATGGTCGATTGCGCGAGATTCAGCCGCTCCGCAGCGTCGACCACACCGCCCAATTCGGCAATCCAATAGAAGGCTTCGACCTGCTTCAGCGTCAGGCTCACCATGGTTGCACCGCCCATCAATCGAAAAAAGCGATCTAATATCTAGAAAAATATTCACTTTTCTTCAAGCCTGTCGCAGGGCAGGCTTCAGGCGACATCTGCGCTCCAGCGCACAGCCCATCGGTTTTGCCTATGCTCCTGCCCGGTCATCGACTGCTCCCCTCACCGCCCTCCGTCCCGCCTGCAATCATCGCCGATTTTGCCGCCGCGCAGGTCGCAATCGTCTCCGACAATATGAATCGGCTGCACGGCACGCGCGCGCTCCGGCCATTCCATGGCAACGCCCGCCTGATCGGCACCGCGATCACCGTCAAGACTCGCGCCGGCGACAATTTCATGCTGCACAAGGCCTATGAGCAGCTCCGGCCGGGCGACGTGCTCGTGGTCGATGGCGGCGGCGATCTCGGCCAGGCCCTGGTCGGCGAGATCATGATGACGCGCGCCAAGGCGATGGGAGTTGCCGGTTTCGTCATCGACGGCGCAATCCGTGACGTCGGCGCGTTCGCCGAGGCCGGCTTTCCCTGCTTCGCACGCGGTGTCACGCATCGCGGTCCCTACAAATCAGGTCCCGGAGAGATCAACGTGCCCGTCGCGATCGATGGCATGGTGGTGATGCCGGGCGACGTCATTCTCGGCGACGAGGATGGTGTTGTCGCGTTCGACCGATCCGTTGCCGCGGAGCTGCTCGAGCGGGTCAAACAGCAGGAGGCGCGCGAAGCCGGCGCACTCGCAGCGATCCGCGAAGGCCGCCTCGACAATTCCTACATGGGCACCGGAAATACGCCTGCCCAAGGGGCTGCGTCATGAGCCGCGCCGGTGCCATCGCCCTCGCCCCGAGGGTCCATCGGATCAAGCCGTCGCCGAGCATGGTCGCGCGGGATCGGGTCCGCCAGCTCCAGGCCGAGGGACGCGACGTCATCGATCTCACCGCCGGCGAGCCCGATCTGGACACGCCGAAACACATCCGCGCAGCGGCTGCTGCCGCGCTCGAAGCGGGAGCGACGCGCTACACGCCGGTCAACGGAACGCCGGCGCTGCGCAAGGCGATCATCGAAAAGCTCGCCCGCGAGAACGGCGCTCGCTACGCCATGAACGAGATCTCCGTCGGCGGCGGCGCCAAGCAGGTCATCTACAACGCGCTCGCCGCCACGCTCGGAGCCGGCGACGAGGTCATCATCCCGGCACCCTATTGGGTCTCGTACCCCGACATGGTCGAAGCCTGCGACGGCACGCCGGTGATCGTGAGCTGCGGCGAGAACTCGGGATTCAAGCTGTCGGCCGTTGCTCTGGAGCAAGCGATCACGCCCAAAACACGCTGGCTCATCCTGAACTCCCCGTGCAATCCCACCGGCGCGTTCTATTCCGCCGCCGAGATAGTTGCGCTAACCGAAGTGCTGCTGCGCCACCCCAATGTCGCCGTCATGACCGACGACATTTACGAGCACATCCGCTTCGATGGCGGGGCAACGTCGTGCATCGTCGCCGTCGAGCCTCGGCTGAAGGAGCGGACTTTGCTGGTCAACGGCGTCTCCAAGACATACGCCATGACCGGCTTCCGGCTCGGTTATGGCGCGGGGCCCGCACAGCTCATCGCAGCCATGAACACGATCCAGTCGCAGTCGACGTCCTGCACGTCGGCGATCAGCCAGGCGGCTGCGACCGCAGCGCTCGAAGGCGACCAGAGCTTCGTTACGGAGGCCCGCGAGATGTATCGCCGCCGCCGCGACCGTGCGGTCGCCATGCTGAACGATATTCCCGGCCTCTCTTGCCTTGCGCCCGACGGCGCCTTCTATGTGTTTCCGTCTTGCGCGGGCCTGATTGGAAAGACCACGCCCGAGGGCAAGGTCCTGAAGACCGATCTGGACGTCGTCATGCATTTCCTCGATGCCGCCGGCGTCGCGGTGATCGATGGAACGGCCTACGGCATGCCGTCCTATCTGCGCATGTCGATCGCGACCTCATTGCCGATGATCGAGGAAGCCTGCACACGGCTCGCACGAACCTGCGCGGCCTTGCGCTAACCGCAGAAGGATGAAGGAAAGAGCCATGAGATTATTCCAGGTCGCCGCTGCCGGACTCCTGTTCCTCACCGGCGTTGTCGGCGTGGCAAAGGCCGACGAGCTTGCCGATGTGAAGGCCCGCGGCAAGCTGGTCTGCGGCACGCTCGGCACGGCCGAGCCGTTCAGCTTCCAGGACCTCAAGACACGGGAGATCGTCGGATACGACGTCGACATGTGTCGCAAGGTCGCGGAGTCCCTCGGTGTCGCGCTCGAGCTCAAGCCGATGGCCGTCGAGGCCCGCATCCCCGAGCTGCTCCAGGGGCGGGTCGACATCCTCGCCGCCAATCTCGGCTGGACCAAGGAACGCGCGCAACAGATCGACTACAGCTATTCGTACTTTGTCAGCGAGCAGAAGGTGCTTGTGTCCGCAGATTCCGGTATCGCAACTCTGGAACAGCTATCGGGCAAGAGGGTCAGCGCGCTCAAGGGATCGTCCTCGGAACAGGGCGTGAGACGTGTCATACCTACGGCAGAGACTGTGACTTTTCAGGATTCGTCCTCGGCTTTCCTTGCTGTCGTTCAGGGAAAGGTCGACGGTTTTTGCGCTTCGGAGCTGATCCTGGTGAAGCTCCGCAAACAGGCGCAGGCATCCGCGCCGATGTCGATCGTTGAGAAATCGGTCTTCGTCGAACCGTGGGGACTCGGCGTCCGCAAGGGCGAGGCCGCCTTCAAGGCCCAGGTCAACAAGGTGCTGACCGAGCTGGATTCGTCCGGAGAGGCCGGCAAGATTTTTGCCAAGTGGTTCGGCCCCGATACCGTCTATGGAATGAAGCTCGATTTCAAGATCGAGGAGATCAAGGGTTGACGCGCCGGCGCTGGCATATGTCCGCTTGAACTTCCGGAGTGCATGATACAACGATGGGCTATGTCTTCGATCCAGCCGCAGTCCTCACCGGTCAATATCTGGACTGGTTCATCTGGGGACTGGCGACGACGATCGCGCTGACCCTGGCGGCCTGGCTGCTCGGAATGACGATCGGGATCATCCTGACGCTCGTCCGCATGCTCCCGTTCCGGCCCTTCGAATGGCTGGTCGCGGGTTACGTCGAATATCATCGCAACGTTCCGTTGCTGGTTCAGATCCTGGTCTGGTATTTCGGCGTCCCGCAACTGTTGCCTCGCGCCCTCCGCATGTGGGTCAATAGCCACCACAGCGAGTTTCTCCTCGCCATGGTGGCGCTGGGCCTCGCCAGCGCGGCCTATATCACCGAGGATCTGCGCAGCGGAATTCGTTCGATCCCGAAGACGCAGTATGAAGCCGCGCGTTCGATCGGGTTCAGCTATCTCCAGGCGATGAGCTACGTGATCCTGCCGCAGGCGCTGCGCATCGTGATTCCGCCGCTGATCAACCAGACCCTGCTCCTGTTCAAGAACACCAGCCTCGCCATGGCGATCGGCGTCGGCGAGCTGACCTATCGCACGCGCGAGGTCGACAGCTATACGTTCAAGACATTCGAAGCGTTTGCGGTCGCAACGATCATCTATCTTGCGATCTCCTTCGCCATCATGGCGCTCGGCGCCTTCGCCGACCGGCGGCTGAAACTCGAGTTGCGCTGATGCTGCAGATCCTCGAGGACAACTGGCTTCTGTTCCTGATCGGGCAATACCCGCACGGCCCCATCGGCGGCCTCGCCATGACGCTGTTCCTCGCGGTCGCTGGTCTATCCCTCAGCTTTCCCGTCGCGATTGCGCTGGCGCTGGCGCGTCTCAGCTCGCATCGTTGGCTTCGCGGACCGGCGACCGCCGTGGTTTACGTCGTGCGCGGCTTGCCGCTGATCATGTTCATCTTCTGGACCTATTTCGCGCTGCCGCTGTTGATCGGACGTACGGTCGGAGGCGTCGAGACGCTGCTCTTCGCGCTCGTCGTCTATGAGGCGAGCTATCTGTCGGAGATCATCCGCGCCGGGATTGAAGGCCTGCCGAAAGGCCAGACCGAAGCGGCAAAGGCCCTTGGCCTCGGTTACGTTCCGACCACCTTCAAGGTCATCCTGCCGCAAGTCCTGCACAACATGATGCCAAGCCTGGTCAGCCAGTTCGTCTCCACCATCAAGGAGACCTCGCTCGGCTATGTGATCAGCGCCAACGAGGTGACCTTTGCGGCGAGCCAGGTCAACAACCAGCTCATGACGCAGCCGTTCGAGGTCTACGGCTTGCTGGCGCTGACCTATTTCACGCTTTGCTTCACCCTGACATCGGCGGCGCGCTGGCTGGAACGACGGCTGGCCGCCGAACGCGGTGGGCTCGGCGTTCAGCCGGCGTGAGGGCAGCCATGATCCGCTTCGAGGCCGTCGACAAATGGTTTGGCCAGCACCAGGTGTTGGCCGGCGTGACCGGCGAGGTGAAGCGCGGAGAGGTCGTCACGCTGCTCGGCTCATCGGGCTCCGGCAAATCCACGCTCATTCGTACGGTGACGCGCCTGGAAGACATTCAAGGCGGACAAGTCCTGTTCGAGGGCGTCGATGTCGCGGGGCGTGGCGTCGACATCAACCGTCTGCGCCAGCGCGTCGGATTCGTGTTCCAGGCGTTCAACCTGTTTCCGCATCTCACTGTTCTCGGCAACATCACGCTGGGGCTGGAGCGCCTGCGAAAAATGCGCAAGGCGGCGGCCAGAGAGCGCGCCATGACCGAGCTTGACCGCGTCGGGCTGGCAGACAAGGCCGACACCTTGCCGTCCCGCCTTTCCGGCGGGCAGCGGCAACGCGTTGCGATCGCACGCGCGCTGGCGATGGATCCGGACGTCATGCTGTTCGACGAGCCGACCAGCGCGCTCGATCCGGAAATGGTCGGCGAGGTGCTGCGGGCGATGAAGTCACTGGCGCAGAACGGCATGACGATGGTGGTCGTCACGCACGAGATCGGTTTTGCCCGCGAGGTCGCGGACACCGTCTGGTTTCTCGACAAGGGCCAGATCGTCGAAAGCGGTCCGCCCGCCGAGGTCCTCGATGATCCCAATCACGAGCGGTTGCGCTCGTTTCTCTCAAGGGCGCGTTAGGGCGCTCTCACGTTCGCGGCTAGCGCCTGCCGCCACCCATCCCGCCACCGGGACCACCGAATCCGCCACCGCCGGGCCCCGTGGGACCCCCGGGTGAGCCAAGGCCGCCTGGACCGGACGGACCGCTCGGGCCCGATGGACCGGAGCCGGGAGCCGAACCAGGGCTCGAACCAGGGGCACCACCAGGCGCGCCGGGCTGGCCGCTCGGCGAACCGGGCGTGCTGCTTCCCGGATGCAGGATCGAGCCGCCCGGCGAGCGGCCGCCAGAGCCAGGCGGGCTGGCCGGTCCCTGCAGCGACGACCCCGGGAACTGCGTGACGGCCTTCACCGATTCGACCTGCAAGCCGCGCGCGCGATCGAGCACGCCGTTCAGCACCACCCGAGCCTCGCCCGCGCTCGGCCCAAATCGCGAGCCATCATGGGCGACAAGGCCGGAGCCGAGCTGCAGATTGGCGCCGGCGCGCTGCACATAGGCCTCGACCGATAGCCGGCTTGCGCCGGCGAGATCCGAGAAATCGTCGACCCGGGCGTGCGCGACCTGAAGCGTGCCCTGGCTCGCGCTGCCCTCGACCTGAACGCGCTGGCCGACCAGGGCCACATCGGCACCGTTCAGCCGCAGGCCGCCGATATGCAGCCCGTCAGGACCGCGCTCGACCAGACCGGAGACCCGCGCGGTGGCATTGCCACGCTGCTCGACGAGGCTTGCGACGATCGTTCCGTCGGTGCGGCGCAGCCCGAACACGGCCACATGCGTGCCGACGCGGCGCCAGCTCTCCTGGCCGCTCGACTGCACCTTCTGGCCGAGCACGGTGATCTCGTTGCCCTTCACTGCTTCGATCGGGCCCGCAACCTCGCTGGCAATATTGATGCTGCGCGTCGCCAGCGTGCCATCGGGCTGCCGGACGGCGACCACGCGCGCGAGCTGTCCGATGCGCAAGCTCTTGGTCGTCGTCTGCTCGCCGTCGATCCGCACCGGCACGTCGGCCGCGTAAGCGACGCGCTCGCCATTGACGTAGATACTGCCGAAACGCTGGATCACGCCGACGATTCCGGTGCCGCCGATGCCCTGATCATCGCCGCGGCGGATTCCGGTGCCGCCGATGCCCTGGTCGGTGCCGCGCCTGGTTTGCGCCCAGGCGGCGGCCGTTCCGGCGAGCCAGAATCCCGCGAGCAGCAGGCGGCGGGATATGCGCGGCGGCGTGGTCATGAGCGACCGCCCTCGCCGCTGCCGTCGCTCTCCTCCTCGACGTCCTCGCAATAAATGTAGATGCCGAAATTCCAGCGGGCATCGCCGCCCTTGTCCTTGGCGAGCGCGCGATTCGCCTCACGGTTGGCGGTCTTGAGCGCCTCCATCGCAAGCTCGCGCGAGCGCGCCTCGAGCCGTTTTGCAAGTTTTGGCGACAGGCCGTTGTAATGCACCGCGCGTTCGAGGAACCGCGGTGCGGGCCCAGAGACGTTCTCAGCCGCCGCAGCGATATGGTCGTGCAGGTTGCGGCCGAGATAGTGCCATTTGCTGTCGTCCTCGCCGCGCGGAACGAAGGCCGCTTCGACCAGCTCGATCTCGTCATCGCCGTTGATGGTCACGAGCTCGCGATCGAGCCATTCGTCGAGCACCGCGCGGGGACGGACGTCTTTGGTCACGGAAGCGACCAGCTGCTCGAACGAGGGAGCCTCGCCTGCGGCCGTGCGCGGCAGCGGCAGCGGCTCACCCTTCGCATCGGTGAATTCGGGCGCCGCCAGCCAGCGCGCGATCACGGCGCTGGTCAGTGACACCGCCGCCGGCGCCTCATGCACGGGCGCGCCGGCGCCGCGCAGCCGCGACACCTCCTTGCGATGGATTCCCGTGAGCAGGCTGACGCGGCTGTCGGTCTGCTCCTTGCCTTCGAGCGCGAAATCGTGCTCGGCGACGTTGACGAACAGCTCGCGGAGCAATTGCGCCAGCGCCGGAAAGGTCATGCCGCTGCGGATGCACAGGCGCACCAACGGGCGCAGCAGCCGCGCCAGGGGCGCGTGCAGCTTTGCCGCGGCGTTCGGCTGTGGTGCAGCCGGCTTATCCGCCGCCTTGGACCCGGGCTTGGAATTCATGTCTGAATTGTAACGGCGCCCCGCGTGGGACACAATCCCACTTTTTTCGTTTGCCACGTTGACGTGGTAACTTTTCCCACATATACGAGACGCAACTGAGGGCACGACTCGAAAGGGAAAGTTGACCCAATGCCTGACCGCCTGGTCTGCAATTCCAGCATGATTTCCGCACATCTCGGCCGACGCCGCGCCGGCGCGGTCGAGCCGATGCTGCCCGCACTCGTGCGCGGCGTGATCTTCATCTCGACGCTTGCGGTGCCCTTCGTTGCCGCCCTCCTGGCCGGCTGAGCGGAGCAGGACGAGCAACATGCCCCCTGTCAGCGAACCCACCCGCCCGTCGGTTCTTCATATCTTCAAGGTCTACTATCCCGACCTGTTCGGCGGCACGCTCACGGTGATCCGCGACATCTGCGCGAGCCTGAAGGATGCCTTCACCTCCGCCGTGCTGGTCTGCTCGAAATCCGCCGAGCAACGCCGCAATATCGTCGTCAACGACGTCGCCGTGGAGCGCGTGCACTCATTCGGCGACGTGCTCTCGCTGCCGGCCGCGCCGACCTATCCCTGGCGCCTGTGGCGCAAGATCGCACAGCACGACCTGCTGGCGCTGCACGCACCGTTCCCGCTTGCCGACCTCCTCTTGGCATTCGGCTTCCGCCGCAAGCGGCCGCTGGTCGTGCATTGGCATGCCGACATCGTCACCCATGCGGGCCTGCGCTGGTTCATCGAACCGTTGATGCGCCGGACGCTGCGCCAAGCGACCACCATCATCGTCTCCGACCGCGTGCTGGTCGACACCACGCCGCTGCTGCGGGAATTCGCCGACAAGTGCCACGTCGTGCCGTTCGGCATCGACACCACGAAATATGACTGGCCGAGAATCGATCCCGAGCACGTCAACGATCGCGGACGGCTCGTGCTCGCCTGCGGGCGGCTCGTTCCCTACAAGGGATTTGAGGTGCTGATCCGCGCCGCACAGGGGCGGAATTTCGAGGCCTGGATCATCGGCGAAGGTGCCGAGCGCGCGCGGCTCGAGCAGCTGATCGCCGAGCTCGGCGTTGGCGACCGCGTCCGCCTGCTCGGTTCCGTGCCCGATTGCGAGCGCGTCAAGCTGATGTGCATCGCCGACGTGTTCGTGATGCCGTCGGTGACCAACGCCGAGACCTTCGGGCTCGTCCAGCTCGAGGCGATGGCGGCGGGCCGGCCCGTGGTCAACACGGCGCTCGATACGGCCGTGCCGCATGTCGCGCGCGACGGTATCGAGGCGATCACCGTGCCGCCCGGCGATGCCACAGCGCTTGGCGACGCCATCGACACCCTGATCCGCGATCCCGAACGCCGCCGCCGCATGGGCCTTGCCGCGCGGACGCGCGCGGCCACGCGCTACTCCGCCGCGGCCTTCAAGAACGGCATGGAGATGGTGTACGCCGAGGCGCTTGCCGCGAGCGCAAGCCGCACCGCCCCGGCCCCGTCTGCCACGCCGGGCTGGCTCGACGTCGTCAGGATCGCGGGCGCGCTGGCCTGGTCCGACATGCGCCATCGCTATGTGCGCTCGCTGCTCGGCCCGTTCTGGATGTCGCTGCAGATGGCGATCGTAGTCGCTGTGCTGGGCTCGGTGATCGGCCAGATGTCCAACGCCGGCGTGCTGGCGCGGCTACCCATGCTCGCGCTGTCGATGACAGCCTGGACCTTCCTCAACAGCGTCGTGCTCGACGCCACCACGGCGTTACAGGGCTCGGCGAGCCTGATCCGCGACCGCGCGCTGCCGCCGGTGATCTTCCTCCTGCAATGCACCTTCCGCCAGGCGCTGTTCGCGCTCCACAATGCCTGCGTGCCGCTGATCCTCTGGCTGGTGCTGACCCCGCGCGATCTCTCCCACGCACTCGCCGCCCTGCCGGGGCTGTTGCTCTTCATCGCCTGCACCTTCGCGCTGAGCCTGGTGCTCGGCGCCATGGCGACGCGGTATCGCGACCTCAAGCCGATCATCGAATCCTCGCTAATGCTCGGCTTCCTCTCCTCGCCCGTGATCTGGTCGACGGAGATGATCAATCACCGCTCGACCATCATGCGGCTCAATCCGCTGACCCATCTGTTCGCGGTGTGGCGCGAGCCTCTGGTGGGTGGCCATGTCGACACCCTCAGCATCGTCTACGTGCTGGCGTGCCTTGCCGTGCTGACGCTCGCAAGCTGGCTGACGTTGGTCCAGCTGCGCAAAGCGGCCTTCTGGATCTAGTCTCATGGCCTCGATCAACCTGCGTAACGTCAGTCTCGATTATCCCCTCTACGGCGCCTACGATTACTCGCTCAAGCGCCGCCTGCTCGGCCATCTCATTCGCGAGCAAGGCGGCATGCGGATCATCCGCGCCGTCGACAACATCACGATCGAGGCCGAGGCCGGCGCACGCATCGGTCTTGCCGGGCCGAACGGCTCGGGCAAGTCGACGCTTCTCCGCCTCATTGCCGGCGTCTATCCGCCGAGCAGCGGCAGCGTCGCGATCACGGGCAACATCGTGCCCCTGCTCGGCCTCAATGCCGGCGTCAACCTGGACTTCGTGGCGGAGGACAATATCGCACTCCTGCTGCGGATCTCCGGGCGCAAACCGACCCGCGCGATCATCGACGAGATCTGGGCCTTCACCGAGCTCGAGGAACGGATGCAGCGGCTGCCGCTGCGGATGTTCTCCTCCGGCATGCTGATGCGTGTGCTGTTTGCGACCGCCACGGCCTTCCCGGCCGACATCCTGTTGCTCGACGAATGGCTCAGCGTCGTCGACGAGAATTTCTCGGTCAAGGCGCAGGCCCGGCTGCTCAAGCTGGTCTCGCAGGCCGCGATCGTGATCATTGCCTCCCACGACCAGCCGCTGCTGCGCCGCACCTGCTCCACCATCATCAACCTCGATCACGGACGCGTCGCCTCGACGATCGCCGTCGAACCGCCAGCCGCACATCCATTCGAGCTCCGCGAGATACGCGCATGAAGAAGAGTATTCTGGTCGTCTCCGAGGCGCTCGGCGAGCCCAACCACAAACGCGGCATCTTCCACTTCACCCGCGAATTGATCCGCTCGCTCGAAGCCGACGGCCACGAGCTGACGCTGCTCGTCGAGACCACGCGCCGCTATCGCAAGCTGCGTGGACGCGAGCGGCGCACCGGGCTGTTTCCAAGGCAAGCGCGCAACATCGAGCTCCTGGCGCTGTACCGTTACCTCGACGAGGTCAACATGAGCGAGCCGATGATGCGCAGCCATGGCGGCCTGCGTCGCCTGTTCGGCTGGATCCGGCACCGGATCGACATGGCGACGTCGTGGGAATACGCCCTCTGCTTCCTGCGGGCGATCGGCCTGCGCGGGATGAGCACGCGGTTGATCGAGAACAAGAGCGCCGCGCTCGAATACATCCCACCGGATCTGCGTCATCTTGAGCTGTTCCGCGATTTCCAGCTCGAAGCCGGCTTCTACAGCTATCAGGACTCCTCGGCCCTCTTCCTGCTGCCGCCGCCGCGGATCGACGCCCGTGACTACGACGTCATCCTCGTGGATACGCCGACCCGCGTCGCGATCAAGCGCAAGCCCGGCGCCAAGGTGATCTGCGTGGTCCACGACCTCTTGCCGCTCACCGATCTCAAGCTCAGCGACGTCGCGACGCGCCTGTTCCTGTCTCGCCTCCTGACGAGCCTGAGCCAAGCCGACGAGCTCGCCTTCGTCTCCAACTACAGCATGATGCGGTTCAGGGAACTGTTGCCGCAATTTGCCCATCTGCCTGCGAGGGTCGTCTACCCCCGCACGCAGTTCGACGCCCCGGATGTCCTGCAACTGCCAGCCCCGTCTGGGCGTCCGGGGCGGCCGAGCTTCGTGGTCATAGTCTCCAACGAACCGCGCAAGAACGTCGCCACCGTGATCCGCGCTTTCCGCGGCATGCCTCAGGCCGATCTCGTCGTGATCGGCTATGCCGGCCTTGCCCCGCAGATGCGCAACCTGCCGCCCAACATCCGCTTTGCCGGCTATGTCGACGAGCATGAGAAAGCAACCCTGATCGCCGAGGCGCACGGCCTGATCATGCCGAGCTTCGCCGAAGGGTTCGGCGTGCCGATCATCGAGGCGCTCGCGGCGAACACGCCCGTGCTCTGCTCCGACATCGCCGTGTTTCGCGAAGTCGCGGGCGAGCTCGCCGACTATTTCGATCCGTTCTCGGCCGAGTCGATCCGCGCCTCCGTCACGCGCGTCATCGCGCGGCAGGAGGAATGCCGCCGCGACATCAGGGACCGCCGCGGCGAGCTTGCCGAGCGCTTCGGCTATCAGACCCAGGCCCGCGACTTTCTCGGCCAGTATCGGCCCGCCGAAAGCATGATGGCTGCGCAATAGGCGCCTCGTCATGACCGTCGAAGCAGCCGAACACGGCGCGGCCCTCGCCGCCCACACGCGCGGCGTGCTTGCGCCCTCACGCAACACCGCAAGGCTGATGCACGGCGCAGACCTGCTCGCCGCGATGATCGCGGCGTCGCTGCCGTGGTCGACCTCGCTGCCGTCGATCTTCGTCGGCCTGTGGCTGCTCGTCCTCGTGCCGACCATCGATTGGCGAGAGTATGCGGGCTTCCTGAAGCAGCCGGCCTTCGCCCTGCCATTCGTTATCCTGGGGCTCGCGCTCCTCGGCACCCTCTGGTCCGACGCCGCCTGGGCCGACCGGCTGCACGCAATCAAGCCGGTTGCAAAGCTCGTCATCATTCCGCCGCTGCTCTATCACGTCCGCCGCTCGGAGCGCGGCACGTGGGTCCTCGCGACCTTTCTCGTCTCGTGCGCCGCGCTCGCGGTGTTCTCCTGGATCGTGCTGTTCCACCCCGCATGGAAGATCGCCGCGACGGCATCGGCCGGCGTACCCGTCAAGAACTACATCGACCAGAGCCAGGAATTCACGCTGTGCGCCTTTGCGCTCGCGCTGCCGACGCTGACGTTCTGGCGTGAGCGACGGCTGGCCGCGGCATTTGGCTGCGTCGCGCTGATCCTGCTGTTCGTCACCAACATGCTGTTCGTCGCCTCCGCCCGCACTGCGCTGCTCTGCATGGGCGTGCTGCTGGCTTTATTTGCCTGGCGTTATCTGGGCAGGCGCGCTGCCATGCTGCTGCTGGCGGGCACTGTGGCGGCGAGCCTTGTCGCCTGGACGACGTCGCCGTATCTGCGTCAGCGGATCACCGATGTCGCCGTTGAATACCAGCATGGACACGAGGACATCAGCCACGCCTCCACCGCGCAGCGGCTGACCTATTGGCGCAAGGCGATCGCCGCCTTTGCGCAGGCACCCCTGCTCGGCCACGGCACCGGCTCGATCAAGCGGCAGTTCGAGCGTGCTGCCGCGGGACAGAGCGGCCTCGAGGCCGAAGTGGTCAACAATCCCCACAACCAGACCCTCAACGTCGCCATGCAGTGGGGATTGCTCGGCGTCGTCCTACTCTACGCGATGTGGCTCGTCCACCTCTCGCTGTTCACCGGCGACGGCCTTGCGGCATGGATCGGGCTCGTCGTCGTCGTGCAGAACATGACGAGCTCGTTGCTGAACTCGCATCTGTTCGATTTTCATGCGGGCTGGATTTACGTCCTCGGCGTCGGCGTTGCCGGCGGCATGACGCTAAGAGCCGAACGCCGCTGAACAGCGGCGCCACAAATTCAGCACACGTCCGTCGATCACCAGCAATGCGCTGCCGATGACAAGCGCCCCCGCGATCTCGCGCAGCGAGACCGGCTCGTCCAACACGAGCCAGCCAAGAAGAATGGCGGTCACGGGAATGAGCAACGTCACCAGCATGACATTGGTCGCGCCCGAACGTCGCAGGATCTGGAAGAAGACGATATAGGCAAGCGCCGTCGACAGACCCGCAAGGCCGAGCACCGCAAGCCAGGTCGTTACATCAGGCATCGGAAGTCGCCATGGCTGTTCGATCGCACCGGCGATAATGGCCATCATCACGGTCGAAGCCAGCAGCTGAAAGGTTGCCGTCCCGAGCGGCGGCGAGTCCTTCAGCAATCGACGTGCCGCCAGCGCCGCGAGGCCATAGCTGAAGGCGCCGCCGAGGCACAGCAAAATGCCGAGGCCCTGCCCCGTCCTTGCCTCGACGCCCCATCCTCTCAGCATGACCACGCCGACGAGCCCCAAAGCGACGCCGGCGACGCGCCGCATCTGCAACGTCTCCTCGCCCGCCACCGCCATCACGATCACGGTGAACAGCGGCGTGGTGGCATTCAGGATCGACGCCAACCCACTCGGAATGAAGGTCTGGCCGACCACGATCAGCGAGAATGGAACAACGTTGTTGAGCAGCCCGATCGCAAAGAACGTCCTCCAGCCGGCGACGCCGCTCGGGGATCCGATCTTGTAGGGCCGCAGCAACGGTAGCAGCAGGGACGCGCCGATCATAACCCGGAGGAAAACGAGGGTGAACGGCGGCAGCTCGCGCAGCGCGGCGCCGTTGAAGAAGAACGAGCCGCCCCAGAGAATGGAGAGCACGCCGAGGAGCGACCAATCACGGGTGTCGATCCGGTTGTCGTTGGCAATCATCGTGTCCCGCTTTCGCGATTGAACGGACCGCCTACTCCGGAACCACAGCCATTGCCACCCGATTTCCGATTGGGAAAGAGCAGGCCTATTTCGGCCGCGACACGAGCTCGATCATCCTGCCCTCGTCATCGTCGGGCATCACGGCCTTCGCGCGCGCATAGGCGTCCACGGCCGCGCGGCCGACCAGCGGCTTGTCGGCGAGCAGGCTTTCGGCGAGCTTCACCGCGTAGTCCGCATCCTTGTGCCGCAGCGCTGACGTGAACGTCGCGCCACTGAAATCGCGCGCGACCATGCGCTTGGAATGGCGCACCACCTGCGGGCTTGCGGCGACACCGGCCTGGATCGACTCCAGCACCAGATTCATATCGAGCCCGGCCTGCTCGGCGATCGCAAGACCTTCGGCAAGGCCTGCGATCTGGATCGCGCCCAGGAGGTTGTTGATGAGCTTGTAAACCGTGCCGGAGCCAACCGCGCCGAAATGGCGGATGGTCGAGCCGATCGGCTCGAGGAACGGCCGGGCGCGTTCGAGATCGGCGCTGTCAGCGCCGACCAGCAAAGTCAGCTTTCCTGCCGCTGCCGCATCCGGCAGGCCAGTTACGGGGCAGTCGATGTAGATGAGCCCGCGCCCGTTCAATTCGCGCGCCATCTCGCGCGCATGATCGTACGAGACCGTCGAGCACTCGATCGCGATGGTGCCGGACTTTGTCGTCTTCGCCGCGCCATTCGGACCGAGCCAGACCGCGCGCGACGCTTCATCGTCAGCGACCATGGTGACCACGGCGTCCGCATCGATCGCGGCATCTTCGGGCGAGGTCGCCCAGCGCGCGCCGCGCGCGATCAGGTCTTCCGCCTTGGCCTTGCTGCGATTCCAGAGCGACACGGTGAAGCCGGCATCGAGATAGCGGCCGGCCATGCCGTGGCCCATCCGTCCAAGCCCAATGAAGGCGATGCGGGGCATGGCTAGTCGACGTCCTCGATCTCGCCGGTGGTGGTGCCGAAGGCACGCTGCGCCAGCGTTGCCGCCATGAACTCGTCGAGATCGCCGCCGAGCACGCCCGACGTGTCCGACGTCTGCACGCCGGTGCGCAGATCCTTCACCATCTGGTAGGGCTGGAGCACGTAGGAGCGAATCTGGTGGCCCCAGCCGATATCGGTCTTGGCGGCCTGGTCGGCGGCGGCCTTCTCCTCGCGCTTCTTCAGCTCGATTTCGTAAAGACGCGCGCGCAGCATGTCCCAGGCCTGCGCACGGTTCTTGTGCTGGGAACGACCGGCCTGGCAGACCACGGCGACTCCGGTCGGGATATGCGTGAGACGGACCGCGGATTCGGTCTTGTTGACGTGCTGGCCGCCGGCGCCGCCCGAGCGCATCGTGTCGGTGCGTACGTCGGATTCCTTGATGTCGATCTTGATGCTGTCGTCGATGACGGGAAACACCTGCACGCTCGAGAACGAGGTGTGCCGCCGTGCATTGGAATCGAACGGCGAGATGCGCACCAGACGATGCACGCCGGCCTCCGTCTTCAGCCAGCCATAGGCGTTGTGGCCGGAGACCTGGATGGTCGCGGACTTGATGCCGGCCTCTTCGCCCTCGGACTCCTCGAGATATTCGACCTTGAAGCCGTGCGTCTCGGCCCAGCGCGTGTACATGCGCAGGAGCATCTGCGCCCAGTCCTGGCTCTCAGTGCCGCCGGCACCGGCATGGACCTCGAGATAGGAATCGAACCGGTCGGCCTCGCCCGAGAGCAGAGCCTCGAGCTCGCGCCGTGCGACTTCCTTTTTCAGGTTCTTGAGCGCAGCCTCAGCCTCGGCGACCACGCCCTCGTCGCCCTCGGCCTCGCCGAGCTCGATCATGCCGACGTCGTCTTCGAGCTGCTGCTCGACCTTGCCGATGCCCGACAGCGCATCCTCCAGCGAGGTGCGCTCCTGCATCAGCTTCTGGGCTTTCTGCGGATCGTTCCAGAGATTGGGATCTTCTGCGAGCTTGTTCAGCTCAGCGAGGCGCGCCGTCGATTTCTCGACGTCAAAGATGCCTCCTCAGCAGCCCGACTGACTGCTTGATCTCTTCTACCAACCGTTCGATTTCGGCGCGCATGTCGTTCTCTGGTCTCGCGGAATTGTCCGCGTTCGAATGAAATGGGGATGTAGCGGCGGCGGCTGCAAAGCGCAACCGCCGGCCCGCCGCTCATCCGTCTTATCCTGGGGCCTAATAGAGCCCGCCGGTGCCGGGCCGCATGAAGAAGCCAGAATCGGGCGGCGCCTGCTGCTGGCCACGGCCGTCGGCATCGGCGACCCCGATGACCGAGTAGTTATCCGGCGGCGCCGTGCCGGGCTTGAAGGCTTCCAGGATCGTGCCGCCGGTCTCGCCCGGGCCAGCGCGCATGCCGGTCTTGGCGACGACGCGGATCAGCTTGATGCCGGCCGGAACCTTGAACGGAACTGCCGGCTTGTCGGCGAGCGCGAGCTTGAGGAAATCGCGCGCGATCGGCGCCGCCAGATGGCCGCCGGTTGCCGCGTTGCCCTTACCGAGCGGGCGCGGCTTGTCGTAGCCCATATAGATGCCGACCGCGATGTCCGGCGAGAAGCCGACGAACCAGGCATCCTTGGCCTCGTTGGTGGTGCCGGTCTTGCCGGCGATCGGCTTGCCGACTTCCTTGACGACGGTGGCGGTACCGGCCTGGACGACGCCTTCCATCAGCTCGGTGATCTGATAGGCCGTCATGGAGTCGAGCACCTGCTCGCGGCGGTCGACCAGCTGGGGCTCGGCCTGGCTCTTCCAGCCGCCCGGTGCATCGCAGCCGCGGCATTCACGCTGGTCGTGCTTGAAGATGGTGTGGCCGTAGCGGTCCTGGATGCGGTCGATCAAGGTCGGCTTCACGCGGCGCCCGCCATTCGCGATCATCGAATAGGCCGTGACCATCCGCATCGCCGTCGTCTCGCCGGCGCCGAGCGCGTAGGAGAGATAGTTCGGCAGCTCGTCATAAACGCCGAACCGGCGCGCATATTCGCCGATCAACGGCATGCCGATGTCCTGCGCGAGCCGCACGGTCACGGTGTTGAGCGAGAGCCGCAGCGCGTTGCGCAGCGTCACCGGCCCCTGGTACTTGCCGTTGGAGAAGTTTTCCGGCCGCCAGACGCCGCCGCCCTGCCCCTGGTCGATTTCGATCGGCGCATCGACCACGACGGTCGACGGCGTATAGCCGTTATCGAGCGCTGCCGAATAGACGATCGGCTTGAACGACGAGCCCGGCTGCCGATAGGCCTGTGTGGCGCGATTGAACTGGCTCTGGTCGAACGAGAAGCCGCCGACCATCGCGAGCACGCGGCCGGTCCAGGGGTCCATCACAACCATCGCGCCCGACACTTCGGGGATCTGGCGGAGGCGGTACTGGCCTTCGACCGGTTGCCCCTCCTTGCTGTAGAGCGGATCGGCATAGATCACGTCGCCGGGCTGAAGCACCTGCGACACCGCCGTTGCCGCTTTGCCCTTCGAGGGGCCCGAGGCGGCCTTCGCCCATCTCACACCGTCGAGCGTGACGATGCCAGTCTCGCGCTGCTTGCTGACGGCGCCGCCGAGCTCGCGCGCCGGCTGGAAGCCGATGCGCGCCGACTGGTCACTGGTCTCCAGCACCACGGCCATGCGCCAGGGCGAAATGTCTGAGAGCGATTTGATGTCGGCGAGCTTGACGCCCCAGTCGCCGGAAATGTCGAGCTTGCTGATCGCGCCGCGATAGCCCTGCTGCTCGTCATAGTTCACGAGGCCGGTGACCATGGTCTTGCGGGCCATGACCTGGATCTTCGGGTCGAGCGTGGTGCGCACCGAGAGGCCGCCCTCGTAGAGCTTCTTTTCGCCATAGCGCTCGAAGATGTCGCGGCGGACTTCCTCGGCAAAATATTCGCCGGCAAAGGTGTGGGCGCCGTTGGAGCGGTTGGTCACGGCCAGCGGCTCCTTGCGCGCCTTCTCGGCGTCAGCCTGCTTGATCCAGCCATTTTCCTGGAGGCGGTCGATCACGTAGTTGCGGCGCTCGATGGCGCGGTCCCGGTTGCGCACCGGATGCAGCGTCGCCGGCATCTTGGGCAGCGCCGCCAGATAGGCCGCTTCCGCGACCGTCAGCTCGTTCACCGACTTATCGAAATAGACGAGCGAGGCCGCGGCAATGCCGTAGGCGCCGAGGCCGAGATAGATTTCGTTCAGATACAGTTCGAGGATCTTGTCCTTGGAGTAGGTCTTCTCGATCCGCATCGCCAGCAAGGCTTCCTTGATCTTGCGGGCGAACGACACTTCGTTCGTCAGGAGGAAGTTCTTGGCGACCTGCTGGGTGATCGTGGAGGCGCCCTGCGGACGGCGGTTGGAGCCGTAGTTCTGGAGATAGACCAGCCCGGCGCGCGCCATGCCGGTGTAGTCGATGCCGCCATGCTCGTAGAAATTCTTGTCCTCGGCGGCGAGGAAGGCGTTGATCACGAGCTTCGGCACCGCCTGGATCGGCAAATACAGCCGGCGCTCCTTGGCGTATTCGCCAACCAGCGAGCCGTCGACCGCGTGCACGCGGGTCATCACCGGCGGTTCATAATCCTGAAGCTGAGAGTAGTCCGGCAAGTCCTTCGAGAAATGCCAGATCAGGCCAGCCATGGCCCCGACGCCCACCAGGAACACCACGGTTCCCGCGGCGAACAGGAAGCCCATGAACCGTATCAGCAAGCGCATTATCTGTTTATCCGTTCAAACCTTGAACAACCCATGGAACGACCCACGGAACGATCCATGAAACGATTCTTGGCGCCGGCAAAAGGCGCCTTCCTCAAATCGCGAATTCACCGGCGTACCAGATTACACCACTTAAGAGCTTCGCTGGGCCTGTAGCCCTAACACGCTTGCCGAAGGGGGTGTCGATTCCTGCCCCCATCCGCGGTTTTTATAAAGCGCCCGCTGTGGCCAAACTAGGGCTTTGCGCGGCCAGCCAAAACTCCCTTGTCAATTGCCGGATCCGGCGGTCGCGAGCCGCTTGGCCAAAAAGGCGTCGATGGCCTGGGCCATCGACGTCACAGTCCGGGAACGCCAGCTCTCGGAGACCAGATGCTCAAGGTCCCCTTTATTGGAGACATAACCCAGTTCGACCAGCACCGAGGGCACGTCAGGCGCCTTCAGCACCCGGAAGCCTGCCGACTTCAGGGGATGCTTGTGCATCCGTGCCGTCGTCTTCATCTCGCCCATCAAAAGGCGGGCGAAACGGTTTGAAAAGGTGCGGGTTTCCCGCTGGGCAAGGTCGATCAGGATGTCCGCGACGTCGGCCGGTTCATCGGACAGATTGACCCCGCCAATAGCGTCGGCCTTGTTTTCGGCTTCGGCCAGCCGCTCGGCTTGCGCGTCGGAGGCCTTGTCCGACAGCGTGTAGATGGTGGCGCCCTGGGCATCGCCCTCCCCACGCGGCAGCGCGTCGGCGTGGATCGAGACGAACAGCGCGGCATTGATGGAACGGGCGACTTTGACGCGGTCGTTGAGCGGGATGAAGGTGTCGTCGTCCCGTGTCATGACCACGCGGTACTTGCCCGTCTTCTCCAGCCGGTCGCGGAGCGCCAGGCCAAAGGCCAGCACCAGGTTCTTTTCACTCTCGCCGCTCGACTGCGTACCGTTGTCGATGCCGCCATGGCCGGGATCGATCACCACCACGGGACGCGAATCCGTCGGCGCTGCGGTTTTTTGCTGGGCTGGTTCGGGCGCCGCTGGCGCCGGAGGAGCATCCGTTGTCGCCGGGTGCAGAGCGGCCCGGCTTTCCGGTGCCGCCGACTGCACGAAAGCAGCGCGATCGACCTCCTCCAGCTCCAGCACCAGCCGGGCCGGCTGGCCGTTGGCGGCCTCGAGCACGTAGGAATTGGCGATCTTGGCGGGGCCTGCGAGGTCGAGCACGATTCGCGAGCCGCCCGGCATCACGAGACCGTAGCGAAACGCCTTGACGAGCCCGCGCCCAGCCGCCCCGGTGCCGGCGGGAAGCTGGAAATTGATCTGGGGAACATCGACCACCACCCGGTATGGCTCGGCCAGGGTGAAAGCCCGGAACGTAACGGTCTGGTCGAGATCAAGAATGAGTCGGGTCTGCCTGACGTCCCCAGCCAGACGCGCCGCCGAGACAACCGGGAAATTCGACCCCGAAACGGCCGCTTGCGGCTGGCTTTCCGCGGCCGCGACGGGCCTGGAATCAGAGCACGGCAATGCCGCGGCGCAAAACAGCGCACATCCCAGCAAAATCAGATGATTTGCGCGGCTCGCCACCGATTCCGTGCCTCCGAGCAGCTCTTCTAACGCAATAGAACCACAGCGTGAATCAGTCCTTAATGACGAAATAACCAAATCTCGCCAAGTGTGACCGGCGCGCGACGCTCGCCCGACGCTCCCTTGCACCAAGGGCGCATTCCTCGTATGTACGAACTGCTGACGGCCAATATTTCCGGTTGCGTCGCTCTCAGCCTCCCGGTGCAGCGCCGGAACTCTCAAGGTTTGAGGATTCCAGCGTTTTCCCCCCTCCTTCACGGCCAGCGCGGCGCGCGGCAGCGAGGTTGGACGGGTCAAGGCTCCGGTGGCGCCGGTCCCAGGTTACCACCAATTTCCAGGGACGGCTTTGACAGGCGGCGTAGCCCGTAACCCGGTTCCTTAATCCCAAGGACCGGCCGTGTTCCCAAGGGGAGAGCGGTTTCGCGCCACACCCTGGCCAGCAGCAACTGATTAAGGGGCGGCGCGCTCGCCGCCCAATGTTTCATACGGGCCGACGCTTGATGCGCCAGACTGTGCCGACCAAAACTGAGAGACAATTCGCGACATTGCGGAGCGAAATTTCCGCGCGTCGCGTTATCCTCTCGGCTTCCGGTTCGGCGCGGCGCGAGTGCGGGTGTTTTGGCCTTCCCCTCACCCCCGAATCAGGTGGACCGTCGCATCACCCGGCAGCGCTAATCGCGCCCACGGTGAATCGCGCCCGCCGCCGCCAAGAGTTAAGACATGCCCAACAAGATGTTGATCGATGCCACCCACCCGGAAGAGACCCGGGTCGTCGTGGTCCGCGGCAATCGCGTCGAAGAGTTTGATTTCGAGACCGCGCAACGCAAGCAACTGCGCGGCAATATCTACCTCGCCAAGGTCACACGGGTCGAACCGTCCCTCCAGGCCGCCTTCGTCGAATATGGCGGCAACCGCCACGGCTTCCTCGCCTTCAGCGAAATCCATCCCGACTACTACCAGATCCCGGTTGCCGATCGGCAGGCGCTGATCGAGGCCGAGGAGCAGGCTCATCGCGAGGCCGAGGAGGAGAACGAGAATCGTTCCCACAACCGCCGCCGCTCGCGCCACCGCAACGCCCGCCGCCGCGGTCACGGAGATCGCGTCCGCAGCGACATCGTTGAAGGCCTCGATGCCGGTGCCGATCCCGCCGCCCTGCCGGTCGAGGGCGAGGCGCTGCCGGAGCACGCCGAGGGCGCTTCGCACGAGGGCGAGCATCTGCACGCCGACGCTGGGCATCACAGCGCGCACGACGACCATGATCATGATGAACATGATCACGACGAACACGCGCACGACGACCATCATCATGGCCATGATGACGATCATGATCATGATGACCATGGTCATGACGGCGAGCACGATCATCACGACCATGATCATGACCACGAGACGCCCGCTCCTGTCGCAGCCCTTGACGCCGAGTCCGTAACCACGACCGAGGCGGTCGCCTGGCCGCAGGAGGCCGCCGCCTCCGAAGCGCAGGCCGAGGCCCTGGCGGACGCCGTGACGGCCGCCGCTGAACCGGCCGATGCGGTGTACGCCGCTGGCGAGAGCGTCGAGGCCCAGCATGCCGAGGCCGCGGAAGCAGCCGATGAAGACGACGATGACGAGGACGGTGAAGAGGCCGAGGAAGAAGTCGTCGAGTCCGTCGGCGGCGACGACGTGCTGGAGGAAGTGCCGGAGCGCACCTTCCGCCCGCGCCGCCAGTACAAGATCCAGGAAGTCATCAAGCGCCGCCAGGTGATGCTGGTGCAGGTGGTCAAGGAAGAGCGCGGCAACAAGGGCGCCGCGTTGACGACCTATCTGTCGCTCGCGGGCCGCTATGCCGTCTTGATGCCGAACACCGCGCGCGGCGGCGGCATCAGCCGGAAGATCACCAGCGCCCAGGATCGTTCGCGCCTGAAGGAAGTGGTGCAGGATCTCGACGTGCCCGAGGGCATGGGCATCATCCTGCGCACGGCCGGCGCCTCCCGCACCAAGCCCGAGATCAAGCGCGATTTCGAATACCTCATCCGGATGTGGGAGACGGTGCGCGACCTGACGCTGAAGTCGCAGGCGCCGACCCTCGTCTACGAGGAAGGCTCGCTGATCAAGCGCTCGCTGCGCGACCTCTACAACAAGGAGATCGACGAAATCCAGGTTGCGGGCGAAGGCGGCTACCGCGAAGCGCGCGACTTCATGAAGATGCTGATGCCGGCCAATGTCAGTGCGGTAAAGCAGTATCGCGACGGCCAGCCGCTGTTCTCGCGCATGGGCGTCGAGAGCCAGCTCGATGCGATGTTCTCGCCGACCGTGCAGTTGCGCTCCGGCGGCTATGTCGTGATCAACCAGACCGAGGCGCTGGTCTCGATCGACGTCAACTCCGGCCGCTCGACGCGCGAGCACCATATCGAGGACACCGCGCTCAAGACCAATCTTGAAGCGGCCGAAGAGGTCGCCCGCCAGCTTCGCCTGCGCGACCTCGCCGGCCTGATCGTCATCGACTTCATCGACATGGACGAGAAGCGCAACAACCGTGCGGTTGAACGCAAGCTGTCCGATTGCCTCCGGCAGGACCGCGCGCGCATCCAGGTCGGGCGCATCTCGCATTTCGGCCTTCTGGAGATGTCGCGCCAGCGCATCCGCGCCAGCGTGCTCGAGAGCTCGACCGATCCCTGCCCGCATTGCGGCGGCACCGGCCACGTGCGCTCGGTTTCGTCCGTCGCACTCCAGCTCCTGCGCGGACTCGAAGAGATCCTGATGAAGGGCGCGACCCACAATCTTGTGGTCCGCACCCGCACCGACGTCGCGCTCTATGTGCTGAACCACAAGCGCGGCCATCTGCGTGACCTCGAGAACAGCTTCAAGGTCACGCTGTCGGTCATCGCGGACCCGTCCGTCAGCGGGCCGCAGGCCTATGTCATCGACCGCGGCGAGCAGGTGCATACGCTGGAAGCCGCCAAGGCGCTGCTCGCGGCGCAGGCCGCGGCAAGCCCGCCGCCCGTGGTTGAAGAGGCTTATGACGACGAGGACGGTTTCGATCTCGAGACCGAATCCGAGGTCGAGACCGACGAGACCGAGGGTCTCACTGAGGAACAGGCCGCAGGCGATGCGGCGCCCGAGCAGGACGGCCAGCGCCGTCGGCGCCGTCGGCGTCGTCGCGGCCGCGGTGGCCAGCGCGAGGGCGAGCTTCGCGAGGACGCCGCGCCGACCGTTCCCGAGCCGGCCTTGGCTACAGGCGAGTCCGACGAGGAAGCCGACGCGGAGCAGGAAGGCGAAGAGACCGAGGAGCAGCTCGACCAGGCCCGCGGAGACCAGGGCGGCGGCGAGCGCCGTCGCCGGCGCGGACGTCGCGGCGGGCGCCGCCGGCGTGGCGGTGGCGAAGAAGGTCTCGCCGGTTCGATCAGCGACGAGCTGAGCGCCAATCCGCCGCCTGAGGCGACGGAGGCGGTCGCCGATTTCGACGGCTTCACGCCGGAGACTCCGTCGATCGCGCAGACCGAAGCGACCGTTCAACCCGCAGCGCCTCAGCCTGAGGAACCGGCCGACGCAGCACCTGCCCCGGCTCAATCCGAGGCTGCCGCCACTGATGAGTCCACGTCGGACAGCGACAAGGCCGCGCGGCGTCGTTCGACCGTGCGTGAAAAAGTGAGCTTCTTCAGCAGCCAGCCCGAGCCCGCTGCCGAGGCCGCGCAAGTGCCGACCGAGGTTACGCCGCCCGCTCCCGCGGCCGAGCCGGCACCGGAGGCCGTAGTCGAAACACCGGCGCCGCAGCCGCGCCGCGCCGGCTGGTGGTCTCGCCGCTTCGGCGGCGGCGAATAGGCCGAACGCTCAAACACAAAAACGCCCGGCCAAGCCGGGCGTTTTTCGTTGAACGGTGGCGTTACCAGACCCTCATGGCGAGGAGCGCGGAACGCGCGTCTCCGGACGGTGCTGCGCATCGCCGGGCGAACCATGAAGGCCAAGCTTTCGCGGCGATCCTTCGGGACGCCTGCTTCGCAGGCTCCTTCAGGATGAGGAGAGATTGCTTGGAGCAGAACTAAAGCGGCGGCAGGTCGTCGTCGAGCGGCGGCACGTCGCGGGATGCGATCTGGCGGAGCTGGTCGTAAAGGTCAGGCGCTTCGCTGGTGCAGAGACAGACGCCCTTGGCGGCAGGCGCATCGCCGGCGTTGAGGTAGGCGTGACCCATGGTGCTGTCGAGGTAGATGCCGTCGCCCTCGCCCAGGATCTCCGGCGCGTAGAACTCGGTGTGGACAGCGACGCGGCCGCTCGTCACCAGAAAATACTCCTCGCCGGCATGGCGCAGCAGCGGGCCGAACTCTTCCAGCGAGCGCGCGCGGACCTCGGCCAGGATCGGCACCATGCGTTTGCCGATCAGGTCGGTGCATTGGTAGGTGTAGGTGTAGAACTTCGTGTTGATCACCTGCCCCTGCCCGGCCCGACTGAGGCTGCGCCGGGCGGTGACCGGCCGGTCGTGCGCGGGGCGCGCCGGAGTCGCCGGGTTGAACAGCTCGGCGATTTCCATCTTCATGCCCGAGGTGAGCTGCAACAGCTTGTCGTAGGTCAGCGACATCAGCCCGTTCTCGACCTTGGACAGGGTCGAGAGCGCCATGCCCGTCCGCTCCGCCACCTGCTTGAGCGTCAGGCCGCGCGCCTGGCGGGCGGCCTTAAGGCACTGGCCGAGCTGGGAATTGGCACCTTCGGGCGTCGTGATCTCGCTCATGCAGCAAGCCTAGCACGGCAGCAGAAAAATTGTTGGCCGATCCATCTAATCTTTTCGACGAAAAACACCCTAAATCACCTCATTTGGCGGCCTGTTGGGCAGCTAAGCCAGGATTTGTGCACGAAATGCTCGAGTTTGACGAATATTGGTGCGCTGGCCTCACTTTCCGATATGCTAAATCGTTTTCATAATTTGAAAGGGATTGGCATTGTCCGGGCTTTGCGATTCCAGCGCCGTCGAGCTGCGCCGCCTGCTGGCTGCGCGGGCGATCTCAGAGCTGGCCCCGGTTGTTTGGACAGCGCCCCGCGAAAATTAAGTGGATTCCTGCCGGGTTATGCTGAAGGCGGGGCTTTACGATTTTGCTGTGGCGTCGGGAGGGCGTAAGCCCGACCAGAGCCGCAGCAAAATCGTTGGCGACGATCATGCGGCCGTCACCATCGTTTGCGCGCCGAAGTAAGCCTCGTCGGGCGTGCGTTCGTCAAGGCTCGAGTGAGGACGTCCTCGGTTGTAGAACGCCAGATATTTGGAAATCGATGCTCGCGCCTCGAGCACGCTGTCGTAAGCACGCAGATAGACTTCCTCGTATTTGACAGTGCGCCACAGCCGCTCGACGAACACGTTGTCGCGCCAGGCACCCTTGCCGTCCATGCTGATGGCGATGTTCGCGTCCAGCAGCACGCCGGTGAAGTCGAGGCTGGTGAACTGGCTACCCTGATCCGTGTTGAAGATCTCGGGCCTGCCGTGCTTCGCCAACGCCTCCTGGAGCGCTTCGACGCAGAATATCGTCTCCATCGTGATCGATACGCGATGGACCAACACCCGTCGGCTGAACACATCGACGACCGCCGCGAGGTAGACGAATCCACGTCGCATCGGAATGTAGCTGATGTCCATTGCCCAGACCTGGTTCGGCCGCTCGATCTTCAATCCGCGCAATAGGTACGGGTAGATCTTGTGGCCCGGTGCGGGCTTGCTCGTGTTCGGACGGCGATAGATCGCCTCGATCCCCATGCGCTTCATCAGCGTCGCGACGTGGCGGCGGCCAATCTGCATGCCCTCACGCTGCAACAGCGATCGCAGCATGCGCGCCCCTGCGAAGGGATAATCGAGGTGCAGCTCATCGAGCCGGCGCATCAAGACAAGGTCCTCGGCCGAAACCGGCCGAGGTTCATAGTAAACCGTACTGCGGGCAAGGTTCAGGACCTTCGCCTGGCGCACGACAGACAGATCATGGTCGCGGTCGATCATCGCTTTGCGCTCAGCAGGCCCGCCTTGGTGAGCGCGCCGGACAAAAAATCGTTCTCCAACGCAAGCTCGCCGATCTTGGCATGTAACGCCTTCAAATCGACCGGCGCCTCGGCCGGTCCGTTGTCCTGCCCAAACACTCCGGCGGCGCCTTCCAGGAGTTGGGTCTTCCAGGTCGTGATCTGGTTCGGATGGACATCAAACAATTGCGCCAGCTCGGCCAACGTCTTCTCCCCCTTCACGGCCGCCAAAGCCACCTTTGCCTTGAATGCCGGAGAATGCGTCCGGCGACTCCTCTTCGTCATCTTCGCTCCTGATTCGCGGCAAGAAGCCTCGCCGCTCTCAGGCAGAAAATCCACTCAAGCTACTGTCCGAATTTGCGGAGCCAGCTCTCTCTCCTGTCGAGCTGCTCGACGCCTGCCTCTCGCGCATCGCCACGACCAATCCCGCCGTGAACGCCGTCGTGACGCTGGACGAGCCGGGCGCACGCGCTGCGGCCAAGGAAGCCGAGGCCGCCATCCTGCGCGGCGAGGATCGTGGCGCCCTGCACGGCCTCCCGGTTCTCCTCAAGGACACCCAGGACACCGCCAGGCTGCGCACGACCTATGGCAGCCCTTTGCTCCGGGATCACGTTCCTGCCGCTGACCAGGCTTCCGTTGCGCGGCTGCGCGCGGCCGGTGCGATCATCTTCGGCAAGACCAACACCCCGGAATGGGCGGCGGGCGGGAACACCCGCAATCCGGTGTTCGGCGCGACCGGCAATCCCTTCGATCCCATGCGCTCGGCGGCCGGCTCCTCCGGAGGCTCTGCCGTGGCGCTCGCCTGCGGCATGGCCCCGCTCGCCTCGGGCTCAGACACCGGCGGCTCCCTGCGCAATCCGGCGGGCTTTGCCGGCATCGTCGGCATGCGTCCCTCCTACGGCCTCGTGGCGAGCGAAAAGCGCGCCTTCGGCTGGTCGAACCTGTCGACCGACGGGCCGATGGCGCGCAACGTCGCCGACACCGCGCTGATGCTGTCGGTGATGGCGAGCGACGACGCGCGCGATCCGCTCGCCTACACCCTGCCCGGGGAACCGTTACGCGGACGCGCTGAACGCTGGACCGCCCCACACCCTGGCGAGCTCGGCAAGCTGCGCGTCGCCTTCACCGAAGACTTTGGCTTCGCCCCGACCGAACAGGCGATCCGCCGCGTGTTCCGCCACCGCGTTGGCAAGCTTGCGCCGCTGTTTGCCGAATGCCGCGAGGCGACGCCGGATTGCTCCGGCGCCGACGATGCCTTCGCCGTACTGCGCGCAGGCCTGTTCCTTGCCATGCACGGCAAGAACTACAAGGAACGTCCCGAGATGCTCGGGCCGAACGTGAGGGCCAATGTCGAGGAAGGCCTGAGCTACACACTCGAAGACTACGCGCGTGCCGCGACGACGCAGACGCGGATCTATCGCGCCTATCAAAGCTTCTTCGAGGCTTGCGACGTGCTGATCAGCCCGACCATCACGCTGAGCCCGCGGCCCTGGTCGGAGCTCTATCCGGCGGAGATCGACGGCGCGCCAACCAAATCCTATTTCCACTGGCTTGCGCTCGCCTATGCCGTGACGCTTCCAGGCCATCCCGCGCTCAGCCTGCCGCTCGGCGTCGATGAAGCGGGCCTGCCCTTTGGCCTTCAGATCGTGGGCCCGCGCGGCGGCGACGCCATCGTGCTGTCGGTGGCCGCGAGCATCGAGGCCGCCTTTGCGGGCGACCCGCAGCTCTGCCGCCCGATCCCAGATCTGGCGCGGCTCGCCGGGGCGCCGCCGCTCTCGGCCGCGCCAGGCTTCCTCACCTGGGAATGACCCCACAGCAGAGTTAGCAGCCACCGGATCGCCGGCGAAACGGAGATGAGCATGACTGAATTGTCGCAGCGGAAAACCGGGGTCGTCGCGTTCGTCCTGCTCTACATCGCCTACTGCATCTCCTATATCGACCGCGCAGCGATCTCGCTGGCGCTTGCGCAGATCGGCAAGGACTTCAATCTCCAGGCTGCCGATCTCGGCATCGTCATCAGCGCGTTCTTCCTCGGCTATGCCGCGATGCAGGTGCCGGGCGGATGGCTCTCCGACCGCTTCGGCTCGAAATATGTGGTGATCGTCACGATCGTGATGTGGTCGCTGTTCACGGCCTTCACGAGCCTTGCCTGGTCGCTGACGTCGCTGATCGCGATCCGCTTCATCTTCGGCATCGCCGAGGGCGGCTTTCCGCCGGCGAGCATTCGCGCCATCGCGGAGCTGTTCAAGAAGGACAGCCGGCCAAAAATGTCGGCGCTGCTGCTGTCGTCGAACTATGCCGGCAGCATGATCGCGCCGCTGATCATGGCGCCGCTGATCCTCTGGCTCGGCTGGCGCCACGCCTTCAACACGATCGGCATCGCCGGCCTCGTGTTCGCGCTCGTCTACTTCCTCTTCGTCCCGCATCTGGGGCGCATAGGCGAGGCCCAGGCGAACGCGGCGACGGCGAGGCCTGCGGACCGTGCGCCGATGCGCGAGCTGATGAAGAACCCGCTGATCTGGCAGTTGATGGTGGTGTGGTTCGGCCTCAGTTGCGTCAACAAGGGCCTGGATTCCTGGATGCCGCTCTACCTGCTCCAGCAGCGCGGGCTCGATCTCAAGACCGTCGGCATCGTGGCGCCGATCCCGTTCGTGATGGCGACGATCGCGACCGCGATCGGTGGCTGGGTGATGACGACGTTCTTCGCCGAGCGCGAAAAGTATCTGCTGATCGGCAGCTCCGCGTTGACCGGCATCTTCCTCTACGCCATGTACAAGGCGGAAACGATCGCGATGCTGATCACCTACCAGTCGGTGGTCTATTTCTTCAAATCCTTCGTGCTGGCCTCGGTGGTTGCGCTTCCGACCAAGCTGCTTCGCGACGACCAGATCGGATCGGGCGTCGGCATGGTCAATCTCGGCGGCCAGAGCGCGGGCTTCGTGGCGCCGGCGGCGATTGGCTTCATCGTGACCGGAACCGGATCGTTCGATGCGGCCTTCGGCTTCCTGGTGGCGATGACCGCGATGTCGGTCGTCGTCGCGGCGACCATCAACACGGCGCAACCCAAGCTCGCGCCGCGCCTGGCCTAAAGGGAAACATGCCGATGCAAAGCGCAATCGTCCTTGGCGGTGGCATGATCGGCGTGAGCGCCGCGCTGCATCTGCAGCGGCGTGGCTGGTCGGTGACGCTCATCGACCGCAGGGAGCCGGGCCGCGAGACCAGCTACGGCAATGCCGGAATGATCCAGGCCGAGGCTGTGCGGCCTTATCCGATGCCGCGCGACTTTGCGACGCTCCTGAAGATCGCGACCGGCCGCACGAATGACGTTCGCTACAGCCTTGCGTCCCTGCACCGCCACGTCGAGCCCCTGCTCCGCTATTGGTGGCATTCGGCGCCGAAGCGGCATCGCGAGGCGAGCGAAGCATGGGCGCGCCTGATTGCCTATGCGACAGCGGAGCACGATGTCCTCATCCGCGAGGCTCACGCCGACAATCTCATCCGCCGCGCCGGCTATCGCATGCTGCATCGCGATCCCGCCGCATTCGAGCTCGCGATCAAGGCCGCGGAGCAAAACCAGCGCGACTTCGGCGTGAAGTTTCGTGTCCTGAACGGCAGCGAGCTCGCGAAGGCCGAACCGATCGTGCGCGATGATCTTCCGGGTGCCATTCACTGGCTGGAGCCATGGACCGTTTCGGATCCCGGCGCCTTGGTCGCCGCTTATGCCGACCTGTTCGAGCGCCTCGGCGGTCATATCCTTCTCGGCGATGCGCAGACGTTGCAGCAGACCTCGTCCGGCTGGTCCGTGCAAACCGACGACGGACCGATCGATGCCGCCAACGTCGTCGTCACGCTCGGACCGTGGTCACCCGACCTGTTGCAAAAATTCGGCTACCGCATTCCGCTGGTGCGCAAGCGCGGCTACCATATGCACTATAGCGGCGGCGTTTCGCTCGACCTTCCGCTGCACGATCCGGCAAGAGGCTATGCCATGGCGCCGATGGCCAGGGGCATCCGCATCACCACTGGCGCGGAGCTGACCGGGCCGGATGCGACGGCAACGCCCGTGCAACTCGCCAGCGCTGAGGCTTCCGCGCGAGAGCTGCTCGATCTCGGCGGCCGCGTCGAACCCGAGCCGTGGTACGGCACGCGGCCCTGCACGCCCGACATGTTGCCGGTGCTTGGGCCCGCGCCGCGCCATCGCGGTCTCTGGATGAATTTCGGCCACGGCCACCAGGGCTTGACGCTGGGACCCGCGACCGGCCGCTTGCTCGCGGAGATGATGAGCGGCGAAACGCCGTCGATCGATCCCGCGCCATACCGGCCGGAGCGTTTCTAGTTTAGCCAGCGCGTTTCGCGGCGAGAACCGCCAGCGCGGCAGACATCCGCATCAGTGGGTCGTCCCATTCGCGCGGCCTGCGCTGTCGGAACAGCCGCATGGTCGGATACCACGGGCTATCCTCCCGATCGCGCAGCCAGCGCCAGTCGAGCGCGTAAGGCAGCAGCATCCAGACGGGGCGGCCGAGCGCGCCGGCGAGATGCGCAACCGACGTGTCAACCGCGATGACGAGATCCAGCGCCGCAACCGCTGCGGCTGTGTCGGCGAAATCGCCGAGCGCTGGCGCGAGATCGATGATGTCAGTGCCAAGCGCCGCCAGCACCGGGACGTCAGCCTCGCGCGGCTCCTTCTGCAAGCTGTAGAGCTGCACGTCAGGCGTGATCAGGTGCGGCAACACGTCTTCTGCCGGCAGAGAGCGCTGCGCGTCGCCCTTGTGCCTGGGATTGCCGGCCCAGACCACGCCTACCTTCAGGGCGCTCACGCCATCGAGCGCGGCGCGCCATCGCGACAGCCTTGCGGGATCCGGATGCAGATAGGGCACGTCCGCAGGAATCGTGTCGAGCGTCGTGCCGAACACGCGCGGCAGGCTCATCAGCGGCAGTTGCACATCGAACGGCGGTAGCGGCTCGCCGCGCGCGATCACGGTGACACCCTCCATCGTGCGCAGCAGCGAGACGAGCGCCGGCTGGACCTGGAGGATGATGGTGCCCCCCTGTGCGGCCACCATCGGCAGATAGCGCACGAATTGCAGGGCATCGCCGAGCCCGTATTCGGCGAACAGCAGAAGCACGCGGCCGTCAAGCGGCTCGCCCTGCCATTCCGGCTCACTGAAGGTCGGATCGCCGTCAGACAGGGTCTTGCACCTGCGCCGCCATTGATAGGCTTCAAGGCCGCTGGCGAAGTCGCCGTTCATCAGCAAGAAATGCGCGTGGTTGTATTGCGCGAGCGGCTGCTCCGGATCGAGCGCGATGGCCTGGTGCGAGGCGGCAAGCGCCTCGTCGATTTCGCCGGCGTTACGCAGCGCCACCGCGAGGTTCGCATGGCCTTTGGCGTAGGCGGGATCGGCGGCGACGGCGCGGCGATGCGCGGCGACGGCAGCTTCGACACGCCCCTGCTTCTCGAAGATGATGCCGAGATTGGTGTGGGCTGGCGCGTGATCGGCGTTCAGCTCCAGCGCCCGCTCGCAAGCTGCGATGGCCTCATCGAAAAGTCCGAGCTCGCACAGGCAGGCGCCAAGATTGCTGACGATCACATGATCAGCCGGATCGCGCGCGATGGTCCGCTGGTAAGTCGCGGCCGCCTGATGCAGATGGCCCGCCTCGTGCAGGACGAGACCGAGCAACCGCAGCGCCGGAAGATTGTCCGGATCGAGCGCCGTCGCGCGGCGATAGTGTACGATCGCCTCATCGAGCTCGCCCTTGCGGTAGAGCGCAGCGCCGAGATTGCAAAGCAGGCCCGGATCCTCGGGGTCCGCTTCGAGGGCACGACGATAGGCCATCACGGCCTCGTCGAGCTTCTTCTGATCAGCAAGCACATTGCCGAGATTGAGCCAGGCGCCGCGATGCGCTGGATCGCGCAGGATCGTTTCACGATAAGCGTCCTCGGCCTCGGCGAGCCGCCCCTGCCCCGCCAGCGCAACGGCCAGATTGAAATGCGCACGGGTCAGATGCGGATCGATCTCGATGGCGCGCTGATAAGCCCCTTCCGCGTCCTCGAAGCGCGACAGCTCGGCCAGCGCCACGCCGAGCTTGTTGTAGAGAGCCGCATCGCGTGGCCGCCGCAGCAGCGCGCGCCGAAACGCCGCCACCGCGCCGTCCCGCTCGCCCTTCACGGCAAGCGCATCGCCCAGCGTGACGAGGGCCGGCGCGTGGTCGGGATCGAGGCTGAACACGCGGCCCAGCAGGCTTGCCCCGTCGCTCGCTCGGTCCGTTACGAAAGCGACCACGGCGGACAGATGCAGCGCCGGCACATGGTCGGGATGCGCCTTCAGGACTTCGCCGCACAACAGGCCAGCCTGATCCGGCCGCCCCGCCTCGTAATGCTCCACCGCCTGCAACAGAATCCGATCGACCGCCGCCTTGCCCACGATGCCGCCCGCCCTTCGCTCCGAAATCCCGATGGGGGTTAAACGGGCGAGCGCGAAAATTCCGTCACTTTGGATGCCTGGCAAAACAGCAAGGGCTGATCGACCATGTCGACCAGCCCTGTCACTTCAAGGCGTAGCGGCGCGAGGCGCCGTTGCGATCAGCTTGCAGCTCAGTCCGTCGTGAGCGCCGTCTCCAGGTCGGTCGGATCGATCTGCTGGCTCAGCCGCGCATTGAGCTTGTCGCGGTCGAGTTCGCCTTCCCACCAGGCGACGACAACGCAGGCGACGCCGTTGCCGCAGAGATTGGTCAGCGCGCGGCATTCGCTCATGAACTTGTCGATGCCGAGCACGATCGCCATGCCCGGCACGAGCCGGGGATCGACCACCGCCAGGGTCGCGGCGAGCGTGATGAAGCCCGCACCGGTGATGCCGGAGGCGCCCTTCGAGGTCAGCATCGCCACGACCAGGATGGTGATCTGCTGGCCCAAGGTGAGATCGACGCCGAGTGCCTGCGCGATGAACAGGGTCGCCAGGGTCATGTAGATGTTGGTGCCGTCGAGGTTGAACGAGTAGCCCGTGGGCACCACGAGGCCAACCACGGACTTCGAACAACCGAGCCGTTCCAGCTTCTCCATCAAGGACGGCAGCGCGCTTTCCGAGGATGAGGTGCCGAGCACGATCAACAGCTCGTCCTTGATGTAGGCCAGGAACTTGAAGATCGAGAAGCCGGCAAAGCGCGCGATCATGCCAAGCACGACGAACACGAACAGCGCCGCCGTGACGTAGAACGTGGCGATCAGCCCGATCAGGTTGAGGATCGCGCCGGTGCCGAACTTGCCGATCGTATAGGCCATTGCGCCGAATGCGCCGATCGGCGCCGCGCGCATCACGATCGAGATGACACCGAACACGGCATGGGCGGCATCGTCGATGAAGCTGCGAATCGTATGGCCGCGCTCGCCGAGGCCCATGATGGCGAAGCCGAACAACACCGAGAACAGCAGCACCTGGAGGATCTCGCCTTGCGCGAAGGCGCCGACCACGGTGTCAGGGATGATGTGCAGGATGAAGTCGACGCTCTTCTGTCCCTCGGCCTGCTTGGCGTAGTTGGCCACCGCCTGGGCGTTGGCCGCCGCGCTGCCGAAGCCTGCGCCCGGCTTGACGAGATTGCCGACGACGAGCCCGATCAGGAGCGCGAAGGTCGAGACGACCTCGAAATAGACCAGCGCCTTGACGCCGATGCGGCCGACCTTCTTGGCGTCCTGAATGTGGGCGATGCCCGAGACCACGGTGCAGAAGATGATCGGCGCGATCACCATCTTGATCAGCTTGATGAAGCCGTCGCCCATCGCCTTGATCCAGTCGTTGGTAGCGACCGAGGGCCACAACCAGCCGACGATGGCGCCCAGGAAGATGGCGATCAGCACTTGGACATAGAGAACCTTGTACCACGGCTTGGCGGCGGCCTTTGCGGCCGGCGCGCCCGCAGTCATCGTTGTCGTCGTCATTGCTCCCTCCCCTTAACTCTCTTGGTTCTAGCCAAGATCAACTTGGCGGGCCGAGTCAAATGGAACTGCTCGGCCGTTGGCCGCCTATTGGCGGCGGTCGATGACCCGGCGCGCGGCCGGCATCAAGGTCGCCCCGAGCCCGTTCTTGACCAGCGACGCGGCGATGAACGGCAGGATGCCGACCTGCCAGGCCTTGGCGGCGCCAAGCCCGAGGCCGAACGCCAACCAGGCGAAACCCATCGCCAAAATGACGATGTGGCCGATGGCCATGGCCGCGAACAGCCAGGCCACGCTGCGATCCCAGCCCCGCTCGGCGAGAAAGCCCGTGACGAAGGCCGCCACGACGAAACCGAACAGATAGCCGGCCGTGGGGCCGATAAGCGGAGCGAGGCCGCCGACCGGGCCCGCAAACACCGGCAGGCCGATCGCGCCTTCCGCGAGATACGCGATCATGGTTGCGCTACCGAGGCGCCAGCCATAGGCGGCGCCGATCATCAGCACGACCAGGGTCTGCAACGTCATTGGCACATAGGGCAGCGGCAGGCTGACCTTGGCTGACAGCGCCATCAAAGTCGTTCCAAGCGCAACCAGCACGAGCGCGCGCAGAGCGCCCGCCGCCTCGCCGCTTTGGACCGGCCAGACGATGGCGGCGAGAGGAAAATGCGGCACGGCGGCAGGCGATCTGTCGGACAAGTTGAACTCCGGAAGGCTCTTTTGAAAACTGGCGGGCTATTTAAGCCAGTGAGCGATCCGGTCAACTGCTTCCCGCATCTCCTCCGCCGATCTCGCATAGGAGAAGCGGATGAAGGAGCGGCCGTGCACGGGATCGAAATCGATGCCGGGCGTGGCCGCGACATGGGCCTGCTCCAGCATCTGCTTGGCGAACTCGAAACTGTCGGAGGTGAAATCCGACACGTCAGCATAGAGATAGAATGCGCCATCGGCGGGCAGGAACTTGGTCAGGCCAGCCTTGGGCAGCCCCTCGATCAGGATGCGGCGGTTCTCCTGATAGCCGTGCTTGATCTCCTCCATCTCGGCTGCGCCGTCGAAGGCTGCTTCTGCCGCGATCTGCGACAGCGACGGCACCGAGATCGACAGGTTCTGCTGGAGCCGCTCGACCGGCCGCACCAGGACCTCCGGCACGACCATCCAGCCGACCCGCCAGCCGGTCATGCAAAAATATTTCGAAAACGAATTGATGATGAGCGCCTGGTCCGACAGCGCAGCCGCAGTGACCGCGGGGAATGCGTAATCGAGGCCGTGATAGATCTCGTCCGAGATGAAGCGGATGCCGGCGCCCTCCGCGGCCGCGATCAGGCTGGACAGCGCCTCCCCGGACATCATGGTTCCAGTGGGGTTGGCGGGGCTTGCGACCAGCACGCCCTTGAGCGGCGCCTTGCGATGGGCGGCAAGCAGCGCCTCGCCGGTCAAGGCGTGACGGGTCTCGCTGGTGGTCTCGATCGGCACCGGCTCGCAGCCGAGCGCGGTCAGGATATGGCGGTAAAAGGCGGATAGCCGGGCACCGTCACCGCGACGCGGTCGCCTGGCTCGAACAGGGCAAGGAAGGCCAGGATGAAGCCGCCGGAAGACCCGGTGGTGACGACAATCCGCTCGGGGCTCACCGCGCAGCCATAGGCGTCGCGATAATGGCGCGCGATGCGCTCGCGCAACGAGGAGATGCCGAGCGCGGAGGTATAATCGATCCGCGCAGTGTCCAGCGCCTTGTGGGCGGCCGCGATCGCGGTCTTCGGGGCCGGCGCGGCAGGCTGGCCGACCTCCATATGAATGACGTGGCCGCCGGCCGCCTCTATGCGCGCGGCCGCCGCCATCACGTCCATCACCATGAAGGGGGGAACGTCACTGCGGCGGGATGGCGTCAGCCAGGGCTCCAGCCGGTTCCTCAATATCGCATCGGCCATCAATATCTGCTATTTCGCTTCCGGTCCGGAACCCCCAGGGGGGCCGGGAACGGGGCGCCCGCGCCCCAGACTGGCCGCATTGTGCGGCTCATTAGGGCATAGCCCGTATCCGGTCCGACGCCAATCGCCAAGACCAATCACAAAACTGCATTTCAAGACCGATCGATGTTGCTCCAACTCGCTTTGCGCAAGAAGGCCTCCGCTCTCACCGCCATCGTGACTGCGACCGCCATGGTGCTGGCGCCGCTCCCGGCGATCAAGGCGCAGGAGAGACCCAGGGGCCCGCCGGTGCTGCGCGACACCGAGACCGAGCAATTGCTGCGCGAATATACCAGGCCCATCCTGCGCGCCGCCGGTCTGGAGAAGCAGAACATCCAGATGGTGATCATCAACGACGCATCGTTCAATGCGTTCGTCGCCGACGGCCGCCGGATCTTCGTCAATTACGGCGCGATCATGCAGTCGGAAACGCCGAACCAGCTGATCGGCGTGCTCGCGCACGAGACCGGGCATCTGGCCGGCGGCCATCTCGCCAAGCTCCGCCTGGAGCTGGCTAGCGCCCAGACCCAGATGATCATCGCCATGCTGCTCGGCGCCGGCGCCATGGTCGCAGGCGCCCGCAGCGGCAACGCCAACAACGGTCTCGCCAATGCCGGCGCGGCCGCCGTCGCCGGGCCGCAGGAGATGATCCGCCGCTCGCTGTTGTCCTATCAGCGCCAGCAGGAGGAGAACGCCGACCGCGCCGGCGTGAAGTTCCTGACCGCGACCCAGCAGTCGCCGAAGGGCATGTACGAGACCTTCAAGCGCTTCACCAGCGAGAGCCTGTTCGCCGCGCGTGGCGCCGATCCCTATTTGCAGTCGCATCCGATGCCGGCCGAGCGCGTCGAGGCGCTCGCCGAGTTCGCCCGCTCCAGCCCGTATTGGGACAAGAAGGACGACCCGGCGCTGCAGGCCCGCCATGACATGGTTCGCGCCAAGGTCTCCGCCTTCATGGAGCGGCCCGAGACCGTCTATCGCCGCTATCCGCTGACCAACGACAGCCTGCCCGCACGCTATGCCCGCGCCATCAGCACCTATCTGCACGGCGATCTGCGCAGCGCACTGGCCCAGATCGACGCGCTGATCCAGTTGCAGCCGAACAACCCGTATTTCTACGAGGTGCGCGGCCAGGCCTTGCTCGAGAGCGGCAAGCCGGCGGAAGCGATCCCTGCCCTGCGCAAGGCGGTACAGCTCTCCGGCAACGCCCCGCTCATCGAGATGTTACTTGGGCAGGCTCTGGTCGGAACTGATAATAAGTCCTACACGGACGAAGCGATCCGGATTCTCCGTGCCGCGGTGGCGCGGGAGCCGGAGGCGCCGCTCGGCTACACGCAGCTCGCCATGGCCTTTGGCCGCAAGGGGGACTATGCGGAGGCCGATCTGGCATCGGCGCAGGCAGCTTACCTGCGCGGCGACAACAAGACCGCACGCGAGCTTGCGACGCGCGCAAAAACCCGTTTCGCCATCGGCACGCCCGGCTGGGTCAAGGCCGATGACATCGTGGCGTCAAAACCGCCACGCAATAATTAGACGATCAGAACGACATCGACACAACGACTGACACCAAGACGTCACGGCGCGGCCACGTTAGATCGGCCGGGATGTTTTCCGAAACCTGCTTTCGACCAGAGGATTTGCCAATGCCTTCGCTGCGCCTGATCTTACCCGCCCTGCTTGCGCTCGCCGTGTTCGGCGCAACCGGGCCGGCCTCGGCCGACAGCTTCACTGACGCCCAGCGCTCCGACATCGAGACGATCATCAAGAACTATCTCGTCAGCCATCCCGAGGTGCTCGAGGATGCGATGGCCGAGCTCAGCAAGCGCCAGGCAACCGCCGAAGCGCAGAAGCACGAAGCAAGCATCGCGCAGAATGCGGATGCGATCTTCAACTCGCCGCGCCAGGTCGTGCTCGGCAACAAGGACGGCGACGTCACCTTCGTCGAGTTCTTCGACTACAATTGCGGCTACTGCAAGCGCGCGATGACCGACATGCTCGACCTCATGAAGGCCGATCCCAAGCTGAAGGTCGTGCTCAAGGAATTTCCGGTGCTGAGCCAGGGCTCGGTCGAGGCGGCGCAGGTTGCGGTTGCCGTCCGCATGCAGGATCCCACCGGCAAGAAATATCTCGACTTCCACCAGAAGCTGCTCGGCGGCCGCGGCCAGGCCGACAAGGCGCACGCGCTTGCCGCCGCCAAGGAAGCCGGTCTCGACGTCGCGAAGATCGAGAAGGACATGGCCAATCCGGAAGTGCGTGCCACGATCGAGGAGAACTTCAAGCTCGCCGAAGCGATGGGCATGAACGGCACGCCGAGCTACGTGATCGGCAAGCAGATCGTGGTCGGCGCCATCGGCCTCGACGGCCTGAAGGAAAAGATCGGCGTCGCACGCTGCGGCAAGGCGACCTGCTAGTTCCAGATTTCGATTATCCGAACACTGCAAAAAGGCCGGCTTTTGCCGGCCTTTTTTTGTTGTCAGGATCTTGGCGCGACCATTCATCTCGCATTCAACAAACAAAAGTCGCGGAACCACTGAAGTTTCGGAACATCTCATTTCTCCTTTCGTTGTCGGCGCGGGCAATGACGCAGTCACACGTGAGGAGAACTCGATGATGAATCGCTTTATGATTTCGGTTGCCGCGCTCGCGCTTGTCGCCGGAACCGGCTTTGCCAGTGCGCAAGGCATGAACCGCGAGCAGGGCTCCGGCGGATCGCAGCAGATGCAGCAGCATTCGCAGCCCTCGACCGGCGCAGCCGAGCATGGCGCCACGGGTAAGGAGTCCCAGGGCAAGGAGAAGGGCACGGTCGGACAGGCCGGCGGGTCGATGAAGTCCGGCGCGGAAGAGAAATCTTCAGGCGCGATGAAGGACGAGAAGTCCTCGGGCACGATGCACAAGAATCCGACGGCTGAGGAGAAGTCGGGTGCAACGAAGGGCCAACGCACGGACGAACGCGCCCAGGGTCAGCACGACAAGTCGAAGGGCATGAGCTCGGAGACGCAAACCAAGTCTGGCACGGCCGCTAGCGAGAACCGCCAGGGCCAGACCGGTGCTTCGACGTCGACGCAGACCACCGGCCAGGCGGCTGCTGGAGCCAAGCTCTCGACCGAGCAGCGCACGCAGATCACCTCGGTCATCCGCGAGGAGAAGGTTGCTCCGGTCGGCAACGTGAACTTCTCGGTTTCGGTCGGCACGCGGATTCCGCGTGAGGGCATCGAGCTGCACGCCCTGCCGTCCCGCGTCGTGACGATTTATCCGGAATGGCGGAGCTACAGGTACGTCCTGGTCCGCGATGAGATCGTGATCATCGATCCCGTCACCTATGAGATCGTGGCCGTCCTGAACGTCTAAGGACGAGCCGCACTACCCTCCGGGGCGGGCAGCAATGCCCGCCCTTTGCTTTGGGCGGCAGCCATGCTTTGGACTGGTTAACAAGCAATTTCCGTAGCTTCCGCACAGCTTTTTGCAGTCCGGATGAGCTATCTGAGACCCCACAGGAGGTCCTTCAAGGCTTCCCCTAAGCCCCTTTGTTACCTATAACCCCCGCCACCTTCGCCAAAGTACCTGCCGGGATTTCAATGGCTGAACCTGCGACCGACACGATCCTCGTCCTCAACGGGCCGAACCTCAACATGCTGGGGACGCGCGAACCGGAAAAATACGGGCACGCGACGCTCGCCGATGTCGAGACGCTGTGCCGGGAGACCGCGGCGAAGTTTGGCCTCAAGGCCGACTGCCGGCAGTCCAACCGCGAAGGCGAATTGATCGACTTCATCCACGAGGCCCACGCCCGCAAGATGAAGGGCATCATCATCAACGCCGGCGGCTATTCGCACACCTCGATCGCGCTGCACGATGCGCTGCTCGCGGTGCAGATCCCGACCGTCGAGGTGCACGTCACCAACATCCATGCCCGCGAGAGCTTCCGTCACCATTCCTACACCGCCCGCGCCGCCTTCGCGTCGCTGTGCGGCTTCGGCATCGAGGGCTACCGCCTCGCGATCCAGGGCCTTGCCGCCAAGCTCGGCATCAAGCCCAAAGCCTGACGCCCCTTTCAAACAGAAGGTTCGGAATCAAGATCATGGCGCGCCAGCCAGACGATAAAGCAGCCGCAAAGTTTTCCAGCGAGGATTCCGCGCTCATCCGCGAACTCGCGACCCTGCTCGACGAGACGAGCCTCACCGAGATCGAGATCGAGCGCGCAGGGCTTCGCCTGCGCGTCGCGCGCAACGTCAGCGTTACTGCGGCCGTGCCGACGTCGGTCATCGCGGCCCCTGTCGCGGCCGTTGCCGCGGCGACTGCTGCCGCAGCACCGGCGGATCTCTCGAAACATCCCGGCGCCGTCACCTCGCCGATGGTCGGCACCGCCTATTGGGCGCCCGAGCCGGGCGCAAAGCCTTTCATCGAGGTCGGCTCCAAGGTCTCGGTCGGTCAGACGCTCCTCATCATCGAAGCGATGAAGACCATGAACCAGATCCCCTCACCGCGCGCCGGAACCGTGACGCAGATCCTGGTCGAGGACAGCCAGCCGGTCGAGTTCGGCGAGCCGCTGGTCATCATTGAATAAGCGAGTGGCGAATGGCGAATAGCGAATGGTTGCCGTCCTGCCATTCGCCATTCGCTGCTCGCTATTCGCCCGCTGAGGCACCATGTTCGACAAGATCCTCATAGCCAATCGCGGCGAGATCGCCCTTCGCATCCTGCGGGCCTGCAAGGAGCTCGGGATCGCGACCGTCGCCGTGCACTCCACCGCCGACGCGGACGCGATGCATGTCCGCCTCTCCGACGAGAGCGTGTGCATCGGGCCGCCGCAGTCGAAGGACAGCTATCTCAACGTTCCCGCGCTGCTCGCGGCCTGCGAGATCACCGGCGCCGATGCGGTGCATCCGGGCTACGGCTTCCTGTCGGAGAATGCGCGCTTTGCGGAAATCCTCTCCGAGCACAATCTGCATTTCATCGGCCCGAAGGCCGAGCACATCCGCCTGATGGGCGACAAGATCGAGGCCAAGAAGACCGCCAAGAGGCTCGGCATCCCCGTGGTGCCCGGCTCCGACGGCGCGGTCGGTCCCAACGACGACGCGATGGCGATCGCAAAGGAGATCGGCTTCCCCGTGCTGGTGAAGGCTGCCGCCGGTGGCGGTGGCCGCGGCATGAAGGTCGCGCACAGCGAGGCAGACCTTTTACTGGCGCTGTCGACGGCCGCCAACGAGGCGAAATCTGCCTTCGGCGACGCGTCCGTTTACCTGGAAAAATACCTGAAGAAGCCGCGCCACATCGAAATCCAGATCCTCGGCGACGGCCGCGGCGGCGCGATCCATCTCGGCGAACGCGACTGCTCGCTGCAACGCCGTCACCAGAAGGTCTGGGAGGAAGGCCCCTCGCCCGTCCTCTCCGCAGCCGCGCGCGCCAAGATCGGCGAAACCTGTGCCAAGGCGATGCGCGAGATGAAGTATCTCGGCGTCGGCACCATCGAGTTCCTCTTTGAAGACGGCGAGTTCTACTTCATCGAGATGAACACGCGCATCCAGGTCGAGCATCCCGTCACCGAGAGCATCACCGACATCGACCTCGTGCTGGAGCAGATCCGCATTGCCGCCGGCGGCGACCTGCCGGCGAAGCAGGAGGACATCCAGATCATCGGGCACGCGATCGAGTGCCGCATCAATGCCGAGCACCCGCAGACCTTCCGGCCCTCGCCCGGCCGGATCTCGCAGTACCACCCGCCCGGCGGCCTGGGCGTACGGATCGATTCGGCCGTCTATCAGGGCTACACGATCCCGCCCTATTACGATTCCCTCGTCGGCAAGCTGATCGTGCACGGCAAGACCCGCACCGAATGCCTGATGCGGCTGCGCCGCGCGCTGGACGAGATGGTGGTCGATGGCATCGAGACCACGCTGCCCCTGTTCCGGGCTCTGGTGCGTGAACCCGCCATCATCGACGGCGATTATCACATCCACTGGCTGGAACAGTATCTGGCCGGCCAGTCCGGCAACTAGCCGCCCCCATCCTTCCCCTGCTATGGAACCGAACGCGGCTTCTGGCGTTATCGGCGGGTTTTCTGCACGGGGGAGTGGAAATTCTTAAGGTCGGAACCGGAGTTGGCGTAACGCCTGACCAGAGACGGCGGCGCGCACTTTGGCTGATCCTGCTGTTCGCGGCGGGACTCTTGGTGCTGACGGTGATCAGCGCCGGCTCCGTCTACCTCGTCAACAAGGCGCGCGACGACAACGCCTCGGTCATTCATACGATCGAGGTTGAGAACCAGATCCACACGCTGCTCCTGGAAATTCGTCGCGCCGAGAGCAGTGCGAGCGGATTTCTCCTCACGCGCGGGCCGGAATTTTGGACCGACCACCAGGCGGCGGTGGCGGCGGTGCTGCCGCATCTCAACAGGCTCGTGGACCTGACCGAGGACAATCCCGCGCAGGCGGACAATGTCCGCAAGCTGCGGCCAGCGGTCGAAACCAGGCTCGACCAGTTCATGCGCGAGATGAACTACATCCAGCAGAGCGACTTCGAACGCGCCTCCGCGCTCGTCCGCGAAGCGGCCGCCGGCGACACGACCAGCACGATCCGCGACGCTGCGGATGCCATGCTCCGCGAGGAGCAGCGACTATTCACACTGCGCTCGGCCAATGCCAACAACAGCCAGACGTTGGCGGCGTCCTTGACCGGCATCGGCTCGGGTCTCGTCGTGGTGCTGGCGCTGATCTCGATCTGGCTGGTGCGGCGCTCGGCAGCCATCCGCGATGAAGCGGAGGCGCGCCTGCGCGACTCCAACCTCAATCTCGAGGCCACCGTCGATGAGCGCACCGCAGATTTGCGCGAAGCCAACAACGAGATCCAGCGCTTTGCCTATATCGTGAGCCACGACCTGCGCTCGCCGCTGGTCAACATCATGGGCTTCACCAGCGAGCTCGAGGAACTGGGCGCCGACATCTTCCGGCGCATCGGCAGCCTTGCACACGTCGCGGCGGACGGGCCGCCGCTGGCGATGAACGACGCGGCGGGCATTGCGCTGGAGGGGCCGGACAAGCAGCTCTCGCAGGATTTTTCCGAGGCGCTCGGTTTCATCAAATCCTCGATCGGCAAGATGGACCGCCTGATCTCGGCGATCCTCAACCTCACCCGCGAGGGCCGGCGCGAATTCGAGCCGGTCAGGATCGACACGGGTGAGCTGATCGAGGCGATCGTCGCGACGGTGGCGCATCAGGCCGCCGAGGCGCAGGCCGAAATCCGCGTCGGCGAGCTACCCGACATCGTGAGCGACCGGCTGGCGCTGGAGCAGATATTCTCCAACCTGATCGACAACGCCATCAAGTATCTCAAGACCGGCGTTCCCGGCCAGATCGTGCTGCGCGGCCGCACCAAGCTCGGCTATGCGATCTTCGAGATATCTGACAATGGCCGCGGCATCGATCCGAAGGATCACCAGCGCATCTTCGATCTGTTCCGCCGCGCCGGTATCCAGGACAAGCCCGGCCAGGGCATCGGCCTTGCCCATGTGCGAGCCCTGGTGCGACGCCTCGGCGGCACCATGTCGGTCTCCTCCGAACTCAACGTCGGCAGCACGTTCACGATCACGCTGCCGATCAAGTGGAACGCCAGCAATCGGGACAGAAACCAATGACCCAGCCCGTCACCATCATCATGATCGAGGACGACGAAGGGCACGCGCGCCTGATCGAGCGCAACATCCGCCGCTCCGGCGTCAACAACCCGATCGTGCCCTTCGCCAACGGTACGGACGCCACAAAATATCTGTTCGGCGCTGACGGTACCGGCATGGCGCACAAAGGCAACGCGCTCCTGATCCTGCTCGACCTCAACCTGCCCGACATGACCGGGATCGATATCCTGAGGCGGATCAAGGAAAACAGGTACCTGAAGGCATCACCCGTGGTGGTGCTGACCACCACCGACGACTCCCAGGAAATCAAGCGTTGCTACGAGCTCGGCTGCAACGTCTACATCACAAAGCCGGTCAATTACGAGAATTTTGCCAACGCGATCCGGCAGCTCGGGCTATTCTTCTCCGTCATCCAGATCCCAGCCGCCGCCACATGAGCCAGACCACCCCGACCCTGCTCTATATCGACGACGATGACGCGCTGGCGCGCCTGGTCGAGCGCGGCCTGACGCGCCGCGGCTACAAGGTGATACTTGCCGCGAGCGGCGAGGAAGGCCTTGCGCGCATTCGACAAGGGAAGGTTGACGGCGACATCGACGTCGTGGCGCTGGACCAGTACATGCCGGGCCTCGACGGTCTCGAGACGCTCGAGCAGATCATGGCGATCCCGGACGCCCCGCCCGTCGTCTTCGTCACGGCGTCGCAGGATTCCAGCATTGCCGTCACCGCGCTGAAGGCGGGCGCAGCCGACTACCTCGTCAAGGACGTCAAGGGCGACTTCATCCCGCTGCTGCATGTCGCATCCGACGGCGCGCTGCGACAGGCCGAGCTCAAGAAGGCGCGCGAGGAAGCAGAAGCCGAGATCCACGCCTCGCGTGACCGCTACGCCGCGCTCGCCGCCGAGCGTGAGATGCTGCTGCGCGAGGTCAACCACCGTGTCGGCAACTCGCTCCAGATCATCGCTTCCCTGCTGCATCTGCAGGCAAACTCGGCTGCGCAGGAGGAGGTCAAGGCCGCCCTGACCAATGCGATGGGCCGCGTCGCCGCGGTCGCGCAGGTGCACCGCCGCCTCTACACCTCGCAGGATCTGAAGAGTGTCGTCCTGAACCAGTATCTGGACTCGCTGCTCGAGGACCTCCGCCGCTCGGCCGAGGGCAACCGGATGTCGCGCCTGACGCTGAAGGCCGAGCCGATCGAGATCGATCCGGACCGCGCTGTCGCGGTCGGCATCATCGTCAACGAGCTCGTCATGAACGCGGTGAAATACGCCTATCCGGACGGGGCCGGCCCCATCCACGTCGAACTGACCTCGCAAGGCGAGGATCTCGTTCTGTCGATCGCCGATGACGGCGTCGGCGACAATGCCAAGGCCGATCCTCGCTCGACCGGGATGGGCCAGCGCATCGTTGCGGCGATGGCTTCCAAGCTCGACGCCTCCGTCGAACGCGATCCGAATCACACTGGGACGAAGATCCTGCTGAAGTTCCGCCGCGTGCCCACGCCACCAATCACGACGAGCAACGCCGCCGCGAGCTGACGCGCGATGCCTCGCATCGCCCCCATCGCAAGGCTGCCGCAATTCTGCTAAAGTGCCGCGCATGACTGCGCGCGACTCCGCCTCGTCTGAAATCACCCCCGCCGTGCTGCTGCGTGCCTATGCCTGCGGCATCTTTCCGATGGCCGAGAGCGCGGACGATCCGACGCTGTTCTGGGTCGAGCCGGAGATGCGCGGCGTGATCCCGCTCGATGGCTTTCGTATTGCCTCGCGCCTTGCGCGCACCGTGCGCTCGGATGCGTTTCGCGTCACCGTCAACACCGCCTTCAAGGCGACGATCGCCGGCTGCGCCGCGCCGCAGATCGGACGGGAGGACACCTGGATCAACAAGCGCATCCGCGACCTCTATGGCGGCCTGCACGAGCTCGGCCATTGCCACAGCGTCGAGGCCTGGCAGGGCGACGACCTCGTCGGCGGGCTCTATGGCGTGAGCCTGGGGCGTGCCTTCTTCGGCGAGAGCATGTTTCACACCGCGCGCGATGCCTCGAAGGTCGCGCTGGTACATCTGGTCGCGCGGCTCATCCACGGCGGTTTCGAGCTGCTCGACACGCAATATGTCACCGAGCATCTGCGCAGCTTCGGTGCGGCGGAGATTTCCAGGCGCCGCTACACCGCCCTGCTCGACAAGGCGCTGGCGGGCGACTCCGCCGATTTCCTGAAGTTGCCCGGGCAAGCAATCTCAGGCGCGCGCGCGCTCGAGATCATCGCGACGCGAAGCTAATTCCGGCCGAAGCCCGGGAGCCCGAAGAGGCCCGGCTGCTGCTGTGGTGGTGGTGGTGGAGGCGGCGCCTGCTGCTGTTGCGGCGGCGGCTGCGGCGGACGCTGCTGCTGCACGGCCTGCTTGGGTGCGGCCTTCTTCTGTGCCGGCGGCGGTGGCGTGGCCGGCTTGCTCGCCGGATCCGGGGCCGCGGTCGCGATCGTCTGCTGCGGCTCCTTGCAGTCGGTCAGCCAGATGTCGTAGATCGGATGCTCGACGCCGTGCAGGCCGGGGCTTGCCGCGAACATCCAGCCCGAAAAAATCCGCTTCACCTCGCCTTGCAGCGTGATCTCGTCGACCTCCACGAAGGCGTCGGTATTGGCGGCTTCCGTGGCCGGCCGCGTGTAGCAGGCGTCGGTTTTGACGCGCAGCGCGCCGAACTGCACGGTCTCGCCGATCTCCTCGTCGAAATTGATGATGCGGCCGGTGATCTTGTCGAGGCCGGAGAAGGTCGCCTTCTTGTTCACGATCTTCTGCGCCGGCGGCTCGGTGACGACCTCATCGCCCGGCTGAAGGCTCGCCGGCGTCTGCGGCACGCCGTTTTGCGGTGTGCCCTTGGGTTGGCGTTGCCCGGGCGGCAAGCCCGGCAGCGTCGGATTGGCGCCCGGCTGCGGCGGAGCGGCCTGAGGATTGGGCGGCGCGACCGCGATGGAGGGCTGCTGGTTCTGCGGCAGCACGGTACTTCCCGGCGGCGGGGCCAAAGGCTGCGTCTCCACCGAACCGGGCAGAGCATTGGGCGCGATATTTCCCTGGCGGGGGGCGGGACGGTTCGGCGTCGGCAGCACGCGGCCCTGCGGCGGCAGCTCCGGCACCTCCTCGTCGTCGTCAGGCGTCTGCTGCTGCGGCTGGTTGCCGCGCGGAATGCTGCCGGGCGGCCGCAGCGGCGGCGGATCGGAGAAGATGGTACCGATCTGCGCCTGCGCCGGAGGCGAGACGGTCATCGCTGTGGCGGCAAACAGCGCCGCAAGGCCGGTCAGGATCAGGTTTCGAGACATCTCGCGCGGCTTCAACAGCGAATCGGGTTTATCGAGCATTGTACAGGGGGTTACGGCCGCTCGCAGACCATCCGGTTAACACGCCGAATACGGCGGGGAAAGGGCGGTTTCCCCCTCGCCCGCCGGCCCCTTGGCTGGCCAGACCACCCGCCGGATGGGATAGTTGCGTCGGCGGACCCGTCCGCGGCCCCTGACGGCGGCAGCTCCCGTCATCCGGGGGCCTCGAACAGGCGCCCCCGAAAGCGACATCTGCAGATTCCGCGCAAGGCCTCCCATGCCAGTCGTCCTCGATCCCGATGCCGCCGCCGTCTACCAGGCGTTCCTCGAAGCCAACCGCCCGCCCTATGAAACGTTGACCGCAGCGGAAGCCCGCGCGGACTATTCGCGAGCGCGCTTCGCGACCAATCCCGAGCCGCCCGAGCTGGCGCGCATCGAAGCGCTCGCGATCCCGGCGCCGCACGGCACGATCCCTGCCCGCCTCTACGTGCCAATGAGGCTGCGCCAACGTGACGGTCTCGCGCCGGCCTTCGTGTTCTTCCATGGCGGCGGTTGGGTGATCGGCGACCTCGACACCCATGACGTCGCAGCCCGCAAGCTCGCCGTCGAGGGCGAGCTGATCGTGATCTCGGTCGACTATCGCCTCGCACCCGAGCACAAGTTTCCCGCCGCCGTCGACGACGCCATCGGAGCGACCCATTGGGTCGCAGCGAACGCGAGCGCGCTTGGCATCGATGCGTCGCGCATCTGCGTCGGCGGCGACAGCGCGGGCGGCAATCTCGCCGCCGTAGTCGCCATCGCGGCCCGCGACGGCAAGGGCGTGGGCCTCGCAGGCCAGGTGCTGATCTATCCCGCCGTCGATTTCGCGATGACGCACGCCTCGCACAGCGAGCCCGAAACCAGCCTGCTCCTCACCCATTCCGTGATCCGCTGGTTTCGGGACCACTATCTCAATGGCACCGCCGACACGCGCGACTGGCGTGCCTCGCCGGCCCGCGCCACCACACTCGCTGGCCTGCCGCCGGCCTATGTGCTGACCGCCGGCGGCGATCCATTGCGCGACGAGGGTGACGATTATGCGCAGCGCCTGAAAGCTGCCGGCGTGCCCGTCGCCTATCGACACTTCCCGGGCCAATTCCACGGCTTCTTCACCATGGGCAAGCTGTTGCCGCAGGCCGATGTCGCGGCCGCGGAGATCGGCGCGTGGTTGAGGGAGTTGGGCTGAGGATCGAAGTCCTGTAGCCTTCGAAATAGACGGTAATCACTTGTTACTTTGAACAGCGAGGCCAGTGCCTCATCAGTTGCACTCCGCAAGTCGCTTCAACCGATTCGCGTGAGGTGACACTCCCCTGGAAGCCAAAATGCCCCTCAGCCTGCAACGCACCCTGGCCGCCCCCGTGCGATGGCTGGCGTGGCTCGGCGACCAGGGCACCCGCGCGGTTGCGGCACTGGTGTTGTTCGGCATCGCGATCCCGCCGCTTGGCGCGGTGCTGCGGCCTTTCGTGACCGAGGCGATCTTCCTCCTGCTCGTCATCTCCTTCATGCGCGTCGACCTCGCCGCGCTGCGCGCGCATCTGCGCCGGCCGGGGCTGATCCTCGCGGCCACCGCCTGGACGACGATCGGCGTCCCCTTGATCTTTGGCCTCGCGGCGCATCTGTCCGGCTTCGATGCCCGCTCGCCCGGGCTGTTCCTCGCCCTGATGCTTCAGGCCATTGCCTCGCCGATGATGGCCTCGCCTGCGATCGCCGCGCTGATGGGTCTGGACGCCACGCTGGTCCTGGTCACGCTGGTGACCTCCACCGCTCTCGTCCCGTTCACGGCGTCACTGTTTGCCGCACTCTTCCTTGCCGGAACGCTCAGCATCTCGCCGCTTGCGCTCGGCGCAAAACTGCTCGCGATCCTTGCGGGATCGCTCATGGTCGCAACTTTGATCCGCTGGCTGGTCGGCGCGGACGCGATCCAGCGTCACCGCAGGCCGATCGACGGCATCAACATCATCATCCTGCTCGTCTTCGTTGCGGCCGTGATGGGCAATGTGATCGCCGACTTCCTGGCCGACCCCCTGCTGTCGATCGCCATTGCGCTGCTCGCCTTCGCCATCTTCTTCGCGCTCTTGGTCGTGACGACGCTGCTGTTCCGCCGCATCGGCTACGAACAGGCGCTCGCGCTTGGCCTGATGGTGTCGCAGCGCAATATCGGGCTGATGCTGGCGGCGACGGCCGGAACTCTGCCCGGCATGACCTGGCTCTATTTCGCGCTCACCCAGTTTCCCTACTACGTCGCGCCACAGATGCTGACGCCGATCGCGCGGCGGCTGATGACGCATTCGCGCGCCTCGGCTGCCGCGAGCGCCGGTGGTACACGCTAGTAGCTGCAGGCGTAGCCTACCGCTTCTCTCGACGCGCGGTGCTCTTCGAGCTGCGCCGGGCAAGTCGCTGACCCACCCTTACGAATTTTACTCCGTCCGCCTGAGAAACGCCCCGAACGCGCGCGGACCGTCGCCGACCTTGACCTCGCCGATCAGCTTCAGCTCGACGGCATCGATGATATCAAGGGTGTTGCTTTCCCAATTCGCGACGATGATGCGCTTGCCGTCGGCGGTCGCGGCGATGCCTTCCGGGTAATCGCCGACATTGATCCGCTTGACGGCTTTTAGGGTTGCGAGATCGAACACGCTGACGGTGCCGGCATATTGGTCGGTGACGAAGCCGCGGCCCTGCGTCAGCGCCACGGCATAGGGCCGCATCCCCACCGGCACCCGGCCGGTCTCGCGCGCCTCGGCGATATCGATCACGGAGACGTCGTTCGAGCCGACATTGGCCGTGAAGGCGCGCTTGCCCTCGGCATCGATGGTGACACCGAAGGGCCGCGTGCCGACCTTGACGACCGCCCGCCGTTCGCGCGTCGCGATGTCGACGATGGAGACGCTGTCGTCGTCGCGATCCGCCGACAAGAGCAATTTCCCGTCCGGCGTCACCGCCAGCCCGGACGGCGAGGCGCCGACCGCAATACTCGCCACGACGTTTCTTGCCTGCGGGTCGATCACGCGCACCGCCGCCGCGTACCAGTCGGCGACGTAGACGGCCTTGCCATCGGGCGCGACCGCAATGCCGAGCGGGCCGCCGCCGACGTCGACCCGGCCGACCACACTGCGCGCCGCGGCGTCGACCACGGTCAACGCCTTGCCCTCAGGGCTCGTCACATAGGCGAAACGACCGTCGGCGGAGACGGCGACGCCCGCCGGCTTGCCGCCGATCGCGATGGTGGCGACGGCGCGCGAGGTCGCAAGATCCACCACCGTGAGATCGTCGCTGAGCTGGTTGGTGACGAAGGCCTCCTCGGCCGGAGCTTCTCCGACCGAGGTCAGCGCGAAGCTGGCGGCCAGCGCCGCCAACACCAGAGCGCGCACGCTCAGCTTCCGCTCTCGATCTTCTTCTTCAGCGCCTCGAGGCCGCCCTTGTAGAGCCCGCTCACCGCCTTCACCGCGGCCTCGTCGCTCAGTTCCGGCGGCGGGTCGTTGTTGGGGAAGCCGCGATAGAATGCACCGGCCCATTCCAGCTTGGTCTTGCCTTCGGGCGCCGGCGACACCGTCAGCGTCGAGGAATAGTTGGTGACCGGCAGCACCTTCACGTCGACTGTCGTGATCCGGTACGAATAGCTCATCATGTCGGGCTCGTATTTGTAGAGCTCCTCGTCGACGGTGGCGCCGCCCGTGAGCGTCAGCCGGCGCGTCGCGCCGATCTCATTGCCCTTCTCGCCCTCGGTCTTGGTGACGCCCGCGAGCCAGCTCATGTCCTGGAAATTGCCGATCGCCGCCCAGACCTTGGCCTGCGGCGCGTTGATCTCGATGGATTCCCGCACCTTTTGCCGGGTCGGCCCGTGCGCCCAGGCTGCCGTCAGGGCCGTCGTCCCCACCGCCAGCGCTGCCACCACGGCCAGCGCCGTCCTCTTCGTCACCCTCATGTCGTATCCTCACGTGTGTCGTTGGTCGTTGCGCGACTGACGCGCGCTGGGGTCATCGTAGCGCATTTTTGGACCGTGGGGAGACCGGTTCGTGGCGTGGCCGTGGCGGGTCACTCCCCCAGCGTCGCCTCCACGAAGCCGCGCGGGTCCGCGCAAAACTCCCGCATCACCCGGTAATGATCGGTCTCTTCCACCGCCACGGGCTCCAGCCCATATTTGCCCAACCGCAGCAGCCGCGCATTCGGATAGGCCATCAGCATCGGCGCGTGCGTCGCCATGATGACTTGGCAATTGCCGGCGCGATCCATCCGGCGCAGCAGCTTCAAAAACTCCATCTGCCGCGCCGGCGACAGCGCGGATTCCGGTTCGTCGAAAATGAAGATGCCTTGCCGCTGACAGCGCTCCTCGAAGAACCTCAGAAAACCTTCACCATGGGAATAGGACAGAAAATCGGGCGGTTCGGTCGAGACCTCGTCGAGATATCTGGCGACGGAGAAGAACGTCTCGGCGCGAAAGAACCAGCCGTTGGTGATCTTCGGCAACCAGCCGGCGCGGAGCGCGACCGACAGCTCGCCGCCCATGATTTCGCGCGCATTGGAGTGATCGACCGCACTGTACCCTTTGCCACCTCCGGCATCGTCATAGCCAGCAAGCGCTGCGATGCCTTCCAGGATCGTCGACTTGCCGGTGCCATTCTCGCCGACGATGATGGTGATGGCGGTCTCGAAGCTCAGATCGAATTCTTCGCTGAAGATCGGAAGGCAGTAGGGATAGGCCTCCCAATCCGGCACCAGGGAGCGGTCCAGCCAGACTCGCCTGAGATAGGGTGCAGGCAGCCTGATATCTCGATTTCGCCCACGCATACCCATTCCTCCTGCCCCGCGCCAAACATGCACCCATGACGGAACATAACAGGAACAACTCCTTTGGGGAAGTGGTATCGACCATCAGCCACAAGCCCCGGTGGCGCCCTAGTCCAGCGCCTCCAGCACCAGCTCCATGGTCATCAGAACGGGATTGTCGCCGCGGACCAGGCGGCCCTCGGCGAGGCCGCCGGTGTAGTCGACCAGGGCAACGTCGAGCTGTGCCTCCAGCGCGCCGGAGGCGCCGGGCGCGATTGTGCCAGCCGTCACGGCCAACTCGGTCGCAAATGGCTCGGTCACGCCGCCATCGGTGAAGCGCGCGCCGATGGTCGAGCCGACGCCGCCATGAATCTTCGCACGCGCGATGCCGCGCTCACGGCAGAAGCCTTCGAGCGCCCCGGCAAAGTCCTGGTTTGGCCGCAGCCGCAGTGCGAACGCCCGGCTACTGGTGCGTGCGCCGGTCGCGCTCGAGGCCACCGGCCCGAACAGCTTGAAGTTGGTCTCGCTGTCGGGCTCCGCCGTGAACATCGCGCCGTCGATGCCGAACGCTGCGACCTCGAACGGCTCGGCGACAACGGTCTCCTCCGGCAGCATGTGGCCGCCGCTGGCGCGGCCGTCCGCCTCGGTCCAGAGGCCGTGGCAGTGAAAGAACGGCGCGCCGTCGCGCCTGCCCAGCGTCAGGCTGCCGAGCTTCACCCGCGTCACGCCCTGGGGACGAAAGGTCTCGCTGTAGAATGCGGCGTTCTCGCCAGTCTTCGACAGCGCCGGCATCACGTAAGCGAACGGTCCGAGCGCGCCCTGACCGAAGTTGAGCACGCCGCCGGCAAAGCCCTCCGCCGCAAAGCCGCGGCGCGCGGCTTCCAGCAGCGGCATGCCGGCCTCGAGCCTGAACGCGAAGGCACGCCCCCTCGCCTCTACCCACTGGATACGCTCCGCGACCGGTGCGCCCGGCTGCTTGATGCTCCGCATGATCAACGCTCAGCCCGCCTGCTTGTTGTCGAGATCGAGCAGGCCGCGCGCCTCGAGCTCGTCGCGCACCATCCGCTTGGGGATCTTGCCATAGCCCGACTTCGGCAGCGCCTCCCAGAAGAAGAAGCGCTTCGGCATCTTGTAGCGCGGCACCTTGGGACCGAGGAACGCGGCCATCTCCGCCTCGCTCACGGGCTTTGCGCCTTCGCGCGCAACGCAGACGGCAACGCCGACCTCGCCCCAGGTCGGATCGGGCACGCCGAGGACGGCGACCTCGCCGACCGCGGGATGCGTCAGGATCTTCTCCTCGATCTCACGCGGATAGATGTTTGAGCCGCCGGAGATGTACATGTCGGAGGCGCGTCCCGTGATGTAGACAAAGCCCTCCTCGTCCATGTGGCCGAGATCGCCGGTGCGGAACCAGCCGTTGCGAAACGCCTTCGCGTTGGCCTCCGGGTTGTCGTAGTAGCCGGCGAACACTGCAGGCCCGATCACGCAGATCTCGCCGCTCTGGTTGGCCCCAAGCTCACGCCCCTCATCATCCTGGATCGAGACCTGCATGCCCGTGCGCTCGAAACCGCAGGTGCCGATCTTGGCGTGCGGACCATCCTCGACATCGTGCAGCGCCGCCGGCAGCACGGTGATGTTGCCGGTGACCTCGCCGAGGCCAAAATACTGCACGATGACCTTGCCGAGCTTGTTCAGCGCGGTCTTCTGGTCCTCGCGATACATCGGCGCGCCCGCATAGATCACCTGGCGCAGCGAGGAATGGTCGAATTTGTCGACCGCGGGATGCTCGACCATCATCTTCAGAATCGTCGGCACGGTGAAGAGATTGCTGACGCGATGCGTCTCGATCAGACGGAACACCTCGCCGATGTCGAATTTCTCCGTCGGCAGCAGCACGGTACGCACGCCGCGCGCGGTCTGCATCAACTGATGCACGCCCGCACCATGCGACAGCGGCGCGACCACGAGCGATGCATCCGCTTCCGTGGTGCCCGGCGTCAGATCGGCAAGGTGATTGGTGACCACAAAACCCATCTGGCCATGCGTGAGCACGGCCGCCTTGGAACGACCGGTGGTGCCGGAGGTGAAGAAGAACCAGCAGGGATCGTCATGCTCGACGGCGACGTTCTCGACATCAGCGCCGGCATGATTCCTGATCGCCTCCGCAACGCAGGTCTCGCCGAACGCGCCGTCACCAATGCGCCAGGTGAACTCCAGCGCGCTACCACCGACGGCTGCGGCATGCTCGGGAAAATCGCCGTGGCACAGGAATCCTTTGGCACCGGAGGCCTGCGCGAGATAGGCGACCTCGTCCGGCATCAGGCGGAAGTTCGCGGGCACCCAGATCGCGCCGAGCCGGAACGCGGCGAACATCGAGAAGAACATCTCGTGGCCATTCTTGGAATGGACGAGGATGCGGTCGCCTTTGTTGATGCCGCGCGCGGCAAGCGCAGCGGCAAACGCGGACACCTGCGCGTCGATCTCGCGCCAGGTCCAGGATCTCTCGCCCCACACGAAACCCGGCCGCGACCCGTGCCGCCGCGCATTCTGCGTCAGCATGTAAGCGAGGTTCATGACGCGGCGCGACATCCGCAATGGCTGCATGGGGCTTCCTCTTCGCTGGCGGACGGCGCGCAGGCGGCCCGCTCTTCGCGGCCCATTTATCGCCATCATCAGCGGCGCCGCAAGGCCGCCCGCCGCAGAGCCCCATTACGGCATCTTGAACGCGAAAGGCGTCGTGGAGATCGCCTTCTCCTTGAAGCAGGACGGCGAGCCGTGCCCGCCGCAATAGCCGCCATGCAGCTCGAAACGGATGGTGCGCGCAGCGCCCCGCTTCATCGGCATCGGCTTGATCTCGTAGTTCCGGACATAGCCGTCGAACACCCGGCGCACATCGCCGTTCGGCAGCGTCACCAGAAGGTTCATGACGCAGCCGCCGGTGCCGCAATAGGCGGTTTCGCTGCCATCGCATTTGGTATCGCGGAAGTCGACGATGTAATCGTCGCGGCCATCGCCGGTGAGATCGACCTTGCGCACCGTATCCGGCGCAAGGCTCACAGCGCCACCGCCCTGGCTTTGGCATTCCTGATCAGCGTAGCGCAGCGCCTTCTGCACCTCGCCGGGGTAGTCGGCCGGATTGAACGGCTTTACATCCTCGGCGCGAGCAAGGCCCCCGGCGAAGAGAACGCAAATCAGGATCAAGAGTCTCATTCGCCTTGGTCGTCGCAATCGCTTCGATCGTTCAGGGAATCTTAAACATGATCGGCGCAACCTTGATCTGTCGTTCGCGTACAGAGTTCCGCACCATGTCCAAAGCGCCCGCTCTTCTCCTGTTGTCGCTGGCGCTCGCCGGATGTGCCGCGGCCCCGCAAGCGCGGCTTGCCTCCGATCCCGCTTTCGCCCCGGCGCGCTATGCCTGGGACGGTGCTGGCGAGGATCCCAATCAGCCAAAGCCAGCGCACCAGGCGCGGAGCGCCGCTCGAACCAGCCAGGACAAATCGGCTGCGGCACTCCAGCCTTACTCGAAGGAGTGGCAGGCCCAGGACGGACTCGAGGCCGACCAGGAGTCGCAGGTCAAGCGATCGCTCGTCATCTGCAAGGGCTGCCTGCGGCCGCAAGCTGCGGAGGATTCGCGCCTCGCCAAGGCCGCCGATTGAACCAATCCGCCGCCACAAGACCCTACTGAGATACACCGCCGGCCGGACATTCCGGTCTATAAGCGCCGGTAGAACCGATCTCAGGACATCCCATGCTCACCCGCCGCACGTTCGTCGCAGCCTCCCTTCTCGCCACCGTCAATGCGGCCGCCGCGCAGGCCCCCTCGGCCAACGATCCCGCCGCGATCCTGACCGCGATCTACACCCGCGCCGCCAAGGGCAAGGGCGATGGCGGTGGCGCCTTCATCATCGAGACCAAGGCCGCCAAGGCAAAATATCTCTCGAAATCGCTGGTCGCGCTGTGGGCCAAGGCCGACGCGCACACGCCGAAGGGCGACGTCGGGCCGGTCGATTTCGATCCCGTGACCAACTCGCAGGAACCCGACGTCAAATCGTTCAAGGTGGACACCGGGAAGCTCGAGTCCGACAAGGCCACTGTCGCGGTGACCATCGTCGGTCACCGCAACGACCGCAAACCCGCCGACCAGGTCGTACGTTATGAGTTCGTGCGCGAGGCCAACAACTGGAAGATCGACGACATCAAGGGCTCCTCCGACGGGCAAGCCTGGTCGATCCGCAAGATGCTGACGGACTCGCTAAAGAGCTGACGGGAGACGACATGAGCGACGTCATCGACAACAAAGCCCATCACCGCTTCGAGCTCGAAGTGGAGGGCCATCTCGCAACCGAGCATTACAGGCTCGACGGCAACGTCATCACCTTCGAGCACACGGAGGTGCCGAAAGAGCTCGGCGGCAAGGGCGTCGGCTCAAAGCTGGTGCAAGGCGCGCTCGACCAGGTCCGCGCTTCAGGACTGAGGCTGATCCCGCAATGCCCGTTCGTGAAGGCCTGGATCGACAAGCATCCGGACTACGCGGATCTCGTGAAGAGATAAGCGAGCGCAGGCCCGCCGATCACGCGACGGGCCCGCAAGCATCCACAGCCTATTGCCCGTGCTTGAGCATGTCCTGGTCGCTCAGCGCCCAATCCTGCCAGAGTTGGAGGATACCGAGCAGCACCACCACCGCGCCAAGGCTCGTGTGGTAGACGCGCAGAAAGCCCTCGCCGGAATAGCCGAGGACATAGGGCGAGACGATGAGCCAGAACCCGACCAGGATCGTCGCCACCTCCTGCCAGCGCTGCAACGCGACATATTCGAGCTGGCTGAGGCCAAACACGACCAGGCCCACCGCGACCGCGTTCAGGATCACCGCCTGGTGTCCGACGATCGTCTCATGATCCTGGATGGGAAACCACGGCGACGCAACGATCAGCGCGCCGAGCACCATCCCGCACCAGTCTTCCCATGTTCGATGAGTATTCAGAAAACCAAAGTCCGACATCGTAACCTCCTACACAAGAGGCATACGTCGGCGGCTGGCGTTCACGACACTCCGAATGTTCAGCGACCCTGCCGGCCGCATTCGGGCGTATGTCCTGCAACATGACATGGGAACCGGAAGCACGGTTGCAAGAGCGGACCCGTGGTTTTTTGCCCAGCGAAGCGGCGTTAAGCACGAGGTCCGCCGTGACCCTGATAGCGGCGCAATAGCTGACCTCGCTAGTGGTCCGAGTTGGACCACAAACGGACTCATGCACTGCAGCAAAACTATTCGATCACCTCGACGGCCTGTGCGAGCAGAGTGGGAGGCACGGTGAGGCCGAGCGCATTCGCGGTCTTACGATTGATGACGAGTTCGAATTTTGTCGGCAGCTCGACAGGTAGGTCAGACGGCTTGGCGCCTTTGAGGATCTTGTCGACGTGGCCGCCTGCACGAAAAAACAAATCGGCTAAATCGGGGCCGTATGAAATCAATCCACCATTGGAGGCGAACAATCGGAATAGATAAATCGCGGGCAGACGATGCTTCGCCGCCAGCTCGGTAACGCGTGGCGCGTTGTTAACGCTCAATGCATCGCCCAGAATAGTGATTGCATCGGCGTGTTCTGCTGCGGCCGAGGCTAAGGCGATGTCGAGTTCCTCTACTGTGGTCGCCTCTACTATCGGCAGGGCCACGCCTAGGCTCCGGGCAATTTGGGGTAACTCCTCGGCTACTATCAGCGTGTGACCTGGAGTGCCTGGATTGATGAAGACCGCAATTGTCGAGGCGGTAGGAACCATTTCCCGCAGAATTTCTATTAATTTGCCAACGAATCCGGGCGCTACGGCCGCGAGACCCGTTATGTTGCCGCCTGGGCGCGACATGCTTTGTATGAGGCCGAGCCTCTCGGGAAAGGAGACCGCCACGAATACAATCGGAATGCTGGCAGTTGCCGTTTTCAGGGCTGCGGCTGCTGGCGGATTAGGAGCGACGAGCAGATCGGGGTTGAGAGCCACCAGCTCGGCGGCGAAAGCTGGCAGGCGATCCTCGGAGGGGGAATAACGATACTCGATGATCAGGTTTCTTCCGTCAATCCAGCCATGCTTTCGCAGCCCCTCAAGCCACGCTTTTTGAACGGTAGGCTCCACCACGTCCATGGCGAGAAAGCCAACCCGACGACGTGTCCCTTGCGCCAGCGAACGCCGTGGCGAAACGAGCAGCGCCGCACTGGCCGCAATGAACTCTCGCCGCTTCATTTCGATCCTCACAACGGCTTGAGGACGACGACATCACGCAGAATATCACGTCTCGATTGTGGCCGCACTCACGATGGGCGCACTTGTCGCGTCGCAAATGCCGCGCATGCCATAAGACGGCTTCGGGTCAAAATGCGAAGAACACACGCCCTACAGCGCGCCCAGCTTCTGCAGCGCCTCGCGTGCGGTGGGCAGACCCGGTCGCAACTCCAGCGCCTTGCGGAAATCGGCAATCGCGCCCTGCTTGTCGCCGAGCCGCATCCTGGCCTGGCCGCGGTTGTTCCAGGAAAACGCATCCGAGGGATCGTATTGCAGCGCCTTGTCGTAGTCGGCAACACCTCCTCTGTTGTCACCCTGAAAGAGCCGGATCATGCCGCGATTGCGCCAGCCGCGCGCATCGGTTGGAAGACGTGGGAACCGGCTGCGCGGTTGCAAGAGCGGCCCCGTGTTTTTTTGCCCAGCGAAGCAGCGTCACGCAAACGACAACCTGCGGGGGCGATCCAACTAAGGCCCTTGCTCATAAGCCCGCGCCGCCGTCAGGGCGCGTACGAGGTACGCTGTCCCACTGATAGCGGCGCAATAGCGGACCTCACTAGTGGTCCGAGTTGGGCCATGAACGGACCTAGCTACTGACGCAAACTCCTGCCGCCAAGCCGAGAAAGGAAGCACGCCCTATTCGGTACCGAATTGTACAGCCAGTTCAGCCTTGCGTATCGTCTTGATGTCGTTTTCGGTGTGATCTGTCGGCTGCAAATTGATCTGCACCTTTCGCAGCGTTTCGGTGTAGGGATTGGGCGACGTGTAGTCGTCGCTGACCGGGGAGCCCGTATCCATTCCGATGTCGAAGGTCTCGTCGGCTGAATAGCGGCCCAGGATCGTTTTCTCGATTCTGCCTTCTCCGACCTTTTTGTCGTTGATGAAGAGGGTCACCAGGCCGCCTTTGCCTACGCCTCCGCCGTCATACTTGAAATCCATGCGGATGGCCGCAGGTCCCACCGGCAGCTTCTCTGTGCTTCGCACCTTGTAACGCTGCTGCGAGAACCAATTGTACTCGTACGCCGGCTTGCCGTCTTTCACGTAGAGCACGTAGCCACCAACGGTGCCGCCTGCTGCAACCAAAACGCCGTCGCCACCGGTTTGTGAGTTATCGAGATGGGCGGTGATGCTGTGCGAACGGTTCTTGACGTTCGCTGATGAACTCTCTGGGATTCGGGTCGCGCCGGGATAGTAGGTGAAGTCGGTTCGTCCAGCGATCAGGCTCGGACGCAGGCTCGGGTCGGCGCGCTCGATAAAGCGATCATCCAAGGGCAGCACGTTGTATTTGGCCGCCTCCACCCAGAACAGGTCTTGCATGTCCCGCAACCGCTGCGGCTCGCGCGAGGCCATGTCGTTGGCTTCGCTGAAGTCGCCATCGATCCGGTACAGCTCCCACCTGTCCTTGTCGAAGTCGTAACTGCCGGCGTTTTCCCATGGCAGCCGTCCATGGCGGACGCACGCGACCCACCCGTTGCTGTAGACGGCGCGGTTGCCGAACATCTCGAAATACTGGACACGACGACGTTCTTCCGCCTTCGCGTCATCGAAGCTGTAGACCATGCTGACGCCTTCGATCGGCTTTTGTGTCACGCCGTTGACGGATGAGGGCTGCTCGATGCTGGCGGACTCCAGGATCGTTGGCACGATGTCGATGGCATGATGGAACTGGGTGCGGATACCACCCTTGTCCTTGATTCTGTTCGGCCAGGAGATGACAAGTGGATTCCGGGTGCCGCCGAAATGCGAGGCAACCTGCTTGCCCCACTGGAAGGGCGTGTCCATCGCCCATGCCCAGCCAACCGGATAGTGATTGTAGGCTTTGGGACCGCCGATCTCGTCGAGATGCGCGAGGATATAGCTCGAATCCTCTTTCTGTCCGTTGAGGGAAACCATCTCGTTGAAGACACCGTCGAGCGTGCCTTCCATCGAGGCGCCGTTATCACCGATCTCCCAAAACACCAGCGTATTGTCCGATTGGCCGATTGCCTTGAGCGTGTCGAGGATGCGCCCGACCTGAAAATCGGTTTGAGCGGTGTAACCGGCGAAGGTCTCCATAAGACGCGACGCGATGCGCTTCTGGTCCGCGGAAAGAGACTCCCACGCCGGTATCTGGTCCGGCCTCGGGGTCAGCTTGGTGTCGGCGGGGATGACGCCAACTTGAAGCTGCCGCTGGAAGGTTTCCTCGCGATATTTGTCCCAGCCCTGATCGAACTGTCCCTTGAACTTGTCGATCCATTCCTTGGGCACGTGGTGGGGCGCGTGGGTGGCGCCGGGTGCGTAGTAGATGAAGAAGGGCCGGTCGGGCGTCACCGACTTTTGCTTGTAGATGTATTTGATCGCCTCGTCGGCAAGGTTTTCGTTCAGGGTATAGTCGGCCTCCCGGCCCTTGGGCACATCCATCTCGACTGGCGCCGTATCACGGTAGAGCGCCGGCGCCCATTGGTTCGCCTCGCCGCCGACGAAACCGTAGAAGTGATCGAAACCCTGCCGAGCAGGCCAGCGGTCATAGGGCCCCGATACGCTGGTCTCCCAATCCGCGATGTTGTGGTTCTTGCCGAAGAACGCCGTGCTGTAGCCGTGCTGGCGTAGCACCTCGGAAACCATGGCGGTGCTGTCGGGAATTTGTCCGCTGTAGCCGGGATAGCCGCTGCCAATTTCGGTAATGACGCCGGTGGCAGCCGAATGATGATTGCGGCCGGTGAGCAGTGCCGCGCGCGTCGGCGAGCAAAGCGCGGTGGTGTGAAAGCGCGTGTAGCGCAGGCCGGCTTTGGCGAGGCGATCGAGGTTCGGTGTGGGAATCTGGCCGCCGAACGTACTCCATTGTCCGAAACCGCAATCGTCGATCAGGACGATCAGAACGTTGGGCGCCCCGTCCGGTGCCTTGATCAACGGTATCTTGTCGGGTGCGGAGTCTTTGTAGGTGGTGCCGATCCTGCCCTTGAATGGTGGTTCAGGCTGCGGCAGCGCTTCCTGTGCTCTCGCCGACGCGGAAAGCCCGGACCAACCAAGTGCAGATGCGAGCGTCGCTTTCGCTGTCGAGAGAAAGAGCTGGCGGCGGTTCATCGCGATACCTCCCTAACCCATTCTGACCAAAGCTAAACGACGTCAGCGCTCATTTGCGCAAGATTGCCCATTGCGCGCGTACGTTGATTTGAGCGCCACACCTGTACTTGATCTAGATCAACGGATGTCCGCTGTGGGGTCATGAGCAGTAATGCTCTGACTGATCGTAAGATGTCCGCTTGACCATCAGAAAGCTGACGTCTGCGCCCTTATGAATACACGCCCTACAGCGCGCCCAGCTTCTGCAGCGCCTCGCGCGCGGTGGGCAGGTCCGGTCGCAACTCCAGCGCCTTGCGGAAGTCGGCGATCGCGCCCGGCTTGTCGCCGAGCCGCATCCTGGCCTGGCCGCGGTTGTTCCAGGAGAACGCATCCGTGGGATCGTATTGCAGCGCCTTGTCGTAGTTGGCAATGCCGCCTCTGTTGTCACCCTGAAAGAGCCGGATCAAGCCGCGATTGCGCCAGCCGCGCGCGTCGGTCGGCGCCAGGCGGATCGCCTCGCCATAGTCGGCGGCGGCGCGGTCGAGCTGCTCGCTATCGCGGTAGACGTTGCCGCGGTCGATATAGGCGAGCAGATCGGGCGCAAGCTTGATGCGGGTGGTGTAGTCGGCGAGCGCATGCGCCATGTCGCGCTTGCGATGGAAGGCCAGGCCGCGGTTGCTGTAAGCCCTGGCATAGTTGGAATTGAGCCTGATCGCGGCGTCATAGTCACCGATCGCGCCGTCGAGGTCGCCCTTGTTGTAGCGGGACTCGCCGCGATTGTTGTAGGCAATCACAAACGACGGATCGAGCTTGATCGCCTGCTCATAGTCGGCGATGGCGCGGTCGAAATCGTGTTTGAAGGCATAGACTCGGCCGCGATTGTTGAAGGCGCAGGCGGAGGTCGCATCGATCCTGATGGCCTCGTCGAGATCGCTGAGCGCGGCATCGAGCTCGCGCTTCTCGGTCAGGCCATTGCCGCGGTTGCAATAGGCGGCGGCAAGCTTGCCGCCGGTCTCGCTCCTGGCGTCGATCACCGCCGAGCAGGCCTTGACGCGGTCGTCCAGCGTGCTCGTGGTCCCGATGCAGACGTCCCAGGCCTGCGCCGCCGCCTTGCCGTCCGCAGCCGATGCCGGCGCAGCCCGGGCAAGCGTCAGCATAGCCAGCGAAGCCACAAGACCGATCGAGACACGCATGTGACGGATATCTCCCCTGCAACGATGCCCCTTGGTCGCGCCTTGGCAGAAGCGGGTTCACACGCCTAAAGCGCGATGAAATTGGGATGAATCGTCGTCGCGCTTTAGGTTGTTGTTTGAGCATGATCTTTTCGGAAAACCGCTTCACACTTTTCCGGATCATGCTTTAGATCAGGGCTTGCAACGACCCGTGGGAAGGATTGGCATGTCGGCATCGGTACGCGACAACAAGGACGAAAGCCGCTTCGAGCTCGATGTCGGCCGGGAGCTCGCCTTCGCCAATTACCGGCTGACGCCATCGGCGGTGATCATCACCCACACCGAAACGCCGCGCGCGCTGCGCGGCCGCGGCATCGCATCCGAGCTGGTGAAGGGCGCACTGGAATTGATCCGGCGCGATGGCAGGAAGGTGGTCGCCGGCTGCGGCTTCGTCGTCGACTATCTCGACAAGCACCCGGAATATGCGGACCTCGTCGCGTAAGGCAAAACACTAAGAAGTCGAGACACAAAAAAAGGCCCGCGATCTCGCGGGCCTTTTTCGCGTCGACGGCGTTTGCCGTCAGTGCTTGATCTCCGGCGGCAGCTTGCCGCCATTGGCGGCGAGCTTGGACATCACCTGCTTGTGCAGCCAGACGTTCATGGTGGCGGAATCGTTGGTGTCGCCGGTATAGCCGAGCTCCTTGGCGAGATCCTTGCGCGCAGCAAGGCTGGAGTCGATGTCGAGCGCCTTCATGAGGTCGACGATCGAGGTGCGCCATTCCAGCTTCTCGCCCTTGTGCGCGGCGACCGCCTTGTCGACGATCGCAGCCACGTCCACGGTCTGCGCAGGAGCGGCGGATGGCGCAGCGGAAGGTGCGGCCGACGGCGCCGAGGCTGAAGGAGCGGAGCCTGCCGGCGCTCCGCTGGAGGTCGCCCCGCCGGCCGGCGCAGCCGCGGCAGGATGGCTGCCGAAGATCGCGCTGACGATTTTACCGAAAATGCTCATGTCTGCTCCCCGAAAAGGATCCGTTGGAAGGGCCTGTGAGGTGCCAAACCCATAGACCAAGTTTCTGTGTCGCCTCCGCTGGTCGAGCGGACGCACGTCACAGCATCAGCTTATCTGCGGCGAAATGACGACCGAATGACATATTTGCGGTTGCACTGCGACATCGAATTTTACCCAGGCGTGAGGGACAGCTCCCGCGAACGGGAGTACGGTTTCATTTCAGTTCGCGATCCCCGCCGGTCTTCGCGTCTGGTCTGGAATCGCGATTATCTGGGAAATTGCGGCCGCTTGCGCCGTTTGCCGGCGCGGCATTCGGCCGCGCGGCAAGGGAGCAAGCGACCATGGCCACACTCTACCACGGCAATGTCCCCGGTATGGCCCAGCCTGCTGATGCGGCTGGACCAGTCATCCGAACCATCCAACTGTCCGATTTGCATGACGCGCTCAAGCGCGGCTGGGAGGATTTCAAGGAGGTGCCGAGCCACGCCGTCATCCTCTGCGTCATTTATCCGGTGCTCGGCCTCGTGCTCGCCCGCGTGGCGATGGGCTATTCGGTGATACCGCTGCTGTTTCCGCTGGCGGCCGGCTTCGCCCTGATCGGCCCGTTCGCGGCGCTCGGCCTCTATGAACTCAGCAGCCGGCGCGAACGCGGCGAGGACGCCAGCGCCTGGGACGCCCTGGACGTGCTGCGCTCGCCCTCCTTCGGCGCCATGCTCGGGCTCGGCACGCTCCTGCTCGCACTGTTCGTGACCTGGGTCGCGACCGCGCAGGCGATCTACGTGGCGGCGTTCGGCTATGAAGGCGTCACCGGCATTTCCGACTTCCTCAAGCACGTGCTGACGACGCCGCAAGGCTGGTGGCTGATCGTGGTCGGCTGCGGCGTCGGCTTCCTGTTCGCGCTGGCCGCGCTCTGCATCAGCGTCATCTCGTTCCCGTTGATGCTCGACCGGCACGCCACCGCCGGCGACGCCATGGTGACCTCGCTGCGCGCCGTGGCGAAGAACCCGGTGCCGATGGCGGCCTGGGGCGTGATCGTCGCGGCGCTGCTGGCGCTCGGAACCATTCCGGCGTTCCTCGGCCTCGCCGTCGTCATCCCCCTGCTCGGCCACGCCACCTGGCATCTCTATCGCAAGGTGATCGTGTCCGATCCCAATGCACGGCATGATGCTCCGCCGCCGCGCCCGCGCAAGCCGGCTGCTGATTTTCCCGCCAACCTGTTCCCCTGGCGGAATCGGTCGGAGTAAAACGGAATCACGTTGCCGCGAGTCCGCCGGTTGATCGCTTGCGGACTCGCCCAATATCGTTCCTTTAACCCTGCGCGGACTTGAGCAGACGCCACCGGCCCATGGGCCTTGTTTTAGCCGCGGTTGGAACCGACATTCCGCGCCGCCGGTCATGCCACTTCACGGAATCGATTTATTCGAATGACCCCGACGATCTCTCGTCTCGCCCTCGCAGCCTTCGCCCTCACCGCCTCGATTGCCTCAGCCGGGCCCACGCTCGCCGCAGTCGCCTGCGGTTCTGGCAATTTCGATGCCTGGGTTACCGACTTCAAGACCGAAGCCGCCGCCAAGGGCATCTCGCAGCAGGCGATCACGGCCGGCCTTGCCGGGGTCACGCTCGATCAAAGCGTGCTGTCGCGCGACCGTTCCCAAAAAGTCTTCAGCCAGAGTTTTGAGGAGTTTTCCGGCCGCATGGTGCCGCCGCGCATGCAGCGCGGCTCCAACATGATGAAGCAGTACGGCTCGGTGCTGTCGCGGATTGAGCAGACCTATGGCGTGCCCGGCGAGGTGCTGGTCGCGATCTGGGGACTGGAGACCGATTTCGGCGTCAACACCGGCAAGTTTCCGACGCTGCGCTCGCTCGCGACGCTTGCCTATGACTGCCGGCGCGCCGAGCAGTTTCGCGGCGAGCTGATGGATGCGCTGCGCATCGTTCAGCGCGGCGATCTCGCGCCGAACGAGATGAAGGGCGCCTGGGCCGGCGAGCTCGGCCAGACCCAGTTCATGCCGTCATCCTGGATGAAATATGCCGTCGATTTCGACGGCAATGGCCGGCGCGACCTCCTGCACAGCGCGCCCGACGTGCTCGCCTCGACCGCGAATTATCTTGCGAACTACGGCTGGCAGCGCGGCAAGGACTGGGAGCCCGGCGGCCCCAACTTCGGGGTGCTCCAGCAATGGAACAAGAGCGAGGTCTACGCCAAGACGGTCGCCCATTTCGCAACCCAGCTCGCGCGCGCTCCCTAGGACGTTTCAAAAGAACAGGGGCCGATCGCGTCGCGACCGGCCCTCCTTGTTCCCTGGCGTTTACTTGCCCGCGGCGGCGTGCATCGCCTTGTTGAGGTGGGCGCCGCACACACCCATCTTGCCGTTCAACAGCGCGTCCTGAGCCGCAGCGATCTCCTTCTGCGCGGTGAACTTGCCGTCACCGTCGGACATGTTCTCGATCGCGGTCTCGGTCTGCTCGAGATTGGTCGCGCTGCATCCGCCCATCTTCTTCGCGGCCTGCGCGGGGGCGACGGCGAATGCGACGGCGGCAATTGCGATGACCCCTAGTAACGTCTTCATTGTTACCTTCCTTCTCTTATTGTTGCGCAGCCCGACATCATTGCCGGAATCTGCGGATGGGATTGTTCGTCGACCGCCGCAAGTTTTGAGAATGAATTCCCCGCGAGAAATGCGTGATGTTGCGCGGCGCGCAGAGCCTCATGCGAAATTTCTGATTTTCATTACGGTTTTGTAATTCAGCCCTTGCACGTTCGGCGTGTGTGCACCGCAGCGAGAGGCCGGAAGACGCGGTCGAGTCGCGCAGACCGTGATTGGGCTTAGTGACCAAGTCGAAGCAGGAATCGACGCCGGTTCCGGGTCGAAGAGACGAAGAGATTGAGCGGGTTGACCCACAAGAACCCGACAGCAGCCTTCAGGCCACAGCCTCAGATGACAAAACAGTGAACTAAAACTCAGTTCTATGAACCGCTACTGCATGCGATTCGCGCATACGAGGGATAGGGTACGAATTCCGCCTGGCGGCTTGCGGCGCGCGTTTTGCGACATATTTTCGCAACGGATGGAACGACAATAAATGTCATAAATCCGTGATTTCACGGGACTTTATTGCACTCTCAGGTCCATCCGGCCTAGCTCTTGGACAGGACGGCCAATCCGTTAATCGTTCCTTACCTGCGCTATGCGCTCTCCGCTTAGCTGCATCGCAACATCGGAACTTCCGCAGTGCAGCAGCTCCATCTATATTCATTTCAACGATGACGCCCAGGTCAAGGGCTGAATCGAACTACAGGAGACTACCATGCTGCTCTCGTTCATCCGTATGATCCAGGCGTTCCGGGACTATCAGCGCAATGTCGCTGAACTCTCGCAGCTCAGCGATCGCGAGCTTTCCGACATCGGCCTCGACCGTTCGGACATCCCGCGCGTTGCCGCCGGCGCCTACAAGGGCTGATTGGCCCTTTACCGGACCGGACCAACCGATAGCGCCCGCCTCGTGCGGGCGTTGTCGTTTCTGGGGTGAGAAACGCCATCACGGCGATTCCACTCGACACTGAAAAGCGCTACCTGTCGCGCCCATGACAGGATCCCACTCCAAGACCAGTTCCAAGACCGTACACATCATCGGTGCGGGCCTCGCCGGCTCCGAAGCCGCCTGGCAGGTCGCCAGATCGGGCGTATCCGTGGTGCTGCACGAGATGCGGCCGAGCCGCATGACCGAGGCCCACCGCACCGACGGGCTCGCCGAGCTCGTCTGCTCGAACTCGTTCCGCTCCGACGATGCCGCCAACAACGCCGTCGGCCTCCTGCACGCCGAAATGCGCCGCCTCGGCTCGCTGATCATGCGCGCGGCGGATGCCAACCAGGTGCCCGCAGGCGGCGCGCTGGCCGTCGACCGTGACGGCTTTTCCGCGGCCGTCACCAAGGCGCTGAACGAGCATCCCCTGATCGAGATCGCCCGCGGCGAGGTCGGCGGCCTGCCGCCGGCCGACTGGGACAATGTGATCGTCGCGACCGGCCCCCTCACCTCCGCACCGTTGGCGGACGCGATCCGCGAGCTGACGGATGAAAACGCGCTCGCCTTCTTCGACGCGATCGCACCGATCGTGCACCGCGACTCCATCGACATGTCGGTGGCCTGGTTCCAGTCGCGCTATGACAAGGTCGGCCCCGGCGGCAATGGCGCCGACTACATCAACTGCCCGATGACGAAGGAGCAGTATGACGGCTTCGTCGCCGCGCTGATCGCCGGCGAGAAGACCGAGTTCAAGGAGTGGGAGACCAACACGCCCTATTTCGACGGCTGCCTGCCGATCGAGGTGATGGCCGAGCGCGGGCCCGAGACGTTGCGTCATGGGCCGATGAAGCCGGTCGGGCTGACCAATCCGAACGATCCGACGACCAAGTCTTACGCGATCGTGCAGCTCCGCCAGGACAACAAGCTCGGCACGCTCTACAACATCGTCGGTTTCCAGACGAAATTGAAGTACGGCGAGCAGCAGCGCATCTTCCGCAGTATTCCGGGGCTGGAGAACGCCGAATTCGCGCGCCTCGGCGGCCTGCATCGCAACACCTTCCTCAACTCGCCAAAGCTGCTCGACGGCCAGCTCCGCCTGCGCGCGCAGCCGCGGCTGCGCTTTGCAGGGCAGATGACGGGCTGCGAGGGCTATGTGGAATCGGCCAGCGTCGGCCTGATCGCCGGCCTCTATGCGGCGGCCGATGCCCGCGGCGAGCAACTCACGAGCCCGCCGGCGACGACCGCATTGGGCTCTCTGCTCGGCCACATCACCGGCGGTCATATCGAAACCATCGAGCCGGGCACGCGCTCGTTCCAGCCGATGAACATCAATTTCGGCCTGTTCCCGCCGCTTGCGACCGTGCCGACCAAAAAGCCCGACGGCACGCGGCTGCGCGGCAACGAGAAGACGGTCGCCAAGAAGCAGGCGCTGAGCGCGCGGGCGCTTGCCGATCTCGATCGCTGGATCGCCGATCACCAAAACATCGCCGCAGCGGCGTGAGCCTGTCATGAGCCTACCCAAAGAAGACGCCGCGGTGCTCGCGGCGCGCTGGACCGAGGGCGTGCTCCTGAAGCGCGACGTGTTCTCGACTGTCGAGCGCGGCCGTTTCAGGAGTGAGCGCGGCGAGGTCGATGCGGTGCTGCGCCGGCTCGACGAGGTGCCGTGGTGGTCGTTCGCGCTGGCGCGCCATCTGTTCGCGCGGGAGAAACACGCGCTGGCCCTGGCAAAGGGCCTGAACGTCGGTCCCGAGCTGCTCTGGGCCGGCCGCCGCGCGCTGGTCCGTGGCTTCGTCGACGGCGTCGCGCTGCATCTGGCCAAGCCGCATGGCAACGTCGCCTATTTCCGTTCCGCCAAGGACGCGCTGCGCCGGCTGCGTCGCGCCGGCATCTGCCACAACGACCTTGCGAAAGAGCAGAACTGGCTGGTCGGCCGCGACGGCCGCGCCTACGTGACCGACTTCCAGCTCGCCGCCTGCTTTAACCGTCGCGGCCGGCTGTATCGCATTCTCGCCTACGAGGACCTCCGGCATCTGCTGAAGCACAAGCGCTCCTATGCGCCCGAGGCGCTGACGCCCAGGGAGCGCAAGATCCTCGCGAAGAAATCTTTTGCCGCGAGCCTTTGGCTCGCCACCGGCAAGAAGGTCTATCGCGCGATCACCCGCGGTCTCTTCAATTTCACCGACCGCGAGGGCGGTGGCCGCAGGCTCGTCAACGACGCGCCTGTGCTCATCGACCTGATCCGCAAGAATCCGGCCGTGCGCGATACCGCCATCGTCGCCTTCGCCGACCGCCGCTCCGGCGTCGGGCTCTACGCCTTCGTCGAAGCGGACCAGTCGGCGCTCGAAAGCCAGCTTCGCAACGAGCTCTCGGCGGCGAAGGGACCGAAGCCGCCCGAGCATATCCAGGTCGTGCATGCGCTGCCGCGTGACGCGGCCGGCAAGCCGCGAACCGAGATCCTGCAGCTCGTGGCGATGAACCAGCTCGATCTCATCGAGCCCATGATGAAGAGCGATCAGGACCGCGCGTTCCTGAAGGACATTCTGGAACAGCGCAAGAACCTGCGCGACAGGTTCAATTTCGAGGCGGATTTGCCGACGAGCTAGCTGCGGCTCACGTGCAGCGCGCGCTCAGGCCGGATGCACCGAGCTTCGCCATGACTTCGTCGAGATGCGCGGCATCGCGCGTCTCGATGACGAGCTGAAGCAGCGTCGCCTTGGCCGGCAGGTCGGAGAATGTCCGCTGGTGCGAGACTTCGATGATGTTGGCGCCGGCCTCCGCCAGCAGCGCCGCCACGGCGGCGAGCTGGCCCGGCCGGTCGGGGATATCGAGCGACAATTGCGTCAAGCGCCCCTCGCGGGCAAGCTCGCGGGTCAGCACCGAGGCGATCAACCGCGTGTCGATATTGCCGCCGCTCAGGACAAGCCCGACCTTCTGGCCGGCAAAGCGCGAGGGATCGCTCATGATCGCAGCCAGCCCGGCGGCGCCCGCGCCCTCCACCACGGTCTTCTCGATCGAGATCAGGGTGGCAACGGCGCGTTCGAGTTCAGCCTCGTTCACGAGCGCAATGTCGTCGACGAGGCGGCGGACGATCTCGGTCGTGATCTTGCCCGGCGACTTCACCGCAATGCCTTCGGCCAGCGTGTCGCCGCGCGCGGGCAGGTTGCCGTCATGGATGGCGTTGTACATCGAGGGATAGAGCCAGGCCTCGACGCCGAGAATTCGTAAGCTCGGCTTGAGCGCTTTCGCCGCAATGGCGATGCCGCTGATCAGGCCGCCGCCGCCGATCGGAACGACCAGGGTATCCAGCTCCGGCACAGCCTTGAGCATCTCGAGCCCGACCGTGCCCTGCCCGGCGATGACGAGCGGATCGTCATAGGGATGGACGAAGATCATGCCGCGCGCCTCGCCGTGCGTGCGCGCGAATGCGGCAGCCTCCTCCAGGGTCGCTCCGGTGACGATCACATCGGCGCCGTGATGCCTCGTGTTCTCGATCTTCACCATCGGCGTGCCGATCGGCATCACGATGGTCGCGGGGATGCCGAGGCGCTTGGCGTGATAGGCAACGCCCTGCGCGTGGTTGCCGGCCGACATCGCGATGACGCCGCGCTGCCGCTCCTCCACCGAGAGCGCGGTCAAACGATTCAGGGCCCCGCGCTCCTTGAACGACGAGGTGAACTGGAGATTTTCGAATTTGAGCCAGAGATCGCAGCCGCAGATCGCGCTCAGCGTCCGGCTGTAATTGCAGGGCGTCTCGACGATGGCGCCGCGGACCAGGTCCGCAGCCGCGCGCACGTCGGCGAGCGTGACCGGAAGGCCGCTCAAATCGACCGCTGGATCCAGCGTGCGTTGCGAGGTGGTGTCGAGTGCTTCGGCCATAGGGCAATATAGGGCATTTGGCCTGCTACCGCGATACGGGAGCCGCTATTTGGTAAATTGCGGCGACCGCGACGCCCGCCAGAGCGTCCACAGGGTTCCTAGCCGCGACGGCGGCTGCGGCAAGAAGGGGTTGCGATCCGCGCGGGACAGGCGCGCCAGCTCGCGGCGCGCCACCGCGAGCGGCAGGAACGCAAGCCTGGCCGGCGGCGGTATCTCCGCCAGCAGCGCGGTCGCCGTCGCGATATGCTCTCGCGCCTCGCTGGCGAGCTCATCCAGCGCCGCGCGCAGCGCCGCCGTTTCCTTGGCGGCAAACACCTCCTCGAGGGTGCTGCCATGGCCTTCCAGGAGTTGCTGCGGCACGAAGAGCTGGCGATGCGCGGCATCGCGCGGCAGGCTGGCGATCACCTGCACCACGCCCTGGGCGAGACCGGCGTGACGGGCGAGATGATCGATCGCCTCCGACGGCCGCGCGCAGATCCGCGCAGCAAGCGACAACAGCGCCGAGCACGTTTCGGCCAGATACCCCTCCAGCGCGGCCATGGTCGGCATCGGGTCATTGTAGAGGTCGAACTGGTGCTCCTCGAGGAGCCGCGACAACGGCTCGATCGGAAGATCGTAGTCGCGGATCGCGATCAGGAGCTCGGCGGCGACGGGATTTCCCTCGGCGCTGCCATGGACATGACCGGCCAGCATGTCGGTCCACCATTGCAGGCGGATTTCGCCGGGCAGCGGCTGGGTCACCTGATCGCGGACACGGACGATCTCGGCATTGAAGGCATAGAGTGCGAGCAGTGCGCGGCGCTCATTGGCGGGCACGAACAAGGTCGCGGCGTAGCGCGCGAAATCGTGGGTGCGCACGAGATCGGCGCAGAAGGCAGCGTCGGCAGCCGGTGCGCCGCCGCTCATGGCACCGCAATCAGGGCCGCGGCGACCCGCCGCCGCTCGCCGATCATGATGTTGTAGGTGCGCACGGCTGGTCCGGTCTGCATCGTGTCCAGCACCACCCTCACCGCCTTCAGCGCCTGGCGCAGCTCCGGCGGCGGCAGCCAGACCCCGCTTCCGGTACCGACCAGCAGCGTATCGATGCTGTTGGCGGCGGCGAAAACCTTATCCAGCGAATAGCGGTCGATCTTGGCGGGATCGGTCACATCCCAGGCCCAGATCGCGTCGGGCAGGCACAGCAGCGAGCCGCGATGCGACATGCCGGCAAAGGCGAAGCCGCCCTTGCCATAGGCGTCGATCGGCGCCGAGCGCGGGAAATGTGGAGCGTTGGGATCGCCGGCCATGGGATTCGTCCGAATGGGCTACTGCCCTCGCAAACTCCTGCGAGGGCACGCGGTTCGGATCATGGCCGATTTTTCTTGGCCGGCGTAGCCGTATCCACGGCATCCTCGCGATGCTCGCCGACGCCGAGATAGATCAGGATTGGGGCCGCGATGAAGATCGAGGTGTAGGTGCCGACCAGCACGACGCCGAACATCATCACCGCGGTGAAGCTGTGGATGGCGTGGCCGCCGAACAGCAGCAGCGCGAGCAAGGCCAGCGTCACCGTAAAGTGGGTGATGATCGAGCGCGACAGCGTCGAGTTGATGGACTCGTTGAGGAGCTGCGGCATCGGCATCTTCTTGTAGCGCCGGAGCATTTCGCGGATACGGTCGTAGATGACGACGGTGTCGTTGAGCGAGTAGCCGAGAATCGTCAAAAGCGCCGCGATGCTGGTCAGGTCGAAATCGACCTGGCTGATCGACATGAAGCCGATCGTCAGCACGATGTCGTGCACGTTGGCGATCATGGCGCCGAGCGCGAACTGCCATTCGAAACGGAACCAGAGATAGATCAGGATCGACACGATCGCGAGCATCAGGCCGAGCATGCCGTAGGCGAGCAGCTCGCCGGAGACGCGCGGACCAACCACCTCGACGCGGCGGTACTCGACGGTATCACCGAGCGCGCCGCGCACCTTCTGCACCGCTTCCTGCTGGGCGGCATCGCCGCCCGGCTGCTCCGCGACCCGGATCAGGACGTTCTCGGGGCCGCCGAACTGCTGCAACTGGACTTCACCGAGACTCAGGGCGTCGAGCGCGGTGCGCATCGCCGCGATGTCGGCGGTGCCGGATTTGGCCTGCACTTCCAGCAGCGTGCCGCCGCGGAAGTCGATGCCGAAATTGAGGCCGTGGGTAAAGAACAGCGTGATCGCGACGATCGACAGCGCCGCCGAGATCGGGAAGCTGATGCGGCGGAAGCGCGTGAAGTCGAAATGCGTATTGTCCGGGACGATGCGCAGCGACGGCAGCAGGCCAAGGGCCGCGACCACGGTGAGGATGGCAATAAGGACGCCAAGCCCGATGAGAACGTAGTGAGTCACAATCAGGCTCCTAGATCGGCACGCTCTGCGGCCGCTTCCACCGCACCCACCAGGCCACGATCAGCCGGGTCAGCGTGAAGGCGGTGAACACCGTGGTGATGATGCCGATGCCAAGCGTCACGGCGAAGCCGCGCACCGGACCGGTACCGATATAGAACAGCACGGCAGCAGCAATGAAGGTCGTGATGTTGGAATCGAGGATGGTCGCAAGCGCCCGCTTGAAGCCGGCGTCGATCGCCGAGATCGCGTTGCGGCCGCCGCGCAGCTCCTCGCGGATGCGCTCGTAGATCAGCACGTTGGAGTCGACCGCGATGCCGACGGTGAGCACGATGCCGGCGATGCCGGGCAGCGTCAGCGTGGCGTTGAGCAGCGACAACAGGCCGAAGATCATCGCGACGTTGATCGCCACCGCGATGTTGGCGAACAGGCCGAACAACCGGTAGGTGAGCAGCATGAACACGATGACCATGATCGAGCCGACATAGGCCGCCAGCTCGCCCTTCTCGATCGAGTCCTGGCCGAGGCCCGGACCGACGGTGCGTTCCTCGATCACGGTCAAGGGCGCCGGCAGCGCGCCGGCGCGCAAGAGGATCGCGAGGTCGTTCGCCGACTGCACGGTGAAGCTGCCGGAGATCTGGCCCTGGCCGCCCGTGATCGGCTCGCGAATGACCGGCGCCGAGATCACCTCATTGTCGAGCACGATCGCAAACGGCAGGCCGACATTCTCCTGCGTGGCCTGCGCGAACTTGCGCGCGCCCGACGTATTGAACTTGAAATTGACGACCGGCTCGCCGGTGCGCTGATCGAAGCCCGGCTGCGCGTCGGTGAGGTCGCCGCCGGAGACCAGCACCTGCTTCTTCACGACATAGGGCACCTTGGGAGAGCTCGCGCTCATCAGGAGCTCGGATTCGGGCGGCAGGCTGCCCTTCTGCGCCTGGTCGGGCGGCACCGAGGCGTCGACCATGCGGAATTCCATCTTCGCGGTCTTGCCGAGCAGCTCCTTCAGGCGGGTCGGATCCTGCAGGCCCGGCACCTGGACAAGGATGCGGTCGGTGCCCTGCCGCTGGATCACCGGCTCGACGGTGCCGAGCTGGTTGACGCGGCGTTCGACGATCTGGATCGACTGCTCGATGGTCTGGCGCACGCGCTCGGTGATCGCGGCCTGCGGCACGGTCAGGCGAATCAGCCCGCCGCCGGCATCACTGACCTCCAGGCTGCGCTGGCCGTTGGAGCCGAGTAGGCCGCCGAGCGGCTGCGAAAGGTCGCGCAGCTTGGGCAGCGCGTTCTGAAGGTCGGTGTCCTTGACGCGGACCTCGACTGCATCACCCTTGGACGACAGCCCGGTGTAGCCGATCTTGGCCTCACGCAGCACGCGGCGGACGTCGTCGCGGACCTGGTCAAGCTTCTCCTTCTTGACGTAGTTGGAGTCGACTTCGAGCAGCAGATAGGAGCCGCCCTGAAGGTCGAGGCCGAGCACGAGCCGGCGCTGCGCCCAGGCGGGCCAGGTCTTGACCTGCGCTTCCGGGAAGAAGTTCGGGACCGCGCAGAGGCACACGATCAGCGCCGTCAGGATGATCCCCAGCGCCCTCCACCGCGTGAAATACAACATCGAGTGAACCTGTCAGATCAGGAGAATACGAGGCTCGAGCGAGCGATCAGCTCGCCGAGTCGTCCTTGGCGCTGTCCTTGGCCGGCTCGCCCTTGGCGCGCACGCCGGAGATCATCTGGCGCATCTGCCGCACCCGCACGCCGTCGGAAATCTCGAACTCGATCTGGTCGTCGTCGACGACCTTGGTGACCTTGCCGACGAGGCCCCCCGAGGTCACGACCGTGTCGCCGCGGCGGATGTTCTTCACGAGGTCGGCATGATCCTTCACCTTCTTCTGCTGCGGCCGCAGAATCAGGAAGTACATGATCACGAAGATCAGGGCGAACGGCAGCAGCGACATCAACATGCTGTTGGTGTCGCCGGCGCCCGCGGCCTGGGCATACGCAGGGGTAATGAACATTCGGACGATCCTCGTGAACGGGAGAAAGCCGGCATGGCCCGCTCGGGGCAGCCGGGTCGGTCAAATTTCGCGCGGACTATAGCGGCAGCGGTCCCAATTGCAACGCTGCCAGACTGACGATTTGGCCCACCTTGCGGGCGGCGCCCAGGCCCGATAAGGCTGCATTCTCAGGAACTTCGGACATGCCCAAAAAACCAAGCAAAACCGCCGCCGGGAAGGCCATCAAGACCCCTGCCCGAAAGCCCACCCGCCTCGCGGCAAAACGACCCACGGCTGAAGCCCCCGACCTCGCGCAGGACCGCATCGTGCGTGCGCTGGAGACCATTGCCGCGCACCTTGCGACCCAGCGGCCAGCGTCCGCCGCACCCTTCTCGTTCGAGCGTGCCGACGCCTTCGTCTGGCATCCGGACGGCCGCCTCTCGGCGGTGCCACGGGTCAGCCGCGTCGACCTTTTCCTGCTCAAGGGCATCGACCGGATGCGCGACATCCTGATCGAGAACACCGAGCGCTTCGCAAACGCCCTTCCCGCCAACAACGCCCTGCTCTGGGGCGCGCGCGGCATGGGCAAGTCGTCGCTGGTCAAGGCCGCGCATGCGAGCATCAATGCGGAGCGCAAGCCGGCCGACAAGTTGAAGCTGATCGAGATTCATCGCGAGGACATCGAGACGCTGCCCGCGCTGATGGAGCAATTGCGCGGCTCGTCCTTCCGCTTCATCGTGTTCTGCGACGATCTCTCCTTCGACGGCAATGATGCGTCGTACAAATCGCTGAAGGCCGTGCTCGAAGGCGGCATCGAGGGCCGGCCCGACAACGTGATCCTCTACGCCACCTCCAACCGCCGTCATTTGCTCGCGCGCGACATGATCGAGAACGAGCGCTCCACCGCGATCAACCCGGGTGAAGCGGTCGAGGAGAAGGTCTCGCTGTCGGACCGGTTCGGCCTGTGGCTGGGCTTCCACCGTTGCAGCCAGGACGAATATCTCGCCATGGTGCGCGGCTATTGCGGCCATTTCGGCATCAAGGTCGACGACGAGGCGCTGGAGCGCGAGGCGCTGGAATGGTCGACCACGCGCGGCTCACGCTCCGGCCGCGTCGCCTGGCAGTTCGTGCAGGAGCTTGCCGGACGGCTGGGCGTGAAGCTGACGGCGAAGTAGCGGTCGGATCGCAACCCACTTTCAGCTGTCTTTCCCCGAAGGCGGGGAATCAAGGGCGCGTGCGCGTTACATTTGCTGCGGACCCGATCGACGATCGAGTTCAGTCGGCGCAACGGTGCTTTCAGGCGCGGCGGGCGCGATCGCAAAGGTCAGCCAGGTATTCCAGCCCGAGTTGGATTCTGAGCGCGGTGGATTGGCGGGTGCCGAAGTGACGCCCGCCAATTCATACTGATCCATTAGTCGCTACGTCCGGCAGTCTTGGCCTGCCTGACCTGCTGTATCACCTGTTCGAGGTTGTAGCTCGCCGGGTCCTGAAGCGGCGGGTACGCGATATAGCTCTCGAGTTCCTTCAGCCAGAGCGCCTGGCCGATGGGCAGCATGTTCCAGTCATAGACGTAGGCTGTAGAGGGGGATCCGATTACGCCACCCAGGCCCATGAGTGTCTTAAATTGTGAACCGATCGAGGTCTCGAATGGGTCTCGCTTGATATTGACGACCTGGGCCCAGTGATAGGGAAGCGCTCCGGAAATAAAGCCCTCTGGGGCGTCGGAGACCATCGTGAAGTAGATCTTCCAGTTCTTGTAGCGGACCGCCGACGGATCCTTGCCCGAATAGTAGAAGAAGGTATCGCGCGCCGACTTTTCCGAACGGCCGGAAAGATATTCGGTCTGATCGACGCCATCGAGCGTGGTCTTCACGATGCCGGGATATTGGCCGGCCTCGATGCGCTTCTTCAACGCGTCTCCCTTTGCACCGCCTCCGATGTTGACAAACGTGGGCAGCCAGTCGAGTGACGCGAAGATGTCATTCTTGATGGTGCCGGGCTTGATGACCCCCGGCCAGCGAACCAGCAGCGGAGCGCGCATGCCTCCTTCCCAGGTGCTCAGCTTGCCGCCCTTGAACGGAGTGGTGCCGCCGTCAGGAAAGCTGATGGTTTCGGCGCCGTTGTCGGTCGTGAACACGACGATCGTGTTGTCGAGCTGGCCCATGTCCTCCAGCTTCTTCAGCACATAGCCGACGTTGTCATCCAGCTGCTTCATGCCGGCCTCGTTGAGGCCCCAATCCTTGCCGCCCTGCTCACCGATCATGGCCGCGTACTTGTCATTCAATACGGTCGTGATGTGCATGCGTGCAGGATTGTACCAGACAAAGAAAGGCTTGCCCGTCGTCTTCGGATCGTTGCGATCGAGGAAGTCGATGACCTTGGACGAGATTTCCTCGTCGACTCCCTTCGACCGCTCAAGCGTCAGCGGGCCCTCGTCCCTGCATGTCGTGTTCTTGCCAGTGCCGTCGGAGGACTTGCACGCCAGGATGTTGCGCGGTGGCGTCAGGCAAACCGCCGTTTTTGGATCGACCGCGCCAGCGACCTCCGGCACTCCCGGAATCGGCGTATTCTTGCATGGCGGGGCAACCGTCTGCTGGGTGGGGGACTTGTTGATGTCCGGGAAGCTCACGCCCTGCATCGCGTCGAGGTGATACAAATAGCCCCAGTATTCCTGGAATCCGTGCGCGGTCGGCAGCGCGTCGGTGTGATCGCCGAGATGGTTCTTGCCGAACTCGCCGGTGTTGTAGCCGAGATCAAGCAGGAACCTAGCGAGCGCCGGGGTGCCGGGCCGCAGATAGGACGGGCTGCCCGGAAGTTGCGGAGGAATCATGCCGGTGCGCAGCGGATGCATGCCGGTGAAGAAGGCGTTGCGGCCAGCGGTGCAGCTCTGCTCGGCATAGTAGTGCGTGAATATAGCGCCTTCATTGCCGATGCGATCGATGTTGGGCGTCTCGCCGACCATCAGGCCGCGATGGTAGATGCTCGGCTGGTAGAGGCCGATGTCGTCACCCATGATGAAGAGGATATTGGGCTTCTGTGGCGGTTGCTGTGCGGTTGCAGGCGTGCTGGCCGGCCCGGACAGCGACATCAACATCGTCGCGCCAAGCAACGAGGCACAGGACCGCTTGTGCAAACCAGGCGTCATGCGTTGCTTGTCGGGCAATATGGAACTCAACATGGTTACGCCTCCTGTCTATGATGCGTCGGAGGCTCCTCGCCTGACGCACCGAAAGCCGAGATGACTCGTGGAAGTATCGACTGGCTCCGCATGCCGCGCAGCCGGCCGGTAGCGTCGGCAGTAGTTCGGCGCGCACAAATGCGAGCCGCCTTTGATGACCTTGCGTGGAATCTTGACGTTGGTCGTTCTTGGGTCGTAGCTATCGACTTCGCGGCCGCCGCGCGGATTCTCGGGAATGCAGCAGGCCTTTGGAGCGTCAGCTTCGTGCCGAGGCGAATACCAGTCTGACGTCCATTCCCAGACGTTGCCGATCATATCGTGCAGCCCGTATCCGTTCGGCGGAAATGCGGTGACCGGCGATGTCCGTTCGAATCCGTCGTCCCTGGTGTTTTGGCGCGGAAATTCGCCCTGCCAGGTGTTGGCCATGTGACGGCCCTCGGGCACAAATTCATCTCCCCATGCGAACTCGGCGCCGTCCAGGCCGCCGCGCGCCGCAAATTCCCATTCCGCTTCGGTCGGCAAATCCTTGCCAGCCCATTTTGCGTAGGCAACCACATCACTGAAGGCCACATGCACGACGGGATGATCGTCCAGCCCACGGATATCGCTGCCCGGCCCGTTGGGATGCCGCCAGTCCGCGCCTTTGGCGAAGGTCCACCACTGGCTGAAGTCCCGGAGATTGACCGGATAGGCGGGCGGCGAGAACAACAGGGAGCCCGCATAGACCATGTGCGGGAGCATTCCGGGATAGTCCTTTGGATCGGGCGTGATCTCGGCAACGGTGACGTGGCCGGTAGCCTTGGCGAACGCCTTGAATTGCCGGTTCGTCACTGGATGGCAATCCATCCAGAACGCATCCACCGTGACGCGGTGGACCGGCGCTTCCTCCGGATAGTGCCGATCCGAACCCATGCGAAACGTGCCGCCCGGCACGTACAGCATCCCCTCACCTGCTGGATGCTGGAACGATTGTCCGTAATCACGCGACGATTTCGTATCAGCCAGTTTCATGCCGACCTCCGGACCCGTGCGTCATTGGCCTGCGCTGCTACGGACACGGAACGCCAGACTTCCCAGTTGATCTAGATCAATGGGGCCTGGTCGGGTCATTCACGATCGCGCTGGATCGCCAGCAAGCCCTGCCATGTCCGCTGCCCTTCGAAACCGAAGCAGATTCAGAACATTAGGACATCGCACCGGCAACCATCGGCTACTTTGCATGAGTTGTTTTTCGATAATTTTGATTGTCCGATCACAAAAGCCTCAGGCCGAACCCGATCTCATTCCTATTAGCGGCCCCGCGACCAACGCGATCCAGGCTCCGACACCGGAACCTCGAATCGTACGCGACGAACTCAGCGATTTTGATGGATCGGGATTCAGCGAGCTTGCCGGAAAGAAGGAGCAAGCACAAACATTCCGCCGGAGCGAAATCGCATGAACACGATCTGCCTCCGGCATTCCGTCACATTTTTGTTAATCAGAATTCGGCTTGTGCTGATCTACACCACGGTCCACGGCAGCTTCTCGGCTTAGCGACTGCTAGATACTGGATCGTCCGCCCAAGTGCGCAATTGCGCACAAGGCGGACGATGACAGCGTGTTTGTGGTGGTTGCGTGCCCTACTTCGGGAAGCGTTCGCCTCACGCCCCGTTCAGGAATTGAAGCGGGTCAACCGGGTTTGATCCTTTGCGGATCTCGAAGTGGAGCTGCGGCGACGCCACCTCCCCGGATTGCCCCGACTTGGCAATAACCTGGCCGCGCTTGATGGAATCGCCGCGCTTCACCAACAGCTCACTCGCATGGGCATATGCGGTGACGTAGCCGTTGGAGTGCCGAACCAGGACCAAATTGCCGTAGCCTTTCAGCTCGTTGCCGGAATAGGCAACGACGCCGTCTTCAGCCGCCTTGACCGGCGTGCCTTCGGGCACCGCGAGATTGATGCCGTCATTGGACTTGCCGTTGGTCTTGGCGCCGTAGCTCGTGATCACCTTGCCGCGGACCGGCCAGCGGAAGGTCGGCAGCGCGCCGGTGGCGTCCGCGGCCTTCGCCGGCGTCTCGGCGGACTTCTCTTCGACGTTGGCGGTGGCTTGCGCCAGCCGCGCGCTCTGCACCGGTGCGGCAGCCGCGACCCTGGTGGCAGGCACGGTTGCGACCGCGGCAGGCTGCTGGACAACGGCGACGGGCGCTGCAGCCACCGCCACTGGGGCGGCCGGCGCGGCAACGGCCGCAGTCTTGCCGACTGGCACGGTCAGCTTGGTGCCGAGCTTGAGCTTGGCGGACGCATCGAGACCATTGGCGCGCGCGAGCTCGGCCACCGGAATATGGTTCTTGCGTGCGATGCTGGCGAGCGTGTCGCCACGATTGACGAAGTGGGTGCTGGGCGGCGCGCTGACGGCCACCATCGGCTTTGCTGCTTGTGCCGCGACCGGCGCTGCGGCAACCGGAGCCATGACCGGCGCAGGCGCTGCGGCGGTTGCCGCCGGATGCGGAATGATGATCTGCTGGCCGGGCGAGAGCGTGCGCGGACCCTTATAGCCGTTGGCGGCAAGGATCGCCTGCGGAGTAACGTGATAGCGCTTGGCGAGCACGTCGAGCGTGTCGCTGGTGCCGACGATGATCTTGGTTCCACCGGCGGGACGGGCCGCGGCAACCGAGCGCGGCGGCACGGTGCCGGTGGCTTCAAGATGCGGCTGGGCCGGCGGCGGCGCATAGGATCCCATGCCACGCCCGCCTCCGGCTACACCCCCGCCTCCTGCGACGGGATAGGTTTGCGGCGCGGCGACTGCCGGCGGCGGCAAAGGCTGAGACTGATAAGCGCCGGGCTGTGTCTGCGGCCGTGCATATTGCGGCAGCTCGCGCTGCGGCGGCGCCTGCTGCACCGTCCCGGTGGCGTCCTGGGAAGCAAAGGGGTTGGAGAAGTTGGATTGCGAAAGCCGCGACGACATATCGGCGCTGCATCCGGCGAAACCGAACGAGATCAGCGCCAGGACCGCGACGTGCGGTACGCGGCGCGAGTAAAGCAACTCGGCAAGAGCGGACATGGTTACTCACTCGTACGCAACTGAACTGGTCTTTTAAGTAAACACGCGCCGAGTAAATAACCGCTTAACCCTCCCAATAAGGTGTTGGCAGCACAGCCGATCCGGAATTTCTACAGCTCGCGGGCCACGCCTGGCAGCGCCGGGACGAAGCGGACATCGACAAGTTCCCTGCGCTCGATCCCCGTCTCCGTGCGGGTCAGCCGGATCAGGGTCTGCACCCCCTGATGGGGGCCGACCGGCGCGATCAGGACGCCCCCGACCTCCAGTCGCGCGATCAGATTGTCCGGGATCTCTTCCATCGCGGCGGTAACGATGATGCGGTCAAAGGGACCGATATTGGGGGGCAGATCGAGACCGTCCCCCAGCATCACCTCCACATTGTGACAGTCGATCTTTTCTAGCCGGGCGCGCGCCGTATCAGCGAGTTTTCGATAGCGCTCGACCGTCAGGACTTGCCCGGCGAGCCGCGACAGCACTGCGGCCTGGTAACCGGAGCCCGTACCGATCTCCAACACGCGATGCCGCTTCTGCAATTGAAGCTGCTCGGTCATGTAGGCGACGACGAAGGGCTGGCTGATGGTCTGCCCGCAGGCGATCGGCAACGCGCTATCGCGGTAGGCATCCTCCCGGTCCGCAGCCTCGACGAACAGATCGCGCGGCACCTCTTCCATGGTGCGCAGCACCGCCTGGTCACTAATGCCGCGACGTCGCAGCGTGAGCTGAAACATCATTTTTTCCGGCGGACGCTGATTGGTGGTCATTGCTAATTTTTCGTCGTGTTTGCATCTCGGCCGGGTCGAACCTGCGGTGCAGTGCGACCTTCGTCGCAGCCGCAGGAATCTTGTTCCGGCTCAGGAACCCATGATAAACTTCTGCCACGGCATCTGACCACACAATCTGCTCTACGCGGAATTGGTCGTGCCGACATTTCCAGATTGGGGTTTGTCCAAACGCTCGTTGCGTCGCATGGCTTTATCTGCGAACGTTTGATGGGAAGGGCAAGGACTGACGGATGACTGCGGGCGGTTCTGTTTTCCTCGTCGAAGACGAGGTCATGATCAGGATGATGGTCGCAGACATGCTCGAAGAGCTTGGCTACAAGGTCGCGGCCGAGGCCGGCGACATTGCCGAAGCGATGCGGCTTGCACAGTCGACTGAATTCGATTTCGCCATCCTCGACGTCAACGTCAACGGCAAGGTGATCTCGCCGGTCGCCGACGTCATCAAGGCCAAGGGCCGGCCGTTCATCTTCGCCACCGGCTACGGCTCGTCCGGCCTGCCCGAGCAGTATCGCGACCGGCCGGCGCTGCAAAAGCCGTTTCAGCTCGACGCGCTCGGCAAGACCATCGAGTCAGCGCTACGCGGCGGCTAGAGCCGATATGGCGTCGGCTATCCCACGTTCCGCGATGATGCACTTATGCCGGTGATTTGCCCGACGCGTCAATAGAATTTCGTAAAATACGAAACCGCCACCAGGTAGCCCTCGGCTACTTTGCATGGGGTTGTTTTCGACCTTTTTGCTGGACGGCCCGCGAAGGCTCCAGGCCAAAGACCCACGCGTCCCTATTTCAGCGTCTCGCCGAGCGCCTGCGAGAAGGCCTCATCCGTGCGGTCGAGCCTGAGTGGCGTGACCGAGATGTAGCGCTCGCGCAGCGCGGCGAGGTCGGTGCCTTCGGCGGGCAGATCCATCATCGCGGTGCGCTCGAAGCCGATCCAGAAATAGGGATTGCCGCGGCCGTCGCGGCGCTCGTCGACCCTGAGGAAGCCGAGATTGCGCTTGCCCTGCCGTGTCACGCGGATACCGAGAACCTCTTCCGGCGCGCAGGACGGGAAATTGACGTTGATCACGGTGTTTCTGGGCACACCGGCGGTGAGCACCTTGCGCACGATGTCGGGACCGAACTTGCGCGCGGTGTCCCACGGCGGACGCTCGCGCGTCTCGACGCTGAATTCCTGCGACAGCGCGAACGACGGCAGGCCCAGAATGGTGCCTTCCAGCGCGCCCGCGATGGTGCCGGAATAGACGACGTCCTCGGCGACGTTGCGGCCCTTGTTGACGCCGGACAGCACGACGTCGGGCATCGTCGCGCCCAGGATATGACGCGCGCCCATGATGACGCAGTCGGTCGGCGTGCCCCTCACCGCGAAGTGGCGCGGACCGACCTCGCGCAGGCGCAAGGGATCGTTCAGCGACAGCGAATGCGAGACGCCGGACTGGTCGAGCTCGGGCGCCACCACCCAGACATCGTCGGACAGGGCGCGCGCGATCTCCTCCACGACCTTGAGTCCGGGCGCGTGGATGCCGTCGTCATTGGTGCAGAGAATACGCATGCGTCAGATCGATTCCTCGGGTGCCGTGAGGAGGTCTTATCCGGCTATGACCGATCAGGCAAACCGGCGAAATTCGGGAGTTTCGGAGCTGTGCTGGAACTTGCCGCAGGTCTTCGCCTAGCGGCGGATGCGCCATTGCGGCAGGAAGCGCGCCAGCCGGCCCTCCGCTCGCAAGGCGAGCACGACCGGAGGGGCAGGTTTCGGCGATGGGGCGACGGGTGCCGGCGCAGGCGGCAGCTCGATGGCCGCTTGCACCGGCGTTCGCGCCGGTTCCGGCGCCTGCGGATAGCGCGTGCGCGCCAGCGTCAAAGCCTTGTCAAAATCCTCGATATTGAGCCCGGGCTTGGCGCGCCGGCTTTGCACGAAATCGTCGTCCCAAAGCCGCGCGATCTCGATGTCGAGCACGCCGCGCAACCGCTGGTCGACCGCCTGGATGCCGAAGCCGGTCACCGCCCATTGTCTGCCGATCCAGAAGATGTCGCGGTGCAGGGCCATGAGCGGTCGCTGGAGAACTCGGAGGGCCGTCAGGATAACCGCCCGTCCGATCTCCGCAACCGTCTATCCCGGCAATGTCGCGCTATTCGCGTGCAATCACCTTGAGCCCGCCCATATAGGGCTGCAGCACGTCGGGGACCGCAATCGAGCCGTCCTCCTGCTGATACGTCTCCATCACGGCAATCAGCGCGCGGCCGAGCGCGGTGCCGGAACCGTTCAGCGTATGCACGAAGCGCGGCTTGCCATCGGGGCCGCGCGAACGCGCGTCCATGCGGCGGGCCTGGAAATCGCCACACACCGAGCAGCTCGAGATCTCGCGGAACGCCCCGCCCTCGCCCTGGCCGGGCATCCAGACCTCGATGTCGTAAGTCTTTTGCGACGAAAAGCCCATATCCCCGGTGCACAGCGTCATCACGCGATAATGCAGGTCGAGCCGCCGCAGCACCTCCTCCGCACAGGCGAGCATTCGCTCGTGCTCGTCCTTGCTCGTCTCCGGCGTCGTGATCGACACCAGCTCGACCTTGGTGAACTGGTGCTGCCGGATCATGCCACGGGTATCGCGCCCTGCCGCCCCCGCCTCCGCGCGAAAACAAGGGGTCAACGCGGTCAGCCGCATCGGAAGTTGTTTCTCATCAAGGATGGATTCGCGGACAAGGTTGGTGAGCGCCACCTCCGCAGTCGGAATGATTCCGAGACGCTCGGTCTGCAGCCGCTCATGGTCGGGCGCGGCGAGCAGCTCGCCCTTGATCGCCCAGAACTGGTCGTCCTCGAATTTCGGCAGCTGTCCGGTGCCGAACATGATCTCGTTGCGCACCAGCAGCGGCGGATTGATCTCGGTATAGCCATGCTCATCCGTGTGCAGATTCAGCATGAACTGGCCGAGCGCGCGTTCGAGCCGGGCGAGCCCCTTCTTCAGCACGACGAAGCGCGCGCCGGAGAGCTTTGCCGCCGTCTCGAAATCCATGTCGCCGAGCGCGGCGCCGAGATCGTCGTGGGGCTTGGGCGCGAATGCGTAGTTGCGTCTGTTGCCGAAGACATGGCGCTGCACGTTGCCGTGCTCGTCGACGCCGTCGGGCACTTCGGCAAGCGGCAGATTGGGGATCGCCGACAGCTCCTTTGCCAGCTCCTCATCGGCGGCCTTGGCGGCCGCTTCGAGCTCCGGCATCGTGGTCTTGAGCTCGGCCACCTCGGCCATCAGCTTGGCCGCGCGCGCCTCGTCCTTCGCCTTCTTGGCCTCGCCGATCTCCTTGGACGCCGCGTTGCGTCGCGCCTGGGCCTGCTCGGAGGCCAGGATCGCCGACCGCCGCTTCTCGTCGATCGCCAGCAGCGACGCCGACATCGGCTTCAACCCACGCCGGGCGAGGCCGGCGTCGAAAGCTTGCGGATTGTCGCGGATCGATTTGATGTCGTGCATGGCTGTGGTCCTGGGGCAGCGTGCAAACAGTCAACATCGAATGTTGAAAGTTTACACTGGCGCTTCCCCTAGCACAGCCGTCATCACCCGCGAAAGCGGGTGATCCAGTATTCCAGAGACGCCAGAGGCTAATAGCGGGGCCGCGGCGCACTTGATTCGCCGCTTTCGCGGGGAATGACGTCCGCGATTTTGGCGCTGTCGGAGGCCTACTCGGCCGGATTGGTGCTCGACGATGCGCCGCCGCTGGTGGCCTGCGAGGCGGCCGCCTTCTTCTCCACTATCGATACCGCGACGATCGAGCCCTCGTAGAGCGCCAGCAAGGGTATAGCGAGCGAGCACTGGCTCAGCACGTCAGGCGGGGTCAGGACGGCTGCGATGATGAAGGCGACGACGATGAAATAGCGCCGCTTCTCGCGCAGCATCTTCGACGTGATGATGCCGATGCGGCCGAGCAGCGTCAGGATCACCGGGAGCTGGAAGGCGATTCCGAAGGCGAAGATGAGCGACATCATCAGCGACAGATATTCGCCGACCTTGGGCAGGAGCTGAATCTGCGCGGTCTCGTCGCTGCCGCTCTGCTGCATGCCGAGCGAGAAGCGGATCAGCATCGGCAGGACGACGAAATAGACCAGCATCGCGCCCAGCACGAAGAAGAACGGGGTTGCGACCAGATAGGGCAGAAACGCCTGCTTCTCGTGCTTGTAGAGGCCGGGCGCCACGAATTTGTAGATCTGAGTGGCGACGATCGGAAACGAGATGAAGCCGGCGCCGAACAGCGCGAGCTTGAGCTGGGTGATGAAATATTCCAGCAGCGCCGTGTAGATGAACTTCGAATTCTCGGGCCCCGCGACCCACACGAACGGCCAGACCAGCACGTTGTAGATCTGCTTGGCGAAGAAGAAGCAGAAGATGAACGCGATGCCAAAGCCGAGCAGCGCCTTGATCAGCCGCGAGCGCAGCTCGATCAAATGGTCCATCAACGGCGCCTTGCTGGCCTCGATGTCGGCGTCGCTCATGACGCTTTGGCGTCCTTGATCGCCTCAGGTAACGCGGTGTCTTGGCTGACGGCAGCCTGCTCGACCTCGCGGGTGATGGCGAGCGGTTCGTTCGCCGCCGCATGTGCCTCCGCTTCCACAAAGGTCGCGGGCGTCGGGGCTTCCGGTGTCGTCGGCGTCACCGGTGCTTCACTTGAAGTCACCAGCGCTTCACTTGAAGTCGCGGGTGCTTCACTTGAAGTCGCCGGCGCGTCACTTGATGTCGCAGGCGGCTCGATCGCGGGTGTGGTGGCAGCCTCCGCCGGCTTGTCGATGTCCTCGATGCGCAGCGCCTCGTTGACGTCCTTCGTGAGCGAGGTCATCAAATTGTTGCTGGTGAAGCCGGAGGCCGCTTCCTTGACCTCGTCGAAGCTCTTCTTGAGGTCGGCCATCTCGGCCTCGCGCATGGCTTCCTGAAACTGGCCCTGGAATTCGGCGGCCATCTTGCGGGCCTTGCCCATCCATTGGCCGACCATGCGCAGCACACCGGGGAGCTCCTTCGGGCCGATGGCAACCAGCGCAACGACCGCGATGAGGACCAGTTCACTCCACCCGATGTCGAACATGAAGTCTTCCGTTCAGGCAAGCCGCGATTGGCCCAATCCTCGACGCACGGGATCGGGACCGCCCACGTCTGCCGATCTTTGGCTCAGACGGCCTTGCTGCCGACGTCGGACCGTGCCGCAGTCGGCGCGGCATTGTGCTCGATGGACTTGGCGGGATCGGGCTTGTCTGCAACCTTGTCGTCGTCCTGCATGCCCTTCTTGAAGGCCTTGATGCCCTGCGCCACGTCGCCCATCAGATCCGAAATCTTGCCACGGCCGAACAGCAGCAGGACCACTGCGATCACCAAGATCCAGTGCCAAATGCTTAGCGAACCCATCCTGCAACCCTCCAAACGCGCATGGCCGGGGACCCGGCCGATCTTCATCGAAACCTAGGCTTCGCAGGTGTCAAAAACAAGGACCAAGGCAGCGCCAATTCGCTGTTGGCGCTACGTAATCTTGCTAGTGTTAACTGGTTGCAGTCGCCCGTAGAACGACGGGCCGTCAGCCCTCGTCGCTGCCTTCCGGCGCCTCTGGTTCCGGCTCTGGCGCCGGGGCCAGTGCAAGATCCAGATCCTCGCCGGGCTCGAGCGGATCCTCGTCTTCACGCAGCGCCGGGTCGTCCGACGGCGTCGGCACGCTGAAACCGGTCGGCAGACGCGAATCCAGAAGACCCGTGCCCTTCAGCTCCTCCAGGCCCGGCAAGTCACCGAGTTGTTCCAAGGTGAACTGCGACAGGAAATCCTCGGTGGTTCCGAAGGTCAGCGGACGGCCCGGCGTCTTGCGCCGGCCACGCGGCTTGATCCAGCCGGTTTCGAGCAGCACGTCGAGCGTGCCTTTCGAGGTCACGACGCCGCGGATCTCCTCGATCTCGGCGCGGGTCACCGGCTGGTGGTAGGCGATGATCGCCAGCACCTCGATCGCCGCGCGCGACAGGCGGCGCGTTTCGGTGCTCTCGCGCGTCATCAGCCAAGCAAGATCGCCGGCGGTACGGAAGGTCCATTTGTTGGCAACACGCACGAGATTCACGCCGCGCGTCGCATATTCGGCCTGCAACTGCGCGAGCGCAGCCTTCACGTCGACGCCATCAGGCATGCGCTTGGCAAGGGTCGCGGTATCCAGCGGCTCGCTGGACGCAAACAGCAGCGCTTCGAGAAGCCGCAACTCTTCGGGACGTGCCTGGGATTCGTTGTCCATCGGCTCGACCTCTTCTACCCGAACTTCCGCCAAGGCCATGGCAGCTTCTCCTTCTTGCACTTAACCGACCGGCGTTTCAGGCGCGGGAGGCGCGCCTGGTACCGGTTGATGCCGCCCCTTTCGGAAATAGAGCGGCGCAAACGCCTCTTTCTGGTTCAGTTCCAGCTGACCTTCCCGCACCAGTTCGAGCGCGGCGGCAAAGCTCGAGGCGAACACCGTCGCACGCTGCGACGGATCGGCGACGTAGCGGATCAGGAAGTCGTCGAGGCGCCCCCAATCGTCCGATTCAGTGAGGCCCCCAACCAGCCGCTCCAGCGAGGCGCGCGCTTCGGCAAGCGACCAGACCGTGCGTTTCGCCAGATGCACGCTCGCCAGCACGCGCGACTGCCGCTGCGTGGCGTAGGCCGTGAGCAGGTCGTAGAGGGTCGCTGTGTATTTCGGATGCTTGACCTCGGCGATCTGTTCGGGCTCGCCGCGCGGGAAGATGTCGCGCATCAATTGCTGCCTGTTCATCAGCCGGTTGGCCGCTTCGCGGATGGCCTCGAGCCGGCGCAGGCGATTGGCAAGCGCGGTGGCCATCTCCTCCGCGCTCGGACCTTCCGCCGTCGGCGGTTCCGGCAGCAAAAGGCGCGATTTCAGGAAAGCGAGCCAGGCCGCCATCACGAGATAATCGGCCGCAAGCTCGAGCCGGATCTTTCGCGCGGCTTCGATGAAGTGGAGATACTGATCGGCGAGTGCCAAAATCGAGATCTTGGCGAGGTCGACCTTCTGCTGTCGCGCCAGCGCGAGCAGCAGATCGAGCGGGCCCTCGTAGCCCTCGACATCGACGACCAGCGCCGGCTCCCCCTCGGCGAGCTCGGCGGGCCGCCCGGTTTCAAACGATAGGATTTCTGCGGTCATGCGGATGCCGTGTTCGCCTGTGCGATCAATGCGTCGAGTTCAGCCCGCGCGGCCGTCCGGTCGAACAGCTGCGGCGCCTTGCGCGCGGCCAGCGCCCTGTTCGCGCGCTCCAGCGCCTTGCCCGACAATTCGGGCGTTTGGCCGGCGACCTCGTGCATCTCCTCGATATTTCCGTTGCAATGCAGGACCATGTCGCAGCCGGCGGCAAAAATCGAACGCGTGCGCTCGGTAATGGTGCCCGCCAATGCGTTCATCGACACGTCATCACTCATTAACAAACCCTGGAACCCGATCACGCCACGAATCACCTGTCCGACCATTGTCGCAGATGTCGTCGCCGGATGGGCGGGGTCGAACGCGCTAAACACAACATGTGCCGTCATCGCTATCGGCAGGTCCGCCAATGGCTTGAACGCGGCAAAATCGGTGCGCTCCAGCTCATCCCTTGGCGTGTCCACCGTCGGCAGCCGGAAATGCGTGTCGGCCGTCGCCCGGCCGTGGCCGGGGATGTGCTTCAGCACTGGCAGCACGCCGCCCTGCTCCAGCCCGTCCGTGACGGCGCGGGCGATCGCGGCGACCTTGGCCGGCTCGGTTCCATAGGCCCGGTTGCCGATCACGGCGTCGGCACCCGCGACCGGCACGTCCGCGAGCGGCAGGCAATCCACGGTGATACCGAGATCGGCGAGATCCGCCGCGATCAGCCGGGCGCTGAGGCGCGCAGCCGTCAGCCCAAGCGCCGAATCACCATCGTAAAGCTTTCCGAACACCGCGCCGGACGGATAGACCGGCCAATGTGGCGGGCCCAGCCGCTGCACCCGTCCCCCCTCCTGATCGATCAGGATGGGGGCATCCGGAGAGCCTACGACGCCTCGCAATTCCTGAACAAGCGAAGCGACCTGGGCCGGGCTCCCGATATTCCTCTTGAAGAGGATGAATCCCCACGGACGTTCGGCACGGATAAAATCCCGCTCGGCGGCGGTCAGTTCCGTTCCGGATACGCCGGTAATGAAGGCCCGCGTGTTCATAGTCGCCGATTAACCGTACCCCGCTAGGGGGTCAAGGAAACGGCCGATAATACTACGGGATAAAGCACTGGCCGCCGGCGGTCTTCAGCTCGGTGCAGAACTGGACGGCTTCCTGACGGGTCCGGTAGGGCCCGACCATGGCGCGGTACTTCACCTTGTTGTCGGCCAGGTCCACCCGCTTGATCACCGGCGACCGGGATCCCAGCGCCGACGGGAACTTGCCCTGGAGCACGCGGAAGGAATCCCGCGCTGCGGATTCGGTGTCCTGGGACGATATCGAGACCATGTAGCTGCCGCCGCCCTCAGCGGGGGCCGGAGCGATCTGCGTCGGATTTGTCGCAGCCATCCGGGTCGGCGGCGGCGCGATCGGGTCCGGCGCACCGCCCTGCGGTGCCAGCGACATCGGCTGGTTGGCGCTGGCATTGGCCGAGGCCGGTGGATTGCGAGGCGCAGCCGGCACGGCGACAGCCTTCGGAGCCCCGACCGGCTTGGCTGCGGCCGCAGCCGGCGCGGGCGCGCCGTCGGTCTGATCGCCCTTCACCGAAAGCGTCCTGATCTTGCGCGGCTCGCTGTTGGGCATCGTGCCGTTATTGGGAGCGACGGCTGGCGGCAGCACGGCCGACGGTGAGACGCTCGCAACCGGCGGCGGATTGGCGTTCGGATTGAGCGGCGGGAAGACAACGCGCGGGCCACCGGACCTGGCGTTGACGTCGATCGGCGCTTCCTCGCGCGGCACGATCTTTTCGCCGCCATCACCGGTGACCATGCGATCCGGCATCTTGGCGGAGCCATCGGCGGGCGCCGGCACAACCTTGGTCGGCGTGTTGTCCGCCTTGATGATCGGCGGCTCGCCACTGCGGGGCGATCCCAGATAGGTCTTGTAGGCGAACGCGCCCCCGGTTCCGACCACCGCCAGCGCAAGGATGGCTGCAACGGTCATCAGCCCGCCGTGCTTCTTCTGCGGAGGCTCGTCCTCAAGCTCATCCTCGGGATAGTCGCTTTGATAGGCGTAGGGATCGTCGGGATAAGACGGATCGCGCTGGAAATCCTGCTGCCCCGCTTCGAGCTGGCCATAAAGCGCGTCGTCATAGCGCGACGGATCGATCGGATCGTCGTGCTCGGAATAGGCCTGGGGCTCCTGGTAGTCCGGCTCCGGCGCGGGTTGCTGTGCCGCAAAGCGCTGCTGCAACGGATGCACCGGGTTCACCGGCGGCGCGTAGCTCGGCTGCTCGGGCCGAGCGGGCTGCGGCTGAACATTGGCACGCCGCATCCAGGACGGCGGTCCGGCTGGCGGTGGCGGCTCCTGGTAATGATCTTCGTAGCTTTCTGGCGCGTAGCTTTGCGCAGGCGGCTGGTACGGCTCGGGCGCCGGCGGAGCTGGCGGCCTCGCGGCGGGCCGGCCCTGCGACGCGAATGGATCGGTCTGGCCAATCAACCGGGCGAGTTCGGCCAAGGGATCGCTGTCCGCCCGGCCCTGCTGATCGCCACCGCGATCATAGTCATCGGAAGGATATGGTCTGTTCTGATATCGATCGGCCATCGTGATGATGCGTCCCCTTCGGGAAAGCCGTCAGTTCTCGACCCGAACCGCGGCCTTCACCCACAAGGCATTCAACCAAGTCGCATTACGTAAGCGAGCCGGCTTCTGCCGGTTAGCCCCCTTAAATTCCCTGAAGTAGTTCGCCCCAAACTACCGCATCTCGTCCGGAGCATGGACGCCAAGGATGGCGAGGCCCGATGCCAGGACCGAGACGACGCCCTGGACCATTGCCAATCGCGCCTTTGTAAGCTGTGCATCATTATTGATAATGAAGCGTAAATAGGGCAGATCGCGCCCCTTCGTCCAAAGTGCGTGAAACTCGCTGGCTAAATCATAGAGATAAAAGGCAATCCGGTGCGGCTCGTGGGCGCTTGCAGCCGCCTCGACAGTCCGCGGAAAAATTGCAAGCCGGCGCAATAAATCGAGTTCCACCGGGTCTGACAGCCGCTCCAGCGCCGAGTCGAGTAGCCACGCGATTCGGGCGTCGGTCGTCTCCGGCAGGTCTGGAAATACCTCCGCCCTTGCGTTGCGGAAGATCGAGTGGCCGCGGGCGTGGCCGTACTGGACGTAAAACACCGGGTTGTCGCGCGACTGCTCGATGACCTTGGCGAGGTCGAAATCGAGCACCGCATCGTTCTTGCGGTAGAGCATCATGAAGCGGACCGCGTCCTGGCCGACCTCATCCACCACCTCACGCAAAGTGACGAAGGTCCCGTCCCGCTTGGACATTTTGACCGGCTCGCCATTGCGCAGGAGTTTTACGAGCTGGACGATCTTGACGTCGAGCGCCCCCTTGCCGGCGGTCACCGCCTTCACCGCCGCCTGCATGCGCTTGATGTAGCCGCCGTGGTCGGCGCCCCACACGTCGATCATGTCGGCAAAGCCGCGGTCGAACTTGTTCTTGTGATAGGCGATGTCGGACGCGAAATAGGTGTAGGAGCCGTCCGACTTGATCAGCGGACGGTCGACGTCATCGCCGTAAGCCGTGGCCTTGAACAGAAGCTGCTCGCGGTCTTCCCAGTCCTCGACCGGCGCGCCCTTCGGCGGCGGCAGGCGGCCCTCGTAAATATCGCCCTTGGCCTGCAGGAAATCGATGGTCTCGGCGACCTTGTTGTTGCCGCTCTCGATCAGCGAACGTTCGGAGAAGAACACGTCGTGGCGGATGTTGAGGGCCGCGAGATCGCCCTTGATCTCGTCCATCATCATCGCGATCGATTTTGCGCGCACGGCCGGGAGCCATTGGGCTTCGCTTCGCGAACGCAGCTTGTCGCCGTGCTCCTTCGCCAGCGCCTCGCCGACCGGCTTGAGATAGTCGCCGGGATAGAGCCCTTCCGGGATCGGACCGATATCCTCGCCGAGCGCCTCGCGATACCTCAGGAACGCCGAACGTGCGAGCACATCGACCTGGGCGCCGGCGTCGTTGATGTAGTACTCGCGCGTGACGTCGTGGCCGGCGAAATCGAGCAGGCTCGCCAGTGCATCGCCGAAGACAGCGCCGCGGCAGTGACCGACATGCATCGGCCCGGTCGGGTTCGCCGAAACGTATTCGACATTGACCTTCCCGCGCCCGCTCAGGCGGCCGTAGCTGGTCCCCTCGCGCAGCAGGGTGCGCAACGCTTCCGCCCAGGCGGACGGCTCAAGCGTCAGGTTGATGAAGCCGGGTCCGGCGACATCGACCTTGGCGATCAGTGCGTCGGCACGCAGACGCTCGGCGATCTGCTCGGCGAGATCGCGCGGCTTCGCCTTGGCCTCTTTCGCCAGCACCATCGCGGCGTTGGTCGCCATGTCGCCATGGGAGGCATCGCGCGGCGGCTCAACCACCACGCGCGAAAAATCGATGCCTTCCGGCCAGTTGGCCTCCGCCGCGAGCGCACGGCAGGCGGCGTGCACGCGCGCGAGCACGTCGGCGAAAAGGTGCAGCGATGAGGGTGTGTCGGCCATGGCCGCCGCCTAACGCAAATCCGGGGTCGAGTCAAAGAGCCGCTGGTGCTCGGTCAGGGCGAAACGGTCGGTCATTCCGGCAATGAAATTGCCGATCCGGCGGGCCCTGCCCGCCTCATCGTCAGCCTCCGCCCCGACCAGCCATTCCTGCGGCAGCTCGCCGGGCGAGGCCTGGTACTTCGCGAACAGGTCGAACAGGATCTGTTCCGCCTCCCCCATCACCCGCATCACCCGCTTGTGACGGTACATGTGCTGATAGAGGAAGGTCTTGATCGCGGCCTCCTCGCCCGCCATGGCCGGCGGAAAGGCGATCATCGCCCGGCTCTGCTGGCGCACGTCCTGGGCTGATTGCGGCTTGATCGCCGCAAGATTGGCCTCCGCCTCAGCGAAGACGGTGCCGATCAGATGCGAAATCAGCTCGCGAACCAGCTCGGCGCCGCGCCTGACGTCGTCAAGGTTCGGATAGTGTGCACCAATCTCGGTGATGATCTCGGCCATCAGCGGGATCGCCTTGAGATCGTCGACCCCAAACAGCCCTGCGCGCAGGCCGTCGTCGATGTCGTGAGCGTCGTAGGCGATGTCGTCTGCGATCGCCGCGACCTGCGCCTCCAGCGAGGCAAAGCTCCAGAGCTCCAGGTCGTATGCCTTGACGTAGTCGGCGATGCCGACGGGAACGCCGTGCTCGCGGTAACGTCCGACCGGCGCACCGCCGCGATCGGTCAGTGGGCCATTATGCTTGACGATGCCCTCGAGCGACTCCCAGGTCAGGTTGAGGCCGTCGAATTCGGGATAGCGGTGCTCGACCGCCGTGACGACGCGCAGGGTCTGGGCGTTGTGGTCGAAGCCGCCATGGCTCTTCAGGCAGGCATCCAGCGCCCGCTCGCCGGCATGCCCGAACGGCGGATGGCCGAGATCATGCGCGAGCGCCAGTGTCTCCGTGAGGTCCTCGTCGAGCCCAAGCTGCCGGGCCAGTGCGCGGGCGATCTGTGCGACCTCCAGCGAATGGGTCAGGCGGGTGCGGTAGTGGTCGCCTTCGTGGAACACGAACACCTGGGTCTTGTACTTCAGGCGGCGGAAGGCGGTGGAATGGATCACCCGGTCGCAATCCCGCCGGAACGGGCTGCGGGTGCGGCTCGGCGGCTCCGAGACCAGCCGGCCGCGGCTGCGATCGGGATCGCAGGCATAGGGCGCGCGGGGGGCAGCCATTCCGACGGACACGGCGAATTTAGTCCCTATCCATTTGATTCTGCGGACCCTTGCACTTAACTATGACGGACGCGGGATACCAAATGAATTGGATATGACGCGGGACTATTGGAGTGGGACGATGACGACTGCCGTGACCATCAGCGACCGGGCCGCGCGCCGGATTGGGGAGATCCTCAAGGGCGAAGGCACCGGCGCAATGCTGCGGATCTCGGTCGAGGGCGGCGGCTGCTCGGGTTTCCAGTACAAGTTCGACATCGAGCGTGACCGCACCGATGACGACCTCGTCATCGAGCGCGAGAACGCGGTCGTGCTGGTGGACTCGGCGTCGCAGCCGTTCCTGGCGGGCTCCGAGGTCGACTTCGTCGATGACCTGATCGGCGCGTCCTTCCGCGTCAACAATCCCAACGCCACCGCGTCCTGCGGATGCGGCACCAGCTTCTCGATCTAGCCCAAATCAAAATCCGAAAAACAACCCCATGCAAAGTAGCGGGGGGCTGGCATCAGATATTTCTGGATTTTCGAAAAGCATTTGACGCGTCGGGCAAATCAGGGGCAATATGTGATCGTCGCGAGTAAGGCGGGTGCGGCTAACCAATAACTCGGCCGGAGCGTGCTCGGCGGGTGCGAAAGGCTCTGCCGCCGTTCAATCATTCCAGAAAGTTCGAATCTGGTCAGCGGCGCCACTTCGGTACAAAACTGGGCACTCCAAAACCTGCCGTTTTTGCGCTCGATGCGGCGACGAGGGTGCGCAGGAGCACGCTTTTCGACCCCATGATGCGAACTTCTTTCGCGCCGACTTCGATGCGCTGGGCCAGGGCGCGGAGATGGTCGCGGCGGTAGCCGCCCGACTCGGTCCGCACGAGCCTGCGAGCCTGACTGGCGAAGGTCTTGAGCGCCTGGGGTGTGATGCTCGGCCCAGCCCGCTCGAGCGCGCCCTCGGCCCGCCCTGCGTCGGCGCGGGCCTGGTCGCGGACGGCCTTCAGCTCCGTCACGCGGTCCTTGAGCAGCGGATCGGATACGTCAGTGACGCCGTTCTCGATCGCGTCGTAGGGGCGCTTGAGTTTGGCCTCTGCTTCGGAGGCTCTTTTGCGCAATTCGGCAATATGCGTCGTTCGGCGCTCGGAGCGCTCCTTCCGGCGGTGAAGGACGACTGACAGGACTTCCTCGAGACGTTTGGGCTGCAAAAGGCGGCGCTCGATGTGCTCCGCAACGACGCTGTCGAGTTTTTCCATCGGAACGGTGCGGCCCTTGCAGCCGGTTTCGCCCTGTCGGGCCTTGGTGCAGCAAGTGTAATACCTGTACCTTCCACTCTTGCCTGTCCTCAGTGTCATTGCCCCACCGCAGGCGGCGCAAAAGCAGATACCGGTAAGGAGGGTCGGCCCGCTGACAATTCTTGGCGCGTTCATTGCGGGGCTGCGCGCCTTGAGCAACGCTTGGACGGCCTCGAACTCGGCGGCCTCGATGATCGGCGGCACCGCCATCTCGACCACATCGGCCTCCGGTTTGCGCTCGCGGGTTTTCCAAAATTTGGTGTTAAAGCGGTGGCGGCCGATATACGTCGTTCGCGTCAGTACCTTGTGCACGGCGTCGACGCCCCAGCGTCCTCCATCGCGCGTTCGGATGCCGGATTCGTTCAGATGCTTGGCAATCGATTTGACGCCCATTGATCCCGACGCGCCGTTTCCTTCCCGCGCCAGGCGATAGATCAGCCGCACGGTCTCGGCCTGGATCGGATCAATCTCCAGCGTCTTCTTGGTGCGGTGGCCGCACTGCTCGTTCGCCTCGACAACGCGGTAGCCGATCGGCGGCAGCGCGCCGTTCCAGAAGCCTTGCCGTGCGTTCTCCTTCATCGCCCGCAGCGTGTGCTTTGCGTTCTACTTGGACTGGTATTCGTCAAACAGAGCCATGATCTGGCGGATCATGTTGCTCATGGGATCGTCGCCGAGCTCCTGGGTGATCGACACCAGACGCACGCCGTTCTTGGCAAGCCGGCGGACATAAAACTCAAGCTGGAACTGGTCGCGGAAGAAGCGGCTGAAGCTGTGGACCAGGATCACGTCGAACGCCGGCGGCTTGACCGTCGCCGCGTCGATCATGCGCTGGAACTCTGGTCGCCGATCGTCGGTCGCGGAGGCGCCGGGCTCGACGTATTCGGCTACAATCTCCCAGCCGCGCGACGCGCAGTAGCCCTTCGCCTGACGGCGCTGATCCGGGATGGAAAGATCGCTGTCGGCCTGCCGTCCTGTTGAGACTCGGAGGTAGAGCGCCGCCCGAACCACCGCTGCCATGGTGAGGTCCCCCTTAAGAGTTGCCAAACAACCCGTCGAACAATTCGCCAAACCACGCTTCGAACACGTCGATCTCGGCTTCGGTCAGCGGCACGTCCTCCGGCCAGTCGTCCGTCACGACCCATGTCACCGAAGCCCGCTTCAGTCGCCGTCGACCAAGATGTGCGGGCGCACGCGCGTAGTCATAAAGATCGTCAAGTGGCGCGCAGTCTGGCGAACGCCGTTGCGGCGATTTGTGAGGGGGAGCCATGGCGCCACTGTGGCAAGCTTGGCTGATCCACAGAACGGCCGAACTCTACGCCACGTTACGCTGGGGCGCTCCGAAAAGAGGCCAGCCGCTCAAGGCAGGATAAAAGCCGCAAGGTGCGGGCGGCCGGTCTCGCGAGAAGCACCTGCAAGTTCAATCACGCAGCAAACATTGTGAGTATCCGGCGCAACTTGTCATTCTTGCCAATGCGCTGCCGCCGCATAGCTTTGGACACCCTGCGGCGGTCAAGGTGACCAACAATGGCAAATTCCGCGTTGATCCAGGTTGCTTGTTTTCAACACTGGCGCGGGTGCTCTCGCGCACAGCAAGCCATGATCGCTTGGCGGCCAAGCGATCACGGCTCGGACCGATCGTGCCCGTCCTTCAGCACGACAAAGTGTGCCGGCTGGCGCTCGCTGCTTTGATGCCGATCGCTTTTCTGTTTGAGGCGCCAGCACCCACCTTCTCCGTGCCAGCCATGCGCCATCTCCCAAATCAATGTGCAGACAAAGGCTTGCATCCCCGGCCAGGGCGAGTGGGCGGCTTCGCTTTTCTCTTGCCGTCCTAATCAACCGCGGTCTGCGCCCCGTCAATCCGATGACAAGCACGCTGCTCTCGGTCGGTAATGTCAGGTATTGCCGATAGCGGACGAGAGAGCGGACATGGCAATGCCGACGCGAATGACCCAAAGCGGACGAGCCGGAAGATGATGGTGCGGCTGTCGCGCCAAACATGCGCTGAATGTTCAAGGCCGTCGGAGCTGAATCATCAGCGCACGGGGCGCCCGTTTCCGATCCGCGACGGGAACGCTCCGAATGCGCGCTGATACTGGGTCGCGAAGCGGCCCGAATTGGTAAACCCGTAGCGCGTCGCGATCTCCGCAATCGAAATTGATCCGTCGGAACGCATGATGGCTTCATGCGCGAGCTCGAGCCGAATCCGGCGCAGTGCGGCCATCGGCGACGTGCCGCGAAATCTGCGAAATGCGGCCTGAAGCGCGCGGCTCGAGCATCCAGCGGCGTTGGCGATGTCCTCGGCCGTCAACGGCTCGTCTGCCTTGCCGCGCATGAACTCCTCGGCGCGCCGCACTGCGGTGGGAGTAACGGCCCTGGCGGGGTTGCGCAGCACGGCGGCCTGGCCCTGCGTGAGCGCCAGCACGATCGTGCGCAGAAACAGATCCTGTGCCGTTGCGGCGGCGACGGCGTTCGTGAGCGGCGAGTCGGCATGACCGATCTCGCTCCACAGCCCCACTCGGTCATGCGTTGCAGGCCGGCGCCGGCTGCGGTCGAGGTATCGATCCTGACATTGCAGTCCAGTGCATCGAGATCGGTGCCATCGAGCATCGCGGCGGCTTCCCGGCGCAACAGGCCGGCCGGAATCCACACATTGATCTTCGCGGCCTGGCGGCCGGTCTTCAGCACCGTGCCGGGCTCCCCGCGAAAGATGGCTCCGCCGCTCGGGCCGACATCGGCCGGCGAGGCCCCGTGCGGCTGAGCGAGCAGACCGCTTCCCTGCTGCAGGAAGGTGAGGCAGTAATGGTCAAGCCCGGGCGCTCCGATCACCATGTCGGTCGGCTCGCGATCGGCCATCCGCACGAAGCAGGTGCGGCCAAGCTTTCCGACCGACACGGTGGTCCGATAGGCGTGCTTCTCGCGCTTGTATCGGCCCCAGTCTCCCGCCCGATAGGCGCGCGCCAGAAACTGCGGCGGCGTGATCGCGCTGGTCGGCGTCGGAGTGAACAGCTCCCACATGGTGGGAGTAATCTCGTGCGGGTCGCAAACCTCGACGGTCGTGATCGGTCCACTCGTCACGTTCTCCCCCAAGCCATGCCGGTTCCAGCCTACCAACAAAGGTCAGCGGCATCAAACCGCCGGGATCGAAAAAAAATTCGTTTTCTGTCCCGCGCCGTCGCTTGCTGGCCCGGCCGCGAAGTCCGACTGCGGCTATCGTTCCGGCAGGTGCTTCGGTCAAGGGAACGCACCAGCGCCAAAGTTCGGGGGCCGGCATGATTTTGAAATCGGAGCAAGGCGCGGTCGCGCCATCACGGATGGCCGGTCGCCTTGCGACCGAACTCCCGCGAACCCCACGAACTGATGGCATGGGCGGCGACCGGGTCGCGCGCCTCCGCCAGGTCGTCCTCTGCACCACGTCGCTGGTCGCGTTCGGACTGTTGGCGGCAACGACCACCCCGTCGCGCGCCGACGATGCTTGGACCGGCACCACCTCGACGGATTGGTTTACCGCCAGCAACTGGTCGACCGGCGCTGTTCCGACCAGCGGGGACACTGCGGTTCTCGACACGGTTACCCCCAATGCGACGGTGGTGGGAGCGGCCGGCGCGCAACCCTTTGCTCTCATTGTCGGCTTTTCCGGCACCGGCGCGCTGACGATCCAGAACGGCGGCACGGTCAGCAACAACGGCACCGGCGCGATCGGGCTCGCTTTCGGCTCGACCGGCACGGTGACGGTCGATGGCGCCGGCTCGTCCTGGGCCCATTCCGGCAATCTCTTTGTCGGCGATTCCGGCACCGGCACGCTGACGATCCGGAACGGCGGCGCCGTCAGCAGCGGCACCGGCGCGATCGGGTTCGCTTCCGGCTCGACCGGCACGGTGACGGTTGACGGCGCCGGCTCGTCCTGGGCCAACTCCGCCAATCTCTACGTGGGCTATCAGGGCACCGGCACGCTGACGATCCGGAACGGCGGCACGGTGAGCAACGGCTTCGGCTATATCGGCTACAATTCCGGCTCGACCGGCACGGTGACGGTCGATGGCGCCGGCTCGTCCTGGGCCAACTCCAGCGATCTCGTTGTCGGCTATTTCGGCACCGGCACGCTGACGATCCGGAACGGCGGCACGGTGAGCAACGGCTTCGGCTATATCGGCTACAATTCCGGCTCGACCGGCACGGTGACGGTCGATGGCGCCGGCTCGTCCTGGACCATTTCCAGCGATCTCGTTGTCGGCGATTTCGGCACCGGCACGCTGACGATCCGGAACGGCGGCAGCGTCACGGCTCCCAGTGTGACCATTGCGACGTTCGCCGGCTCGACCGGCACGCTCAACATCGGTGCCGCGCTCGGCCAGACAGCCGTGGCGCCGGGCACCCTGAACACAGCGACCGTCGCGTTCGGCGGCGGCACCGGCGAGATCGTCTTCAACCACACCGCTTCGAACTATACGTTTGATCCGCTCATCTCCGGCGCGGGCTCGGTGCTGGTCGAGGCTGGCCGCACCATTTTGACCGCGACCAACACCTATACCGGCCCGACCACGGTGGACGGCGGCATTCTCAGCGTCAACGGCTCGATTGCCTCCTCGTCACTCACCACCGTCAATGCCGGCGGCACGCTCGGCGGCAACGGCTTTGTCGGCGCCACCTTCATCAACGGCGGCACGCTCGCGCCCGGCAATTCGATCGGGCTGTTGACCGTGCAGGGCAGCCTCACCTTCACCGCGGCGGCGACCTATCTGGTGGAAGTCTCGCCCGCCAACGCCGACCGCACCAATGTCAAGGGGACCGCGACACTGGGCGGCGCCACCGTGAACGCGGTGTTCGCGTCCGGCACCTATGTCAACAAGCAGTATACGATCCTGAACGCGACCGGCGGCGTCAGCGGCACCTTTTCGCTGGTCAACACCAACCTGCCCGCGAACTTCGTCTCCAGCCTGAGCTACGATGCCAACGACGTCTATTTGAACCTGACGCTCAATTTTTCTCCGTCGAGCTTCGGCACCGGCCTTACCACCAACCAGCAGAACGTCGCTAACACGCTCAGCAGTTTCTTCAACGCGAGCGGCGGCATTCCGCTGGCCTTCGGGGCGCTGACGCCCGCGGGCCTGACGCAGATCTCGGGCGAGACCGCGACCGGGTCACAGCAAGCGACGTTCGACGCCATGGGCATGTTCATGGGCGTCATGACGGACCCGTTCATCGCCGGGCGCGGCGATCCGATCAGTGCCGGTGGTCGCCCGAATGCGTATGCGGATGAGAGTCTCGCTTACGCGGCCAAGCGCAAGCCCAATGATGCGCTGGCGGCGATCTACACCAAGGCGCCGCCGGTGCCGGTGTTCGAGCAGCGCTGGAGCGTGTGGGCGGCGGGCTATGGCGGTTCGCAGCGAACCGACGGCAACGCCGTGCTCGGATCGAACGACACGCGTAGCAGTATCTACGGCATGGCTGTCGGCGCCGACTATCGCATCTCGCCGAACACGCTGGCCGGTTTTGCGCTGGGCGGCGGCGGCACGAACTTCAGCGTCAACGGATTTGGCTCGGGCCGGTCCGATCTGTTCCAGGCCGGCGCCTTCCTCCGGCACAACATCGGGCCCGCGTATCTGACAGGCGCGCTGGCTTATGGCTGGCAGGACATCACGACCGATCGCACCGTGACGGTGGCCGGCATCGATCGCCTGCGTGCACAGTTCAATGCCAACGCGTGGTCGGGCCGGCTCGAAGGCGGCTATCGTTTCGTGAGCCAGGGGTTTGGTTGGACGCCTTACGCGGCGGCGCAGTTCGTCACGTTCGAATTACCCAACTATGCCGAACAGGCGATCGTCGGCAGCAACCAGTTTGCGCTGGCCTACAACTCGAAGAGCGTTACCGACACGCGCAGCGAACTCGGCCTGCGCAGCGACAAGTCGTTCGCCGTGCAGGAGGATGGTATCTTCACGCTGCGCGGTCGCGCCGCCTGGGCGCACGACTACAATCCCGACCGCGTGATCGGCGCCACATTCCAGACCTTGCCCGGCGCGTCGTTCGTCGTGAACGGTGCACGGCGCGCCGCCGACTCCGCACTGGTGACAGGCTCGGCTGAAATGAAGTGGCTCAACGGCTGGTCGATAGCCGGCACGTTCGAGGGAGAATTCTCGAACGTAACGCAGAGTTACGCCGGCAAGGGCGTGGTGCGCTACGCGTGGTGACGTCCCTGGCCCTTCGCGACATATTGCGCTGCCGCACGAACTTGACCGCTGTGGGAGCAAAGCGGACGTTGCCTTTGTCGCATCAGGCCGCTCGGTTTATGGGTACTCGGCCTAGCACTACTTTGGCAGAATCTATTTGCGCCAGTGTTTTTCAAGGATTTGTTTTCGGCAGTATGGACACCGTTGAGACGGCGACCAAAGGATGAGATCGACGATGGCGTGACGTACGGCGGGCATGGTTGGCTGAGGCGGGGGTCCGTTGATTCTTTTTTTCCGCCCCGCGTGTGCGAGGCGACGATGTTGCAGGAAGGCGTAGGCAATCATTGTCGTCAGGGCGTGGCGATGAAGCCCCTGCCATGATCGTCCCTCGAAGTGATCAAGTCCAAGCTCCTCCTTCAACTGCTGATGCGCCTGCTCACAAATCCATCTTGCCTTGATGGTGGCGGCTAGTGTGCGCAGATCCGTCGCCGCAGGGAGATTGGCAAGATAGTATTTCTTCTCCCCTGAGGCACGTTGCTCGCCAATGAGCCAAGCTTTTCCATTTGGCGCTGGCCAGCATTTGTTCTGCCGCAATCGATAAGAGCAGTCGCAGCCGTTTCGAGTTGGACTGGGTTTTATGCTGGCGCGGCGATCGGCTGGGCGGGCTATCGGGACGATTGGACGACTGACCTGATTGCAAACGGTGCGGCTCTTGGAACACCGGCCGCCATCGGCCGGCTTGGCTTGGGCGGCCCCAACGCGAATTTCGACACCGACGGATTTCGCGGGTCGCTCTTTGCCGGCTACAACTATCAGATCAATCCGTCGGTCGTGGCGGGCATCGAGGGACGTTGACCTTGCGACGAACAACAAGACGACGCTGAACTACATTCCCGGTACGGTTTCGGCGCTCCCGGGACCGATACACCCCTCGGTGATCGCGTGACGATGTCACGCGGTGCGGATGCCAGCATCAGAGGGCGCCTCAGCGCTGGAACAACAGCTATTTCCTGAACACGAATGTCGATGAGGTCTACGCCCACACACGGCTGATCTCGCATAACGTCATGATCGGTGCTGCCTACCTGTTCGGAGCTCGTTAGTCTCCAGTATTATGCCTCGGGCTAAAAGGTCATCGAATGATGGCGCATCACGGTGTTCCCGAATTGATCGAAAGGGCCCTATCGCAGGGCAACCGGACCACCTGCGAAATCGGGAAGACATAGCGCAAGCTCGCAGTCCATCGCAGGTTATCCGGCCGGATCGCCTGGTCGGCCACGGCATCATAGCGCCACGGCGAAGCAATAGTGCCCATCTTCATCGGCCGTGGCGCGCCAGTCAGAGAATTGGCACGACCTCTCGGGTCGGCCGCAGCTTGGATCCCCTCACCGCTGGCATCCCTTACGCGCGAGCTCGACGCGCCGATTCTTCGCGCGTCCCTCGTCGCTGTCGTTGGAAGCGACCGGCCGGCTCTTGCCATAGCCCTGCGTGCTCACCCTGGACGTTTCACCGCCGTGCGCAACCAGCCATTGCATGACGGCCTGTGCCCGCGCGCCGGACAGCTTCAAATTGTAGTCGTCGCTGCCAACATTGTCGGTGTGTCCCTGCAGCTCGACCATCAGCTTTGGCTGACCCTTGAGCGTGGTCAGCACGCGGTTGAGCAACGGCTCGGACTCCTCTCGCAGAGTTGCCTTGTTGAAATCGAAATGCACGCCGTAGAGCGGTACATGGCAGTCCCTGTCCAGGCGCGCAGCGAGATCGTCCGCGCCGGCATCCGCCACAGCCATAGCGATTTCACCGGCGCCGATGTGCATGGAGACCCAGATGTCCCGGCCGCCTTGCGCATAATGTGCGAGCAGAACTCCGTCTGACTGATTGAGGCCCTGACTTTGAATCAGAATCTGCCAGCCGGCCTTGGTGAGCGCTTCGCTGTAGGCCGCAATGAATTGCAGCACCGACACGCTCGCGGGATAGCCATAGGTCTTGATGACCTGTCCGGTGCCCGCCAGCACTTTTTCCTGATCCTTCTGCGGCACCGTGACATCGAGCGGCGAAGGATCCTGGCTGGTTGATTTCAGCGTCGTCCCCGGGAAGCGGGCAAGATAAGGAAAGTCATCCTTGTCGCTGACCTTTTCCGGCGTGGCGCCCGGTGGCCGCAGGGTCAACGCGACCTTCGAGCCGCCCACTTCGACGATATCGAGTTGAATCTCGTCGAAATCATTGGCAACATTGAACGTCGCCCATATTTCCGCTCCGCTCTGAAGCCGCTTGAGCGTCGCGCCATTTTCCCATTCGCGCACGATCTGCCAGCCGGCCTTGAGCCAGTAGGGTTTGATCTCCTGCCACGTCTTGTTGCTGTCATCGGGCTTCGGCCTTGGGATCATGTGCAAAACGCTCTGATAGTGCTTGCCCTGCTGCACCATCCGTTGATCGAAGCCCTCGGCATTCTTTTCGACCAGAAACTCCGCCTGACCGAATTCTTCGACGTCCACATTGCGATCAGCATTCTTGAAAGTCACACTCGGCGGCAACTGAACAGACTCGGGAAGACCCTTGAGCGCCCAAGCCGGCGTCGAAGCAACGAGAGCAAGGATGGCGATTGTCAATTGCAGCGGGGATTTCACGCGTAAGTCCTTTGACTAGTGAATTTGGCCCTCGTCTCACAACGAGTCATGCCTAAACGGAGTCACGGCGAAACGGAGTCATGGCGAAACGACCAAGCTTGAAATCCGGTGGCCGCAAGGCGCGAACGGTTCCATGCGCTCGTCCGCACGTCAAGAGGTTCGGAAACCGCCGATGGTGGTGATCGACGGGGGCAACCACAGGGGTAACCTGAGTACCCGGCCGAATCGGGAAGACAGCCGCCTGCGCGGCTAGTGCAAAGTCGTGGGATTTCGCGGCATTCCCGATTGGCTCGCTTAAGCGGCCGCTACATCATAGCGCCACGGCGAAGCAATAGTGCCCATCTTCATCTGCCGTCAGCGGCGCCAGTTTTTCATTCCAGGACTTGCGCTGGGTTAGATCCCAACGGTTGCCGCAGGGATCCTCGAACGCCGCGACGACGCCATAGAACGACGCAGCGTGGCGCGAGCTGTGTGTCGGCAAGCTTCACGTTCAAACCTCCGCTAACGAACGAGGCGGCTGTCCCATAGTACGCCGAGCAGTTCCTTGAGCTGAGCAAAGCGCTTCGGTCCAAGCTCAACGCTAAATTCGTGTTCTATCTCCTGGAGAATCTCCCCCATCTTCTTGTAGACGGCGTGCCCTTGCTTGGTGAGGCGGACGACACGCGCGCCGCTCTCGTCCGGCACGGCGGACCGGGTGACGTAGCCGAGACCCTCGAGCGTCTTGAGGAGTTGGTTCATCGCCTGCTTGCTCATGCCGGCGCGCTCTGCGAGCATGCTCGGCCGAACGCCGTCGGGGCCCGGATACTGCAGGACCGCCATGTGGGGCACGCTGAGATATTCAAAACCCGCGGCTTTGAGATCGTCGATCAGCTTGCGACGAATGGCCTCCGCGGGCGCGCGCAGCAAGGCGCCGATATAGGGCGGCTTGGCGAGCGCATTATCTTGGGATTGTGGCATTGACACCGGGAGTAAATTGCATTTACCGTCTGGTAAATCGAATTTACCCGGTGGGAGCCATTACATGCAACAGCAAACCGTCCAGCCCCGTGTCAATCCTGCCGACGAAGTGATCGGAACAAAGGCGCTTTCAGTGCGCTTCCTGCTCACCGGCGAAGAATCGAACGGGAGTGTCGCTGCCTTTGAGCTGTTGGTCGCCGGCTCAGGGCGGCTGCCGGCGCCCGCACACAGCCACGATCACTACGAAGAAACCATCTACGGGCTTGAGGGAATCCTAACCTTCACCATTAACGGACATGAGGTCGATGTCGGGCCAGGGCAGGCGCTCTGCATTCCGCGCGGGGCAGTTCACCGCTTCGACAATAACGCGAGCGCGGATGCGAAGGCGCTCTGCGTGATTTCACCTGCCGCGATCGGCCCAGAGTATTTCCGCGAGACCTTCGCGGTGCTGAAGGCCGCGGTGGGCGGGCCGCCTGATAAGGCCAAGATGCTGGAGATCATGCGTCGCCACGGGCTCACGCCGGTGTTTCCGCCGACGTAAGGCTCGCGGTGGTACCTCGCGTGTTCTCCCCTGCTGCATCGCACGAGTCTGGAAGTGGCCCATCGCGCCGTTCCCGGGATTGATCGAAATGGCTGCAGCCGAAGGGTAACCGGACCAACCCCGAAATCGGGAAGACATTCGCCCATGAGGCGTAGCGCAAGATCGCAGTCCGTCGCTGGTTATTCGGCCGGATCGCGTCGGCGGCCGCTGCGTCATAGCGCTACGGCGAAGTGCCCATCTTCATCGGCCGTGGCGCACCAATTCTGCGATGCTGCACGATCTTGCCGGTTGACGCGCAGGCTCCGCGTCAAGCCGAGAACACCTCTTGTCGACCTGCCGCCAATCGCCTCGGCAGAATGCGCCGGCGCCGGTGTAGCAGCCAGGCTGCGATCGCCATGTTCGCGATGTTCCAGGCGATGCCATTGACCAGCGCCGAAGCGTAGGAACCGGTCCAGTCGTAGATCGCACCGGCCAGCCAGCCGCCTAGCGCCATGCCAGCGAGAGTGACCGAGATGGCGAGGCTGACGCGAAGACCGGCCTCCTGCGCCGGGAACAGCTCGCGAATGATCGCCGCATAACTCGGGACGATGCCACCCTGCGCCAAGCCGAAAATGGCGGAAACGACGTAGAGCGAGACCAGCCCGTTGAACGGCAGATAAAGCGCGAGCGCGATGGCCTGCATTGCTGAGCCCAGCAGCAAGGTCGGCAGCCCGCCCATGAAGTTCAACACCCAGCCGAAGATCAGACGGCTCGCCACACCAAAGCCGAGCATCACCGCCAGCATCTCGGCGCCGCGCGCAGGGCCGTATCCGAGATCGCCGCAATAGGCGACCAGGTGGACCTGCGGCATCGACATGGCGACACAGCAGCACAGGCCGGCGAAGGCCAGCAGACCTTGGGTAACGCTCGGAGCCAAGCCTAAGGCTTGGTAGGTGCTGCCGGTGCTCGCCGCTTCGAGCGTAGCCTTGTGGAAGACAGGCCGCCGCAGCAATACCAGGGAGAGCGGCAGCATCGTTACCAGGCAGAATAGGCCGATGCCGATATGGGTCTGCCGCCAGCCGACCACAGCGATGAAGTGTTGGATGATTGGTGGCCAGACCACGCCGGCAAGGGAGCTGCCGGCGGTAGCCAGGGAAATGGCGAGGCCGCGGTGCCTATCGAACCAAAGCGAGGCGTCGGCCACCAGGGGCGCGAAGCTCGCCGCGCCGCCGAGGCCGATCGTGATGCCGGAGACAACCGCGAAGACGAACAGGCTCGGGGCGAACGCAGTGAGGACGTAGCCGAGACTCATCAGGATCGCGCCCCCGGCGAGGGGCGGCAAGATGCCGAATCGATCTGCCAATCGGCCGACAATGATGCCGCCGATCATGAAGCCGATGGTCGTGAGTGCATAGGGCAGCGTCGCGTCGGCGCGAGGCGCGTTGAAATCGGCTTGCACTGCCGGCAGCGCCACGACGAGAGACCACATGCCCACGCAGCCCAGCGTGCTGAGGGTGATGGAGACGACGAGGCGGGTCCAGGAATATGAAGTCTCGATCGACGGCATTTCAGACGGCACGGTGGCAGGTTTCCTCGAGGCTTGCATCTAAGTCGGCCATAGGTACGGCCCGCCTTCACCCGCGACAAAGCAGGATTTCTCTTTTGTAGAGCGAGCGAAACTCATGCACCTTGCGGCCCTATCGCATAGCTCGGAGCCGGCCATGACGTATCTGCTGCCGCCACTCAATGCCCTGCGCGCCTTTGAGGCCGCCGCCCGCCATCTCAGCTTCAAGCAGGCCGCCCACGAGCTGCACGTCACTGCCGGTGCCGTCAGCCAGCAAGTCCGCCTGCTGGAGGAGCGGCTAGGTGTGCAACTATTCGAGCGGCGAACGCGGCAGGTGATCCTGACTTCTGCCGGGGAAACCTATCTGACGCGGGTACGTCAGGCGTTTCGTTGCCTCGCCGACGCCACTGCCGAACTCAGGCCTGAGGGCGTCACAAGTCTGCTGCATATCGGGGTACATGCAGGTTTCGACCTTGACGGGTTGCGGCTGCGCCTGGCGCAGTTCCGCCAGGCGCAGCCACAGGTAGCCATCCGCCTCAGCCAGCCTGCGGGGCTGCACGAGCTGCTCGACGGCAAGGTCGACATGGTGATCGCCGAAAGGCTGCGGCGCTATCCAGGTTATAGGTGCGAGCCTCTAGCAGGCTGTTGAAGAAGTCTTCGAGCGACGCGCGATAAATGGGATGTCGTCGCCATTAAGGAGGCAGATTTCACCTTCGAGTGAGCCGTCATCCCGCAGTTCGGCCTAGCCATCACCGTTGGCTGGCTCCATTTCGTCGTTTCCCTGCCAGCCGAACTGGACGGCATCGCCGTCACAGGCTCCATGAATGCAGCCCGTGAGGCAATCGAAGGCGAACTCGCCGCCGTCGTCATCGAACAGGATGTAGGCGCCCGCCACGGCCATGTCGTAGCCTGGTGTCTCGACGACCCGCCATCTACCTCGGATGCTCATGCCGGTGCCGCCAGAAGCTTGGGCAGCCGGATCAGATTATAGGCCGCAAGCGCCAGGACGAAGACGGCATCCACCCGGTCGCGGCCTCGCAGCTTGACCTTGGCCAGGCCAGCGGAACTCTTGATCCAGCCGAAGACTTCTTCGATGCGTTTGCGGCAGCGTTGGCTGATGTCATAGCCGTCGTGACGCGTGGTACGCGCGTCGACCGCCGTCTTGCGCCGCTTGCCGGTCTTACTCAGATGTCCATTGATCGCGATATGCGGAGTAACCGATCTATCTCTCAGGTCATGCACGAACTGCGTGACGTCGTAGGCTTTGTCCGCCCCCAGAGTGACCCGCTTCGCACACCCGCGCCTGTCGATCATGGCAAGCGCAATCTCTCGTTCGGCGGTGCCAGTAGCTTGGCTCACTCCACCTAAAACCGCCAAACCATTGCGGTTCTCCATCAGCGCATGGCCCATATAGCAGAGTTTGGCCGGCTGGCCGTCGCCCTTTTTATAGAGCCTGGCCTCAGGATCGGTCGTGCTCTCATGGGTCTCGTTGGATCGCTTCTCCTTGTGGAAGCTGCGCTCGGCATTGCGTCCCGGACCGTCCTGATCTTTGTCGCTGCCATCCTTCCTCCGGAAGCTCTTGATCGAAGCCCAGGCTTCAATGAGCGTGCCGTCCACCGAGAAGTGATCGCTCGACAAAAGACGCTTCACCTTCGGCTGCGCCAAAAGCGCGTTCAAGAACTTGGCCGCAATCTCACCTTCAAGCAGCCGGTCGCGGTTCTTCGAGAAGGTTGAATGGTCCCAAACCGCATCGTCCACCCCAAGCCCGACGAACCAGCGGAACAGAAGATCGAACTCCATCCGTTCCATCAGATGCCTTTCCGAGCGAACCCCATAGAACGCCTGTAGGAGCATCGCCCGAAGCAGTTTCTCCGGTGCGATCGAGGGCCGACCGAAGTCCGTGTAGAGCTTGCCAAACTCCCCAGAAAGATCGCCCAGCGCCGCATTTGCCAGATCCCTGATCGCCCGCAGCGGGTGGTCGACGCGAACCCGAGCCTCCAGGTCAACATAACTGAACAGCGAGCCAGACCGTTCGTCACTTCCCCGCATCGTGCCACCCCAGCAAAATCCTGATCCTAGGGAATCACGATCCAAAACGCTTCGCCAGAGACTTCTTCAACAGCCTGCTAGAGAGTGGTTTTCTGATCGGCCCGCTCGGCACGGCGGATTGTCCCGAGATCGAGACCCTGCGTTCGTGCCTGCTTGGCCATGTCGAGCTTGAGCTCGTTACCACAACCTAGGCGCCACTGGTCGTCGACCTGCAGGCTCGGCGCTCAGGCCATCCAAGCCTTTCTCTTCCGCTTGAACGCGGCGACGGTCGTGTGAGCCAAGCGGAAAGCATGCGCTGGCACCACGGCGTAGTACAAAATCGCTAATGGTCGGAGCATTACCGATTGGATCGTGCGGCAGGCCGCGGCATCATGGCGCCACGGCGAAGCAATAGTGCCCATCTTCATCGGCCGTGGCGCGCTACTTGGATTAGGGAGTCGCCAGAGACACCTGGGCATGTCGGTGAATACGGAGATGACCCATGAAACTCGCGCATGACGGCATCCAGCTGTCCTTCGACATCGCCGGGGCGGGACCGCTTCAATTCCTGTTCGTCCATGGCCTGGGCGGGGATCGCACGCATTTTGCGCCGCAGATGGAGTATTTCGCCCGTCAAGGTCGGGCGTTGAATGCCGAGCTGCGGGGGCATGGTGAGAGCGACAAGCCGCAACAGGCGTATTCGATCGAAGGCTTCTCCGATGATCTCGTCTGGCTGTGCAACCGACAGCAGATCACAAAGCCGGTCATCGTGGGTCAAAGCATGGGTGGCAACATGGCGCTCGAAATCGCCGCCCGCTATCCAGACTTTCCTGCAGGCCTGGTGCTGCTCGATTCAGGGGTGCTCTTCCCTGCCTCAGCAGGGACGGTGTTCGCCGGGTATCTGGAGGGCTTAAGGGGCGCGGATTTTGCGGACGAGGCGCGGAAGATTGTGGCGGACTCCTGTCTGCCGACCGACAGATGCCGCGCCCATGTTGAACAGACCTTTCTGGCGACGCCACAGCACGTGCTGGTGTCCACGTTTACAAGTCTGTTCCCCTGGGATGTGCATCGGGCGCGTGAATGCGCCCAGGCGTGCCGGGTCCCGGTGCTCTACATCGAAGCGGCCCATCGGCTCGCGGATCTGGATCGTTTTGCGGCGCTGTGCCCACAACTGGTCACGGCCAAGGCCGTAGGCTCCGGGCATTTCCTGTCGCTGGAAGTGCCGGAGCAGATCAACCCGATGATCGACCGGTTTATCTCGCTCTACGTGAGAAGACCCGAGTAAGTTTCAAATTGCGGGCACAGTGCATTCAATCTCGGAAGCCTCAGCTGCGGCCACAACTGTATGTGCGAGCAGACCTTCATTTCTGCCGAACGAGCAGCCCGCACGCGACGGCCCTGCTTGTCGGCGTCACATGGGCATAGCAGTAGTCCAGCGTGTCCGTGTCCACCACTGTGCCGTTGAACGTCCCGTCCTTATCCGCGATGACAAAACGCTTGCCATCCCCCGAAATGGCCCCGATCAGGCTCTCGGACACCTTGCCCGACGAAAGGCTGCCCCAGAAGGTACGACCGTCCTGTGCGTCGAAATGGAAGATGAATCGAGACGTGTCCCTGTGAAGCTCCTTGTCTCCACCCGCGACGTGGGCGGTTCCGTCCCGATAGTGCAGGCTATGGCCATCTATCAGCTGCGCGCCCTTTTCAGGCAACCATGTCCCCTTCAGGTTCGGCACGTCTTGTGCCATGGCGGATCCGCTTCCAACCAGCAGCAACAGAAGCCCGCCGATCGCGTAAAGAGGTCTCATTCCAAGCCCTCCCAGGTGCAATTTCCACGACGCATGATCATACAACACAGCCAGTGATGAGCCAACCTGCAGCAATCTGCATCCGCCGTTGCGACACGCGCCATCCACGCTCGGTTCATTCCGGACGCAAGCGCTCCTTGGCAGCGCTTGCGAATATGTCCAGCCCGGTCCTCCAGCGAGGCCACTCCACGCGCTGACGTGCATACAAGCAGCCACTGCTCTGGTCTGAAGAAATCACGTATATTGGCGTCGATCTCCCAATCGGTTGGACCTTCGGCGAGGCAGGCACGTGCCAGATTTGGAGCCGGTTTTGAGCAAGCGACACGTGGCCCCGGTTGCCCCATTGCTGGCGACCATTTTCGTTCTTCTCGCTTCGGTCGTGGCGCCGGCCCACGACGCGCTCGTCACTGTAGGCAGCGACAGGCTGCACGTTGAAACGCTCGGCGAGTCCAACCCCACGATCGTCTTCGAAGCGGGCCTTGGCAACGATTCCACGACCTGGAAATCGGTCGCCGGCCCGATCGCAGCCTTCGCGCACGTTGTGCTCTACGATCGCGTCGGCCTCGGCCAGAGCTCGCACCTTGAGGACAACCGCGCCGCTCTTACCGCCGACGAGGTCGCCGGCAGGCTGCATGCGCTGCTCGCGACGGCCGACATCCGCCCGCCCTATATCCTGGTCGGGCATTCGCTGGGCGGCCTCTACATGCAGATGTTCGCGCGAAAGTACCCGACGGAAGTGTCCGGCGTCGTCTTGCTGGAAGCCTCCAGCACCGAGGCGCCCAATGAGTTGAAGACGCGTGCGAAGCTTGTGCCGGGGACGGCGGCCTATTTGGAGGAGGAGGGTGTTGCCGAGAGCAACCAGCAGGTCAGGAATGCCGGTCCATTTCCGGATGTGCCGCTCACCGTGATCGCCGCGACCGATCATGGCCCCTACTTCAGGGAATGGGAGCCAACCTTGATGCGGCTTCAACAGCAACTGGCCACCCTATCTCCGCAGGGCAGCTTGATTGTCGCGCAAGGCAGCGGCCACGATGTCCAGCAGGATCGTCCAGAGACCGTGATCGAGGCCGTTAGGCGAATGGCGGCCGCCGTGCAGGCAAAGCGATAGCTGATAATCTGCGTACGACGTCGGGATTGGCGCCATCAGCGCCATTCGAGCAGACCGACCGCCGACGCTCGCCTAGGCGTGGACTCATTAGCACGCAGCCAAATTCGGATTGATGCGAGTTTGACGAACGCAAGATAGTCGGCTGCGAGTTTGTCGTATCGGGTCGCGACACGCCGACATTGCTTGATCTTGTTGAAGAACCGCTCGATCAAATTGCGTGCGCGATACAGATACGGACTGAAGCAGATCGGGTCTTTGCGATTTTGTTTCGGCGGAATGTTCGCCCATGCTCCTTGCTGGCGGGCAAGCTCCCTGATCCAGTCGGCGTCGTAGCCGCGATCCGCGAGCAACATCGTCTTGGGAAGCAATGCGCTGAGCAGAACCGAACACAACCGGTTGTCATGCGCCTCACCGGGCGTAGCGCATGATTCGAGGCTCCGGTTCGGAGCTTGAATCACGTCTTGGGCCGCGCCATCAACCCGCAATGCCCCGTCACCATGTCGCTAATGCTCTGAATTGACTTCCGCTTTCGGCGGCGCAGCGGACGTGACCGGACTCGCTGCCGGCTCGCCCCAGTCGCGAATGACCCAGAGCGGTCATCAGCCGCCGTATTCGGGAACGAGGTTGATATAGATCAACACTTGATGAAGTGCATCGTCGATACCGCAAAGACGGAAAAAAGGGTGCACGTTATTATAGGCGCATCGCCATGCTACTGCCGCTTGGAGGACGCCGTATCTATTACGACTTGACCGGACCCGAGCACGGCCCGGTCGTCTGTATGACCCACTCGCTGATGTCCGACAGCGGGATGTGGAGCGAGCAGATGCCGACGCTGCTGCAGGCGGGATTTCGCGTGTTGCGCCTGGACATGCGAGGGCATGGCGGCAGCGATCCGGGTGCCGGCGGCGACTACACGATGCAGGGGATTGCGGATGATTGGGCCGCCGCGCTCGAAGCACTCAACCTGCCGCGCGTGCATTACATCGGTTTGTCTATCGGCGGGCAGTCTGGTCAGCCCTTTGCGATCTACCACGGCGACAAGCTGATCTCGACGATGTTGATCGCTTGCGCACCGTCGAGCGGCACGGTCGGCGACGACACCTCGGTGTGGAACAGAGGCATGAACGCCGTCCGCAAAGCGAACTCGGTGGAACCGATCGCCGATGAGGTGATGGGACACTTTCTTAGCGACGCGACCAAGAAGAGCAGGCCGGGTCGTTGGAAGCAGCTCCGCGATACCGCCGCGGCGACGACACCGGCGGGGATGCTCGGCGGCGCGGCGGCGATCATGAATTACGACTTCACGGCCCAGCTCCCGTCGGTTCGGGTCCCGGCATTGGCGCTCCGCGGTGCCCAGGATCCAGACGGCACGGAACCAGCGATGCGCCAGCTCGCCAAATTGGTACCGGGTGCCCGCTACGAGGAGATCCCAAACGCCAACCACTTCTGCAACGTCGACCAGCCCGATGCCTTCAATCGGATCATGATGGGCTGGCTCGATGAACAACGAAAACTGACCTGAGGGCGACGCTGCAGGCTGCAGGCTGACCGGATTGCCGATCAAGCGAACTGATTCAGCGCAGGTGCATTGCACACCCCGGTGGCACGAAGGTTCGCCTCGAACGACAATCTGGTCGGACGGCGAAAGTGTCCGCCCACGACAGCGGATCATTGGGCAATGGCTATTTCTCGACGTAAATTCGTCGCCCGGTCCGGCGCTTCGCTATCGGCGCTTGCGCTCCTGCGTGTGCTACCTGCCAATGCGGCGGACCCGTTCCAGGAAGGGCTCTTGCCGAGCGCGGACGAAATGTGGTCGGAGGTGAAATTCGTCAACGACACTATGGGGCCAACCAGGTTCACCGGCTCGCCGCAACACTCAGCCTTTGTCCAATATCTCAAGGACCAACTCACTAACATCCTGCACCCAGCTGGTGGCTCCGTATTTGAAGAAACCTTCGCAAATTATCCACGCTGGGCAGCGACATCCTGGACGCTCTCTGCGGGATCGCGGGAGATTCCGGTCGCCTCCTACTTTCCCTACTGCACAGGAGGCTTCACCGGGGCACGATCACCGCTGGTCCCGGCTCCCTCGCTCGCCGCGGCCGGCTCCGGCGGAAATTATCCTCTGGCTGACGGCATCAACGTTGTCGTCATTCCGCCAAAGGCGTCTGCGACCGGAAGCGTCGTGAACCTGGGCAATTTCACCGGACCCGGCTCGATCAACTGGGCTCAGGCTGCGGGAAAAATTGCATACATCGACGTTTCAGTCGAGGTGTTATCGAACACGCTCCCGCCGAGCGTTTACACGGTGCAAGGGACTTACGACGAAGGCGCTTTCAACACCGAAACGTCCTTTTTTCCGCCCGTGGCGATCGCAACGATCGTCCTTCCGCCCGACATCACTAACGCGACGAAGGCCGGGGTCCTCGGTGTGATCCTCGGCTGGCAGGGCATCTCGAATGGCAATGCCGAGGGGCAGTATAATCCCTTCACCGTCCCCTACTCCTCTTCGCCGGCGAGCAGCCAGGCCGGGTCCAATCCGAGTCAGACCACTGGGGGCATTCCGGCCCTGTGGGTAACAGAAGACGTAGGCACCCTCATCAAGAGTGAGATCGCTGGAAAGGCGGTGCCGGTCACTGTTCACCTCGACGCGGAGATCAGGCAGGTGTCGACCAGCACGGTATGGGGTATTCTGCCAGGTGCCAATTTCGGCAAACCCAACGATGAGTTCCTGATCTGTAACACCCACTCCGATGGCCCTAATATTGTCGAGGAGAACGCCGGCATTAGCCTCTTTAACGTCGCGCAGTATTTTGCCCGCCTACCGCAGCGTGAGCGACCGAAGAGCATGGTGTTCATGGCTGCGACCGGACATTTCGGTCACGGCTTCTTCGGCTCGGGCGGTACTGCTGCGCCGGACTGGATTCGCCAGCATCCGCAAATCATCAACCAGACAGTAGGTTGCATGACTATCGAACATTTCGGGTGCAACGAGTGGGAAGATATCAAGAGAGGATCGACCTGGTTCTACGAGGCCACTGGAAAGCTACTGCAGTCGGAGGTTATCGTCACGGATCCGGCGTTCCAGAAAGGGGCCGCGGGCACCCCTTCGTCAGGGGAGCTACCCAAACCCGGACCCGCAGATCCGACGCTGCATGAGATCTTCAACGCCTCGATTGCCGGCGCGTTCGATCGCGTTGTCGTCCTCAGCGGCGGCGTGTTCTCCGGCGAAGGCGGCGCCTTCCACGCGATTGGCGTGCCAACGATCGGTTACATACCGAATCCACAATACCTCTGCGCGATAGCCCCCGATGGAGAAATCTCGAAGCTCGATTCGAAGCATTTCCACGACCAAGTTGTCGTGACGGTCAAATGCCTGATCGCGATGCAAAAGGCTACTGCAGATCAGTTGAAGAGCGCGCGCTGATCGAGAGGATCCGGGTTAACTACGGCGTGCGCGACGTGGTTCCGAGATGCGAACGAGGACGACATATCGAACGTCGGTTGTTGGCCCTTCGCGTCATTTAGCTGCGCTGCAGAATATTGGTCGCTATCGAGGCATAGCGGACTCTGGCGAGCCGTGCGCTGGCAGATATATGGGTTCACGGCCTAGTACAGCATCACAGGCAATCGCATTCTTTACTGTTGGAGCGGAGAACAGGTTCGGTCATCATGGCACTACGGCGAAGCAATAGTGCCCATCTTCACCGGCCATGGTGCGCCAATAGCGGTAGCAAATTATCCAATGCGTATTATCGATCGCCTGTTCTCTTGCCTCGTTCTTTTCCTTGCAATCGCAGCCGTCCCGGTGCTTCCCGTGCACGCTGCCGAAACCTGCCCGTTCATCAGCGCCCAGCAGCTCGCCGGCGCGATGCCCGCGCTCAAATGGTCACTGATTTCAAATCAGGACGGCCGCGGCTGCATCTACCAGGGCGGGCGCGGCGACACGATGATGCTGACCGTGTTCCGCAATCCCGACAAGGACCGCGCCAAGGAATTATACGCGACCTTCGTCAAGACGCTTGGCGAGCGCATGCCTCTTAACGCCGTGTCCGGGATCGGCGACGAAGGCCAGGGCGGAACGAGCGCCGCCGGCGCGCAGCGCCAGGAGGCCTCTGTCGTCGCTATGTCCGGCGATTACATTCTGCAGATCAGCGTCTATCCGATCGGCCGGCGTGCTGACGACGCGCTGCTCGGCCCGCTTACCGAAGTCGCGCGCGTTGCCATCGGTAATGTGAGCAAGACCAGCGAGCGATTCGGCAATTGCGAGTGGCTCGCTGAAGCGGATGCCGACGGCTTTCTCGACAACAGCACGCTGGTGCTCCAGCGGACCGGCGCGGGCAGCTGCATGATGTTCGATCGCGAGGGCAACTCCATGGTCGTCGCGGTGATCGCGATCTCGCGCGACACCGTCATCAGCATGATGAAACGCACGGACCCGTGCAAACAGGTGGCGATACCGGAGCTCGGCAGTGAAGCGTTCGGCGAGCATTCCTGCACCAAGGGCAACGGCAACGCTGTCAACATCTATGTCTGGAAGAACGGCAGGCAGGCTTCGATCCTGTTCGCGCCGGTCAAGCCGCATCCGGAGTCCGCCTCGGTCGAGCGACTGAAGGCGGTCGCCGGGCGGGTCTATGGAAAACTGTAACGGCGCCGTCCTTCGCGGTGACAAACCGTCCCAGGACTACAATGACTGTGCATTTCAATCAGTACGTTGCGCACTCTTACCAACAGAGTGCGGATAAGTGCACTGTCATCGCAATAAGCGAGATTTCGGGGTGCGCTTGGACCGTGCGCGGCCGGGAGCCGATTAGTCGCAGACGATCGCCGTTGCCTCGATCTCGACCCGCGCGGAGGCCGGCGTGAGACCAGCGACCTGAACGAGCGTACTTGCCGGACGGATTTGACCGAAGGCTTCCGAATGGGCGCGGACAATATGTTGGGTGTCAGCCATGTCGATAACGTACACCACCGTACGAACAACATGCTGCATCCCTGCACCGGTCTTGGCTAGTGCGTTGGCTATAGTCGCCAGCGCGGCTTTCGCCTGCATATAGGCATCGCCGCCTAGTTCCGGCGGACGGGCCGTTGTACCAGATACAAAGACTTGATTTCCAACGCGGACGGCTCGTGAGTAGCCGTACGCGTCTTCAAAGGCGTAACCGGACGAAATGTTCTGCCTTGGCAAACGAGTTCTCCTGCACTGTCCGGTGGCTGCCGCGAGGCGAGACGCACGTCAGCTTGCATCATGCACGTAGCGCATGCCGATGGCGAGCCGATTCCAAAGATTGATCATGCCAATGAGGATGGTGAGATCGACGATCTCTTTATCGGTAAAATGCTTTCTTAGTTCCTCGTAGTCTGAATCCGGCGCGTGCACCCCTGCGATCCTCGTGAGCGCCTCAGTCCATGCCAATGCGGCGCGTTCGGCCGGCGAATAGAGCGGCGATTCGCGCCATCCATTGAGAAGGTAGAGGCGCTGCTCGTTCTCGCCGTTCTTGCGCGCATCCTTGCTGTGAACGTCGAGACAATACGCGCAGCCATTGATCTGAGACGCTCGCATCTTCACAAGGTCGATCAAACCTCGCGGTAGCCCGCATCGAAGGATGTAGGCCTCTACCGCGCGGAGTGTCGCGTAGCCCTCGGGCGCGGTCTGCACGGGTAACAGTCGTTCGGCATGCATATCTCTATCCCTTTTTCGTCGGCCGCCAATTCGTTGCCATTCCCCTCAAGCTGCCCAATTGGCTGTCACTGCAAAATGACCGCTACGGAAGCCGGGTGAGCTCCACGCCATCGACCACCATCTTCCACGTCCCCGCCTCCTGGTAGGGTGGTTTCGACACCTCGAATGTCGACGAGATGAAGGGAAGGCCGACAACAAAATTGTCGCCCTCGAACCTCCGCAGCGGGCCCTTGATCGACGTCGTCATGTTACCCCTGACGCGCTCGTAGCGGAACGATCCGTCCTGCGTGAGCAGCAGGCTCATCGTCTGCGCTTTCCACTCACCGACATAAGCAGCCTTGTCGTTCGGCACCGCCTGCGCGCAAGCCGACAGCGTCAACAGGGCCGCGACAGGAATCACGAACCGAATTTGCTTGCTCATTTTGCTCCCTACCCATCGGAGAGCCGGGGACACCCCAGGCTGCTCAAATGCTGGAATGCAGCACCCGCGCGGCGGGCGGCTCCTGCTCCGGTTGTAGAGGGGCATCGCTTGCGGTTACGTGATCCAGCGCACGCAGCAAGGCCGCGACCAGTGCTTGCTTGCGCAAAGGTTTTGCCAAAAAGTCCGACATCCCTGCCTCACGGCAGATCTTGACGTCCTCGGGGAACGCGTTGGCGGTCAGGGCGATGATCGGCAGCGCCGCGAAGGCACCACCCGGCGCGCGGATCGCCCTCGTCGCGGCAAGGCCGTCCATCTCGGGCATGCGCACGTCCATCAGCACGACATCATAGTCGCCGTCCGCGGCGGCCTCGACCGCCTCGACGCCGTCGGTCACGACGCGCAAGTCGATGTCGAATTCGCCCAGCATCTTGCTCACGACCATGCGGTTGACGGCGTCATCCTCCGCGACCAGCACCTTCAGCGGCCGGTCGAGCGCCGCGATGCGGCCCTTGAGGTCATCCGCTTCGTCACGATCGGCCTCTCGGTCGGACAGCAGCGCCTGGCTCCACGGCAGCACCAGCGCGAAGCGGAAGGTCGAACTCTCGCCCGGCACTGAGGTGACGCCGATCGTGCCGCCCATCTGCTCGATGATGCGCCGGGAGATCGCCAGGCCCAATCCTGTGCCGCCGAAACGTCGGCTGATCGAGGCGTCGGCCTGCGCGAAATCGGCGAAGAGCTGACCGACCTTCTCGGGCGCAATGCCGATGCCGCTGTCTGTCACGGTCCACTCGACGGTCGCGAGCAGGTCGCGGCGCGCCTGGCAGGTGGCTGATATCGTCACCTCGCCCGCATCTGTGAACTTCACCGCGTTGGAGGCAAGGTTGAGCAGCACCTGCCTGATCCGGGCGGCGTCGCCGCGCAGCGCCGGCGGCAGGTTCGGATCGAGTGCGACCTTCACCGCAAGGCCCTTGGCCTTGGCACTGGCGCGCACGATCGTGGCAACCGTCTCGACCAACGCCTGCGGCGAGAAGTCGATCGCCTCGAACTCGAAACGGCCGGCCTCCAGCTTGGAGAGGTCGAGGATGTCGTTGAGGATGCGCTGGAGATTGTCGCCGGACTCGCGGATCGTGGTGACGGCCTCGCGCTGCTCCGGATCGAGCGAGGTCTCGAGCAACATGTTCGCAAGCCCGAGCACACCGTTCATGGGCGTGCGGATCTCGTGGCTCATCACGGCGAGGAAGTTCGATTTCGCCCGGTTTTCGGCCTCGGCCTTTTCCGCGCGCCAGCGCTCGGTGACGTCGCGGCCGAAGCCGCGATAGCCGAGGAACTGGCCGTCGCGATCGTATGACGGCTTTGCCGTCAGCGACCACAGCCGCGCCTCACCGCCGGCAACGACCTTGATGCTCATCTCGTGCAACGGCTCGCTCTGCTCCATCAGGCCGATGATGTCGTAGGCGGTGCTCATGTCCTCGGGACAGAGCATGTCGAGCACGTCGGCGAAATGCGCGCCTTGCAGCAGCGGCAACGGCATCTGCGCGACTGCTGCGAAGCGCTCGGGCACATGCACGAGATGCCCTTCCGCATCGGTCTGCCACAACCAGTCGCTGGCGTTCTCCTGAAACTCCTTCAGCAAGAGCGAGATGATCTCGGTCTGCCGCTCGAGCGCGAGCTGCGCCTTGAGATTGCCGAGGAACAGATTGCCTTGCGAGACGATGTTGCGCGCCATGAAGAAGGCGAACAGCAGCAGGAACACCGCGGTCACCAGATACGGCCCGCTGCCGCACAACAGCAGCGCTCCGGCGCAGGCGAGCGTGATGGTGGCGAGATAGACGAGGCCAGCGCGCGGGAAGGTCGAGAGCGTGAAGGCGCCGCCCGCGATCATCCCGACCATCAGGCAGGCCAGGATCAGCTGGCTGGTCGGCCCGACCTGGCTGAACAGCGCAAGCGGCAGCGTGCCCCAGATCGCCGCGAGGAAAAACGCCTGGCGCATGATCTGCCGCGTGGCGCGCGGCGAGACCTCCTGCGGCGGATGAACGCGCGAGCGCCGCCACGCGCGCAACGCCAGCTCGGCAACGGCCGTGATCGTCACTCCCCAGACGGCGAGGAATCCGTTCCAGCCCCTGCCCCAGAACAGGATCAGCACGATCGCGACGGTGAGCATGTTCACGGCCATGGTCACCGGGATCAGCTGCGTGACTGCATCGACCTGTTTGGCCCGGATCCGGCGCATCTCGCGCTCGCTGAGATCGGCCGTCAGGCCGTCCTCGATCTCGAAGCCGCCGAGCCAATAGAGGAACGCGCCGATCAGGCCGTTGCGCGGCTCATTGGTATCTGCGGAATTGCCGGGCCATCCCATGCATCAGGAACCTTTTCCGGCATGAATGGCAGAGCTCCCGCTTAAGCCGGGTTAATTTCTTGGGAGATTTTGTGCTTGCCGGCCGGCGGTCCTTGACGGCTGCGTTTGCAGTTTGTTCTAACGATGCCCCAGCCTGGAGTACCCCCCACATGACGATCCGCATCGCAACCTGGAACGTGAACTCGGTCCGGCAGCGGATCGAGCATCTCATGACCTGGCTGAAGGAGTGCTCGCCCGACATCGTTTGCCTCCAGGAGATCAAATGCGTCGACGAGGCCTTTCCGCGACTGGAGATCGAGGCACTCGGCTACAACGTCGTCACCCACGGGCAGAAGACGTTCAATGGTGTGGCGCTGCTTTCGAAACTCAAGTTCGACGAGACCAAATCGGGGCTTGCCGGCGACGATGAGGACGCGCACGCCCGCTTTCTCGAGGGCGTGGTGACGCTGAAGCGGGGCGTCCTGCGGATCGCCTGCCTCTATCTGCCCAACGGAAATCCGGTCGGGACCGAGAAATATCCCTATAAACTCAAGTGGATGTCGCGACTTCTTGAGTATTCGAAGGAGCGTCTCAAGGCTGAGGAGCCATTGATCCTCGCCGGCGACTTCAACGTGATCCCCGCCGCCCGCGACGTCCACAATCCCGCGGCCTGGACCGAAGATGCCCTCTTCAAGACCGAGACGCGGGAGAGTTTTCAATCCCTGCTCGGCCTGGGGCTGACCGACGCGCTGCGCGCGGTCACCGACGAGCCCGGCCTCTACACCTTCTGGGATTACCAGGCCGGCGCCTGGCAGAAGAACCAGGGCTTGCGGATCGACCATCTCCTGATGTCGCCGCAGGCGAGCGACAAGCTCGCCAATGTCGGGATCGACAGCTATGTGCGCGGCTGGGAAAAGCCGTCGGACCACGTGCCGGTGTGGGCGGATCTGGATCTCGAGGCGGCGTAAGTCGCGGTGAGAGTGGGCACGGCGCAAACGCGCCTTTGCCCTCCCTGCGCAGCAATCAATCGCGGCGGCCCTGGACCCACTGCTCGAGCATTTGCAGGCACATCGCCCGGTCGTCGTCGGACGCCTTGGCGAAGGCGCGGTTGTAGCTTTCCTTGATCCAGGTCTCGTCGGTGCCGGCGCTGTCGCGGGCCAGCGTCAGCCACATCAGGCCGCGCGCGGCCTGCCGCGGCAGGCGATCGCCGTTGAACAGCATCTGTCCGAGCAGCGCCTGCGCCTCGTGCTGGCCCTTCTGCGCGGCGAGGCCCAGCCAGCGCGCGCCTTGCGTGAAGGCATCGCGCGAGGCGTCCGGCGACTTCAGATAGAGCCGGGCGAGATCGTACTGTGCATCGGCGTTGCCGAAATAGGCCGCCGCGTAGGAGAACAGCTCGCGCGCCCGCTCCTGATCCGGTTTCACCTTCGAGTTCGGGATACCGTTGAGGTAATAGCGGCCGAGCGCGACGAAGGCGTTCGCCACCATCGGCGCCTGGGGCAGCGACGGGCTGTCGGTCGCATGCGCGTTCACGAGCCGGCTGAAATAGTCGAAGGCGCGCAGATCGTCCTGCGCGACGCCCTCGCCATTGGCGTACATCCGCCCGAGCTTCCACTGCGCGATGGGATGACCGCCTTCGGCGGCGTATTGCAGGGCGGTGAAGGAGGTATCGGGATTGGTCGCAGCCGGCGGCACGGCCTTGCGCAGCGCTGCGGCGCTACCCGGCGCAGGCGAGACCACCGGAATGGCCGCATCCTGTGGACTGACCGGCGCACCGTCGAAGGCAAGCGCCGGCGCGGCCAGCGCGGAAGCCCCCAACACAAACGCAACTATGGTACGCCTAGATGTCCGCATAGCACTGTTTCTCGTGCGCGCCGCCCGGATGGGTCACTGCCCCACCGATCGCTGGTCCTACCTGCTGAGCATATTTCCACAGCGCACCCGACGTATGGTTAGTCGCGCGGGAACGCCATTTGGTCTTGCGTTGAGCCAGCTCATCGTCGCTCAATTTTACGTTAAGAGTGCCGGCGACCGCGTCGATCTCGATGATGTCGCCGTCCTCGAGCAGCCCGATCGGGCCGCCGATCGCCGCCTCGGGCCCGACATGGCCGATGCAGAAGCCGCGGGTGGCGCCCGAGAACCGGCCGTCGGTGATGAGCGCGATCTTGCCGCCCATGCCCTGGCCGGTCAGCGCTGCGGTGGTCTGGAGCATTTCCCGCATGCCGGGACCGCCTTTCGGCCCCTCGTAGCGGATCACGATGACTTCGCCTTCCCGGTAGGTGCGCTTCTGGACCGCCTCGAAAGCATCTTCCTCACGGTCAAAGCACCGGGCTGGGCCGGTAAACCTGAGGTTGGACATTCCCGCGACTTTCACGATCGCACCTTCTGGCGCCAAATTGCCCTTCAGACCCACCACGCCACCGGTAACGGTGATCGGCTTGTCCGCCGGGTGCACCACGTCCTGGTGCGGATTCCATTTCACGCTCTTGAGATTTTCGGCGATCGTCCGGCCCGTCACAGTGAGGCAATCACCGTGCAGGAAGCCGTTGTCGAGCAGCGTCTTCATCAGAAGCGGGATGCCACCAACTTCAAACATGTCTTTGGCGACATAACGGCCACCTGGCTTCAAATCCGCGACATATGGTGTCTTTTTGAAGATTTCAGCGACGTCGAATAAGTCAAACTTGATGCCGACTTCGTGAGCGATCGCCGGCAGGTGCAGCGCAGCATTGGTCGAGCCGCCGGAGGCCGCGACGACGGCGGCCGCGTTTTCCAAAGCCTTACGGGTGACGATGTCGCGCGGCCGGATATTCTCCGCGATCAGGTCCATGACCTTCTCGCCCGCGGTCATGCAAAACGCGTCACGGATTTCATAGGGCGCGGGGGCGCCGGCCGAGTACGGCAGCGCCAGCCCAATGGCCTCGGAAACGGTCGCCATCGTATTGGCAGTGAACTGCGCGCCGCAGGCGCCCGCCGAGGGGCATGCCACGCGCTCGATCTCGTCGAGGTCCTCGTCGGACATGGCGCCGACGGAATGCTTGCCGACCGCCTCGAACATGTCCTGGACGGTAACCTGTTGCCCGCGGAAATTGCCAGGCAGGATCGAGCCGCCATAGATGAAGATCGAAGGCACGTTGAGGCGAACCATCGCCATCATCATGCCCGGCAGCGACTTGTCGCAGCCGGCAAGGCCGACGAGGGCGTCATAGGCGTGGCCGCGCACAGTCAGCTCGACGGAGTCGGCAATGCATTCGCGCGACGGCAGCGAGGAGCGCATGCCGTCATGGCCCATCGCGATGCCGTCGGTGACGGTGATGGTGCAGAATTCACGAGGCGTACCGCCGGCCGACGCCACGCCCTTCTTCACCGCCTGCGCCTGGCGCATCAAGGCGATGTTGCAGGGAGCGGCTTCGTTCCAGCAGGAGGCAACGCCGACGAAGGGCTGGTGGATCTGCTGGGTGGTCAGACCCATGGCGTAAAAATACGAGCGATGGGGCGCGCGCGCAGGGCCTTCCGTCACGTGACGGCTCGGCAGTCTCTGCTTGATGTTCGTCTTGGCGTCCATCGCGAACCAGTTTCCTCGGCAACCCTTGTCAGACCCGGAAAACGACACCCAAGATTTGAATGAACCCTGGGATATTTTCCGTCGCTGTTGCGAGTGCCGCAGCCCCTGAAAAGTTTATGGAGATTTTATTCATGGAGGGGTGTGGCCAAAAAGCGGCGCAGATGAGAACGGACTGCAATGACGGTTTAATCCGGAAGGAGTGTTGCGCAGATAGCACAATCGTGGCTCATGGGACACGACCAGGACTACCTTGTTACCGCCGTAAGATCCGTACTCACAATCTCAGGTATTGTGAGGCGCTGCATGCCCCCCGAGCTCGTGCGCTACCATGAATATCCCTCAGGCTGAGTCGCAACCCGTGACATCCGCGATGTCCAGGCTTTACCGACTTACGGAATCACCGCGCAACGTCGAGAATGTCGATGAGCCTACCGCAACGCATCCTCGTTCTCGGACCGTCCGGGGCCGGGAAGTCGACGCTAGCGCGCCGCATCGGCGAGCGCTCCGGCCTGTCGGTCGTGCATCTCGACGCGCTGTACTGGATGCCGGGCTGGCGGCCGTCTGAAACCGAGTCGTTTCGCGCGCGCATGGCCGCGGCGGCGGCCGGCGAGCGCTGGGTCATCGACGGCAACTACGGCTCGCACCTTGATCTGCGCCTACCGCGCGCGGATGCCATCATCTGGCTCGACCTGCCGCGCCGTGTCTATTTTCCGCGCGCGGTGTGGCGCTCGATCCGCCACTACGGCCGCGAGCGCAGTGATATCGGCGCAGGATGCCGGGAGCAGTTCGACTGGTCATTCTTCAAGGACTGGGTGTGGACCTACCCCGCCCGCTCCCGTGGTAAGCATGCGACGTTGATGAAGAACCTGCCCGCGGGAATGCGCGGGATCATCTTGCGATCGCGCGCCGAGGTGGCGAGATTCACCGACGGTTTGCCGCGCTCGCTCGACGGCATCTCGGAGTGATCCGCCTCCGTGGAATCCACAACCGACCTCACAATGGTGGACGCGCCGACGGGTCCCTCGCATCGGGTAGGTGCGATCGATGCCCTGCGAGGGCTCGCGCTGTTCGGCGTACTGGCGATCAACCTGGAGACCGAGTTTCGCATCTCGATCTTCCAGCGGTTACTCCCGTCGGCGCCGGACCCGACGCTGAACGGCATCGTCGATGCGGCACTCGACCTCTTCGTCGACATGAAGGCGTTCGCCCTGTTCTCGCTCCTGTTCGGCGTGGGTCTCGCGATCCAGTTCGATCGGCTCAGCACGTCGTCGCGGCGTGTGAGCCTACTCGTCCGGCGCTTGCTGGCGCTGTTGCTGTTCGGCGTGATCCATCTCGTCCTGATCTGGAACGGCGACATCCTCACCGAATACGCGCTGGCTGGCTTTGTCGTGCTGCCATTTCTATTCGCGCCGCGCTGGATGATTGTGACCGGTTCGGGCATTGCTCTGTCGTTCTATGTGCTGCAACCGGTGCTGCCGACGCTCATCACCTTCCCCGACCAGGCAGCTTTCCGGGTGCTCGTGAGAACGGCGAACGATATCTATGCAAACGGCAGCTTTGCCGAGGTGCTCGCGCTGCGCATTCAGGAGCTCCCTGCCCTGCTGCCGCTGCACCTCTACATATTTCCGCGAACGGTCGGGCTCTTCCTCGTGGGCGCTTTGTGTTGGCGAGGCGGCTTGTTCGGTGACGTGGCGAGACGACGCCGAAACCTGCTGATGACCGTAGGTCTCTTGGGTGTCGCGGGCGGCCTGCTCCTGGCGAAGCTGGCACACCCGTCCGCCGGCCTTGCCAGTCCCATCGTTCTGGCGACGGGATATGCCGCCTTGGTGATCGCCATCGAACAAACCCCGACCGGCGCATGGCTGTTTCGCTTCGCCGAGCCGGTCGGACGCATGGCCTTCACCAATTACATCGTCCAGTCGATCGTGCTCGGCTTCATCTTCTATGGTTATGGCCTCGGGTTATTCGGCGGGCTCGGCTCGGTGGCCGGCCTGCTGCTCGTCGTGGCGATCTACGCCGCGCAGGTGCTCGTGAGCCGGCTCTGGCTCGCCCGCTTTGCCTACGGTCCGATCGAATGGCTGTGGCGCGCGCTCATGTATGGACGGGCGCCGGCATTCCGGAAAGGAAGCCTTCGGTTCCAGTTCGACAGCTAATCACCGCGCGCCCTTCAAGGTGCACGAGGTGGTGCAGGTCACCGTCGTGCCGTGGTCGCAGGACTTGCAGGCGGCGACGCACTGATTCATGTCCCTGGCATTGTAGGAGCTGTAGTTGCGTAAGGGGCAAGCGGCGGTCGAGCCGGTGACGTCCTGCTCCGGCTCGCAGGCGGCCGTCATGAGTGAAAGCAAGATGACTGCAACAGCCCGCATGGGATGACCTGCAAAGGAACAGTTTCCTGGAGCCGTTGCACGGCAACAGGCTCCAGCATTCCCACCTGCGAGGAATCGCGGCCCGCGATCAACCTTCGCATCCTCAAGAGGATGCGCGCCAAGTGTTAAGAACGGCTTGCGACCGGCGTCACGCCGCAGCTATGGGCGCAATCGCCTGCCGCGCGTCTGCCGCCAGCTCGTAATAGTGCTCCGCGAGCTTGAGGTAGAACTCCCGCTTTGCGCTGTCGGTCGCGAGCTTGGCGATCAGCTCGCACTCGGCGGTGAGCGTCTCAAACCGTTCCAGCCTGTCCTGAAGTTCCGTCATCGGCGTGTCCCCGTAAAACGCCTTCGAAGAACGATAAGCGTAGGCCCGCGAAATACGTCACGGCCAACATCGTTATCAGGCTGAATCATTTTTTGCCCGGCGCGGTCTCGCCGAGGCGCGCGTCGGGTTTTCTGCATCTTGGGGATGTTGACGCGCCGCACCGGCACGACACGGTTGCCGGTGAGGAACGCGGCCTTACGCGCGGATCCCCTTCATCGACGGCTGGATCGTCAGACGGTAGGCGACGAAGGCGAGACCATCGAATTTCTCCACGACCTCGTCGCAGGCCGGGCAGCGGTACTCGCCGGTCGTCGGCGGCTCCGTCGCCAGCTCAAGCCGCCGAAAGCCAGCCTTGCAGTGCAGACAGGTCACATCGCCCTTCTTCATGGATCACCCCGTAAAATCACGGGCGCATTCATAGCACAGCTTGAGGCGGAACTTGGACCGCCTCAACGCATCCGGAGCAACGCGTTTGGATCATTTATGCTCCATCCGCCAGGCGCCATCCCAATCCGCGGCTGGCGGATTGGCCTGGAGCTGGTCGAGGCGGGTGAGCAGTGTGCGCGACGGTCCATCGCCGGGAACGCTCTCCAGCGCCGCGTTGAAGGCGTTCCGCGCCTCGTCCCAGCGGCCAGCACGGTACGCCGCGAGTCCTTCGGCATAGTGCGCCCGCAGGCTGATCTGCTCCTGTGGGAGCGCGCCGGCCTTGCCCATCACCTCGAACACGGGCTGCGCCAGGCTCTGGCCGACGACCGCGAGGCGGTCGATCTCGCGCAGCTCGAGGCTCGCGCCGAGCGCAGCCGCGGTCGCCTGCGAGATCAGGATCCGGGTGCCATAAAATTTGTTCGCCGCCTCCAGCCGCGAGGCGAGGTTCACCGCATCGCCCATCACAGTAAAACTCATCATCAGCTCCGAGCCGATGCTGCCGGTCAGAACCTCGCCGGTGGCGATCCCGATCCGCAGGTCGCAAGGAGCGGGCATGGCGCGGATGCCGAGGAGATCGGGAAGCTGCTTCTGGAGCGCCGGCACCTGGTCGGCCATGTCGAGCGCGGCATGACAGGCGAGCTGCGCCTGCTCGGCCTCATCGATGAAGGGCGGGCCCCAATAGGACATGATCGCGTCGCCGATATATTTGTCGATGACGCCGCGGTTGGCCCGAATGGGCTCCGACATGACCGTGAAATAGTGGTTCATGACCTTGACGAGACCACGCGGCGTCATGCCCTCGCTCATCGAGGTGAAGCCGCTCATGTCGCAGAACATGATGGTCATCACGCGCCGCTGGCCGTCGACGGCGACCTCCGGCCGGTCGATCAGCCCCTGCACCACCTTCGGATCGATGTAGCGGCCAAAGGTTTCGCGGATGCGCTCGTTGCGGCGGAGCTGCTCGATCATGCGGTTGAAGGCGCCGGCGAGCTCGCCGATCTCGTCCTGCGTCGAGACGCTGATCGTGTGATCGAAGCGGCCCGCCTCGACCTCGCGCGTGCCGGCGAGCAACAGCCGCACCGGTCGCGTGATTCCGCTGGAGACGAGGAGCGCAAAGGCAAGCCCGACGATCGCCGCCAGCGCCGTCACGACGCCCGAGATGACGATTGCCTGGCGCTGGTGACGGATCACCTGTGCCGTGCTCGCGAACACCTGCGCCAGCATGTCGCTGCGAATTGCATCGATGCGCTGGCTGAAAAGGTCGCGTAGCGCATCGACATGGGTCATCGTATCGCGCGCCGCAGTGAAGTCCTTGGCCTCGAGCTGTTTGAGCAGCTTCCCATCTGCGTCGGTCAGCTCACGGCGCAGCTCCGACAGGGCATTCTCGATCCTGGCGTCGATGCGGCCGAGCGCGGCATTGTCTGACGGCGTGCTCTCGTCCTCGATGATCGCATTGATCAGCTTGCGCGCGGCGTCGGCCTCCTGGACGACCTGCGCGTCCGACTCCCGATACTCGCGCAAGCGGGTTGCATAGCCCTCCTCGTCCGGCGGCGTCTGCATCTTGGCGATCACCATGCGACGCATCGCCAGCGCCCGCTCCAGCGAGCGGACATTGGCACGCGCCAGATTGCCGTAGGCAGGAATGTACCGGCTGGTCAGCTCATCAAGCAGATGGCCGACCCGGCTCGACATCACCATCGACAGGATCGAGGTGACCACCATCAGCACGATCAGCCCGAGGGCGATGCCGACGATCTTGCGCCTGATCGATTGGTTGAAAATCGGCATGGCGTGCTTGGACAATTTGGATCGAGGAACCTTGTGACCTCCATACACCGGAACCGTTACCCGAAACATGCGCAATCTGGTCTGAAAGGCTGCTTCCCAGGGGTTTTTCGCGAGAGCCGCAGGCGCAGCCTTTCAAAGGTTAACGCGCATTTACGATTTCACGGAACGGCTGGTGTCATGCGGAGCGTGAGTTGCAAAAGCCCTCCGGTTCGATTTTCGGCGGCATTTTTGCCGCAATGTTGCCGGAGCGTGACATCGATCAAACGAGGCCGTGTTATCGTTTGAGTCGCTCAAGCCCGCATCACGTCGCGGATCTTGGTTTGTGCTGATGGTTTCGCAGGGGGACCATGGAATGAACCAGTGCCTACGCTCGCTTGCGTGTTTCGTCGCCATGGCTGCACTCGCGCTCGTCTCGACAGAGGCGGCGGCGAAAGGCCATCACAAGCAATCCGCTTTGAAGAAGACGCATGAGGCGAAGGCCGGCAAGCAGCGCAGCGCTGCGGCCGGCAAGCATCGCCACAGCAAGCATGCCGAAGCGAAACGGAAATCGAAGAAGCAGGACGAGGAACCGTCGGAGAAGCCGTCGCGGCCGCCGCTGACCGGCGATCTTGCTGCGCTGAAGGACGCGATCGATCTGGCGCGCAAGGCCAAGACCGATGACGCCACCGCGGCCAGGAGCCGGATCGCCGATCCCGCCGGGCAAAAGCTCGCCGAATGGTTCATCCTGCGGCACTCGGAGACCACCGCCGACTTCAACCGCTACGTCGCGTTCATTGCCGCCAATCCCGACTGGCCGAGCATCGCCTCGTTCCGCCGCCGCGCCGAGGCGCGGCTCTGGCAGGAGAGGAGCGATGCGGCCACCGTGCACAGATTCACCGCCGACCGGCCGCAGAGCGCCAAGGGCAAGTTCGCGCTCGCGCGCGTGCTGCTGACCGAAGGCGATCGCGACGCCGCCGCAAGGCTCGTGCGTGACGCCTGGCGTGCGGAGGAATTGACCGAGCGCACTGAGAGCGACGCTTATGATGCGTTCCGCGATCTCCTGACCGCGGACGATCATCGCGCCCGCATGGACAAGAGGCTCGGCGCCAGAGAGTACGGCGCGGCGCGCCGCGCCGCAAAGCGTCTCGGCAGCGACGAACTCGCGATCGCGAAGGCCTGCGCCGCAGTCAGCGGCAAGGAGAACAAGGCCAAGGACTATCTGGAGGACGTGCCGGCGGATGCGCGTCGCGATCTCGGCTACACGCTGTGCCGCGCGCAATGGCATCTCCTGAAGGACCGCATCGACGATGCGGCGCAGGTCATCCTCGCAGCCTCTCCCGACACCATGGCGCTGCAGGACACCGATGCCTGGTGGCGCGAGCGCCGGCTCTTGGCGCGCAAGCTGCTCGACCAGGGCAAGTTCAGGACGGCCTACGACGTGGTGCGCACGGCCGCCGTGCCGGCGATGGAGGTCTACCGCGTCGACTATCACTTCATGTGCGGCTGGATTGCGCTGCGCTATCTCGACGATCCCAAGACGGCGCTGATGCATTTTGCCGCGATCGACGAAGGCTCCGCCAATCCGATCGCGCTGTCGCGGGGGCACTACTGGCGCGGCCGTGCGGCGGAAGTCCTGGGAGCAACCGCCGACGCGCTTCGAAGCTACCAGGCGGCCGCCCGCTATTCGACCGCCTATTACGGCCAGCTCGCACGCGCGAGGCTCGGCCTCGAGCGCATCGATCTGCGCGCGCCCTCACCCGTGCTCGCCTCGGACGCGGCCCAGCCTTCGGACGAGCGCGTGCGCGCGGCCGACATGCTCTACGAGGTCGGCGAACGCGACGTCGCCTTCTCCTTTGTCGCCGATCTTGCCGGAGAGAGCACCAACGTCGCCGCGCTCGAAGCGCTCGGCGAACTCACGGGCCGGCGCAACGACGCCCACGCGATGCTGGAGATCGGCAAGCTGGCGCTTGCCCGCGGACTCGCGCTCGACCACTACGCCTTCCCGACCATCGGCATTCCCCCGCACAAGCAGGTCGCACCCGAGATCGAGACGAGCGTGATCTATTCGGTGGCGCGGACCGAGAGCGCATTCGACCAGCGCGACAAGTCGCCGGCCAACGCGGTCGGGCTGATGCAGGTCACGCCGGAGGCCGGGCGCGACACCGCAAAGCGGTTCGGCGTCACCTACGACTGGGACCGCATGGTCTCCGATCCCGTCTACAACACCCAGATGGGCGCGGCCGAGCTCAGCGCGTTGCTGTCGGAATATCGCGGCAACCAGATCATGACCTTCGCCGGCTACAACGCCGGTCGCGGCCGGGTCAGGGACTGGGTGCAGGCGCACGGCGATCCCCGCGACCCCAAGATCGATCCGGTCGACTGGGTCGAGCGCATTCCGCTGTCGGAGACGCGCAACTACGTTCAGCGTGTGATGGAGAACGTGCTGGTTTACCGCGCGCGGTTCGAGGGGTCCGGCGCGGTCGCGGCGAAATCCGACCAGCGCGTCGTGACGCAGGAGGTCCGCGCAAAGCCCGCGGCGGCGGCGACGCCTGCGAGCTTCACGGGCGCGGATTGAGGCGCGGATTGACCCGCAGTCTGACTTCTTGCGTTTGACTTCTTGCAGTCTAACTCTTGCAGTCTGACTCTTGGAGCCGTGGGTGGGTTAGCGAGCGTCGCCCACCACGATGTGGAGGGGGCGTGGTGGTTACGCCATCTGCTAACCCACCCTCGCTGGTCGACGCCCCCGGGGCTGGACGAGGCGCCTCTCAGGTCTGGTGACTGCGGCCCCACGCGGGCTCAATTGCGCGGGCTCAATTGCATGGCTCGCTATCACCTCCTTCCGTCGCCATCAGGTCGTGAGCGCCCAAACATGCCTCGGTCAATGCTCGCGAGAAAGTCCACATCTGTATCGTAGAGCTCCAGCACGACACCGCCCCCAAGACCGCGAGGACTTCGACGGCGCGGCTGGCGACGGTCGCGATGTTCTCGGTCGCCCGCGTCCCGGTGAGGCCGGGCATCGCCCACTCCATCATCAGCGACGCGAGCTCGTTTCGGCGGTAGCAATCATGGTCGCAGTAGCGGCGCTGCGTCCGCGCATGCCGGATGTAGCCGGATTGGAGCGGCTGCGAGCAGGCGCTGCACGCGGCCTCGCGCGACGGCGGCTCGTGATTGACCACCACGAACTTCATGACGCCGCCCTCGCGCGCTCCGGCCGCTCCGCCGCAGCCTCACGAAACAGCGCGTAGCATTCATAGTCGCAATAGGGCAGATGCGTCCCGATCTCGCGCAGATAGCTGCCGCCGATGCGCTCCAGGCACTGCAAGCACCAGGTTTGCCGGAACGGGGTCCTGTCGTTCACCAAGACGAAGGCGAACCTCATGTGGCACCTCCCAATGCGAAGCAGTAGACGGTATCCAGCGGAGAAAGCGCGGGAGGCGGCGCGCAGAGATGGTTGCGGCCATCGGGGTTGTCCCTGTTGCGTTCCACCTTCTGGGCGGGGACCGGGATATATTTGCCGTCTTCCCTGCGCCGCGCATAAAGCTTGCCGTCTTCGTACCTGATGTCGGTCGGGTAGCAGTCCGCGCTGTTGCAGCAGCTGAGCGCCGGGTTATCCGGCATGTGCCAGGTCGAATAGAACTTTTCGTGCAGAGCCTGATCCTGAGGAGGATGCTGGCGATGGACAGCACCTTGCCCAACCTCCTGCGCCTGGACCGCAGCTGTGAGGCCAAGGAGGAGAAAGCCCGATAAGAGGAGCTTGCACGATGGGTTCACACGCAGCCTCCAGGATCAGAATTCCTTGCCGACCTCGCCGGCTAAACCTTACGCCACTTGAGCGCGAAACAACCAACGGCGGTCGCGATCGCTGCGCGCACGGAAACGATCGAGGCACTTCTTGGAACAGAGCGCAGTTCGCCAGGAATAGTATCGGATCAAGCCAAACTGCCTGTTACAAACGGCACAGCCGTGGTCTGACGGACGACGCTCAGACTGATCGGACCTGTCGCACATTGTTCTCTCCCTCGTTCGTTGACCTACTCTTTTCCCTCGATATCGGGCGCGTACTGGATCTCGGGAATGTGTCTCGTCATCACAGCGCGCTCAGATGGCGGGCTGGTTCTGTTGCGATCGCCGCAATTGGCCGTGCAATCGATTCTGTCCGAATGGTCATGAGGCTAATCCGTCAGCAACGACGTGCTCAATTGTACGGAAGTAAATGACCGACATGACTAAGGATGGGCGAGCTATACCTAGGTTTGTCCCGTAGTTGCCCGGGGCCTCGGACGGGCATTTTCGCAACGGGACGGCGCACGATGCGCCGGTTGCACGGCTTCCGCGCATCCTGGTCAGCTCAGCCGCGCTTGGGTTCGCGGCGACGAACAGCAGCATGACAAGCCGCAAGTCCGAAAGCGGCACGTCGCCCCGTCGCCATCGACCCGACTTTGGTCGGGGGGAATTGCCGATAGTGTTGCAACGTGTTCTACTTGCATTCACCGCAGAGATGAGCCGGGACCGTCTGCGATGAAGCCTGGCCAGATAGCAAAGATTTGGAAGTCAGCCGCGCAATTCGTCTGCGGTTGCGTCGTGCTGGCGCTGGTGACCGCGGCCTGTTTCTTCCTGCAGATCGGGCTCGCCGCGACCGCGTTGTGCTATCTCGTGGTGATCCTGCTGTTCGCACTCGCGGACAGTTTCCTGGCCTCCGGTCTCCTCACTCTCCTCGCCGTCGCCGCGCTCGACTTTTTCTCTGCCCCGCCCCTCTTTGATTTCCGCATCTCCCATCCTCAGGATCGCCTGGTGATCGCTCCGTTCCTTCTCGCATGCCTGATCGGGTCGGGGTTGATCCAGCAGGCCCGCAGCGAACGGCGAGCTGTCCCCATCAAGCCAGGCCTTAAATTCAGCGACGCCGATTTGCGCGAAGCGGTGAAGCAATGGCAGCAAGTCTTCGAGCACAACCCGGTCATGTATTTCATGGTCGATCCGGCCGGAACCGTGCTGAACGTAAACACGTTCGGCGCCGCGCAACTGGGCTATGCGGCAGCGGAGCTGATCGGCCAATCGGTGCTCGGGGTGTTCTTCGAGGAAGACCGCGGCTTCGTCCGCCAGTGCGTTGCGCTGTGCCTTGGGACCGTCGGTCAGTCGCACACCTGGGAAATCCGGAAAGTGCGCAAGGACGGCTCGGTCCTGTGGGTACGCGAGAACGCCAAGGCCATGCTGCAGAGCGATGGCAAGCAGGTCGTGCTGGTCGCCTGCGAGAACATCACCGAGCGCAAGGAAGCGGAGAATGCGCTGCGACAGAGCGAGGCTTACCTCGCGCAGGCCCAGGAATTGAGCCATACCGGCAGCTTCGGCTGGAAGGCCGCGACCGGCGATATCTCCTGGTCGAAGGAAACGTATCGCATCTTCCAATGCGACGATGCCGAGAAGCCCACGATCCCATTCATGCTCCAGCGTATCCATCCCGACGACAGGCTCGCGGTGCGGCGAACCACGGGGCATGCGATGCGGGAGGGTTGCGATTACGATCACGAATACCGGCTCGTGATGCCCGACGGCGCCGTGAAACATGTCCGCGCGGTGGCCCGCGCCACGCGAGATGCCGGCGGCCACGTCGAGTTCGTTGGCTCGGTGAGTGATATCACACCGGCCAAGGAAGCAGAGCGACGACTCCGCGAAAGCGAGCAGCGCTTCCGCGACTATGCCGAAACTGCGTCCGACTGGTTCTGGGAGACCGGGCCGGACCACCGCGTCACCCGCGTCTCTGAACATCCTGAAACGGTCGGCATGGCCCCTTTCTGGGCGGTCGGGCTCACACGCTGGGACATTGCTCCTGACTCCGAGCTCGAACCGGAGAAGTGGCAACAGCATCGCGCGGCACTCGACGCCCACGTTCCGTTTCGCGACCTCGTGTACCGCAGCAAAGACCGAAATGGACAACCGACGTATGTTTGCACCAGCGGCAAGCCGTTCTTCGATACCGACGGCAACTTCCTCGGCTATCGTGGCGTTTGCACGGATGTGACCGCAGCAACCCGCGCCGACCAGGCCGAACAGGCACTCCGCAAGGCGCAAGCCGAGCTCGCCCATGTGACGCGCGTCACGACGCTCGGCGAGCTGACCGCCTCGATTGCTCACGAACTCAACCAGCCCCTCGCCGCCGTGATGGCCAACGCCGACGCGTGCATCGGTTGGCTGGAGCGCAGCTCACCCGATCTGAAAGGGGCACGCCGCTCGGTGGAGTGGATCATCGAGGATTGCAACCGCGCCAGTGAGGTGATCCGTCACGTCCGGGCACTTGCCAAGAGAACCGATATCGAGATGGTCCCGCTCGACGTCAATCGGGTCGTTCGCGAGGCGGTCGCGCTCGTTCAGCGCGAGATGGCCACCCACGCCGTATCGGTGCGAATGGAATTGAGATCCGAGCTGCCGAATATTTTCGGCGACCGAATCCAGTTACAGCAGGTGCTGATCAACCTGATCATGAATGGAATCGAAGCCATGGAAGGCGTCAGGGACCGCCCGCGGGAGCTGGTGATCCGCTCCGATCCGGACGAAAACGGATCAGTGCTGGTGAGCGTGACGGATCGTGGGGTCGGTATTTCCGCCGATGCGATTGATCGCATGTTCACACCGTTCTTCACTACCAAATCCAGCGGCTTGGGCATGGGACTCTCGATCTGCCGTTCCATCATCGAGGCCCACGGCGGACGACTTTCGGCCTCGCCCAATCCGGGGTGCGGCGCGACGTTTCAGATCACCCTGCCCTCGCATCAGGAGCAAGCGTCGTGACCGAGCGCCCCAAGCCTTCCTTGCCGCAGACGGGCAACGACGAGCCGATCGTCCTCGTCGTCGACGATGACCCGTCGGTGCGCCGGGCGCTTATCAATCTCTTTGAATCGGTCGGTCTCAAGGTCGCAGCCTTCGGCTCGGCGCCGGAGATCCTGCAAAGCAAGCCGCCGGAGGTCCCCAGCTGTCTGGTGCTCGACATCCGCCTGCCAGGACTGAGCGGCCTCGACCTGCAGGCCGATCTCGCCAAGGCGAACATCCACACGCCCATCATCTTCATCACCGGCCATGGTGATATTCCCATGACCGTCCGGGCCATGAAGAGTGGCGCGGTCGACTTCCTGACCAAACCGGTGCGCGACCAGGACATGCTGGACGCGGTCCAGGCCGCGATCGAGCGCGATCGCAAGCGCCGCGAGATCGAGAAAACGGTGTCGAACGTCAGGTCCCGCTTCGAGTCCCTCACCCCGCGGGAACGGGACGTGCTGTCCCTGGTGGCGTCTGGCATGATGAACAAGCACGTGGCCGCCGAGTTGGGATTGGCCGAAATCACCGTCAAGATCTATCGCGGCCAAATCATGCGGAAGATGGGTGCCAAGTCCCTGGCCGAGCTGGTGAAAATGAACGAGGCGCTCGGGATTCAGCACGCCAAGCGGGACGAACAAACCTAAGTATGAGTTCCAAATTTTGCTTGATCGGCCCACCTTGGCTCCCGGCCGCCGTACAACGGCAAGCAGCTCGGGAGCGGACATCTTGTCAGCGCCTTCAGTGATTTCGGTGCTCGACGATGATCCCTATGTGCGGGCTGCGATCGACAATCTTCTGGCGTCGCGCGGATACGTCGTCCACACATTCGCCTCGGCCGAAGAGTTCTTGAGCTCGTCCGACCTGAACGGCGCCAGCTGCGTGATCGCGGACGTGCAGATGCCGGTCATGAGCGGGATCGACCTGTTGATGCAGATGCGTACCCGGGGCTCGGCCACGCCGTTCATATTCACGACGGCCTTTCCGGATGAGAGCGTGCGCGCACGTGCACTGAGGGCCGGCGCACTCTGCTTCCTTGGCAAGCCGTTCGCGACCTCGGAGCTGATGCAATGCCTGGAGATGGCGCTGAGGGGACGCGGGGACGCCACGGCGTAATGCCGTACGCGTGAGCCCCGTTTCAATCCACCTTGATGTCGGCCGCCTTGATGATCGGCCACCATTTGGCGATCTCGGCCTTCTGCCGCGCACCGAGCGCTTCAGGGGTGAGCTGGTCCTGCGGCGGCATTTCGAGGCCTAGATTTTCCATCTGCTTCTTCACGGCGGCATTACCGAGCGCTTCCACCACCGCGGCGTTGAGCCGCGACACGATCTCCTGCGGCGTGCCCTTGGGCACCCATAGGCCGGACCACAGCGTCATCTGAAAGCCTTTCAGTCCGGCCTCATCGGCGGTCGGGATTTCGGGCGCGGACGCCAGGCGCTTGTCGTCGCTGATCGCGTAGGCACGGATGGTGCCGGCGCGAACCTGGTTGATGGAGTTGGAGGTCTGGTCGACGATGATGTCGATCTGGCCGGCGATGAGGTCGTTCAGTGCCGGCCCCGTGCCGCGATAGGGTACATATTGCAGCTTGATGCCGGAGACGCTCTCGAAATAAACGCCGGCGATGTGGCTGCCGGAGCCCACACCGGCCGTGCCCGCGGTCGCGGGTGCGGGGCGAGACTTGAGCCAGGCGAGCAGCTCTTTCAGCGACGTCGCAGGCACGGCGTTCTTGCTGACGACGATCATGGGGTTGCTCGGCAGCAGCACCACCGGCTGGAGATCGGCGACGAGATCGTAAGGGAGCTTGTAGACCGCGCCGTTGGCGACGTGCGTGCCAAGATGGCCGAAGGAGATGGTGTAGCCGTCGGGAGCCGAATGCACCGCGCGCCCCACCCCGATCGAGCCGCCGGCGCCGGTAACGTTCTCGACCACCACGGCCTGGCCAAGGCTCGCCCGCATGTGCTCGGCAAGCACGCGCGCCATCGCGTCCGAAGGCCCGCCGGCCGCGAACGGCACGATGATGGTGATGGGGCGCGAGGGATAGGTGTCGGCGCGCGCGGTGCCGGCAAGAGCGAGGATAGTGATCAGCGCAGCCCAGATCGTCTTTCGCATCTGCGTCTCTCCCGGCGGCATTTCTGATCACCTCTCCCCGTTGCGGGAGAGGGAGAACTACGAGCTCGCGAGCGACCTTCCTGCTCGCGCTAGAACTGCGAGAAGTCGATCGGCTTGTGGCGGTCGAGCGTGCGCGCGACCGGGGGCAGCGGGTATTTCAGGCCGGTCGCGCAGTTGAACAGCATCACGCGATCGTTCTTGGTGACGCGGCCATCGGCGAGCGATTGCGTGTAAGCGGCATAGGTTGCGGCACCTTCGGGACAGAGCAACAGCCCCTCCTCGCGCGCGACCTCGCTCAGCGCCGACGAAATGCTGTCGTCATCGACCGCGATGGCAAAGCCCTTGCTCTGCCGCACCGCGCGCAGGATCAGGAAATCGCCGATCGCCTGCGGCACGCGGATGCCCGACGCAATAGTGTGGGCATCCTCCCAGCGCGCCGCATGCTCGGTGCCCTCCTCATAGGCCCGCACCATCGGCGCGCAGCCCGACGCCTGCACCGCAACCATGCGCGGGCGCTTCGAGCCGATGAAGCCGATCTTCTCGAGCTCATCAAAGGCCTTCCACATGCCGATCAGGCCGGTGCCGCCGCCAGTCGGATAGAAGATCACGTCGGGCACGTCCCAGCCGAGCTGCTCGGCGAGCTCGAGCCCCATGGTCTTCTTGCCCTCGATCCGGTACGGCTCCTTCAGCGTCGAGGTGTCGAACCAGCCGACCTTGGCCTTGCCCTCGCCGACGATCTTGCCGCAATCGTCGATATAGCCATTGACGCGATAGACGGTCGCGCCCTGCAACTCGATCTCGCTGACATTCACCTCCGGCGTATCGGCTGGGCAGAAGATCGTGGTCTTGATGCCGCAGGAGGTCGCATAGGCCGCGAGCGCCGCGCCCGCGTTGCCGTTGGTCGGCATCGCCATGTGCTTGATGCCGAGCGCCTTGCCCATCGACACCGCCATGACGAGGCCCCGCGCCTTGAACGAGCCGGTCGGCAGGCGGCCTTCATCTTTCACGATGATCTCGCCGCCGCCGAGCTTTTGCGACAGCTTTGGCAGCCGGATCAGCGGCGTCGTGACCTCCCCGAGCGAGACGATGTCCTTGCATTTGCGCACCGGTAGAAGCTCGCGATAGCGCCACATGTCCGCGGGGCGCTCCTTGAGCGCATCCTTGGTCAACACCTTCTTCACGCCGGCGAGATCGTAGCGCACCAGCAGTGGCTTGCCGGCCTTGGAGAGGTTGTGGACCTGGTCTGCCGGATAATGATCGCCCTCCATCGCGCATTCGAGATGCGTGACGAAGGTCGGACGCTCGATGGTGAGGTTGTCGTTGTCCTGCACGGGTTTGTCCCTCTTGTTGTTTTCTTCAGTTCGTTCTCACACTCGTTACCCTGAGAAGGCCGCGAAGCGGCCGTCTCGAAGGGCGACGAGCCCCGCTGCTACATCTCGGCCGTTCATCCTTCGAGGCTCGCTTCGCGAGCACCTCCAGCGACAAACGGCTTCGCCGTTTGCGCGGGGGTGACGGAATGGGGATCAAATATTCAACACCCGCCCGTAGGCATCGAGCACGGCTTCCTTCATCATTTCCGACAGAGTCGGATGAGGGAAGACCGTGTGCATCAGCTCTTCCTCGGTGGTCTCCAGATTCATCGCAACCACATAGCCCTGGATCAGCTCGGTGACCTCCGCGCCGATCATGTGGGCGCCGAGAAGCTGGCCGGTCTTCTTGTCGAAGATCACCTTGACGAGCCCCTGGTCCTCGCCGAGCGCGATCGCCTTGCCGTTGCCGACGAAGGGGAAGCGACCGACGCGGATTTCGCGGCCGTTCTCCTTGGCCTTGGCTTCGGTCAGGCCGACGGACGCCACCTGCGGATGGCAATAGGTGCAGCCCGGGATCATGTTCTTGTCCATGGCGTGCGGATGCAGGCCCTTGATCGCCTCGACGCAGATCACGCCCTCATGCTCGGCCTTGTGGGCGAGCATCGGGGGACCTGCGACGTCGCCAATGGCATAGATGCCGGGGACGTTGGTCTTGCCGTAGCCGTCGATGACGATGCAGCCGCGGTCGGTTTTGACGCCGAGCTTTTCGAGGCCGAGGTTTTCAATGTTGCCGACCACGCCGACGGCCGAAATCACGCGCTCGAATTCGGTCGCGACCGGCTTGCCCTTGCCGTCGTCGATTGTGGCAACGACGCTGTCGGCCTTCTTGTCGAGCTTGGTCACCTTGGTCGAGGACATGATCTTGATGCCCATCTTCTCGAAGCGCTTTCGCGCAAGGCCGGCGATCTCCGCGTCCTCGACCGGGAGGATCTGCGGCAGCACCTCGACCACGGTGACGTCAGATCCCATGGTGTGGAAGAACGAGGCGAACTCGATGCCGATCGCGCCCGAGCCGACCACCAGCAGCGACTTCGGAATCCGCTCCGGAATCATGGCCTCGAAATAGGTCCAGACCAGCTTCTTGTCCGTTTCGAGTCCCGGCAGCACGCGCGGCCGCGCGCCGGTCGCGATGATGATGTGCTTGGCCTGATAGGTCCCCTCGCCCAGCATGCCCTTCGGCCCCTCGACGTCGGACTTCTTCACGGTGACCTTGCCGGGCGCATCGATCGAGGCGGCGCCCCAGATGATGCTGATCTTGTTCTTCTTCATCAGGAAGCCGACGCCGTCATTGAGTCGCTTCGAGACGCCGCGCGAGCGCTGCACCACCGCCTTCGGATCGAACGAGACCTTCTCCGCCGACAGGCCGTAGTCCTTGGCGTGCTGCATGTAGTGGTAGATCTCGGCGGAGCGCAGCAGCGCCTTGGTCGGGATGCAGCCCCAGTTCAGGCAGATGCCGCCGAGATAGTTCTTTTCGACGATCGCGGTCTTGAAGCCGAGCTGCGCGGCGCGGATCGCGGTGACGTAGCCGCCGGGACCGGAGCCGATGATGATGATGTCGAAGGACGTGTCGGCCATTGCGGCTCCCATTCAACTGAACTTCGTAGGGTGGGCAAAGCGAAGCGTGCCCACCGCCTTCCAACGCTATCAAAAGGTGGGCACGGCGCGTTGCGCCTTTGCCCACCCTACGCATTCACCGTCTGCGGCTCACACCATCATCATGACGGGATTTTCGATCAACTGCTTGAACGCGCCGATCAGCTCGGCGCCGAGCGCGCCATCGATGGCGCGGTGATCGCAGGACAGCGTCACGCTCATCATCTGCGCGATCTCGATCTTGCCATTCCGCACCACTGGCCGCTCCTCGCTGGTGCCGACCGCAAGGATGGTCGCATGCGGCGGGTTGATCACGGCGGTGAAGTCCTTGATGCCGAACATGCCGAGGTTGGACACGGCGGTCGTGCCGCCCTGGTATTCCTCCGGCTTCAGCTTGCGCGAGCGCGCACGCGTTGCAAAATCCTTCATCTCGTTGGAGATGGTGGAGAGAGTCTTGGTCTCCGCCTTGCGGATGATCGGCGTGATCAGGCCGCCCGGCATCGCCACCGCAACGCCAACGTCGGAATGGTGGTGCTTGACCATGCCGGACTCGGTCCAGCTCACATTGCAATTCGGGATCTTCTGCAGCGCGACCGCCATCGCCTTGATGACGAAGTCGTTGACCGAGATCTTGTAGAGCGGCTTCTTCTCCTTGTCCTTCGGAGCTGCCGCATTGATCTCCTCGCGCGCGACGAGCAGCTTGCCGATGTCGCAGTCGATGGTGAGGTAGAAGTGCGGGACGTTCTGGATCGAGGCAGTCAGGCGCTGCGCGATGGTGCGGCGCATGCCGTCATGCGGGATGATGTCGTAGGAGCCGGGCTCGAACAGCGACAGGATCTGCTTGTCCGACATGGTCGGCGCGATCGACGGCGCGGCTGACGGCGCCGCCGCCGGTGCCTTGAGGCCCTTGCCGGACTTCGCCCCTTCGACGTCACGCGCAACGACGCGGCCGTGCGGGCCGGTGCCCGTCACAAGCGAAATCTGGATGCCGGCGTCCTTGGCCAGGCGCCGCGCCAGCGGCGAGGAGAACACGCGGCCGCCCTGGCCGTTGGTCTGCGCGGCCGGCGCAGCGGCCTGTGGCGCAGGAGCAGCCTTCGGCGCGGCCGGTGCGGGAGCCGGAGCCGACGCAGCGGCCGGTGCTTCCGTTGCTTTCGGCGGCGCGGCCGACGCGGCGGGCTTGGCAGCGCCCGCGGCCTTCACGTCCTCGCCCTCGCCGGCGAGCACGGCGATGACATCGTTCACGGGCACGTCCTGCGTGCCCTCGGGCACCAGGATCTTGGCGATCGTGCCTTCGTCGATCGCCTCGACCTCCATGGTGGCCTTGTCGGTCTCGATCTCGGCGATGACGTCGCCGGATTTGACCTTGTCGCCCTCTTTCTTCAGCCACTTGGCGAGGTTGCCCTTCTCCATCGTTGGCGAGAGAGCGGGCATCAGGATGTTGATGGGCATGCTGACCTCACGAAGAACTTTTCAAAACGTCGTCTTCCGACCCACCGGAAGAGCGACAGACCAGGATTAGTTGCCAATGTCGCCCTGCCACAGGCGCTCATTGGCGGGATTGGAACGCCACGACTTCATCATGGCAATGGAGCGGTCGTCGGCAAGATCGATCCAGGGGACGTCGAACTTGTCGAGAATGTCCTTGGAGCCCGGGAAGGTCTCGGACTCGCCGATCACCACCAGCGAGACCTTGAACAGACCGAGCGCGCCTGCGCACATCGAGCATGGCGACAGCGTGGTGTACATGACGGTGTCGTGGAACGAGATCACGCCGGCGTCGCGCAGGCAGCTCATCTCGCCGTGCAGGATGACGTTCTTCTCCTGCACGCGGTTGTTGTGGCCGCGGGCGATGATCCTCTTGTCGCGCGTCAGCACGGCGCCGATCGGCAAGCCGCCTTGCGCGATGGAGGCCTCGGCCTCGCCGATCGCCTCCCGCATGAGATCGTAGTGATAGGATTCGATCGCCACGCTCAGTGCCCCTTCTGCCCGCGCGGCGTCGTGGTGCCGAGGTCGGTCGGACGCTCGATCTCGGCCTCGAACATGTCGAGGATCCGGCCCAGCGCCTCGTCCTCGCTCATCTCGCTCTCGCGCGCATAGGCGCGCGCGGCGTGGCGGGCGAGATCGACGAGCAGGAGGCCCCACATGTCGGGCTCCTCGAAGGCACGTTGGAACGCCATCGACAGCCCGCCGTCGAGCACGAACACGCGCAGAATCTCGATCGCGTCTTCGCGTCCAATCACGTCAGGCGGAAGTGGCTGCTCCTTGGGCCCTGCCATGGTCTACCTGTAGCAGACGGCTTTGGCGGCCTCGACCACTTCGGCTGCCGAGGGCAGCGCGAGCTTCTCCAGGTTCGCGGCATAGGGCATCGGCACGTCCTTGCCGGACACGCGCGTCACCGGCGCGTCCAGGTAGTCGAAGGCATGCTCCATGATCCGCGCAGCGATCTCGGCGCCGACGCCGCTCTGGGCCCAGCCCTCCTCCACCGTGACGGCACGGCCGGTCTTCTTCACGGAGTTGACGATGGTCTCGGTGTCCATCGGCCGCAGCGTACGCAAGTCGATCACCTCGGCTTCGATGCCGTCCTTGGCGAGTTCGTCCGCCGCCTTCAGCGCATAGGTCATGCCGTTCGACCACGAGATGATCGTAACGTGGCTGCCCGAGCGCACGATGCGCGCCTTGCCGATCGGGATCACGTAGTCGTCGAGCTTCGGCACTTCGCCGGTGTGGCCATAGAGAACTTCGTTCTCGAGGAAGATCACCGGATTGGGATCGCGGATCGCGGCCTTGAGCAGTCCCTTGGCATCCGCGGCCGAATACGGCGCGACCACCTTCAGGCCCGGAACGTGAGAATACCAGGAAGAGTAGTCCTGGCTGTGCTGCGCGGCGACGCGCGCGGCGGCGCCGTTGGGGCCGCGGAACACGATCGAGCAACCCATCTGGCCGCCGGACATATAGAGCGTCTTGGCGGCGGAGTTGATGATCTGGTCCATCGCCTGCATGGCGAAGTTGAAGGTCATGAACTCGACGATCGGCTTCAACCCGGCCATCGCCGCGCCAACGCCGATGCCGGCAAAACCGTGCTCGGTGATCGGGGTGTCGATGACGCGCCTGTCGCCGAATTCCTGGAGCAGGCCCTGCGTCACCTTGTAGGCGCCCTGATACTCAGCGACCTCTTCGCCCATGATGAAGACGTCGGGATCACGCCGCATCTCCTCGGCCATGGCATCGCGCAACGCTTCGCGGATGGTCTGGGTGACCATCTCCGTGCCGGCGGGCACTTCTGGATCGGGCTCCGCGACAGCCTGCGGCGCGGCGGATTTCGGCGCGGGCGCCTCGGCCTTCGCAGCGGCAGGCGCGGCTTCCGCGGCGGGCTTGGCGGGCGCAGGTGCCTTGGCGAGATCGGCGGCGCTCTCGCCATCGGCGAGGATCGTCGCGATCGGCGTGTTCACCGCGACGTCGGCGGTGCCTTCGGGAATCAGGATCTTGCCGAGCGTACCTTCATCGGTCGCCTCGACCTCCATGGTCGCCTTGTCGGTCTCGATTTCGGCGATCACGTCGCCCGACTTGATCGTCTCGCCCTCTTTTTTCAGCCATTTGGCGAGGTTGCCCTTTTCCATCGTGGGCGACAGCGCGGGCATCAGCACTTGAATTGGCATATCGACTCCAAAAGAAAGCTTGCGCGCTTTTAGCGGTAAACGTCGGTCCAGAGCTCGGAGGCATCCGGCTCGGGATCATGCTGGGCAAAGTCTGCGGACGCGTTGACGATGTCGCGGACCTCGGCGTCGATCGCCTTCAGATCCTGCTCGCTCATCTTGGCGGCCAGGAGGCGGTTGCGCACCTGCTCGATCGGGTCCTGGTCGTGACGGACCTTCTCGACCTCCTCGCGCGTGCGGTATTTTGCGGGATCCGACATCGAATGTCCGCGATAGCGATAGGTCTGCATCTCCAGGATGACCGGGCCCTTGCCGGCGCGGCACCAAGCGACCGCTTCGTCGCCGGCGGCCTTCACCGCGCGGACGTCCATGCCGTCGACCTGATGACCGGGGATGTTGAAGGACAGGCCGCGCTTGGAGAAATCCTGGAGCGCGGACGCGCGCGAGACCGACGTACCCATGGCGTAGCGGTTGTTCTCGATGACAAAGATCGCAGGCAGCTTCCAGAGCTCCGCCATGTTGAAGCTCTCGTAGACCTGGCCCTGGTTCGAAGCACCATCGCCGAAATAAGCGACGGCGACACTGTCATTGCCGCGATACCGATTGGCGAAAGCGAGGCCCGCACCGAGCGAGACCTGGGCGCCGACGATGCCGTGGCCGCCGTAAAACTTCTTCTCCACGCTGAACATGTGCATGGAGCCGCCCTTGCCCTTGGAATAGCCGCCGCGGCGGCCGGTGAGTTCGGCCATGACGCCATTGGCTTCCATGCCGGTGGCGAGCATGTGGCCGTGATCGCGATAGCCGGTGATGACCTGGTCGCCGTCCTTCAGCGCCATCTGCATGCCGACCACCACGGCCTCCTGGCCGATATAGAGATGGCAGAAGCCGCCGATCGCACCCATGCCGTAGAGCTGGCCGGCCTTTTCCTCGAACCGCCGGATCAGGAGCATTTCGCGGAGCGCCTTCAGCTCCTGCTCCCTGGTGAATTCCGGGGGCGAACCGCCGTTGGTCTTGTCTTGTGGAGAGCTTGCGGCGGCTTTCTTGGGTGCGGCCATGGGAATTCCGGGTCAGAGAAAACTAAGCCCTCTCTAACCCAACTCAAACGCGCGCGAAAGCGCTGCGGCGACGCCATACGATTTTCATTATGCCGCAGTGCAGCGTGACCGAAATATTGCAAAACCTTTGGCGCCGATCAGGCAACATTAGCTCTCCGTGAAGCCGCCCTCACCAGCCGAGCTCGCGCAGATAGGCTGCGCGGGCGCCAACTCCGGTATGCGTGAAGTCGGTAAAGACCCCATCCACGCCGAGACGGAAGAATTTGAGATATTCGAGGCTTGGATCGCCATGATAGTCGCCAGCCAGGTACTTCTTCTCGTTCCGGAAAGTGAAGACGTGCACGAACAGGCCGAGCTTGTGCGCGTCGGCAACGAGGCTGGTCGCTTCCTGCGTCGAAGCCTCTGGCGTCGATCCCTTGTAGGGAGTGCCGTCGGCGTTGCTGTCCTTCCACGGCGAAATCTTGAGCGGAACGATATAGGGCTTCCACGGACCAATGCCGTCGGCATAGGTCTTGATCTCCGCAAGGCCCTCGGAGGTTAGCATCGCATCATACAAGCGCGCGTCACCCGAAATCGTCCAATCGAACGGACGCGAATTGGTGATGTTGTCGTTGAGGACCTTGCCGTTCTTGAAGTCGACACCGTTGCCATCGATGAGCTGGACCTGCCGCGTCTCCAGTCCATGGCTGCGCATGTATTTCAGGCTGCCGGGCTCGAAGCTCTGAACGAGGATGGGGGCCTCCTTCGCGTTGAGGCCGTTGTCCTTGATGATCTTGATCAACGCATCCTCGAGCGGGTGGCTGCCGGGCGCGCCACAGCCATTGGCAATCGCCTGGGCATTGTTCCAGGTCGGATTCTTGGTTTCCGGATAGACGGCGATGGGACGCCCCGTCTCCTTGCTCTTGACCTTGGCGATGTCGATGATGTCCTGGAAACTGATGATCGGGAACTTGCCGTTGAAGACCTTCGGCCTTTCGTTGGCCGCATCATAGGTGGTGCCGGCGATCCAATCCTTCAGCTCGGCCATGGTGAAGTCGGTGATCGACCAATCATTGGTATGGTCCTCGCCGTCCACGATCAGCGATTTCAGCACGGATTTGGGGTCGGCCGGATTGGTGAGATCCGTGAGGTAGTCAGCAGGTGTGCTGGGGGAAGAAGGAGCCTTGACGCGCACGCCGGGCACCGTGCGCTTGCGGGCCGCAACCGCCGGATTGGTCTTCGCCACCTCGGCGACGTTGGTATTGTCGTTCAGCCAAGGGTTGTGACGTGCGACCAGGACACAATCCTTGGTCAGGTGCAGGTCCTCTTCGAGCGCGTCGGTTCCAAGCGCTGCGGCAAGGTCATACGATGCCTCGGTCTCTTCGGGCACCAGCCCCGGCAGGCCGCGATGGCCGAGGATCAGTGGCGGCTTTCCGTCGAGGGTCAGGACGTTCTTGGCGCCGGCTGGCGCCGAACCGGCCTGTGCAAAGGCCGTCGATGGCGGGAGGAACGCCAAAGCCACCGCGCCGAACAGCATCGCTCCAACACGCACCCGTCGTAAACGACCGTCCTTCATGGCCAAGCCTCCCTCTTTCGCCCGGCAGCGCTCGAACGCCACAGGGGCCGAGCTGAATAGCTCGGCCCCTCGTCTTGTCTCAATTCTTTGACGAAGGGATGACGGAGGCGGCGCCGCACTGGCGCCGCCTCTAGTCGATCAGAAGAAACCGAGCTTCTTCGGGCTGTAGCTGACCAGGAGGTTCTTGGTCTGCTGATAGTGATCGAGCATCATCTTGTGGGTCTCGCGACCGACACCGGACTGCTTGTAGCCGCCGAACGCCGCGTGCGCGGGATAGGCGTGGTAGCAGTTGGTCCAGACCCGGCCTGCCTGGATGGCGCGGCCAAAGCGGTAGCAGCGATTGGCATCGCGGCTCCAGACACCGGCCCCCAAGCCGTAGAGCGTGTCGTTGGCGATCGCGAGCGCTTCCTCGTCGGTCTTGAAGGTCGTGACCGATACGACGGGGCCAAAGATCTCCTCCTGGAAGATCCGCATCTTGTTGTGGCCGTGGAACACGGTCGGCTGGACGTAGTAGCCGCCCGCGAGATCGCCGCCGAGGCTCGCGCGGCCACCGCCGGCCAGGACCTTCGCCCCTTCCTTCTTGCCGATGTCGATATAGGAAAGAATTTTCTCCAGCTGCTCGCCGGAGGCCTGGGCACCGATCATGGTGTCCGCGGCGCGCGGATCGCCCTGCTTGATGGCGGCGACGCGCTTCAGCGCCCGCTCCATGAAGCGGTCGTAGATGCCCTCATGGACCAGCGCACGGCTCGGACAGGTGCAGACCTCGCCCTGGTTGAGCGCGAACATCACGAAGCCTTCGATCGCCTTGTCGAAGAAATCGTCGTCTTCGGCGGTGACGTCCTTGAAGAAGATGTTCGGCGATTTGCCGCCGAGCTCGAGCGTGACGGGAATCAGGTTCTGTGCGGCATATTGCATGATCAGCCGACCCGTCGTGGTCTCGCCGGTGAAGGCGATCTTGGCGATACGCGGGCTGGACGCGAGCGGCTTGCCGGCCTCCAGGCCAAAGCCGTTGACGATGTTGAGGACGCCGGGCGGCAAGAGGTCGCCGACGATCTCGGCCCAGACCATGATCGAGGCTGGCGTCTGCTCGGCCGGTTTCAGCACCACGCAGTTGCCCGCGGCGAGCGCAGGCGCGAGCTTCCAGCACGCCATCAGCAGCGGGAAGTTCCAGGGGATGATCTGGCCGACCACGCCGAGCGGCTCATGGAAATGATAGGCGATAGTGTCATGGTCGATCTCGCCGATTGAGCCTTCCTGGGCACGAACGACGCCGGCGAAATAGCGGAAGTGATCGATCGCGAGCGGCAGGTCGGCGGCGCGGGTCTCGCGGATCGGCTTGCCGTTATCCCAGGTCTCGGCGATCGCGAGCCGCTCGAGATTTTCTTCCATGCGGTCGGCGATCCGGTTCAGGACCGCGGCGCGCTCGGCGACGCTGGTGCTGCCCCAGGCGGCCTTGGCGGCATACGCGGCATCGAGCGCGGCCTCGACGTCCTGGTGATCGGAGCGCGCGATCTTGCAGACGACCTGGCCGTTCACCGGCGAAGCGTTGTCGAAATATTTGCCGGATTGTGGGGCGACGAATTTGCCGCCGATGAAATTGTCGTACTTCGCGGCGAAGGGAACTTCCGTGACGTTGAGGAATTCGACCTTGTTCATGTTCACTCCCGATGTTGCTGTTTGCGCGATCGTCGTGTGTTCACGACTTGCGCAGACCATGTCGCGGGAGATGTTTTCTGTCAGCCCAGGTGGGAGCGATGATGGAGGCGACCTGTCGCAGTACTGCGACAGCTTCACTCACCACAACTACCGACCTCATCCTGAGGAGCCGCGAAGCGGCGTCTCGAAGGATGGCCGCGGGCACAGTCGGGCCTGCATGGTTCGAGACGGCGCTTACGCGCCTCCTCACCATGAGGAGCTAGAATGTACGTTGGGAAAAAGCAGGAGCTCAGTGCTTCAGCTCGAACCGCTTGAGCTTTCGGTGCAGCGTGGCTCGGCTGACGCCAAGGGCCTTGGCGGCTGCGGACACATTGCCACCCGCGCGCAACAGCGCCCGCTGCAAGACCGCGCGCTGGCCACCGGCGAGGTGGTCGCGCGCCGCATCGCCACCGAGAAGATCGGCTGCGGGCACCGGCTGCAGCGGGCGGCCGGGCGCGATCCCAAGTCCGACCCGGGCGGACCTCGTCGCGCCTATCACGAGATCATCACCATCGACCGCGACGAGGCCGCCGCAATGGCCGTCGGCCGACGGCCTCAGCACGATGCGGGCATGGGCAAAGGCGTTGCGAAACAGATCGGCCTCGATGCGTTTTGCCGCTTCGCCTGCGGCGAGCGCGATCAGATTGGCGAAGGCATCGGTGCGGTCGGCGCGGCAGGAGGAGACGTCGAGCACGCCGGCGAGTATCCCGTCATGATCGTAGATCGGTACAGCGGTGCAGCTCAGAAGCGTGTTGCGGGTGAAGAAATGCTGGTCGCGGTCGATGGTCAGCGGCCGCTGCTCGACGAGGGAGGTGCCGATACCGTTGGTACCCTCATGCTCCTCGCTCCAGACCGCGCCGATCCACAGGCCCCAGGATTGGAAAGTTGAGTCGTCGGCCGGCGCGCCGCGGCGATCGACCGGAATGCCCTCGCGATCGGCGAGCAGCACGCAACAGCCGGCAGCGCCAACCGCCTGATAGAGCCGGTCCATCGTACCTTGCGCGGCCGACAGCAGCGGCGCGACGCGATCGCGCGCATGGTATAGCTCGGCCTCGGTGAGGCGGATCGGCGGCCTGCGGCCCGAGGGATCGAGATGATGCAATCGGGAGGAACGGCACCACGAGGCCACGAGCGCGGAACGTGCCGCCTGGCCTGACGCGATGGCGGCCTCGACACGGGCCGCGTGATGCGGGTGCATTTGCCCATTCATCACTGTTTCCTCCGAATGGCAGTCTAGATGCTGCCGGCGTAGCCCGGTTGATCTGCGTCAATCCTGAAAGGGCCGCGCGCAAGAAGGCATGAACCCGCACCGCCGTTGCCGTCAAGACGGAAGTGCCGCATCCATTTACGACCTTCGACATAGGCGCAAAAAACCGAATAACACCGCACCATCGCAAAAGTTGGAACGCGCGTTTCACGCGGCGATCGAAAAACAGAATAGAGCGAAAACAGCGCGTCACCTATGCTGGAAGCATCAAGAGACTTTCAGCAGGAGCCGTCGTGACCAGCCCGTTCTCACTCTCAAGACGTTTCCTGCTCGGCGCACTTGCAGGCGGACTCGTTGCCGGCAGCGCGAAAACGCAAGGCGCGCCGGCAGAGATCGATCTCAGCGGCGCCACGCTGCGCGTTGCCTATTACAAGGGGGGTTGGCGCGCCCTGCTCCAGGCTGCCGGCGAAGACAGGACGCCCTACAAGATCGACTGGAAGGAGCTCAACAACGGCGTGCTGCACATCGAGGCGCTGAACAGCGACGCGCTCGATCTCGGCTCAGGCAGCGAAATTCCCGCCATGTTCGCCGCACGCAAGAACGCCGGCGTGCGCTTCATCGCAGTCACCCACGAAGACCTCAACACCCAGGTCACCGTAGCAGCTAAGGACGCGCCGATCCATTCGATCGCCGATCTCAAAGGCAAGAAGGTCGGTTATGTCCGCGCCACGACCGCGCACTATTTCCTCGCCAAGCAGCTCGAGGAAGCCGGGCTGTCCTTCAATGACATCGAGGCCATCAACCTGACACCATCGGACGGCTATTCCGCCTTCGCCTCGGGCAAGCTCGATGCGTGGGCGATCTACGGCTACAACGGCCAGCTCGCGATCTCCAGGCAGGGCGCGCGCCTGCTCAAGACCGGCGTCGGCTATCTCTCCGGAAATTTCCCGATCTATGCCAATCCCAAGGCGATCGACGATCCCTTGCGGCATGCGGCGCTCGCCGACTTCCTGCTGCGCATCCAGCGTGCCTACGCTTTCGCCAACAAGAATTTCCAGGTCTATGCGACGGCGCAGGTCGCGGAAACGCATCTGCCGATTGAGGACATCCTCGATCAATTCGCCCATCGCAGCGCCGATTTCTCGCTCGTAGGCGTCACGCCGGATGTGCCCGTGACCCACCAGAAGGTTGCCGACACTTTCCTCAAGCTCGGCGTGCTCGACGCGCAGACGGACGTCGCAAAATTCTGGGATACGAGTTTCAGCGATGTCCTCGCCAAGGGCGCGGCGAAGCTGGCGACACTCTGATCTCGCCGCGTCGTCAGACCCTCATGGTGAGGAGCGCGAAGCGCGTCTTCGGACGATGCTGCGCATCGCCGGGCGAACCATGAACGCCCCAAGCTATCCGCGGCCATCCTTCGAGACGCCCGCGTCGCGCGGGCTCCTCAGGCGAGGAGTAGAGAGCGTTGTGATGCAGGAGAACTAATTCGAATTGTTCATCCGCACGAGATCGTGCGGATTGACGAACTGGAGCTGGAAGCGCGCACGCTCGTCCAGCATGTCGGGGTCGATTTTTTCCGAGCGCAACAGCGACACGCGCTGCTCGCCCTCGGCGCGCTCGCGCTTCAGCCGCGCGAGCTCGCTGGTCAACGCAATGATCTCCTGGTCGAGCTCCTGACGGGCATTGAGGCCGTATTTGCCGGTATAGGCGTTGATGCCGAAATAGCCGACGATCGCGGCCGCCATGGTGTAGAGGGCAAGGCCGGTCAGAATTGATTTCAGTCGCGCGCGTGTGACCATCTTGGGAAGATGGGACAGGTTGGTTAAGGGAGTGCTAATTCACCACATGCCGTCATTCCGGGGCGGCTCGAAGAGCCGAACCCGGAATCTCGAGATTCTCAGGTGCGCAATTGCGCACCTTGGTTCGATGCTCCGGGCCGCGCTCTGCGCGGTCCCGTCGCATCGCCCCGGAATGACACGCAAGGCGTCTTGCTCAGCCCTGGTGCTTGGCGACGTGCGCGGCGAAGGCGTCGATGTACTGCTGGAGCACGGTCTTCAGCGAGTCCTTGACCAGGTTGCCCGCGGGGTCGAAGGCATCGCCGACCGCGTTCAGATAGGTCTCGGGCTGCTGCATGATTGCCCCTGCAATGCCCGGGAGAATGTTCTGCAAGGTTTTTGCGGCGCTGACGCCACCCTGCGGACCCGGCGAGTTGGAGATGATGCCGACCGGCTTGCCGTTGAACGAGCTCTTGCCATAGGGGCGCGAGGCGACGTCGATGGCGTTCTTCAGCACGCCCGGGATCGCACGGTTGTATTCCGGAGTCACGAACAGGACGCCGTTCGACTTCTGGAGCTTCTCACGGAAGGCCAGCCAGTCGGCGGGCGGCGCGCCCTCGAGATCCTGGTTGAAGAACGAGATCCCCGCCGGCGTGATGACCTCGAGCGTGAGAGATGCCGGCGCGAGCTTTGCGAGCGCATTGGCGATCTTGAGCGAAAAGCTCTCCTTGCGCAGGCTGCCGGCGATCGTGACGATGTTGTAGGCCATGGGTGTCCTTGAACCTCTAAGCGGGAAACGGGCTCCGGCACTTAATCCACCTCCGCGAGATGATGCAAGTGCATGAACCGTTTCGATTTGGAAACGCTGCGTTTCGCGAAAGCGATCAGTCGCCGAAAATAATCGGGCCGCCAAGCGGCGGCCCGATTAACAGATGCGAAGAACTGATCCGATCAGATCGTCGGGTTCCAGGCCGACGGGATCAGGCGATATTTGGCGCCGTCCTTCTCGACATGGCCGACCGAGGGGAACGTGAAGTGGAAGCCGACCACCGTCGCCTTCTCCGCCGCCGCCATGTCGTAGAACTTGTGGCGGGTCTCCTGCGCCATCGCGGCATCGGTGTCGAACACGACATGCCAATCCGGGTTGCGCAGGAAGAATTCCGGGATGTTGGTGACGTCGGACTGGATCAGGACCTTGGCGTTGCCCGATGCAACCGCGAACGACGTGTGGCCCGGGGTGTGGCCCGGCGTCGCGATCGAGGTGATGCCCGGCGCGACCTCCTTGCCCCACTCGTACTTCGTCACCTTGGACTCGATGCCGGCAAAGGTCTTGTTCACGTTGGCGAAGTAGTTTTTCATCATGTCGCTGGAAGCCTTGGCGGCGTTGTCGTCGCTCGCCCAGAACTCCCAATCCTTCGCCGGCACCATGATCTCGGCGTTCGGAAACGCGATCGAGCCGTCGGCCGCGCGAATGCCGTTGGTGTGGTCGGGGTGCAGATGCGAGAGCAAGACGATGTCGATGCTCTTGGGATCGACGCCGGCCGCCGCGAGGTTTTGCAGCGTGCGGCCGACCGCGCCCTTGCTCGGCTCGAGATTGGCGACGCCGTTGCCGGTGTCGATCAGCACGAGCTTGGAGCCGGTGTTGATGAGCTGCGGGTTGAAGGGCACCGTCACCATGCCCTTCGGCATGTAGGCCGCATCGCCCGCGGCGAGCGCCTCCTCCTTCGGCACGTTGGTGACGAACTTGTCGGGCATCGGGAAGGTGCGCGCCCCGTCATTGATCGAGGTGCATTCGAAGCTGCCAACCTTGTAGCGATAGAAACCCGGCGCTTGTGCGCCGCTTTGCGGCACTGCGGCATTGGCAGGTGTCGTGCCCAGGCGCGAAAAGCCAGCCGCCCCGAGAGCGGCGGCGCCGGCAAGTAGGTGACGGCGGTTGAGTTCAGTCATGGGAATGTCCCCTTCTGAGCGTTGCGGTTTTTCCGCTTTCAATTGCGGCGGGAATGTTCTCCCGCTTCGCTCAGAAGGCAAGACCTTCTTTGGTTACGCCCGCGCCGGCGTCACGCAAATTTATTTGGGTTGATGAGGAATTTTTCGCCGGTCGCCCGTTTGGCGTAGACCGCGATGTTGGACGGATCGAGTGCCTCCTGAAGCGACACGACCTTGGTGTAGTGGCTGGCGAACGTCGTCTTCAATTCGCTCGCGACGCGTTGGCGCAGCCGCCCAATCTCGGCCGGTCCGATCTTCATCAGGAACGGGGTCAACAGCCAGCCGCCGACGCCCCAGGCCATGCCGAAGCCGGGCGGCAGCTCGATCGGCCGCGTGTCCAGCATGCCGTAGACATAGACCTGCTTGTGCACGCTCGAGCCGTAGCGGCTGTATTCCTTGGCGGTCTTGTTGATTGCGACTTCCATGCACCTGAGGATGTTGCCGGCAAGCCTGCCGCCGCTGATGGCATCGAAGGCGATGGTGGCGCCGGTCTCGACCAGCGCATTGGTGAGATCGTCGAGGAAGCTCGGCGCAGTGGAATCGACGACATGCTTGGCGCCGATCTTGCGCAGGATGTCGGCCTGCTCCTGGCTGCGCACGATGTTGACGAGCGGAATGCCGTCCTTGATGCAGATCTTGTTCAGCATCTGCCCGAGGTTGGAGGCGGCCGCTGTGTGCACCAGCGCCTTGTGGCCCTCGCGTCGCATGGTCTCGGTCATGGCGAGCGCGGTGAGCGGATTGACGAACCAGGACGCGCCTTCCGCAGCAGTCGTGCCTTCGGGCAACGGCTGGCAGTCCCTCGCCTTCAGGGTCCGGTACTGCGCGTACATCGCGCCGCCGATCATCGAGACCGTCTTGCCCATCAGCGCCTTGGCGGCGTCCGACGAGCCGGTCCTGATGACGACGCCGGCGCCCTCATTGCCGACCGGCAGGGACTGGTCGAGCCGGCTTCCCATCGCGCCCATCGCGGCATCCGGCACCTTGGCAACGATGACCGGAGCATCCTTCGTCCCCGACGCCTTCGCCGTGCTCATGTCGGCGGCGCCGACAAGGAGGGCGAGATCCGACGGGTTGATCGGCGTCGCCTCGACGCGGACGACGACCTCGTCCTCGGCGGGCTCGGGGGTCGGCACGTCGACGAGCGAGATTTCGAGCTCGCCGCTCTTCTTGATCTGCGAACGCAGTTGCAGCCCGCTCTTTCCGTCGCTCATGTCGACCTCCCTTTTTGCCCTACTTGTTGACTAAGCTTACGCCAGCGCCTTCAGCGCCGCCTTGCCGGGATAGACGGCCTGCTTGCCGAGCTGCTGCTCGATGCGCAGGAGCTGGTTGTATTTCGCGGTACGATCCGAACGCGCAAGCGAGCCGGTTTTGATCTGGCCGCAATTGGTGGCGACCGCGAGGTCGGCGATGGTGGAATCCTCGGTCTCGCCGGAGCGGTGCGACATCACCGAGGTGTAGCCGGCCTTGTGCGCCATCTCGACGGCGGCGAGCGTCTCGGTCAGCGTGCCGATCTGGTTGACCTTGATCAGGATCGAGTTGGCCCGGCCCGCCTTGATGCCCTCGGACAGGCGCTTGACGTTGGTGACGAAGAGATCGTCGCCGACGAGCTGGCACTTCTTGCCGATGAGATCGGTGAGCTCCTTCCAGCCATCCATGTCGTCTTCCGACATGCCGTCCTCGATGGTGACGATCGGATAGCGCGCGACGAGATCGGCGAGATACTTGGCCTGCTCAGAGATCGAGCGGGTCTTGCCCTCGCCTTCATAGACGTATTTGCCGCCCTTGAAGAACTCGGTCGAGGCGCAGTCGAGCCCGAGCACGACGTCGGAGCCCGCCTTGAAGCCGGCCTTGCCGATCGCGTTCATGACGAATTCGAGCGCGGCGTCCGCCGACGGCAGGTTCGGCGCGAAGCCGCCTTCGTCGCCGACATTGGTGTTGTGGCCGGCCTTCTTCAATTCCGACTTCAGGGTGTGGAAGACTTCCGCGCCGTAACGCAGACCTTCGGCGAAGCTCGTGGCGCCGACCGGCAGGATCATGAACTCCTGGAAGTCGATCGGGTTGTCGGCGTGCACGCCGCCATTGATGATGTTCATCATCGGCACCGGCAGGACCCGGGCCGAAGTGCCGCCGACGTAACGATAGAGCGGCATGTCGAGCGATTGCGCGGCCGCCTTGGCGCAGGCCAGCGAGACACCGAGGATGGCATTGGCGCCGAGACGGCTCTTGTTCGGCGTGCCGTCGAGATCGATCATGACCTGGTCGATCTGGACCTGGTGCTCGACGTCCAGGCCGCTGAGCGCCTCGTAGATCTCCCCGTTGACGGCGCCAACCGCCTTGGAGACGCCCTTGCCGAGATAGCGGGCCTTGTCGCCGTCGCGCAGTTCCACCGCCTCATGGGCGCCGGTCGAGGCGCCCGAGGGCACCGCGGCGCGGCCAAGCGAGCCGTCCTCCAGCACGACGTCGACCTCGACGGTGGGATTGCCGCGGCTATCGAGAATTTCGCGGCCGATGATGTCGACAATAGCGGTCATGATTGCGCTTCCGTTCGTTAGAGCTGTCAGTTCGTGGGGGCGTCTTACACGGAGCGCAAGCAAATGTGAACGCTTGGACCACCGCCTTCGACTGACCTATGAGGTGCCTCAGACTAAGCTTGATCCCACTTGGCCCGCGCGTCCAACCTCCATCTGAAACAGCCGAGGTAACGCCATGAATCGCCGCCAGTTTCTCGCCTCCGGCGCCACCCTCCTCGCAACCCGCCCAGCTTTTGCGCAGGAGCGCCCGTTCCGGACGAAATACTTTCCGATCAGCCCCGGGATCGGCCTGCACGACCTCACGCCCGCCCCCGACGGCACGGTCTGGTTCACCGCGCAGGGCAAGGGCATGCTGGGCAAGCTCGATCCGAGGGATGGCTCATTCAAGACGGTCAGCCTCGGCCAAGGCGCTGCCCCCCACGGCGTGACGATCGGCCCTGATGGCGCGCCCTGGATCACCGAGGGCGGCCAGAACGCGATCGCGCGAGTGGATCCCGGCGATCTCAAGGTCACGCTGTTCCGCCTCCCCGAGAAATTCGCCCAGGCCAATCTCAACACCGGCGTGTTCGACAAGGCGGGCATCTACTGGTTCACCGGGCAGTCCGGTTATTACGGCCGGCTCGTGCCAAAGTCCGGCGAGATGACGGTGTTCAAGGCGCCGAAGGGCATCGGGCCTTATGGCATCACCGTGACGCCGAAAGGCGACATCTGGTACGCCTCGCTCGCCGGCAGCTACATCGCCAGGATCGATCTTGCGACAGGCAACGCGACCGTCGTGCAGCCGCCGACGCCGAGTGCGGGCTCGCGGCGCGTCTGGTCGGATTCAAAGAGCCGGATCTGGGTCAGCGAGTGGAACAGCGGGCACGTGTCGGTGCACGATCCCGCCGACGGCGCGTGGAAGACCTGGAAACTGCCGGGCGAGAACCCCAGCGCCTATGCGGTTTTCGTCGACGACAAGGACAAGGTCTGGCTGACCGATTTTTCCGCCAACGCCATCGTCCGCTTCGATCCCGTGACCGAGAAATTCAACGTCTTCGCCAGCGACAAGCCGAATGCCAATGTCCGTCAGCTCGATGGAAGGCCGGGCGAACTTTGGGGCTGCGAGTCCGGGAACGACCGCGTGGTGCTGATCCAGACGCTCGCAACCGGTTGACGGCGGCGGCAATTGCGTCCATCCCGGCATCCCAAAGAGCGCGATCCTATCGCGCTCTAGCTTTTTTGATTGAGCATGATCCGGAAAACCGGTGCCCACTTTTCCGGATCATGCTCCAAAGGATGCAAACGATGGCGAAAAAAACCCTCCAGCTCGGCCGCCTGGTCGAATGGCCGCATACGCCGGAAGAAGCCCAGCTCGACCGCGTGCCCAATCCGCAAAAGGACACCGACTACCTGGTGCGCTTCACCGTGCCGGAATTCACCTCGATCTGCCCGGTCACGGGCCAGCCGGATTTTGCACACCTCGTCATCGACTATGCACCGGGCCAGTGGCTGCTGGAGTCGAAGTCGCTGAAGCTCTATGTCACGAGCTTCCGCAATCATGGCGCCTTCCACGAGGACTGTACCGTGATGATCGGCAAGCGCATCGCCTCCGAGATCAAGCCGAAATGGATCCGGATCGGCGGCTACTGGTATCCGCGCGGCGGCATCCCGATCGACGTGTTCTGGCAGACCGGCCGCGTGCCGAAGGGCCTGTGGGTGCCGGAGCAAGGCGTCGCGCCGTATCGCGGGCGGGGCTAGCGACGGACCGGTCGTGTTTTCCGCGGCTTCGATGTCAGCTTTGGCGTCGTTCGTTCTCGCTTCAAGGCAACCCGGCGCGCCGCATCCAGCGCAGACCGCGCCCAAGCCACCAGTTCATCGGGGTCGTCAAAGAGCCGTTCCGGCGCCCGCCAGAACGCGAGATCGATGGTGCCGCCCTTCTTCTCATAGTTCAGCGGCGGAAACGCCTCCGCTTCCTTCACGGCGGCGCGGTTGCCGTCATCGACACGCAAGTAAAGCGTGTCGTCCCTCACCATACCGAGCATGACGCCGTCGCAGAACACGCCCGTCTTGCCGAACATGCGCCGCACCGTGATGCGCCCGAGTGGCGCGAGCTGCTCGCGCAGAAACTCGATGAAGCTGTCGCTGGCAACCACGTTCGCTCCCTCAGGGGAGTGCTATGTTAACGCCGCGATATGCCCGATCAAGCGCGTGCGTCCGCCGGTGCGCGCTGCCTGAGCAGGCGGGCGCAGACCAGCCCCAGGACCACCATGATCCCGGCGCTCGCAAACAGGGTCGGCCCCTTGCCGCCATGCGCGAGCCCAAAACCATAGGCGAGCGGGCCGACGGTCTGTCCCATGAAGAAGAAGAACGAGTGCAGCGACAGCGCGGTGGCGCGTGCCTCGACCGACAACTCGCTGGCAAACACCTGAAGGCAGCCATGGGCCATGTAGAAGCCCCAGCCCATCACGACGAGGTTGAGTGTCTGGATTTCCCAGCGCGGACCGAAGGCGACCGCGACGAGCTGCGAAGCCACCAGGATGGTGCCCGCGATCATCATGCCCCTGACGCCGAGCCGCGGCAAAAGGCGCGACACCGTCATGGTGTAAAACAGCCCGCCGACCGCAAAGCCCGCGATGACGATACCGGCAACGGACAGCGATGTCTCACCGAGGTCGAACAGGAACGAGGCGACGTAGGGAAACAGGCCGAGCACGCAGCAGCCTTCGATGAACACGGCCGAGTAGCACACCGGCGCGTTCGGATTGGTGAAGATGGTGCGATAGCCGGTCTTCAGCGCCGAAAGGCTCGTCTTCGGCGGATGCTTGATCTTGGCGCCACGGAAGCCGGCCGCGACTGCAATCGAGGCCACGATGACCAGCACGCCGAGCACGGCCAGCACGCCGCGCCAGCCGAGGAAGTCGCCGATCAGGCCCGAGGCAGATGCGCCGAGGAGATTGCCGGTCATGGCGCCCGCGAGCGTGCGGCCGATCGCGATCTGCCGCTTCTCGGGCCCGACGAGTTCGCTGGTCAGGCTGAGCGCAATCGGAAACACGCCGCCGGAGCCGATACCGGCCAGGATACGGGTGGCAAACAGCAGCGAGAACGAGGTCGAGAGCGCACCGAGGATGCTGGCAACGCCGAGCACCGCGAGGCAGCCGATCATCAGCCTCGTCTTGCCGAAGAGATCAGCGGCGGCGCCGATCAGCGGCTGGATGATCGCGAAAGTGAAGGCGAAGACCGCGGCAAAGCCCGCGGCGGTCGCGATGCTGACCTGAAAGTCCTCGGCGATGTGCGGCAGCAGCGGATCGAGCGCCCGGGCCGAGAGCGCCGCCGCAAAGCTCGCACCTGAGATGACGTAGAGCGCCGGCGGCAAGCCGTGATCGTGCGGCCGCGCCTCCCCTTGCGGCATCAGCGCGCGCCGGCCTGCGACGGATTTTTCGCCACCGCGTCGAACGCCATCAGTGTCCGGATGAGGCCTTCGAACTCGCGCAAAGGCACCATGTTCGGTCCGTCGGACGGCGCATGGTCGGGATCGGGATGCGTCTCGATGAAGACACCGGCGACGCCGACCGCGACAGCCGCACGCGCCAGTACCGGCACGAATTCGCGCTCGCCACCGGAAGAAGCACCTTTCCCACCCGGCTGCTGCACGGAATGCGTGGCATCGAAGATCACAGGCGCGCCGGTGGTGCGTGCCAAGATCGGCAGCGCTCGCATGTCTGATACGAGCGTATTGTAGCCGAAGGAGGCGCCGCGCTCGGTGACGAGCACGTTGGAATTGTTGGCGCTCGTGATCTTGGTCACGACATTCGCCATGTCCCAGGGCGCCAGAAACTGCCCCTTCTTGACATTGACGACCTTCCCGGTTGCAGCCGCAGCCAGCAGGAGATCAGTCTGCCGGCACAGGAAGGCCGGGATCTGCAGGACGTCGACGGCCGGCGCGACCTCGGCGCATTGCGCCGCGTCGTGCACGTCGGTGAGCACTGGCAAGCCCAGCGACGAGCGGATCTCGGCGAATATCGGCAGGGACTGCGCCAGGCCCAGCCCGCGCGCAGCGGATGCGCTGGTGCGGTTGGCCTTGTCGAAGGAGGTCTTGTAGACGAGGCCGACCTTCAATCGGGTGGCGATCTCCTTGAGCGCGGAGGCGACCTCCAGCGCATGCTGCCGGCTCTCGAGCTGGCACGGGCCGGCGATGATCGCGATCGGCAGATCATTGCCGAACCTGACCGTGCCGACACCAACGACTGGTGCTGCAAAATGCTCTGCGCTCAAGACCAAAATCCCCTCGTTTCGACGCGACCATAGCGGCGATGAGGGGGGGATCAACCCTATTCGGCCCGCCCCCTCGAATATCAGGGTTGCGAAGGCGGCCCGGCGATGCCGGCCGTCACTTCACTGCGGAAAATGCGGTCGGCGCCAGGATCTGGCTGACGATGTTGGCGACGATCTGGCCATCCGCCTCCGTCTTGGCGCGCGCCTCGAGCCATTCCGGATCGGTCATGAAGGCGGTCCATTTCGTCTCGCGCTCGGCAAGGGACTGCCAGGCCAGAAAATAGGTCAGCTCCTGGTTGGATTCGCCGATCAGCGTGGTGAAGAACCCGGCCTGCTTGATGCCGTGCTTCTCCCAGAGCTTCAGCGTGATCGTGTCAAAGCGCTTGATCAGTGCCGGCAGCCGGCCCGGCACGCAACGATACTGGCGCATTTCGTAGATCATCTATTTCCTCCAAATTTCTTGCGCGGCGGTTATAGCGACTGCTGCAAGTGATGTCTTGACGTGATCACGCACGCCGCGCGGCCCGGCGCGCATGACTACTCAAGGGTTTGGCTCTGCAAGCGCCGTCCTTGAATGTCCATCTCACTCCGAAACCGGTCCAATTGCTGCGATGCCGCGAATTAACGCAACGTCCTAGGTTCCGTAATCAATTGATGGCCGGGATTGCCGGGAAAGAAACGGCAACCGCGAATCCACGTTGCCACCAAATTCTGTCTGCCCTCATCCCCGGGTGACGTGAGCGGCGACACAAACCCAGACGCCAGCTCGACGCGCCCAACTGTCGGTGTATCGTCCAAAGCCGGCCGACCCGTCGGCCCTGACATACGTCGTCCGTGCATGGATAATCGCCATATCACCCATGATCCGAATCCGCTCGTCCTCGTATCCCAAATTCGATATGGTTACGGGCTTCGCGATTTGTTCAAGGAATCCGGCACGATCAACCACTGATCCGTCGGGGTTGCTGTTGAGGAAATCGTCGCTCAGATGTTCGCGAAACCAATCGACATCCTTCATGGCGACCGAGCGCATATAGCCCGCGTTAAGGTGCTTCAGTGCGTTCATATCTTTTGCGGAAGCCGGTCGATCTTCCAGGTCGGACTTGATCGCAACACAATCGACTTCCACGTCAAATTCACCTGGCCAGGAAGGCACCGTTATAAAGATGCGCGCAGGTGACGAAACGGGGAAATAGCGTTGGTAGACAGCATTGAACGCATCGAAATTTGAACTATCGGGCGTGCAGTAGACATTGCATTTCACGACCTCCGGCAACGACGAGCCCGCAACCTCCAGACAAAGTTTCAGTTGGTCGAGCACGATCTCGGTTTGCTGCACGAACGGCAATCGCTTGACCTCGCCGGTGACCGGATCAAATGGCGGGAGGCCTGAGACATAAACCGTCTCACCGGCGACAATAACGGGACAGATCGGTCCCTTCCGCCGTCGCTCCAAATACGTTGAAATGGGTTCAACTCTGATGGGTTCGCGCTTCACGGCCGCCTCCTGCAAGACACTATCGATCAAGTGGACTCAACACTTCCTGTGCTGTCGCATCCGACGCGCTCGTTGTCTCCAGTCGTGAGTTTGGTGCATACCGAACTCACGTCGCTTGTTGATCCGATGCGGACGATGGTAGAGGGGGCTATGGTTGCAGCGGCGAATATGGTCGAGGTTGCAGCGCTCGTTGGCGATACGGCGCGCGCGACCATGTTGTCAGCCCTCATGGGTGGACAATCCTTGACCGGAAGTGAGCTGGCGTTCCTCGCGCGAATTTCGCGACCGACGGCCAGCGAGCACTTGTCCAAGATGGTCGACGCCCGGCTTATCTCGGTAACCAAGAAGCGCAGCTATCGGTACTATCGCATTAGCTCACCGCTGGTTGCCAACATGCTCGAGAGTATCAAGCTGGTGGCTGCTCTCGAGGTTCCTCCGCGATATCAACCTCGATCTGCGCGTGACGCCGCGCTGCGGTTCGGTCGGACCTGCTACGATCATTTGGCGGGTCGATTGGGCGTTGCGATTGCGGACTCTCTGATCGCCAGCGGCTGCATCGTTCTGGGTGAAGATGGTGGAGATGTCACCGATGCCGGCGCGAAGGTATTGACAGAATTTGGAGTCGACCTGAGCCATAAGCGCAAAAGCAAGCGCATCTTTTGCAAGCCATGCCTCGACTGGAGCGAACGCCGGTATCACATCGCCGGTCATATCGGAGCCGAGATCCAGCGATGCTGCATGGAGCTGAATTGGCTGGTTCGAGTGAATGATACACGGGCTGTGCAATTGACGACTGCTGGCCAGACCGGCCTTCGCGACACCTTCGGCTTGAACCAGTTGGATCTTCAGATCGACCCGCCGGACGTCAGGGTTGGTGTGTGAGCGCCCTGTTCTGCTGAACCCGAGACTAGCCGTTGGCATTCCGGCGAGAACGGGTCAATCGTTCCGCATAACCGTTACTAAACGAGACGCGACTGGACCATCGCGGCCTGAATGAACGACGCGAACAGCGGATGCGGTTCGAAGGGACGCGACTTCAGCTCGGGGTGGAACTGCACGCCGATGAACCAGGGGTGATCCTCGTATTCGACGATCTCGGGCAGCACGCCGTCGGGCGAGAGGCCTGAGAACTTCAACCCGTGCTGCTCGAGACGGTCCTTGTAGGCGGTGTTGACCTCGTAGCGGTGGCGATGGCGCTCGGAAATCTCGGTCGCGCCGCCATAGACCTGCGAGACGCGGCTGCCACGCGTGAGCGCCGCGGGATACGCACCAAGCCGCATCGTGCCGCCGAGGTCGCCGGCCTGCGAGCGCTTCTCGAGCTCATTGCCGCGCAGCCATTCGGTCATCAGACCGACGAGCGGTTCCTTCGTCGGACCGAACTCGGTGGAATTGGCCTCCTCGATGCCGACGAGATTTCGCGCAGCTTCGATCACCGCCATCTGCATGCCGAAGCAGATGCCGAAATACGGCACGTCGCGCTCGCGCGCGAATTGCGCCGCCTTGATCTTGCCCTCGGCGCCGCGCTGGCCGAAGCCGCCGGGCACCAGGATGCCGTTGACGTGCTCGAGGAACGGCGCAGGATCTTCCTTCTCGAAGATCTCGCTCTCGATCCAGTCGAGATTGACCTTCACCTTGTTGGCGATGCCGCCATGCGAGAGCGCCTCGATCAGCGACTTATACGCATCCTTCATGCCGGTGTACTTGCCGACGATGGCGATGGTGACGTTGCCTTCGGGGTTGCGGATACGCTCGTTGATCTGCTGCCAGCTCTGCAGCGCCGGCGGAATCCGCGAGCCGATGCCGAAGGCGGCGAGCACCTCGTCGTCGAGGCCGGCGACGTGATAGGCCTCGGGCACGGCGTAGATGCTGTCGGCGTCGCGCGCCTCGATCACGGCGCTTTCCCGCACGTTGCAGAACAGCCCGAGCTTGCGCCGCTCTTCCTTCGGAATCTCGCGATCGGTGCGGCACAGCAGAATATCCGGCTGGATGCCGATCGAGCGCAGCTCCTTCACCGAATGCTGTGTCGGCTTGGTCTTCAACTCACCCGCGCTCGGGATGTACGGCAACAGCGTGAGATGGATGTAGACGGCGTGATCGCGCGGCAGCTCGTTCTTGAGCTGGCGGATCGCCTCGAAGAACGGCAGGCCCTCGATGTCGCCGACGGTGCCGCCGATCTCGACCAGCACGAAGTCGTAATCGTCATTGCCTGACAGCACGAACTCCTTGATGGCGTTCGTGACGTGCGGGACCACCTGGATGGTCGCACCGAGATAATCGCCGCGGCGTTCCTTGGTGATGATGTCCTGGTAGATGCGGCCCGTGGTGATGTTGTCGGCCTTCGTCGCCGGCCGCCCGGTGAAGCGCTCATAGTGACCGAGATCGAGATCGGTCTCCGCGCCGTCATCGGTCACGAACACTTCGCCGTGCTGATACGGCGACATCGTCCCGGGATCGAGATTGAGATAGGGATCGAGCTTGCGGAGGCGGACCTTGTAGCCCCGGGCTTGCAACAGAGCACCAAGTGCCGCTGAAGCCAGACCCTTGCCGAGCGAAGAAACCACGCCGCCGGTGATGAATATGTACCGCGCCATGGGACTTAACCTTTAATCCCCCGAACTCGATTCGCCAAAGCGATTCGCGTCCCGCCCCAAACAATTTGCGGGCCTGTGGGTGAGCCAAAACTGAGTGTGTTGCCAGAACCTTGATGGGGATTGTTGATGCAGGACGCTAGGCACCGTCCTGCATGGCCCCTCTGCTTTATTGCGAACGTGGCGCCTGCGGACCGCTGGGCGCCTGATTCTGCTGCTGCTCGTCCGCCTTCTTCAGCGTATCCAGGACACCGCCCGAGGTCGGCGGCGCCACCGGAGCCGCACCACCGGCGGGCTGAGACTGCGACGCCGGCTGGCCAATGATCGAAGACGGCTTACGGTCGTACCCCGCATACCAGGACAGGAAGAGGCTGGTCAGGAAGAAACCGGCAGCCAGGATCGCGGTCGTGCGCGACAAGAGATTCGCGGTGCCGCGGCTCGACATGAAGCCTGCGCCTCCACCCATGCCGAGGCCGCCGCCTTCCGACTTCTGCAGCAGCACGGCGCCGATCATCACGGCGACGATCATGAGATGGATAACGATCACAACGGTCTGCATGGTACCCTTCCGTCACAAGCCGACAGCGCCGGTGCCGGCAGCCATCGCGCTTTGCGGGTTTTCCTGAAGTTGCGCGGTGTTACACGATCAGGACTGGCATTGCCACCCCCGATCGGTCCGGACTCCGCTTTGAGCCGCCTGCGCTTTGCCGGTTAGCTAAGGGCAGCCTTTGGCAATCGCAAGGAAATCGGCCGCCTTGAGGCTGGCACCACCGACCAGCGCGCCGTTGACGTTCTTGACCGCCATCAGTTCGGCCGCATTCGACGGCTTGACCGAGCCGCCATAGAGGATGCGCATCTTCGCCCCCTCGTCTCTGAAGCGGGAGATCAACAGTTCCCGGATAAAGCCATGAATCTGCTCGACATCCTTGGCCGTGGGGGTCAGGCCCGTGCCGATCGCCCAGACCGGCTCATAGGCCACGACCAGATTGTCGGCCTTTGAGCCGTCCGGCAGCGACAGGCTGAGCTGGCCACGCAGGATATCCAGGGTCTGGCCGGCATCACGCTGGCCTTGCGTCTCGCCGACGCAGACGATTGCGATCACCCCTGCCCGCCAGGCGGCCTCGGCCTTCTGCCGCACCAAATCATCGCTCTCGCCGTGGTCGGCGCGGCGCTCGGAATGGCCGACGATAATGGCGGAAGCGCCCGCATCCACCAGCATTTCCGCCGCGACATCCCCGGTATGGGCGCCGGAGGCCTTGGGGTGGCAATCCTGGGCGCCGACGGCGATCTTCTTTCCGGCCGTCTTGGCCGCAAAGGCCGCAATCAGCGTCGCCGGCGGACACACCAACAGATCGGCCTTGGCGGCGACCTCTGCCGCGCTCGTGAGCATGGCGTCGAATTCGGCAGCGGAGGCCTTCAGGCCGTTCATCTTCCAATTTCCGGCGATCAGCGGTCGGATGGCGTCTGTCATGTCCAAATTCCAGCGAAATGAGGGTCGGGATGCGCTAGCAGACCGGACGCCCCAGTTCCAGAGACCCGGCCCCGTTAACACAGCTTAAGGGAGCGGCAGGTTGCGGGGGGAAAGCCGCCACTTTATGATGCCATATCAATTCGGTGATGCGCTTTTGCGGAATCTGCTTTAAGGCGCGCCCGGTTCCCTCCTGCCAAACAAGTTGGACGCAATGCTTCGAGGAATGCGCAAGGCCTCATCAAACTGGCTCGGCAAAACGATTATGGCCGTGGTGATGGGCGTATTGATCATCAGTTTCGGCATTTGGGGTATCGCCGACATCTTCCGCGGCTTTGGGCAGTCGACCGTGGCCAAGGTCGGTGGCACCGAGATTTCGCTGAACGAATTCCGCCAGATCTATACCGATCGCATGCAGCAGATCGGCCGCCAGTTCGGCCGCCCGCTGACGCCTGACCAGGCTCGCGCCTTCGGCCTTGACCGCCAGGTGCTCCAGCAGACCATCGCGGAAGCCGCCCTCGATGAAGAGGCCCGCCGGCTCGGGCTCGGCGTGTCGGACGACGAGATCCGCCGCATGATCATGAACGACCCGAACTTCAAGGGCGCCGCCGGCAATTTCGACGCGCAGCGCTTCCAGGCCATGATCCGCAATTTCGGCTACACCGAGCAGCGCTACACCGCGGAGCAGCGCAGGGTGTCGGTGCGCCGGCAGATCACCGGCACGATCGGCGCGGGCCTCGAGCCGTCCAAGACCATGATCGACGCGCTGAGCCGCTATCAGAACGAGCAGCGCTCCATCGAATTCGTCAAGCTCGACGCGTCCCAGGCAGGCACCATCGATCCGCCCTCGCCCGAGGCGCTCGCCGCTTATTTCGAGGACCACAAGGTCCAATTCCGTGCCCCCGAATACCGCAAGATCTCCTTCGTCGTGATCTCGCCGGAGGAGATCGGCAAGTGGACCGACGTCTCCGACGACGACGCCAAGAAGGTGTTCGAGCAGCGCAAGGACCGGCTCGGCACGCCGGAGAAGCGCCAGGTGCACCAGCTCGTGTTCCCGACGGTCGAGGAGGCGCAGGCCGCGCGCACCCGGCTCGCGGGCGGAACGTCGTTCGAGGACCTCGCCAAGGAGCGCGGGCTCAGCGCGGCGGACGCCGATCTCGGCCTCGTCACGAAATCCGCGATCCTCGATCCGGCCGTGGCAGATGCCGCCTTCACGCTGCCCGCAGGCGAGATCAGCCAGCCCGTGCAGGGCCGCTTTGGCGTGGCGCTCGTCAAGGTCGACAAGATCGAGCCGGGCGCGGAGGCCAGCTACGCCAACCTCGCCGGCGACATCAAACGCGAGATCGCGGCCGAACGCGCCCGCGCCAAGGTCGCCGAATTGCGCGACAAGATGGAAGACGAGCGCGGCGGCGGCTCCAGCGTCATCGACGCGGCGCAGAAGCTCGGGCTTGCGGCCGTGACCCTTGAGGCTGTCGACCGGTCCGGCCGCACGCCGAACGGCCAGCCGGTCGCCAACATCCCGCAAGGGCTCGACGTGGTGTCGCAAGCCTTCAACAGCGATGTCGGCGTCGACAACGATCCGATCTCCTTCCGCGGCGGCTATGTCTGGTACGACGTGCTCGGCATCACGCCGTCGCGCGAGCGCAGCCTCGATGAGGTCCGCGACCAGGTCGAGGCGCGCTGGCGGCAGGACCAGATCACGACCAAGCTCCGCGCCAAGGCCACCGAGATCGTGCAGAAGCTCGAACAGGGCGGCAAGCTTGCGGACGAGGCCGCCGCCAACAACGCCAAGATCGAGACCGCCGCGGGCTTCAAGCGCGAGGACACGCCCGCCGGCGTGCCGTCGAGCCTGGTTGCGGCCGCATTCCGCGCCGCCAAGGACGGCGTCGGGCAGACCCCGGGTGCGGGCGGCGAGGTCATAATCTTCCGCGTGACCGACATCGTCGATCCGCCAGTCGATCTCGCGTCCGACGCGATCGCCAAGCTGAAGGAGAGCCTCGACCGTTCGCTGACCGACGAGCAGGTCGCGTCCTACGTCAACAAGCTTGAAACCGACATCGGAACCACCATTAATCAGGCCGCCTTCGCGCAGGTGACGGGCGCGAACCAGTAATCAGTTGAAAGCACGCGATGGACGACCTGAAATCGATCATTGGAAAAGTGGCGACCGGCGCCAGCCTGTCGCGTGACGAAGCCGCCTCCGCCTTCGATGCCATGATGTCCGGCGAGGCCACGCCCTCGCAGATGGGCGGGCTTCTGATGGCGTTGCGTGTGCGCGGCGAAACCGTGGACGAGATCACCGGTGCGGTCTCGGCGATGCGCGCCAAGATGCTGCGCGTGAGCGCACCGGCGGATGCCATCGACATCGTCGGCACCGGCGGCGACGGCTCGGGTTCGGTGAACGTCTCGACCTGCGCGTCGTTCATCGTCTCGGGCGCCGGCGTGCCGGTCGCCAAGCACGGCAACCGCGCGCTGTCGTCGCGCTCGGGCGCAGCCGACGTGCTGGCCTCGCTCGGCGTGAAGATCGATCTCAAGCCCGAGGACGTTGGTCGCTGCGTGCGCGAATGCGGTATCGGCTTCATGTTCGCGCCCGCGCATCATCCCGCGATGAAGAACGTCGGCCCGACCCGCGTCGAGCTCGCCACCCGCACCATCTTCAACCTGCTCGGACCGCTGTCCAATCCGGCCGGCGTGAAGCGGCAGATGGTCGGCGTATTCTCCCGGCAATGGGTGCAGCCGCTGGCACAGGTGTTGAAGAATCTCGGCTCCGACTCGGTCTGGGTGGTGCATGGCTCCGACGGACTGGACGAGATCACCCTCACCGGCCCGACCTTCGTCAGCTCGCTGCACAATGGCGAGATCAAGACCTTCGAGATTACCCCCGAGGACGCAGGTCTTCCGCGCTGCGACGCCGTCGGCTTGAAGGGCGGCGACGCCGACGCCAACGCGATCGCCTTGCAGAGCGTGCTCGACGGCAAGCCGAGCGCCTATCGCGACGTCGCGCTGGTCAACGCGGCCGCAGCGCTGGTGGTGGCCGGCCGCGCCAAGGACATCAAGGAAGGCGTGGCGCTCGGCGCCAAGTCGATCGACAGCGGCGCCGCGACGGCGCGGCTAAAACACCTGATCGCGGTCTCCAATAGCTGAGCCTTGCATGTCGGACATCCTGACCAAGATCGAGGCGTATAAGCGCGAGGAGATCGCGGCGGCCAAGCGCGCACAGCCGCTTGCCGCCGTGGAAGCCAAGGCCAAGGCCGCACCTGCACCGCGCGGCTTTCTGGGCGCGATCCGCAACAAGCTCGCCAATGGCGACTATGCGTTGATTGCCGAGGTCAAGAAGGCGTCCCCCTCCAAGGGGCTGATCCGTCCCGATTTCGATCCGCCGCTGCTCGCAAAGGCCTACGAGGCCGGCGGCGCGGCCTGCCTGTCAGTGCTGACGGATACCCCCTCCTTCCAGGGTCATCTCGACTTCATGGTCGCGGCGCGGGCGGCGACGTCGCTGCCGGTGCTGCGCAAGGATTTTCTGTTCGACACCTATCAGGTGGTCGAGGCCCGCGCTCATGGTGCCGATTGCATCCTGATCATCATGGCCGCGCTCGACGATGCGGTGGCAAAAGATCTCGAGGACGCCGCGCTGTCTCTGGGCATGGACGTCCTGATCGAGATCCATGACGCGAGCGAGCTCGACCGCGCGCTAAAACTGCGCTCGCCGATGATCGGGGTCAACAATCGCAACTTGCGCACCTTCGAGACCACGCTCGCGACCAGCGAGGCACTGGCGCCGCTGATCCCCGAGGGCCGGCTGATGGTCGGCGAAAGCGGCATCTTCACCCCGGCAGACCTCGCCCGCCTCGAGCGCGTGGGCATGTCGACCTTCCTCGTCGGCGAAAGCCTGATGCGGCAGGCCGACGTGACGGCTGCCACCCGCGCGCTCCTGTCTCGCGAGGCCCCGCGCGCCACGGGCACGCGCTGAGATGGCGCGTTCACCGTCCAAGGCCAAAGCAAAGACAAAACCCGCCCTCACCCATATCGGCGCCTCCGGCGAGGCGCGGATGGTGGACGTGTCGGAGAAGCCCGCGACCGAGCGGCTCGCCGTCGCGGAGGGGCGCGTCATCATGACCAGGGCCACGCTCGACCTGATCCGCTCCGGCAACGCCAAGAAGGGCGACGTGCTCGGCACCGCCCGCATCGCCGGCATCATGGCGGCCAAGCGCACCTCGGAGTTGATCCCGCTCTGCCATCCCCTCGCGCTGTCGAAGGTGACGCTCGACATCGAGCCTAACGACAAGCTGCCGGGTTGCCTCGTTCGCGCCGCCGTGAAGGTCACGGGTCCGACCGGCGTCGAGATGGAGGCGCTGACCGCCGTCTCGGTCGCCTGCCTCACGATCTACGACATGATCAAGGCGGTGGAACGCGGCGTACGTATCGAGGGCATCCATCTCGTCGAGAAGAAGGGCGGCAAGTCCGGCCACTACCGCGCCTAGAGCATGATCCGGAAAAGTGTGCAGCGGTTTTTCGACAAGATCATGCTCAATCAAACAGAGCGCACGCACTGAACTATTCCGCCTCGCGCTGGCGCTCACGGTAGGCACGCGTCTTCATCCGGTTGCCGCACAGCGTCGACATGCACCAGCGCCGCGTGGACGGTTTGGACCGGTCGTAGAACACCCGGCGGCATTCCTCCGACGCGCACATCTTCAGCCGGTCCAGCGTACCCGCAAGCGTGGCATCGTGAAACTCGATGGCGATGGCCGACAGGCCAGCAAGGGCATCCCGACGCACCGCTGCAAGCATTGCGCCGCGGCCCGCACGTGCCTCCACCCGCAACGGAAACGGTTCGAGCGCGCCATCGAGCGCGCCTAGGATATCCCTGTTCCTGCGCCGCTCGGTCGGCTCGCATTGCAGATAGGCGCGCAGCGCCCCGCGCAGCCGCAGCGCGGCCCGGAACATCGCCGGCGTGATGTTCGCGCCGCCCTCGCCCATGCCGTGCTCCGCCAACCATTCACCAAGCGCCCTCGGGCCGGAGAGCGCGTCGCTCTGCGGATGCTGGACGCCGAAATGCGTGAAATGGCGGACATCGAGCGAATTGGCGAAGTCGTAGAGACTGGCCAGCTCGTCGGGAACCCTGAATTTACAGGATTGCTTCGACATAAACACCAGTAAATCATTTTTGATGGTTCGCGGCAACTGACACATGTATAAATTGTTTACTGGTGTCATAGATCGCGTCAGACCACGGAGGCCGAGATGACAACGGACACAACGACAATCACCCGCCCCCGCATCTTCTACGGCTGGCTCGTCGTCGCCGCCGCGTTCGCGGTGACGTTCGTCGGCTTCGGTTCCGCCTACACGTTCAGCGCGTTCCTGGAACCGCTCCAGCACGACTTCGGCGCATCACGCGGCTCGGTTTCGCTGGTGTTCTCGATCGCGGGCTTTCTGTATTTCGCGCTCGGGGTCGTGAGCGGCCCGCTCGCCGACCGCTTCGGCGCACGCCCGCTGGCCGTGACAGGCATGGTTGTGGTCGCCGCGGGCCTTGCGGCCGCGAGTACGGCACGCTCCCTCACCGAGGTCTATCTCGCCTACGGACTTGGAATAGGCCTCGGCGTCGGCTGCGCCTACGTCCCTGCGATCGGCGCGGTGCAGCGCTGGTTCGTCAAACGCCGCGGCTTTGCATCCGGACTCGCCGTAAGCGGCATCGGGCTCGGCACGCCGGCGATGCCGCCGATCGCTTCGCTGCTGATCGCGACATTTGGCTGGCGCGGGTCCTATCTGGTGCTGGCCGCTGTCGCAATCGTGCTGGGCGGCGGGATCTCATTGCTGCTCGAGAACGATCCGCGCGATCGCGGCCTCGGCCCGGACGGCGACCCGCCTGAGGCCGCACGCGCGATCAAGGGCGCAGGCACCCCGGTGCTGGAGGCCGTACGCTCGGCCCGGTTCGCCGGCCTCTATCTGTCGTGCCTCGTCTGCTCGTTCGGAGCCTTCGTTCCATTCGTGCATCTGGTGCCCTACGCACGCGATCACGGCGTTGCGAGCACGTCCGCCGTGCTGCTGCTTGGCACGATCGGCGTCGGCAGCACCGCCGGGCGCTTCCTGCTCGGCGGGCTTGCCGACCGGATCGGCCGCGACCGGTCGCTGATCATGGTCCTGCTCGGCATGGCACTCGCCATGGCGATCTGGGCGATCTCCGCGAGCGCCTTCGCGCTCGCCGGCTTCGCCTTCGTCTATGGCGTGTTCTACGGCGGTTGGGTCGCGGTGCTCCCCGCCGTGGTGATGGACCATTTCGGCGGGCGCAACGTCAGCGGCATCATCGGCATTCTCTACACCAGCGTCGCGTTCGGCACGCTGATCGGGCCGAGCGCCGCAGGCTTCGCCTACGACGCCACGCACAGCTACACACTGCCGATCCTGATCAGCGCCGCTGCGAACGTCGTCGCGGCGCTGATCGTGGCGGCGCCCCTGTTGTGGAGCGGAACGCGAACGGTCAGCGAAGCGAAGAGCTGATCGATCCGAACTTGCTGTTGAGCTTGCTGCCGAGCCCATTGACGACCGTGATGATGGCAAGCGCGATGCCGGCGGCGATCAGTCCGTATTCGATCGCAGTGGCCCCGGACTCGTCGGCAATGAACTGCTGCAATGTCGTCTTCATGATCCTGTTATCCTGTCCTCTCCCGTGGGATGACGGAACCACTCGCAAATCGCGTGCCAGAGCCCGCGTGAGCGTCGCCAGCACGTTAGATGGTTAACTTTTCGTCGACGGCAGGCGCAGCCGGCAAGAATGACCGGTCATATGCACGACACCGGCAATAAGTGCTGGCCCGCTCATCGCAACGCACGTCATGAAGTCCATATCCGATTTACCCTCCATTAACCGCGCTTCCTAACGCGGCCTCCACATCGTTCCCGTAAACCGACGGGTGTTTCCGGGCTCAAGAACTGATCCTGGCGTGTGCACGGCAGCGTTTCAGATCATGACGGGATTCGGCAGTCGCCTCCTCGATCAAGCGGCAATGATCCGCAGCGGACCGATCCGCTGGCTGGTGGTGGGCGGCATGCTGCTGATTGCGGCGATCGCGATCGGCGCGACGCTGATGGCCCAGAACTTCCGCGAACGGGCGCTTCGCAACAGTGCGCGCGAGCTCGACAACACTGCGCTGCTCCTCGCCCACCATTTCGACCAGCAGCTTCAGGATTTCGAGGTCATCCAGAAGGACCTGATCGCGAACATGCGCGCAAGCGGCATCGCGAGCGTCGAGGACTACCGCAGGCGCCTGTCCGCGCAGGATGTGCATCGGATGCTTCGCTCCAAGATGGAGGCGCTGTCCTATGTCGGCGGCGTCAACATCTTCGATGCCGACGGCGAACTGATCAATTCCTCGCTCGCCTGGCCTCCACCGAAGGTCAATGTCGCCGACCGCGCCTATTTCCGGACCGTCAAGTCCGACCCCCGCGCGCCGGACGTGGTGGTCGAACCCGTGAACAGCCGCGTCTCGGGCATGTGGACGATCCTGATCATCCGCAAGGTCACAGGCCCGAATGGCGAGTTCCTTGGCGTGGTCGGGCGCGGCATCGAGCCCGCCAGTTTCGAGAAATTCTTTGCCTCCGTCGCGCTCGGCGAGGGCGCGACGATCTCGATGCTTCACCGCGACGGCACGCTGCTCGCCCGCTACCCCCATGTCGACGACGCAATGGGGCGGAACTTCAGGAACGGGCCAGAGGCCCAGCGGATATTCGACATCGATCACTTCACCGGCCGCTTCACGAGCACGGTCGACGGCGAGGACCGCCTGATCTCGTCACACGCCCTGCCCCACTTCCCGATCGTGATGGTCGCGACCAACACACGGGCGGCAGCGCTTGCGGACTGGCGCGAGCAGATCGGTTTCCTGGTCTCGATCGCCATCGCCTCGGCTCTCGCCATCGCCGGGCTGCTGATTGCCGTGGTTCGCAAGCTGTCCGCACAGCACCGCCGTTCACGGGAGCGTCTCACGCTGGAGAAGCAGCGGCTCGACCGCGCGGTCAACAACATGACCCAGGGGCTTCTGCTGTTCGACGACTCGCGAAGGCTGGTGGTCTGCAACCAGCGCTATCTGGAAATGTATGGGTTGTCGGCCGGCGTCGTGAAACCCGGTTGCAGCTTCCACGACATCATCGCGCATCGCAAGGCGACCGGGTCATTCACCGGCGATGTCAACCGCTATGCCGCACGTGTGCTGCGCGACATCCACCTGCGCAACTCCATGGTCGTCGACACCTCGGACGGCCGTTCGATCCAGATCGTCAACGAGCCGCTCGCCGACGGCGGATGGGTCGCGACGCATGAGGACATCACCGAGCGCCGGCGCACCGAGGAGCGCATCACGCATCTTGCGCATTACGATGCGCTCACCGACCTGCCCAACCGCACCATGTTCCACGAGCATCTGCGGGACGCATTGGGTGCGATCGCCGGCGGCGAGCAGATCGCCGTGCATTACATCGACATCGACGAATTCAAGGGCGTCAACGATGCGCTCGGCCATCTCGTCGGCGACGAGCTGCTGAAATCCATCGCCGCCCATCTGAACCGCTGCGCCGGCGAGACCGAATTCGTCGCCCGCCTCGGCGGCGACGAATTCGCGATCGTGCAGAGCGCCGTGACCTCGCCCGACCACGTCACCGATCTCGTGGCGCGGGTGTTCGCCGCCATCCGTGAACCGTTCGACTGCATGGGCCACCATCTCGCCACCGACGCTTCGATCGGCATTGCGCTGGCGCCGGACCATGGCACCGAGCTCGACCAGATCCTGAAGAATGCGGATCTGGCGATGTACGCCGCAAAGGCCGCCGGCCGCCGCACCTATCGCTTCTTCGAGCCGGAGATGGATGCAAAGGTGCGCGAGCGGCGGCAGCTCGAGACCGATCTTCGGCATGCCATCGCCCATGGCGGGCTCGAAGTGTTCTACCAGCCCTGCCTCAGCCTGAAGGACGACACCATCACGGGCTGCGAGGCGCTGGTGCGCTGGCGCCATCCGGAGCGCGGCATGGTTTCGCCCGCCGAATTCATCCCGATCGCGGAGGACACGGGCCTCATCAACGAGATCGGCGAGTGGGTGCTCGCGAGGGCCTGCCGGGATGCTGCGACCTGGCCGGATGACATCCGCGTTGCGGTCAACGTCTCGCCCGTGCAGTTCAAGAGCGGCACGCTGGCGCTGAAGATCATGGCGGCGCTCGCCGCCTCCAACCTGCCGGCAAGCCGGCTCGAGCTCGAGATCACCGAGGCCGTGCTGATCCGCGACGACGACACCGCGCTCGCCATCCTGCATCAGCTGCACGCTATCGGCGTGCGCATCGCGCTGGATGATTTCGGCACCGGCTACTCGTCGCTGAGCTACCTGCACCGCTTCCCGTTCGACAAGATCAAGATCGACCGCTGCTTCGTCGAGGACATTGCAGGACCCGACGGCTCCTCCAGCATCGTGCAGGCCGTGGTCGGCCTCGCCGCCGCGCGCCGCATGACCACGACCGCGGAGGGCGTGGAAACCGAGGAGCAGCAGCGCCTGCTCCGCTCGCTCGGCTGTAGCGAGATGCAGGGCTATCTGTTCAGCGCGGCGAAGCCGGCCGACAAGGTGCAGGAGCTGTTCACGCTCCACCGCCGCCGTCTTGCCCAGAGGAGCGGCCACGAAAGCCGTCGCCGCGAAGCGGGCTAGGTGCGAGGCCTTGCGTTGTAGTTCGGGTGGGCAAAGCGAAGCGTGCCCACCTCGTGTCTCGCCGCGGATACGGAAGCGGTGGGCACGTCGCTGACGCTCCTTTGCCCACCCTACCGCATCTCGGCTTACCGCCTTAGTTCGGCACCGCCGCCTTTTGTGCCGGCTTCGCGGCCGCCGCATTCACGGTCACGCCGTGCAGGAAGTCAAAGGCGGCGTGCAGCGCCTTGTCGTCCTTCTCTTCCGGCGGCACGTAGGATTGCGAGCCGGTCTGCTCGCTGCCGTCGGCGGCCGAGAGATGGCCGCGCATCTGGGCTTCGGCCATCGTGTCGACACGGCCCTTCAGCTCCGGCGGGACGTCCTGGAGGATCTCGATGTCGGGCGCGATGCCCTGCGCCTGGATCGAGCGGCCCGACGGCGTGTAGTAGCGCGCGGTGGTCAGCGCCAACGCGCCGCTGCCGGTGCCGAGCGGGATGATCGTCTGAACCGAGCCCTTGCCGAACGAGCGCGTGCCGATCAGCGTGGCGCGCTTGTGGTCATGCAGCGCGCCGGCCACGATCTCGGACGCGGACGCCGAGCCGCCGTTGATCAGCACCACCAGCGGCTTGCCCTTGGTGAGGTCGCCGCCATGCGCGCTGAAGCGCTGGGTCTCCTCCGGGTTCCGGCCGCGGGTCGACACCACCTCGCCGCGGGCGAGGAAGGCGCTCGACACCGAGACTGCCTGGTCGAGCAGCCCACCCGGATTGTTGCGGAGATCGACGACGTAGCCTGCGAGCTTCTCCTGCGGGATCTCCTTGGAGATCGACGCAATCGCCTTGCGCAAGCCGTCGGTGGTCTGTTCGTTGAACGAGGTGACGCGGATATAGCCGATATCGCCGCCCTCGGCATGGAACCGGACCGGGCGCACATGGATGATCTCGCGCGTGATCGCGACGTCGAGCGGCGCGTCGGCGCCCTTGCGCACGATGGTGAGCTTGGTCTTGGTATCGACCGGACCCTTCATCTTGTTGACGGCCTGCTCGAGCGTCATGCCCATTACCGCCTCGCCGTCGATCTTGCTGATGAGGTCGCCGGACAGGAGGCCGGCCTTGGAGGCCGGCGTGTCGTCGATGGGCGACACGACCTTGACGAGGCCCTCCTCCATCGTGACCTCGATGCCGAGCCCGCCGAACTCGCCGGAGGTGGTCTCCTGCATCTCGGTCCAGGCCTTGTCGTTCATGTAGCGCGAATGCGGATCGAGCGAGGTCACCATGCCGTTGATGGCGCCCTCGATCAGCTTGGCGTTGTCGGGCTTCTCGACGTAGCTCGCCTTGACCCGCTCGAAGACCTCGCCGAACAGGTTCAGTTGCGAATAGGCATCGTCCGCGCCCGCCGCCGCCCTTGCCACCCATTGTCCGCCTTGCGGAGAGGTCGCCAGCAGAGTCAGACACGCGCCGGTCAGCGCGCCGAGGGGGAACAGCAGGGTTTTCCGCATGGATTGATTAGCCTTTTTGCTGGCGGTTGGGAGGCGCCATGCAAATGGCGATCCAGCCCGTTTCTCACAATACCATTCTGGTTTCTTCAAGGCCGGTCCGCCACGTCGGCGGGCATCCGGCAAAAATCCCTTCGTCCCGGCCTAAACTTTTGGCAACGTTCGCAGGCCGGTTTGCGCCAGGCGGGAATCGGCCCCGTCCGGCCACGCGTTCAAGCTATGCGATTTTGGGATGGTTTTGGCGGGCCGAACCGGATAGGCGATGGAACAAGGCTTCAAATTCTCGGGAGGATAACAATGAACGAAGCACCCCGCATCCGGCCTCAACGAAACGTCGAACTTGGCGCCAGCGACGAGCCGTTCCAGAACCTGCACGAATTCATCCGTAAGGCTCGCTCCAACCTTAACCAGAACGCCTGGGACTATATCGTCGGCGCCGCCGAGACCGAGACCACGATGCGCCGCAACCGCATGGCGCTGGACGAGATCGCCTTCCGCCCGCGCGTGCTGCGCGACATGCGCAACGTCGATGGTTCCGTCGTGCAATTCGGCCGCAAGATGCGCCTTCCGGTCGTGCTGGCCCCGGTCGGCGCGCTCGAGATCTTCGATCCGCACGGCGCGGCCTCGGTCGCGCGCGGCGCCGGCACCTTCGGCGCGGCGCATATGCTGAGCTCGGTGTCGGACCCGGGCCTCGAGAAGACCGCGGAAGCGGCTCCCGATGCGCTACGCTTCTACCAGCTCTATGTCCGCGGCGACGACGCCTTCGTCGAGGATGTCGTCGCCCGCGCGGTGAAAAACACCTACGCCGCGTTCTGCCTGACCGTCGACACCGCCCATTACAGCCGCCGCGAACGTGACATCGCCAAGCGCTATGTGCGCGAGAGCCGGCTGCGCGCCACCGGCGGCGACTACCAGAAGGGCCTGGAGTGGCGGACGGTGAAGCTGGTCAAGGACAAGTTCAAGATTCCGCTCGTCATCAAGGGCATCGCGACGGCCGAGGACGCGCTGATCGCGCTCGATCACGGCGTCGAGTGGATCTACGTCTCCAACCATGGCGGTCGCCAGCTCGATCATGGCCGCGGCGCCATGCATGTGCTGCCGGAGATCGTCGATGCCGTGAAGGGACGTGCGAAGATCATGGTCGACGGCGGCTTCTGCCGCGGCACCGATATCGTCAAGGCGATCGCCATGGGCGCGGACCTCGTCGGCATCGGGCGCCTGCAATGCTGGGCGCTGGCTGCGGCCGGCGAAGCCGGCATCACGCGGATGCTGGAGCTGCTGGAAGACGAAGTGCTGCGCTGTCTCGGGCTGCTCGGGGCCGCCTCGTTTGCCGAGGTGAACACATCCTGCCTGCATCCGGCGACCGCCACCAACGCGCCAAGCGTATTCAGCGCGTTTCCGCTGCTGGATATCGAGCCATATCGCTACTGAAAGGATGCAATGACCTCCCTTCTCTCTCCCGGCAGCGCGGATGCGCTTCTGTTCGATCTCGGTCGCGTGGTGCTCGACATCGACTTCTCCAAGGCGATCACCTGCTGGGCGGGACATGCCGGCTGCGAACCGCAGGCCATCATCGCGCGCTACGTGCGGGACAGCGAAGCCTATCGGCTGCATGAGATGGGCAAGATCAGCGACGAGGCCTATTTCGACTCGCTGCGGCGCTCGCTCGGGATCGAGATTTCCGACGCGCAGTTCCTGGAGGGGTGGAATGCGATCTTCGCGGGCGAGATGCCCGGCATCGCAAACCTGTTGCCGCGCGCTGCGAAGCACGTGCCGCTCTACGCCTTCTCCAACACCAACCGGCCGCACGTGAAATATTTTTCGAAGGAGTACGCCGATTTGCTCGGTCATTTCCGCGAGCTTTATCTGTCCTCCAGCATCGGCCTACGCAAACCCGACGCGGAAGCCTTCGACCATGTCGTCGCCGCGATCGGCGTGCCGGCGAAGCGAATCGAGTTCTTCGACGATCTCGCGGAAAACGTCGAAGGCGCGCGGGCGCGAGGGCTGACCGCGGTTCACGTGACGTCGCCTCGCGACGTCGGCGAGGCGCTGAAGGCACTGGGACTCTGAGAGCACGGCCGCTTTGCTGCGGCCGCTCGGCATCTGGTTCCGGCCCACTCCTGGAACTTTTCAAGTGAATTATGGAACCAACTCGCTCTGTGCATTTTTGTACAGAGTTCCCGGAACGGATCAGCGCGTCGGGAGTCATATGGCCGTTGGGTTTCTCTACAACGGACGCGTGATCGTGTTGGGCAAGACCTACTTCAACAAGCAAGCCTCGATCCTTCTCAAATTCGCCAAGTCGACGTCGAACTCGCAGCTCTCCGCCAAGCTGGTCAGCAAGGCGGCGGATCTGAAGTCGCAGGGCGACCCGTTGCCCGAGATGGATCACAGCCTGAAGGCGCCCGACGTCGATCCGGACAATGAAACGGGAGCCACCTGATGCTAGCCGTGAGCCTAGTCGTCGCCGTGGCCTGTCTGGCCACCGTCATTCCGGTCTTTCTCGTCTTCGAGACGATCGCGCGGCGACCGCGCTAGGCGCATTCAACTGCGCTTGGGTTGAGGCCGATCGAGACGCTGCCGTTGCGCGCGCATGCGGCTCGTCTTCTCCTTGAGCGCTTCGATCTCCTCGTCAAGCTTTGCGCTCCTCGACTTCGGCGGCTCATCGCCGCGCAGCTTCTCGAGCGCCTTCTCGACCGACAGCTTTGAAGTCTCTGCCATCAGCGTTCTCCCGGACGTCTCCTGACGCGCCTGCGTGCGGTGGCGCGCAGCAACTCTGAGCCGGAAGCAGGACGGCGCGATATTGTCCCAATGGGCATCCCGGCGGCCTTCTCCGCGAGAGATAATTCATCTCCACCTTCGCAATCCCCCTTTTGCCACGACGCCTGCTCTCGGCTAGAACGCAACGCAACTCTCTCGTTCGATTTGCCCAGCAGGAGTTCAGCCCGTGGCCCTGATGCCGGTTTCCGACGCGCTCGCTGCGGTGCTCGCGGGCGTCGAGCCCGTGGCGGACGAGATGGTCGCGCTGGATGCAGCCTACCATCGCGTGCTGGCCCGCGATGTCGCGGCGCGGCGGACGCAGCCGCCACAGGCAATGTCGGCCATGGATGGCTATGCGGTGCGTGCGGCCGATGCGGCGAAGGTGGGCGCAGAGCTCACCGTGATCGGCGAGGTCGCGGCCGGGCGGCCGTTTGCGGGAACGGTCGGCGCGGGAGAGGCAGTGCGGATCTTCACGGGCGGCGTGGTGCCCGATGGCGCGGATGCGGTGGTGATCCAGGAGGACACGGTCGCTGACGGCAAGCACGTCGCGATCAAGGAGGCCGCGATTGCCGGACGGCACATCCGCCCCGCCGGCGTCGATTTCCGCGAGGGCGACGTGCTCCTGAGGAAGGGAAGCAGGCTCACCGAACGCGACTTGTCGCTTGCCGCCGGCATGAACCATCCGGAGCTTGCCGTCCGCCGCCGGCCCAGGGTCGCGATTCTCGCGACGGGCGATGAGCTCGTCATGCCCGGCTCCACGCCCGGCATGGGCCAGATCGTCTTTTCCAACGGCTACGCCCTGCATGCGCTGGCGCGGGCCGAGGGCGCCGAAACGGTCGATCTCGGCATTGCCGCCGATACCGTTGCGGCGACCACCGCCGGCATCCGCCGGGCCCGCGAAAGCGGTGCCGACATCCTGATCACGACCGGCGGAGCCTCGGTCGGCGACCACGATCTGGTCCGGCCGGCGCTCCAGGCCGAAGGCTTCGAAATGGCGTTCTGGAAGATCGCGATGCGGCCCGGCAAGCCGATGATGCACGGCCGTCTCGGCGCGATGCGGGTGATCGGCCTGCCCGGCAATCCGGTCTCGTCCTATGTCTGCGGCTTCCTGTTCATGGTGCCGTTGATTCGCGCGCTTGCTGGCCGCTCGCGCGTTCATCACCGTCGCGAGCGCGCCGTGCTCGGGCGCGACGTCGGGCCCAACGACGTCCGCGAGGACTATCTGCGCGCCCGGCTCGAGGAGCGCGAGGACGGCACGCTCGTCGCCGTTCCCGTCAACCACCAGGACTCCTCGCTGCTTGCGAATCTTGCTGCCGCACAGGCACTTCTCGTGCGCGCGCCGTTTGCGCCGAAGGCGGACGCAGGCACGCCTTGCGAGGTGTTGCGGCTACCCTTGTAAGTGCGATCTGATTCGCGCGTGGCGCGAACTTCGCCGCGTTCACCAAAAATTAAGTGGTTGCGGAACACATATCGAACATATAGTGTCCGTTCATGATTTGTTTCGAGCATCTAGCGGCTTCTGCTGAATCTGACGTCTCGGAATCGAACGACATCAACCGGGGGATTTGGTCGAGATGTTAACGCGCAAACAATACGAGCTTCTGCGGTTCATCAGTGAGCGCCTCAAGGAAAGCGGCGTGCCGCCCTCCTTCGACGAGATGAAGGACGCGCTCGATCTGCGCTCGAAGTCGGGCATCCACCGCCTGATCACCGCGCTGGAAGAGCGCGGCTTCATCCGCCGCCTGCCCAACCGCGCGCGCGCCATCGAGGTCATCAAGCTGCCCGAGCTTCAGGCCGCAGGCGCAGGCCGCCGCGGCTTCACGCCCAGCGTCATCGAAGGCAATCTCGGCAAGGTGCGGGGCGCAAGCGCTCCGGTTGATGACGGCGAGCGTCCGGTCGCCGTGCCCGTGATGGGACGGATCGCGGCCGGCACGCCAATCGAGGCATTGCAGACCCGCAGCCACACCATCAGCGTGCCTCCGGACATGCTCGGCTCCGGCGAGCACTACGCGCTCGAGGTGCGCGGCGATTCGATGGTCGACGCCGGCATCCTGGATGGCGACATGGCGCTGATCCAGCGCAACGAGACCGCTGATACCGGCGATATCGTGGTGGCGCTGATCGACGACGAGGAAGCGACGCTCAAGCGCTTCCGCCGGCGCGGTGCGTCGATCGCGCTGGAGCCCGCCAACACCGCCTATGAGGTGCGCATCCTGCCGCCGAACCGGGTGAAGATTCAGGGCAAGCTGATCGGGCTGTACCGGAAGTACTGATGGCCCGGCAGATCGCCGGCTATCGCGCAGCAACACGGGCGGACGGATTGTCCGCTCCGGCGGGATAGTGTTTTCACTTCGGGTGCGATTATCCCCACACCTGCGCGGAGCTAGATCCTCAAGCATCGCAGGCGCGAGAGCGCTGTGCACGATGCAGAGGAAAAACCCATGCGACAGATGATTTTGAGCGTGATCACGGCGGCCTTGATCGCGGGATCGGCATCCGCAAGCGACGCAGCGCAACACCACCATCCCGTTCGCAAGACGGAGCAGGTAGCGACCAGTGCGCCATTCCGCAATGCCAACAATGCGATCGCACCTGCGGCGCAGGCGAGCTGGCCCTATTCGGGGTACTCGGCTCCCGCCGGCCGCTGATGAAAGCTCGCGTGAGTGAATGGTGTGAACCAAGATAGAGTCACGGCGGGAGGCTTTGTTCCTCGTTAGCCGGGAAAGATAAAGTGATCGGGCAACGCGCAGACGAGCCGCAGATTTGCCCACAAACGCGATACACTCGGAGGCTTCCACTCTGATAGAGGCCTGCGCCTCCGGGGGGCGCGGACCTGCTATCTCGCATGAGGAGCACTCCGATGTGTGACTACAGCCTGCATGCCGTTGCGACCCGCCCCGCTCAAGTCGGCGAGACGATCGTCACGACAACCTTCCGCGGCACCTCGACGCGTGGATTTGCGTCGGAGCGTGATCTCTCGGTTGCCGTCTGCCTTCTGCCCGGCACCGAGCTCGCCTTCGCCGACAACGTCCGCTACGACAATCGCTGGATCTGGACGCGCACCGTCAACTCGCGCGTCGGCAAGTTCGGCAAGGTCGATCCGCACATTCCCGATCGTCATCATGATGCGATCGAATTCCCCGACGGCAACTACGTGCTGGTGACGCAGCTCGTCGAAGGCCAGCGTGCCACGGTTCTGCAACTGCCGGTAACGCAGCCGCTCGGCGAGAAGATAGAGCAGCCCGCCGTCGAGCAGCACACGACCCAAACGCCCACGACACGCCTGCCGATCGGCTGACGCGTCTTCTAGTCCTCGGCCTGCAGGTCGGCCTCCGACGGCGTAGCGTCTTTGCTGCGTGGAGTAGCCGGCCGCGGTGCGAGGCTGAGCTCGAAATCGCTATCGCCGGCCCCAGCCGGCGACCAGGGGCGGTTTGCGCCTCTTGCTTTCACCGTTTGCAGCGTGAAACCGTCGCCACTGCGCGACAGCACGAGCGCGCCTTGCGTCTTCAGACGCTCGCGATCCACGACCATCGCCGCGCAATCGGTTGCTGCCGGCTTCGCCGTCACCACCAACGCGGCACGGCTGCAATCATCGGCCAGCGCATCGACGCGCAGCGACAGCGCGACAAGACGACCATCGGCGAGCGGCGTCACGCAACCGCCCTCGTCGCATGAGACGCCGTCGGCGAGCGAGGTATCGGTCGCGCTGCGCGAATCGGCATCGGCTGCAAGCCACTCCTTGAGAAGAAAATTGTCCTTGCCGGTTCGGATCAGGTGCAGTTGGCCATCCTTGCCTCGCACCGCGACGCTGCGGCCGTCGCCTGCGATCAGGATGTCGGGCTGGCGCACGTGCAGCGCCCAGCCAATCGCGAGCGCCAGCACGACGGCGCCCGCCCAGCGCAGCGGCGTGCGCAACAAGCCCATCAGAACGAGGCCGACGCTGGCGGCAATCAGCGGACCGGTCCCGAAGGCGGTGATGCGGCCGACGGCGCCCGGTAACGCCGCGACCCAGCGTGTCACAACGACCATCCAGTCGATGCCGATCCCCATCAGCCACCAGAACACGCCATCGAGCCCGAACGGCGCTGCGATCAGCCCCAAAAGTCCGGCGGGCATCACCAGCGCCGAGACCACCGGCATCGCCGCGAGATTGGCGAGTACGCCGTAGGGCGTGACGCGGTGGAAATGGAAGGCGGCATAGGGCGTGGTCGCGAGCCCCGCGATCAGCGAGGCCATCAGCAGCATGACGAGCTCGCGGCCACCCCAGAGCGCGATGCGCGCGGTGGCGGAATCGTCGGGCGACGCGAACAGGTTCGGCATGCCGATCTGCACCAGCGCGACAAGACCAAGCGTTGCCGCGAACGACATCTGGAAACTGGGGTGAACCAGGGCCTCCGGCGCGACCGCGAGCACGATCATCGCGGCAACCGCCAGCGTGCGGAAGGTGATGGCGCGTCGATCGACCATCACCGCGATCAGCACCACCGCTGTCATGAAAAACGAGCGCTGTGTCGCGACCTCCGCGCCGGACAGCAGCAGGTAGAACGCGGCGGCCACAAGTGCTGCCGCAGCCGACCATTTCTTGATCGGATAGCCCGCCGCAAATCCCGGGACCAGCGCCAGCAGCGCGCGCACCGCAAAGAACACGACGCCGGCGACGACCGCCATGTGGTAGCCGGAGATCGACAGCACGTGCCCGAGGCCGGAGATGAACATCGCGTCGTTGACGGGCTCGGTGATTGCGTCGCGCCGCCCGGTGAGGAGCGCGGTGGCAATCGCACGATTGTCGCCGTCGAGCGTGGCGCGGATGCGCGCGTCGATCGCATCGCGCAGGCCCTGCATGATCGCGGCATAGCGCAGCCGCAAGCCTCCGGTCTCCGGTGGCGCGGCGACCGTGATCGCCCCCATTGCAAAGCCTGACGCGCCGATGCCCTGAAAGAACATGTCGCGGGAGAAATCGTAGCTGCCGGGCCGCAGCGGCGCGAGCGGCGGCATCAGCCGCGCCTTGAGTTGCACGAAGCTGCCGACCTCCGGCGCTGTGCCCTTGCGCACCGACAGCCGCACACGCTCGAGCTGGATGTCGCCGCGCTGCGCCTCCATCGCCGTCACGCGCAACACGAAGCGGTCGGTGCGCTCGCGGATATCGCGCGTCTCGACGAAGCCGGATAGCGCCACCGAATAGAGCGGCTTTGCCAGAACGGTGTGAGCAATGCGCGCAGTTTTCCAGGTCGCCGTGGCAAAGCCTGCGGCGATTGCGGCGATCATCATGGCGGGTGCGAACAACCGGCTCCGCCGCAACAGCACGGCGCCTGCCATGAGCACCAGTGCCGTGATCGCGGCGACCGAGAGCACGGGTTCGTGGTCGGCGGCAAAATAGAGAGCAATCCCGGTACCGAAGGCCACGGGCACCCACGGCAGCAGCCGCCCCGCGCCGGCTTCCGCCTTGGCCCATCCGCGCAATGTCTCGGCCAGCGACGACCACGCGCCAAAGCCTGCCGGCACAAGGCCGCCAGCCGACGCGGCACGGCCCGTTGGCCATGTCCCGGCAATCCCTTGCGAGCGGTGTGGCCGGGAAGGCTCCGCCATTCCTGCACCTTACGATACGCGACGGGTGCGGAGGCTACCGGAAGGCGCGGGGATGCGAATAGCCGAACGAAAAGGGAACCGGTCGAGGGGCCGCTACTTTTCCTCTTCCATCGTCACGGCCACCGCTGCCTTGGCGGAAAGCCGGACCTTGTTGCCCTCGACATCGGCTACGAGGCCCTTGTCGATGAAGTGATGATGGCCCTTGTGACTGCCCTCGCCGCTGTCCTTTTTAGTCAGCTTGATGCGGTTGCCTTCGACACGGTCGACGGTGCCGATATGAACGCCGTCGGCGCCGATCACTTCCATATGCTCTGCGATGGTCTGCATCGTGCGGGATCCTCTTCTGCAGCCCTCACAACGCCTGAGAGACCTTTCCGTTCGCCGCTCACCGTAGGTCGCGGAGAATCTGAGCCCTTGCGACCTCCTCGCAAAACGCCTCGTGTCAGGTCGATTGCGCCGAAAGTCTCATAAGTTGCCGACCCCTGGTGGGACTACACTACGGTTCCCCGCCTCCCCGACAGACGGGCAAGGCAGTGGTGGCTCGCGGTTCTTAGGCCGCTGGAGCTCATCTCAGGTGACGCAAAGCGCGCCTGGGATCAGACGTTGCCGACGCAACTCCTTGAACTGGCGCCTGCGACGCCGCGCATCACGCTCTTCCGCGAGAACACGACCGCTGAAACGAGCGAGGAGACGTTTTGAAACCATAGGAGTTGCACATGCAGGTACCGAGCGATTTTCGCCGCGTGATCATCGCTGCATCGGTGGGAAACGTAATCGAATGGTATGACTTCTATATCTTTGGCAGCCTGGCCGCAGTTCTCTCGGTCAAGTTCTTCGAGCAATCCCATCCGGTTGCAGCCCTGCTCAGCACCATCGCGCTGTTCACCGCAGGATTTCTGATCCGCCCGCTGGGGGCCTTCCTCTTCGGATGGATGGGTGACCGGGTCGGCCGCAAATACACCTTTCTCATCACGCTCAGCGGAATGGGACTGGGCACAGGCGCAATCGGATTGATCCCGACCTACCAGTCGATCGGCCTGACGGCCGCGTTCGCTCTGTTCGGCCTGCGCATGATCCAGGGCCTGTGCCTGGGCGGCGAATATGGCGGCGCCATCACCTACGTTGCCGAGCATGTGCCGGACGATCGGCGCGGCTACTACACCGGGTGGCTGCAGACCTCTCCAACGCTCGGCATCGTGGTGTCGCTGGCCGTGATCATCCTCACGCGGACCTATGCCGGCAATGAGGCCTTCGACGCATGGGCGTGGCGCGTTCCGTTCCTGGTGTCCTTCCTGCTGGTGGCCATCGCGATCTATATCCGCCTCCAGCTCCAGGAGACGCCGATCTTCCAGGAGATCAGGGACCGCGGCCAGATGACGAGGAACCCGTGGAAGGAGGCCTTCCTCAGTTCGAACCTCAAATATATCGGCATCGCCGTTGTGGTCCTGATCGGACAGGGCGTGGTCTGGTACAGCGGTCAGTTCTGGGCGCTGTACTTTCTGCAGCAGGTCTCCAAGGTGGACGCGCTGACTTCCTCCTACATCGTGGGAGCCGCATTGCTCGTTGCGACGCCGAGCCTGATCTTCTTCGGCTGGCTATCGGATCAGATCGGCCGCAAGCCGGTCATTCTCAGCGGCATGCTGCTCGCCGCCATCACCTACTATCCACTGTATCTGTGGCTTGGATCAGTGACGCAGCCCGGAAACATCAACTATGCGACCGCAACCTTCATCATCTTCATCCTCGTTTGCTATGTCGGGATGGTTTATGGGCCGGTGGGCGCGTTTCTGGCGGAATTCTTCCCCGCCAGGATCCGGTACACGTCGGTCTCCGTGCCGTACCACATCGGCAACGGTTGGGGCGGCGGATTGGTGCCGTTCATCACGTCGGCGGCATTTGCCGCGACCGGCAGCATCGGTTACGCCCTGATCTACCCAATCGTGGTGCCCGCGGTGTGCTTCGTGCTCGCCCTCTTCCTGATGCCGGAAACGCACAAGATCAGCATCTGGCAGCCGATCGAGCCGAGAGCCGCCGAGTGATCAAATGATCCCGGTGCAGGACCGCAGGGCCCTGCACCGCACTTCTCTTTCGGCATGCTGGAGCCCATCCCGCCTCTCGGACCTGAAGCGGAGCACTCGGCTCACGGCTCTTGTCAGCCGACCAAGCGATGCCAACGATCGTGCCACCATGTGCTGAAGTCACGATCGGTCATCAACTCCCAGACACCGAGCAGGATCACCAATATGCCGGACAGTACGCTGCTCACCGTGGCTGATGGCGACTCATAGTCGATGGTCCAAGGCGCCAGCACCAGAGCCAGACCCAGCAGCATCTCTCCCCACTCTTCCAGATAGGACGGGATGACAAATGCCTCCAGGGCAAACAGCACGACGCCTAGCCCGAGCGCGATGGTTATCCAGACAGCCGCTCCGGACAGGCCCAGGACGAAGGACGACAGGACCAGCCACACGCCGACCAACAGGCTAGCAGCGTCCTGCCAATGTTGGATGCGCATGATGCTCACCTCCCCTCTCCTATTATGTGGGGATTCATTGATGAAAATGCATCCGTCGAACCTGCGTTGTGTTGCCGCGCATGCGATCCGATACGCCCTCAATCAATCCTAGCCGACACCGGAAAGAGCCCTTGCGAGTGCGCCGCACCAGGATGCACACTTGCTGCGCTTGACAGGTGTCGACGTCTACCGTTCTCGGCCCCACTCGGTTCGCGTGCTGCCCGGGACAGGAGGGAGATGACGCCATGCGAGAAATGGAAATCCACGACTATGCGCGGCAGTTGCTGGAAGCGCATGGCCCCAAGGCGATTGCGGAGGCCGCCCAGAACGCCATCGATCTCGAGTCAAAGGGCGAACTCGAACTGGCCAGGACCTGGCGCCATATCGAAGACGCCATGAAGGCTTATGCGCGGGCCTCACCAAAGTTGAAGCGGCCGGCGCCGTGGCCGCCTGACTCCAGTGCCGCCAAACCGGATTGAGGCTGGAGCGGCGGCAACACAAAGTATGGACCACAATCCGTCGCAAGCCGTTCGGCTGCGGCTGAACGGCAACGCGACCCGCAAGACGGGCATCTCATCATGCTGGGAGCGAAGCCATGGTTGGAAATTGTGCGACAGCCGAAGATATCCTGAAGGCGATCAAGGACGAGAAGGTCCAGATGATCGACCTGCGGTTCACTGACCTCCCGGGTGTGTGGCAACATTTCTCTGTCCCGCCAAGCGCAGTGAGTGTCGATGCCCTCAACGAAGGCATTGGATTCGACGGCTCATCGATCCGCGGCTTCCAGGAGATCCAGGAAAGCGACATGCTGGTTGTCCCGGATCCGGCGACGGCCTTCGTCGACCCCTATAGTCCGGCGAAGACGCTGGTCCTGATCTGTAACATCCGCGACCCCGTGACCGGTCAATCCTATAGCCGCGACCCCCGCTATATCGCCCAAAAGGCCGAAACCTATCTGAAGGGCACCGGACGCGCCGATATCAGTTACTTCGGGCCAGAAGCTGAGTTCTTCGTCTTCGACGACGTGCGCTACGGACAGGGCATCAACCACGCCTTCCACGAAATCGATTCCAGCGAAGGCAGCTGGAACACGGGCAAGGACGAAGAGCCGAATCTGGCTCACAAGCCGCGCCCAAAGGAGGGATACTTTCCCGTTCCTCCGACCGACAGCATGCAGGCGCTGCGCACCGAAATGGTGCTGACGATGGAAGAGCTGGGCATCCAGATCGAAGCCCATCACCATGAAGTGGCAACCGGCGGCCAAAACGAGATCGACATGCGCTTCACCACGCTGACCCGCATGGCCGACAATTTAATGATCTACAAATACGTGGTGAAGAACACCGCGCATAAGCACGGCAAGACTGCGACGTTCATGCCGAAGCCGCTGTTCGAGGACAACGCTTCGGGCATGCACGTTCACCAGTCGCTGTGGAAGGGTGAGACCAATCTGTTCTACGACAAGGGCGACTACGCCGAATTGAGCCAGTTCGCCCGCCACTACATCGGCGGGCTCTTGACGCACGCCTGGGCGTTGTGCGGGCTTTGCGCGCCCACAACGAACTCCTACCGGCGTCTGGTGCCGGGCTATGAGGCTCCGATCAACCTCGTCTACTCCCAGCGCAATCGCTCGGCCTGCTGCCGGATTCCGATGTACTCGCCGAACCCGCGTGCAAAGCGCGTCGAGTTTCGTTCGCCCGATCCATCCTGCAATCCCTACCTGGCGTTTGCCGCGATGCTGATGGCCGGCCTCGACGGTATCGACAATCGGATCGACCCCGGCAGCCCCATCGACAAGAACCTCTATGACCTCCCACCTGCCGAAGCGAAAGAAGTGAAGTCGACACCGGGATCGCTGGACCAGGCGCTGGAGGCGCTCGAGCGCGATCACGCGTTCCTGCTGCGCGGCGGCGTCTTCACCGCCGATGTGATCGAAACCTGGCTCGACTACAAGCGAAAGAAGGAGATCGACCCGATCCGGCTGCGACCGCATCCTTATGAGTTCCATCTCTACTATGACATTTAGTGCTGTGCCCTGACGCTTTGTCCTCCCGTCATTCCGGGGGCGCGGGCAAAGCCCGCGACCCCCGGAATCCAGAGGCTATGTGCTCGGAGTCTCGACAACTTCGTCATTCCGGGTTCGCGCCGCGCGCGCCCCGGAACGACGAGACGTACTGTTAGACGGCGATCATGCGGCCTGACCGCGAACCTCCAGCACGTGCAACGGGCGGAGCCGCCAGCCTGGGCGGCGTCGCGTCCCCGTGGGCTGTGCTCGCGTGGGCCGCACTGCTGGTGGTGATCGTTGCGTCGTTCGGGCCCGCGGTCTCGGTCATCTGGGGTGACACGCCTTCCTTCGTGGAATCTGCATTTCTCACGCTTGAGGCCGGAAGGCCGACCGTGGCGGGGGGACGCGACCCGGGCTATCCGGCGTTCCTGGCCGTGATATTCGCGTTGGGAGGCGGCCTTGGGACGGTGGTGCGCGTGCAGCAGGCGGCGTGGGCCGTCCTGGTGCTGACGCTTGCAGCAACCGCCCAGGCAACGACGCGCAGCGTCGTTGGGCTCGTGCCGATCATCCTCGTGGCGACGTATCCGGGCCTTCTGTTATTCAGGAACGTCATCACCGCAGAGCTTTTCTTTGCGGTCTTCGTCAATCTTGCAATGGCCGGACTGCTCGTTGCAACCTGCATCGGCAAAGGAGCAATGCGTTGCTGCGCGGTCGCGGCCTCCATCCTGTGCGCTGCGCTCGCGGCGTGCTTCAGATCGCAGGGAGTCCTGATCCCAATCGTCGCCATCCTGGTGGGCGTCAGCCTCGCCCGGCCCGACACGTCCGCGCGCCTCGCCGTGATTGCCGTGTCCGTGGCGGCAGCGCTGGGGCTCCTCGCCGCGGGTTCCCGGTTCGGGGCTTCGAACTCCGACGAAGCCTCGGTCGTGTTCGTCTCCAAGACACTGTTCTGCAACCACCTGAACATCGTGCTCGGAAGCGATTCAGCGCGACGGGAGATCGTGTCGGCGGCCGGCGTCCGCGTTGAGGCTGCGATGGCGCGGCTTGCTGCCGACTTCGCCGCCGAGCCGGGTCGCTGGCCCGTGCTCGGGTTCTTCGGTGACGCGTGCCTCTTCGACACCGCATTGGATCGAGACGTCGCCGGCGATGCCGGGAATGCCGTCCGCGCGGCCGCGGCCTATCGGCGCATCTTCCTGACCGCCGTGCGCGACCGGCCGCTGGCCTGGGCGGGCAAGTTCGTCCGTCAGATGGCCTATGGCGCCTCGGTCGCGTGGCCGCCCTACGGACTTGACCCTGCCGTGCCGGTGTCGACCGACGACGTGCCGCACGTGTCCGACATCATGACGCGGCACGCCCCGGCGGCTCAGCCGATCGAACTGCAAGGCGGACCAGTTCGGATCAACCTTCTGGCCGATCTCCCAGGTTTCTCCGCCTATCTGTACATGGCGTTGTCCACCGCCTTCGTCATCGCCCTCATATTTTGGGCAGTAACCGCAGCGCGGCGCCGGCGCCTCCGGTTCTTGACGCGCGCAGGCATCGTGATCGCAATGTGGGCGGCTTCGGTTGCGACCGCCGCAGGCGCCCATACCCTCGACATCTGGCGATATTTGGTCCCCGCAGTGCCGATGGTGGGCCTCATGTTGTCCCTCTTTGCCGTCGAACTGACTGAGGCGATCGCATCCCGACGGAGGGGCTAAACTAATCGCACCACCCGCAACTCTTGTTCTGCCTCAGCCCTTGGCGACTTCCTTCGCAAACGTGTCGCGCAGGCCGATCGTGCGCGAAAACACCGGCTTGCCCGGCGTCGAATCCTTGTCGCGCACGAAATAGCCCTGCCGCTCGAACTGCATCGGCTCGGTCGCGTTGCTCTCTGCCACGGACACCTCGATCCGCGCGTCGGGAAGGATCTCCAGCGACTGCGGGTTGAGGTCGGCGGCAAAATTGGCAGCGTTCGGGCTCGGGTTCGAGAACAGCTGGTTGTAGACGCGGATCTCCGCCGGCACCGACTGCGCCGCAGGCAGCCAGTGCATCGTCGCCTTGACCTTGCGGCCATCGGGCGCGTTGCCGCCCTTGGTCAGGGGATCATAGGTGCAGCGGAGCTCGATGACCTCGCCGGCGTCGTTCTTGATCACGCCGGTGCACTTGATGAAATAGGCGTAGCGCAGCCGCACCTCGTTGCCCGGCGACAGGCGGAAGAACTTTTTCGGCGGGTTCTCCATGAAGTCGTCGCGCTCGATATAGATCTCGCGGGAGAACGCGATCTTGCGCGTGCCGGCGGACGCATCGTCGGGATGGTTGATCGCCTCGAGCTCCTCGACCTGCCCTTCCGGATAGTTCTCGATCACGACCTTCAGCGGTCGCAGCACCGCCATGCGCCGCTGCGACGTGCGGTTCAACTCCTCGCGGATGCAGAATTCGAGCATGCCGACGTCGACCACGCTGTTGGCTTTCGCCACGCCGATACGCTTGACGAACTCGCGAAGGGCCGCCGGCGGCACGCCGCGACGGCGCAGGCCCGCCATGGTCGGCATGCGCGGATCGTCCCAGCCTGCGACGTGGCCGTCGCGCACGAGCTGGGTCAGCACGCGCTTCGACAGGACCGTGTAGGTCAGGTTCAGCCGCGCGAATTCGTACTGATGCGGCTCCGAGGGCACCGGCAGCTTCTCGATGAACCAGTCGTAGAGCGGGCGGTGATCCTCGAATTCCAGCGTGCAGATCGAATGGGTGATGCTCTCGATCGCATCCGACTGGCCATGCGCGTAGTCATAGCTCGGATAGATGCACCATTTGTCGCCGGTGCGCGGATGATGCGCATGCAGGATGCGGTACATCACGGGATCGCGCAGATTGATGTTCGGCGAGGTCATGTCGATCCTGGCCCGCAGCACGCGCGCGCCGTTCGGGAATTCGCCCGCCTTCATGCGGCGGAACAGGTCGAGGTTCTCCTCCACCGTGCGGTCGCGGAACGGCGAATTCTTGCCGGGCTCGGTCAGCGTGCCCCGTGTGAGCCTGATCTCGTCCTGGGTCTGGTCGTCGACATAGGCAAGGCCATCCCGGATCAGCTTCTCCGCCCATTCGTAGAGGCGGTCGAAATAGTCCGAGGCGAAGAACAGGTTCTTGCCCCAGTCGAAGCCGAGCCAATGCACGTCGGCCTGGATGGAGTCGATATACTCCTGCTCCTCCTTGACCGGATTGGTGTCGTCGAAGCGCAGGTGGCAGCGGCCGCGAAATTCCTCGGCGATGCCGAAATTGAGCGCGATCGACTTGGCATGGCCGATATGCAGGTACCCGTTCGGCTCCGGCGGGAACCGGGTCACGATCTCCTTGTACCTGGCCGCATCGAGATCGGCCTGGACGATGTCACGAATGAAATCGCGCCCCGCCTCAGTCGCCACCGGTTCTGTCGTCATTCCGAAAATCCTGTAGGGAAATCAGCGGTCCTTCTGCCAGTTTCGGGAGGCTGAGCCAAGCCCTCAGCCCGGTCCGAAGCGGTCCGCCGGCAGGCTTTAGTTATGCACCGTTCCTGCTATACACCACCGCCTCCAATGCATAGGCCGTTCCACTCATGACCGATTCCGTCGTCACACGCTTCGCCCCCTCGCCGACCGGCTTCCTGCATATCGGGGGCGCCCGCACGGCGCTGTTCAACTGGCTCTATGCGAAGAAGCACGGCGGCAAGATGCTGCTGCGGATCGAGGACACCGACCGCGAACGCTCCACCGAGGCGGCGATCGGCGCCATCCTCGACGGGCTGAAATGGCTGGAGCTCGGCTGGGATGGCGACGTCATCTACCAGTTCAGCCGCGCCGCCCGTCACCGCGAGGTGGCCGAGCAGCTGCTCGCCGACGGCAAGGCCTATCACTGCTACGCCACCGCCGAGGAGCTCGCCGCGATGCGCGAGAAGGCGCGCGCCGAGGGCCGCACCCGCCTCTATGACGGGATGTGGCGCGATCGCGATCCGGCAACCGCGCCAGGCAACGTCAAGCCGACGATCCGGCTGCGCGCGCCGCAGACCGGCGAGACCGCGATCGAGGACCAGGTGCAGGGTCGCGTGGTCTGGCAGAACGAGAACCTCGACGACCTCGTCCTGCTCCGCGGCGATGGCACGCCGACCTACATGCTCGCGGTGGTGGTCGACGACCACGACATGGGCGTCACCCATGTGATCCGCGGCGACGACCATCTGATCAACGCCGCCCGCCAGAAGCAGATCTACGATGCGATGGGCTGGACGCTGCCGAGCATGTCGCACATCCCGCTCATCCACGGCCCGGACGGCTCAAAACTCTCCAAGCGGCACGGCGCGCTCGGCGTCGACGCCTACCGCGCCATGGGCTATCTGCCGGCCGCGCTACGCAACTACCTCGTCCGCCTCGGCTGGAGCCATGGCGACCAGGAGATCTTCTCGACCGAGGAGATGATTGCCGCGTTCGACCTCGCCAGCGTCGGCCGCGCCGCCGCGCGTTTTGACTTTGCCAAGCTCGAGAACCTCAACGGCCACTACATCCGTAGCGCGGACGATCAATCGCTCGTGAAGATGTTCGAGGACGTGCTCGACTACGTCCCAGGGAAGGCCGAGCTCAAGGCCAAGCTGAACGATGCCACGCGCGCTCAGATTCTGAAGGCCATGCCGAGCCTGAAGGAGCGCGCCAAGACGCTGATCGAGCTGATCGACGGCGCCTATTTCATCTTCGCCGACCGCCCGCTGGAGCTCGATCCCAAGGCGGCAGCCCTGCTGACGCCGGAGAACCGGGCGCTGATCGGCCGGCTTCATTCCGCGCTGGAGAATGTCGAGAGCTGGAGCGCGGCCACCGCGGAAGCCGCGCTGCGCGCTTTCGCCGAGGAAAATAGTCTCAAGCTCGGTGCGGTCGCCCAGCCACTGCGGGCCGCGCTGACGGGACGGTCCACCTCGCCCGGTATTTTCGAGGTTTTGGACGTCCTGGGACGCCAGGAAAGCCTGGGCCGGCTGAAGGATCAGTCTACGACGTAAGTCCTGTGCGGTGCCCATCTTGCAGCGCACACAGCAATAATATACCCATCTCACCCGTACCTTCTGGAATATCCGGCTTGCCCCGCCATCTCGTGGGGAACGATCAGGTCCGGCCCGTTTCACAATTCATCGGGGACTTACGATGGACGCAAAATCCACAAAAACAGCAACGCTGACGGTCGGAAACAAGAACTACGATCTCCCGATCCTGAGCGGCAGCGTCGGGCCTGACGTCGTCGACATCGGCAAGCTGTACGGCCAATCCGGCCTCTTCACCTACGATCCGGGCTTTACCTCGACCGCGAGCTGCCAGTCCAAGATCACCTATATCGACGGCGACGCCGGCGTTTTGGAATACCGCGGCTATCCGATCGAGCAGCTCGCCGAGCACGGCGACTTCCTGGAGACCTGCTACCTCCTGCTCTACGGGGATCTGCCGACCGCGGCCCAGAAGAAGGATTTCGACTACCGCGTCACGCACCACACGATGGTGCACGAGCAGATGGCCCGCTTCTTCCAGGGCTTCCGCCGCGACGCCCATCCGATGGCGATCATGGTGGCGGCCGTCGGCGCGCTCGCCGCCTTCTATCACGACTCCACCGACATCAACGATCCGAAGCAGCGCATGATCGCCTCCATGCGCATGATCGCGAAGATCCCGACGCTGGCGGCAATGGCCTACAAGTACACCGTCGGCCAGCCTTTCGTGTATCCGAAGAACTCGCTCGGCTTCGCCGAGAACTTCCTCAACATGTGCTTCGCGGTACCCTGCGAGGAGTACAAGGTCAGCCCAGTGCTCGCTGACGCGCTGGAGAAGATCTTCATCCTGCACGCCGACCACGAGCAGAACGCCTCGACCTCCACGGTGCGCATCGCCGGCTCCTCCGGCGCCAATCCGTTCGCCTGCATCGCGGCCGGCATCGCCTGCCTGTGGGGCCCGGCGCATGGCGGCGCCAACGAAGCCGCGCTGAACATGCTCTATCAGATCGGCACGGTCGACAAGATTCCCGAGTTCATCGCCAAGGTGAAGGACAAGAACAGCGAAGTCCGCCTGATGGGCTTCGGCCATCGCGTCTACAAGAACTACGATCCGCGTGCCAAGATCATGCAGAAGATGTGTCACGCCGTGCTCAAGGAGATGGGCCATGGCGACGATCCGATGCTGAAGGTCGCGCTGGAGCTCGAGAAGATCGCGCTCAGCGACCAGTACTTCATCGACCGCAAGCTCTACCCGAACGTCGACTTCTATTCGGGCATCACGCTGAAGGCGATGGGTTTCCCGGTCTCGATGTTCACCGTGCTGTTCGCGGTCGCGCGCACCGTCGGCTGGATCAGCCAGTGGAGCGAGATGATCGAGGATCCGCAGCAGAAGATCGGCCGCCCGCGCCAGCTCTACACCGGCGTCACCAAGCGCGACTACCTGCCGATCGGCCAGCGCAAGTAAGGTCGGGTCCAAGGCCAAACGAAACGGCGCCATCATGGATGGCGCCGTTTTTGTTTGGGTAGATCGTAGGGTGGGCAAAGGCGCAAAGTGCCGTGCCCACCATCTCTCCCCAACAATGACAGAAGCGGTGGGCACACTACGCTTTGCCCACCTTACGAAGCGGCCTCTTAACGCCTCCCCTTCCGCATCGTCGCAAGCACGATGTCGGCGGCGAGCACGCTCGGCGACTTGTTGCCGGTCGACATGATCGTGTCGAGCCGAGCGAAGGCCTCGACCTGTTGCTTCCGTGATGGCGTATCCGTCAGCACCTCGGTCAGCGCCTCGGAGAGCTTTTCCGGCGTGCAATCCTCCTGCAAAAACTCGGGGATCACCTCTTTGCCGATCACGAGATTGGCGAGGATCACGGAGGAGACGCGGACGGCGCGGCGCAGGATGAAGGCCTCGATCGCGCCGACGCGATAGGCCGTCACCATCGGAATGCCCGACAGCGCCAGCTCCAGCGTCACCGTGCCGGATTTCGCCAGTGCCGCGCGCGCGGTCCGGAACGCGGTACGCCGCTCGGCTTCGCCGACCACGATCTGCGGCTTGACCAGCCAGCTTGCGGTGCCCTCGCGCACCGTCGGTTCGAGATGCGACATGGTCGGCAGCACCAATTCGAAACGCTGGCCGCCGGCCTGCAACCGGCCGAGCGCCGCGCCGAACACGTCGAGATGATGCCTGATCTCGCTGCGGCGGCTGCCGGGCAAGACCAGCAGGATCGGCGGCTCGCCATCGCGGCGCTTCTGCTCCTCCGCATTCGGCCGCAGCGACGACAATTGCTCGATCAGGGGATGACCGACATAGCTGCACGGCGGGCCGCGGAGCTTGCGGTATTCCTCGGGCTCGAACGGCAGCAGGCCGAGCACGTGATCGACATAGGACAGCATGGCCCGTGCCCTGCCCGGCCGCCAGGCCCAGACCGAGGGCGAGACGTAGTCGACGATCGGGATCGCCGGATTGCTCGCGCGGACGCGGCGCGCGACGCGATGGGTGAAGTCGGGACTGTCGATGATGACGAGTGCGTCGGGCGCAGCTTCCGTCACGGCATCCGCGGTCTCGCGGATCAGCCGCAGGATTTTCGGCAGTTGCTGCACGACGGCGGCAAAACCGACGATCGACAGCTCCTCGATGGGGAAAAGGGAGACCAGCCCCTCGCGCGCCATGGTGCGGCCGCCGACGCCTTCGAACTGCACACCATCGCCGAGCCGCTGGCGCAGTACCTTCATGAGCGCGCTTCCCAAGCGGTCGCCGGATTCCTCCGTGGCGATCAGAAAGATCTTCCGCTTTGGATCTCGCACCGGCATCACGCTTGCAGGCCGATGACGAAGAGATAGTTGGCGTCGGCGCGCTCGATCATCGCCTGCGGCTCGGCGGCGATGGTGTTGCCCGCGATCACGGCGACGCCCGAAAGACCAGCGCTGGCGACACCTTCGACGGTGCGCGGGCCGATCGTCGGCAGATCGAAGCGCAAATCCTGTCCGCTCTTCGGCGCCTTGACCAGCACGCCGCGCCCGCGCGCCGCGCGGATGCGGCCCTCGCTGCGCAGCCGCGTCACGCGCTGGAGCAGCCCGTCGGTCCCCTCGATGTCCTCGACCGCGACCACATGGCCGTCGATCACGACCACGGCCTGGCCGATGTCGAACGGGCTCAGCGCAGCCAGCACCGCGCGGCCGCGCTCGATGTCACTCCTGGCGTTGTCTGCCGGCCAGGCGCGGGTGATGCAGCCCTCGGGCATCAGCAGATCGGGCGCGACGTCCTTGATCCCAACCATGCGAAAGCCGTCCTGCTCGAGCATGCGGCCGACGCCGGACAGAAGATGGTCGTCGCCGCCGCGAAACGCGCGGACGACATGCCCGAGGAGCCGGAGCGTCTTGAGATCGATGCGCACTTCCGACAGCGACGGCCGCATCAAGGTGCCGATGAAGATCAGGTCGCGGCAGCCCTCTTCGCGAAACAGCCGCATGGCACGGCCGAGCTGCCCGACCGAGATCCAGCGATGTCGGAATTTTTCCACCTGGACCGGATCGCAGGCGCCGCGCAGCGGAAACAGCACCGGCGCGATGCCACGCGCGGCGAGCGACTCCGCAACCGCAAACGGCATGGCGCCACCGCCGGCGATGACGCCGACCGGTGACGAAATCTCTGGAGCCGCCGATGTCATGCCTGCGGCCATCCCGTGACTATTGGCCGATCGCGGGAAGACAGAGCGGGCGATGCTTGGCCTTGCCGATGAAGTCGAGGATTTCGGCGATCGCGGGATCCTCAGCCGCAAGCGGCTGCACCGAGGCGAGCCGCTCGGCGAAAATGCCGGGGCCGTGGAACAGCTTTTGATAGAACGCGCGCACGCTCGCCAGCCGCTGCTTGGTGAACTTGCGCCGCTTCATGCCGATGATGTTGAGACCTTCGAGCACCGCATACTGGCCGTTGACGAGCCCGAACGGGATGATGTCGTCGCGCACGCCACAAACGCCACCGACCATGACCTGCGGGCCGATGCGGGTGAACTGGTGCACCGCAGACAACCCGCCGATGAAGACGAAGTCGCCGATCTCACAGTGACCTCCGAGCGTCGCCGAGGTCGCGAAGATTGCGTCGTTGCCGACGTGGCAGTCATGCCCGACATGGCTGCAGTTCATGAAATAGCCGCGGTCGCCGACCTCTGTGAGGCCGCCGCCAGCGACGGTGCCGGCATTCATGGTCACGGATTCGCGGATGGTGCAGCCTGAGCCAATCCGTAGCTTCGTCAGCTCGCCGCGATAGCTGAGCGACTGTGGCGGCGTGCCGAGCGAGGCGAACGGATAGATGGTGCAATCGTCGCCGATCGTCGTCTGTGCCGTGATGTGCACATGCCCGATCAACTTGCAATTTTTGCCGATCACGACGTTCGGGCCGATGATGCAGTAGGGCCCGATCTCTGTGCCCTCGCCGATCACGGCGCCGTCTTCCACGCGCGCGGTGGGATCAATCTTGCTCATTAAGAAGGTCTGGCTATCCGTTGAAGTCGCTCGGTTTTCCGGTGGTTAGCGCGACTTTGCGTGATCTGTCCAGTGACGTATCATCTCGGCTTGTTTCAAGTCCCAAAGGAGCGAGCCTCCTCGGCTCGTTAACGACTTCACACGGAGCTTGAAGAGACCGTGGTCAGGACCATAGCAATCCTGCTTTCGCAGTTGATGGCTGCGCCGATCGTATCTGAAATGGTCGAGATACGAGGACGCGGCCCCGTCGATCTCGCGGCGTTCGCGTGCCGCGATATCAACCGCAGTAGCGCGTCTGCTACGACGTCGCGCAAAATAATCTGATCGTCGCCGTCAACGGTACCTATGATCGCTATTGCGGCGTACCGCCCCACACCGTTGCGGCACTGATGGGCGCGCCGTCGATGGGCCAGTTCTTCAACCGGACGATCCGGCGACCGGCCTCCGGCGAACGCTATGACTGTCCGACGCAAAAGCCGGTGAAATAGCGCCGCTGGCCGGCTGGCCTCAGTCCGTCAGCATCGCGCCGACGTCGGCTTCGGCGACGACCTGGCCGTTGACCTTGGCGTCGCCGTGAAACCACCACATCGCCTTGCGACGGCCGATCGAGCGCATGTGATATTCGATGGTGTCGCCGGGCAGCACGGGCTTACGGAATTTGCACTTGTCGATGGTGAGGAAATACACCGCCCGTGGCTTCTCGGTGCCATCGACCGAGGTGATGCCGATCACGCCCGCGGTCTGCGCCATCGCCTCGATCATCATCACGCCTGGATAGACCGGCCGCTCGGGGAAATGCCCCTGGAAGGCCGGCTCGTTGAAGGTGACGTTCTTGACCCCGATGCCGCTATAGTCGGTGCGGATGTTGATCACCCGATCGATCAGCAGCATCGGAAAGCGGTGCGGAAGCGTACGCAGAATCGCGTTGATATCCACGAGCTCGAACCTGACCGGTGCTTCCTCCATCACTCCTGTCCCTCGTCCTTCGGATCGGCCTTGCTGTCGCGCACCAGACGCTCCACCGCGATAATCTCCTTGAACCACTGCTTGGTCGGCTTGGCAAAAAAGCCGCCCCAGCGTCCGCCTGCCGGGATGTCGTCCTTGACGCCGCTCATCGCGGTGACCTGAGCCCCATCGCCGATCTTGAGGTGATTGTTGATGCCAACCTTCGCTCCCAGCGCCACGTTGTCGCCGATCGTCAGGCTACCGGCGAGGCCGATCTGAGCTGCCAGCAGGCAGTTCCGGCCGATGGTCACATTGTGGCCGATCTGGACCTGGTTGTCGATTTTGGTCCCCTCGCCGATCACGGTGTCACGCAAGGACCCGCGATCGATCGTGGTGCCGGCGCCGACCTCGACGTCATTCTGGATCAGCACTCGTCCGGTCTGCGGGACCTTGAGATGGCCCTCGGGACCGAAAAAAACGAAGCCGTAGCCGTCCTGGCCGATCGAGCAGCCGGGGTGGATCAGCACGTTGTTGCCGATCAGGGCGCACTGGATCGCCGTGCGGGCGCCGACGTCGCAGTCCCGGCCGATCTTGACGCCGGGGCCGATCACCGCGCCTGCGCCGATCACGGTGCCGCTGCCGATCTCGACCTCGGGGCCGATCACGGCCAGCGGATCGACCACGACGCCGTCCTCCAGACGCGCCGTCGGATCGATGATCGCTGACGGCGCGATTCCGTCATTGCCGACCGAGGATTGCGGCCTGAGCGCATCGCCGTGCCATTCCCGGGAGATCCTGACGAAGGCGCGGAACGGCTGCGCCACGCGTAGCGCGGCGACGTGGGCCGGCACCTGCGCCTCGAAGCGCGGGCTGACGAGGCACGCGCCGGCCTTGGTCGCCTTGAGCTGGTCGACATATTTGAGGTTGTCGAAGAACGTCAGATGCATCGGGCCGGCTTCGTCAAGCGAAGCCAGGCCCGTGATGATATGGCCGGCCCGGGCCGGGTCGACCAGCTGCGCCTTCGTCAGCGTGGCGATATCAGCCAGCGCCGACGCAGGCGGCTTCTTGAAGAAGGACGGCTGCGCCATTCCACCCCGTCGAGGTCCGGCCGGAGATCCGCTTAGAACGACGTACCGCCGCCGAACCGGAACTGCTGCACGCGGTCATACGCACCCTTGGTCAGCGGGACCGCATAGTCGAAGCGCAGCGGTCCGAACGGAGACTGCCAGATCAGACCGACACCCACCGACGAGCGGACGACATTACCGTTGTCATACACCAATCCCGTACACGTTCCAGCCGTGGCCGGGTTGACCGTCGACGGCGTACAGTTCGAGTTCTTCGTCGTCGTCGTTTCGCCGGTAAGCGCCCAAGTCGTCGGGCCCTGGTAATCGTAAAGGCCGCCGGCGTCGGCATAGACCGCGCCCTTCAGACCCACTTCCTTGGGCAGGAACCAGAACGGCATCTGCAATTCGAGCGATGCGCCCCAGTACTTGGTGCCGCCAAGCGCGTCCTGCGTGCCGAACGGATTCAGGTCGCGCGGACCGATGCCGTTCGGCGCAAAACCGCGCACGAGGTTCGGACCCATCTGGAAGTGGTCGAGCATGCGCAGTTCGGTGCTGCCCCACTTGTTGAGGATACCGCCCTGCACGTGGACGAGGCCGACGAGATCGGACACCAGCGACTGGTAGTACTTCGCATCGACCGCAGTCTTCAGGTAGGAGACGTCGCCGCCGACGCCGGCGAAGTCCTGCTTGAAGTCGATCAGGAGGCCGTCGTTCGGGTTCTTGTTGTTGTCGAGCGTGTTGTAGTTCAGCGAGTAGCCGAGCGCCGAGGTCAGCGTCGCACCGTTCGCCAGCTCCTTGCGCACCGGCAGCGAAGCTTCGCCGTTCTGGTAGCACCCGAGGCCGTTGGTGGAGCTGAGATCGGGGACACCGCCATTTGCGGCGGAGAAGGCCGGGCTCGTATTCGCCGCGGTGCCCAACGTGTTGTTACAGTCCTGCAGATAGGACGGCAGCGTGATTTCCTGACGATAGACCGAGTACCGCAGCTGCAAGGCCAGATCTTCGCGCAGGCTGAAGCCGAGGCGCGGGCTGAAGCCCAGCGTCTTGGTGCCGTAGGAGATGTAGCTGTTGGACAGCTGCTGGCGCTGATAGAGGTCGAGGCCGAGCGCGACGCGGTAGTCGAGCAGGTACGGCTCGACGAAGGACAGCGAATAGCCGCGCGCATACTGCCCGTAGGTGACGGACGCCTTGGCGAATAGGCCTCGGCCGAGCAGGTTGCGCTCGGAGATCGAGACTTCGGCCAGCGCACCGTCGGTCGTGGAGTAGCCGCCCGACACCGAGAAGTCGCCGGTGGACTTTTCCTCGAGGTCGACGATCAGGACCACGCGGTCGCTGGACGAGCCGGGCTCGGTGGTGATCTTGACGTTCTTGAAGTAGTCGAGGTTCTTCAGGCGGCGCTCGGCGCGATCGACCAGCGCACGGTTATAGGCGTCGCCCTCGGAGAGGTCGAACTCGCGCCGGATCACATAGTCGCGCGTGCGGACGTTGCCGCGAATGTTGATGCGCTCGATATAGGTGCGCGGACCTTCGTCGACGTTGAACACGACCGACACGGTGTGCGCATCGAAATTGCGGTCGCCACCGGGCCGAACCACGGCGAAGGCAAAGCCGCGGCGCGAGGCCTCGATCTGCATTTCCTCGACCGACTTCTCGACTGCTTCGACGTTGTAGAGCGAACCGACGCTGACGCGCGAATAGGTGCGCAGCACGTTGGCATCGAAGTTCGGAATGCTCGTGCGGAAGTCGACCGAGCCGACGCGGTACTGCTGGCCTTCGTCAATCTTGAAGGTGACGAGGAATCCCTTCCTCTCCGGATCGTATTCGGTGATCGCGGCGACCACCTGCACGTCGGCGAAGCCGTGCTTGAGGTAGAAGCGGCGAATCAGGTCGCGGTCGGCCTCGACCCGGTCCGGATCATAGACGTCGGCACTGCCGAGGAAGCTCAGGAGATTCGTCTCGCGAGTCTTGATGACGTCCCTCAGGCGATAGCTCGAGTAGGCAACGTTGCCGACGAAGTCGATCGACTTGACGCCGGTCTTGGCGCCCTCCTCGACCGTGAAGACCAGATCGACGCGGTTGTTCGGCTGCTCGATGATCTCGGGCGTGACGTGCACGTCGTAGCGGCCGGAGCGGCGATAGATTTCGGCGATGCGCAGCGTGTCCGACTGCACCACGGCGCGAGAGAAGGTGCCGCGCGGCTTGGATTGGACTTCGGCGGTGAGCTGCTCGTCCTTGATCTTCTTGTTGCCCTCGAAGGCGACGCGGCCGATCACGGCGTTTTCGACCACCGAAACCACGATCCGGCCGCCGACGCGGTTGATCTTCACGTCCTGGAACAGACCGGTCTCGATCAGCGCCTTGAGGCCGTCGTCGATGGCCGCCTGGTCAAGGCGCCCGCCGGGGCCCGGCTTGAAATAAGAACGGATGGTCTCAACCTCGACACGGCGGTTCCCCTCCACCGAGATCGAATCCACGGTCTGGGCCGCAGCAGGCGAGGACACCAAAGCGGCCCCGACCGGGGCGAGCGCCGGCACGCCGAACATGATCAGGGCAGCGAGCAGGCCCCCCCGGACCTTCATACCAAACATCATGCGCAACGACGCCCTTATCATTCCAGTGCCAGACCCAACCCCAAGGCCCGGTCTGGGAGATTCCCCAAGTTTCATGCCGCTTGTAGCCAATTTCACCGACGCCGCAAACGGCCGAGCGCGTCGTGATTTCAATTTCAGTCCAAGACGTTGCCTAAGAGCAACGTCACAAAAAAGCCCGCTTCACGATGCCGCCAGATGGAGGATGTCGTTGTAGGTCGCGAACACCATCAACATCAGTACAAGCCCGAGCCCGATTCGGAACCCCATCTCCTGCGCGCGCTCCGACAAAGGCCGGCCCCGCACCGCTTCCACCGCATAGAACAAAAGGTGCCCGCCATCGAGCAGCGGAACCGGAAACAGGTTCAACAGCCCGATCGAGATCGACAGCACCGCGGCCAGATGCACCAGCGCCGCAAGCCCGATGGTCGCGACCTGCCCGGAGATCTGGGCGATTCGTAAGGGTCCGCCGACCTGATCAGCCGCCTCGCGGCCCGCAAACACCCCGCCGATATAGGCCAGCGTCCGGTCGATCACGAACCAGGTTTCCTTCACGCCCAGCCACAGCGCGGTGGCCGGATCGACCCGCTCGGTGACGGTATCACCGGCCGCCGTCTGCCGGGTGATTCCGAGCACGCCGAGCCGGTGCACGTTGCCGAACGGATCCTTCACCTCGCGCAGCTCCGGGGTCCCGGCCAGATCGACCAGGGAATCGCCCCGCTTCACGGTGAAGGTCAGCTTGTCGCCGGCATGCGTGCCGACGATTCGCTGCATGTCGGAGAAGCTTCCGATCTTGGTTCCGTCGATGGCGGTCACGACGTCGCCGACCTGGAAGCCGGCCGCCGCTGCGGCGCTGCCGGCCTCGATCTTGTCGACTCGCGCCGTCGTCGATGGCTTGCCGAAGAAGGTGAAAAGACAGGTGAAGATCACGATCGCGAGCAGGAAATTCGCGATCGGTCCAGCCGCGACGATCGCCGCCCTCGGGCCGACCTTCTTATGGTGGAAGCTGCCGGCGCGTTCTTCCGCCGACATCGCAGCCAGCGTCTCGGCCGACGGCGTCGAGGCCTCGGTGTCATCGCCGAAGAATTTCACATAGCCGCCGAGCGGGATCGCCGAGATCTTCCAGCGCGTGCCATGACGGTCGTTGAAGCCGACGAGCTCGGGGCCGAAGCCGAGCGAAAAGGTCAACACCCTCACGCCGGCCCAGCGCGCGACCAGGAAATGGCCGAGCTCATGGAAGAACACAACGATGGTCAGGACGAACAAAAAGGGGATCGCGTAGCCGATGAGCCCATGGCTCAACGTGCTGAAACTATGGACAAAAAACTCAGTCATCGATTTCCCTCACCCGCGGCCTCGCGGCCCCGGTCCCGAACCCTCTAGGTTGCCTTTAAGGCAATTTGAGGCAATAGGGTGGCCGCTCTATTTCGCGCAACATGGTCAACGGTGATCGCATCATCCGCGGAGGACAAGGGCGCCAGATTACCGCCCTTGATCCAGTCTTCGAGCGTCGCTTCGACCAGCCGCGCGATGGCGCCGAATCTGATCTTGCCGGCGATGAAGGCCGCGACCGCCACCTCGTTCGCTGCATTATATACAGTAGTCGCGCCCCGTCCGGTCCTTAACGAATCGTAAGCAAGCCGCAGTCCCGGGAAGCGTTCGAAATCCGGCGCCTCGAAGGTCAATTGCCCGATCTTGGCGAGGTCGAGCTTGGCGGCCGGTCCCTTGATGCGGTCGGGCCAGCCGAGGCAATGCGCGATCGGCGTGCGCATGTCGGGCGCGCCGAGCTGGGCAACGACCGAGCAGTCGGAGAATTCGACCATGCCGTGGATGATCGACTGCGGATGGACCAGCACGTCGATCTCGTCCGGCTTCAAGGCGAACAGATAGGACGCCTCGATCACCTCGAGGCCCTTGTTCATCATCGAGGCGGAGTCGATCGTGATCTTCTGGCCCATGCTCCAGTTCGGATGCTTGAGCGCCTGGGCGAGCGTCGCCTGCTCGATGTCGTTGCTCTTCCAGGTGCGGAACGGGCCGCCCGAGGCGGTGATGATGACGCGCACGAGCTCGTCACGATTGCCCGAGCTCAGCGCCTGGAACAGCGCGTTGTGCTCGGAATCGGCAGGCAGAATGCACGCACCCGCCTTGGCGGCGCGCTGCATGAAGAAATCGCCGGCGCAGACGAGGCATTCCTTGTTGGCGAGCGCGACATGGGCGCCGCGATCGACCGCGGCGAGCGCGGGCTTCAGTCCGGCCGCACCGCTCACCGCCGCCATCACCCAGTCGGCCGGCCGCGCACCGGCCTCGATGACCGCGCTCTCGCCGGCGCCGCATTCGGTCTTGGTGCCGGCGAGCGCGTCCTTGAGCTCGGCAAATTTCGAGACGTCCGCGATGGCGACGAAGCGCGCGGAAAACTCCTTCGCAAGCTTTGCAAGCGCCTCGACGTTGCCGTTGGCGGTCAGCGCCTCGACGCGATAGCGCCCGGGCGAAGCACGCAACAGATCCATCGTGCTGTCGCCGATCGAGCCGGTGGCACCGAGGACGGTGACGCTGCGCACCGCAGATGCCGCGGGCTTGTTGTTACGCAAAGGGACTGGGCTCATTGTTTCACCAAACCATAAGACCGCTTCCAGCGCTATGCACACCATGGCGCAGGTAGCCGAAAATCCAGGCCACCAGAATGGCTGCGATGAAGCCGTCCAGACGGTCCATCAGCCCCCCATGGCCGGGGATTAAGTGACTGGAATCCTTGACGCCGAACCGGCGCTTGACCGCGGATTCGAAGAGGTCGCCGGCTTGGGAGACCACCGACAAAATGGCGCTGAGGGCAAGCAGCGGAACCGCCTTGCCGAACCCGGAGGCGGCAAAACCGCCTGCGACCGCCAGGCTCGCGACGAAGCCGCCGAACGCGCCGGCCCAGGTCTTCTTGGGGCTTACGCGCGGCCACAATTTTGGACCGCCGATGCCCCGGCCCGCAAAATAGCCACCGATGTCGGTCGCCCACACCACAAGCAGCACGAACATCAGTGCGACGAATCCGTTCACCGGATCCTGCCGCACCAGGATCGAGGCGAGCAGCGCAGCCACCGCATAGGCGAAGCCGGTCCCTGCCCAGACAAACTTGTCTTTCGCCAGCAGCATGATCACGACGCCGCCGACGACGCCAATCACGACGGCAGCCTTGAGCGCCCCGAAGGCGACACAGAATCCCATGATGGCGAGAACGATCGTCCCGCACGCTGTCAGGACAACGCGCCCTGCCCCGACCACCGTCAGCCATTCGACGAACAACCCGATCGAGACGAGCGTAACCAGGAACGCCCAGAGCCAACCGCCGGCATAGGCGAGCGCGATCGCAAGCGGCGCCAGCACGAGGGCAGCGAGGACACGCATCATCAGGTTGCTTGAAGCCGGCGTTGAGCCCGCCGGCGCGGCGTCGTTTTCGGTCACGAGGCGGTTTTCGCGACCAGGCCGCCGAAACGGCGCTCGCGTCTGGCAAATTCGGCGATCGCGCCTTCGAGCGCGGCCTTGTCGAAATCCGGCCAATGGATCGGCACGAACACCAGTTCGCTATAGGCCGCCTGCCACATCAGAAAATTGGACAGGCGCTGCTCCCCGGAGGTGCGGATGATGAGATCGGGATCGGGAATCTCGGGTGCGTCGAGATAGTGCCCGAGCGTTTCGGCATCGATCGAGGCCGGATCGCGCTTGCCCTCGGCGACTTCGCGCGCGAGCTTTTGCGCCGCCTTCGCGATCTCCTGCCGCGAGCCGTAGTTGAACGCGACGATGAGGGTGAGACGGGTGTTGTTGCGCGTCAGCTCCTCGGCCTCGTTCAGAAGGGCGCAGATGTCGCCTTCGAGGCCGTCGCGCTCGCCGATGATGCGCACCTTGACGCCATCGCGGTGCAGGCTCGCGAGATCGTTGCGGATGAAGCGGCGCAACAGGCCGAAGAGATCGCCGATCTCGCTCGCCGGACGCGACCAGTTCTCCGAGCTGAAGGAGAAGATGGTGAGATAGCGGATGCCGAGCTCATGCGAGGCACGGACGACGCGGCGCAACGCTTCCACGCCGCGGCGGTGGCCCTCGGCGCGCGGCAGGCCACGGGCAGCCGCCCAGCGCCCGTTGCCATCCATGATGATGGCGACATGCGCGGGCGCCTCGGACCTTTCCGGTCCTTCCGTGACGGGCGCGGCGGCGTTGGACATGAAGGCGATGCCTTAGACGGTGAGAATTTCTTTTTCCTTGGCTGCCAGCAGCTGGTCGATCTCGGTGATCGTGCCGTCGGTCGCCTTCTGCACCTCGTCGGCATGACGCTTCTGGTCGTCCTCCGACATCTCGTGATTCTTCTCGAGCTTCTTGAGGACGTCGAGACCGTCGCGGCGGACGTGGCGCGCGGCGACCTTGGCGGCTTCCGCGTATTTGTGCGCGACCTTCACCAGCTCCTTGCGCCGCTCTTCGTTCAGCTCGGGGATGCGCAGGCGCAGCACCTGGCCCTCGGTGGCGGGCGACAGGCCGAGGTTGGAATCGACGATCGCCTTCTCCACCGGCTTGACCATCGACTTGTCCCAGACCTGCACCGAGATCAGCCGCGGCTCCGGCACGCTGACGGTGGCGAGCTGGTTGAGCGGCATGTGGCTGCCATAGGCCTCGACCTGCACCGGATCGAGCATCGAGGCGGAGGCGCGCCCGGTGCGCAGGCCCCCGAGCTCGTGCTTGAGGGACTGGACGGCGCCCTGCATGCGGCGCTTCAATTCGTTGAGGTCGAAATTACCCGTGGCCATCACGCTCTCCCTTCAAATACTTGGCCGGGCGCGCGAGCTGCGCCCGGCGGCCGTCAGCCGGCGACGATCGTCCCGTGGCCGGTGCCGCGCAGAATAGCGCCGATCGAGCCCGGCTCAGCGATCGAGAATACGATGATAGGCAGCGACGTCTCGCGGGCAAGCGCGAAGGCGGTCGCATCCATCACCTTGTAGCCGCCCTCGATCGCCTGCGAATGGGTCAGCCGGTCGAAGCGCTTGGCGGCCGGATCCTTCTTGGGATCAGCCGAGTAGACGCCATCGACATTGGTCGCCTTGAGGACGGCCTCGGCGCCGATCTCGGCGGCGCGTAGCACCGCCGTCGTATCGGTCGTGAAAAACGGATTGCCGGTTCCGCCGCCGAGCAGCACGATTCGGCCCTCGGCGAGGTATTTGTGCGCCGCGGCGCGGGTGAACAGCTCGGAGATCTCGGGCATGACGAAGGCCGACAGGGTGCGCGCCGGCGTGCCCTTGCGCTCGATCGCCGCTTCCACCGCGAGGCAGTTCATCACGGTGGCGAGCATGCCCATGGTATCGCCGGTCGGGCGCGACACGCCGCGGGAGGACACCTCGACCCCGCGGACGATATTGCCGCCACCGATCACCACCGCGACCTCGGCACCGAGACGGCGCGCGGCGATCAGATCGTCGGCAACCCGGTCAACCGTCGGCTGGTCGATCCCAAAACCCTGCTGTCCGGCGAGATATTCGCCGGACAGCTTGATCACCACGCGACGATAGACCGGATCAGTCATGAGCACTTTCCTTCTCCGGGCGCCGCTTCCGGCGGCACGCCGGAAGGAAACGTCCCGGCGCTTACTTCTTGCCGCTGGCGGCCGCGACTTCCGCCGCGAAGTCGCTTTCCTGCTTCTCGATTCCCTCACCGAGAGCATAGCGCACAAAGCCGGCGATCTTCACGGGTCCCCCGACCTTGCCCTCAGCTTCCTTCACCGCCTGCGCCACCGACTTGCCGGTGTCGTGGATGAAGGCCTGCTCGAGCAGGCAGACTTCCTTGTAGTAGGTCTTCAGGCCGGACTCGACGATCTTCTCGATCACGTTCTCCGGCTTGCCCTGCTGGCGGTACTTGTCGGCGAGCACGTCCTTCTCGCGCTTGACGACCGCCGGATCGAGACCGGCCGGTTCGAGCGCGAGCGGATTGGCGGCCGCGACATGCATCGCGAGCTGGCGGCCGAGCGCTGCCAGCTCATCGGCCTTGCCGGGCGATTCGAGGGCGACGATGACGCCCATCTTGCCGGCACCATCGATGACGGCACCATGGACGTAGCTCGACACCACGCCCTGCTGCACTTCGAGCGCAGCGGCGCGGCGCAGCGTCATGTTCTCGCCGATGGTGGCGATCGCGTCGTTGATCGCAGCTTCGATCGTGACGTCGCCGACCTTGGTGGCCTTGATCTTCTCGACATCGGCGCCGGCGTCGAATGCGACCTGGGCGATCATCTTGACGAGGCCCTGGAACTGGCCGTTGCGCGCAACGAAGTCGGTCTCGGAGTTGACCTCGACCACGACGCCCTTGGTGCCCTTGGTGAGCGCGCCGATCAGGCCCTCGGCCGCGACACGGCCGGACTTCTTGGCGGCCTTCGACAGGCCCTTCTTGCGGAGCCAATCCTGCGCCGCTTCCATGTTGCCGTCGTTTTCGGTGAGCGCGGCCTTGCAGTCCATCATGCCTGCGCCGGTCGACTCGCGCAGATCCTTGACCATCGCAGCTGTGATCGTAGCCATCGTTGAAAATCCTTCTTGCCTGCCGGTTGACCCGCGGCGCGGCGCTGTCTCGCCCCACCGCGGTCCATCACAGGACGTCGCGTCAATTGAAATGGCGGCCGGAATGATCCGGCCACCCCTCGACTGTTATTCCGCTTCCGCGGTGAGCGCCTTGGCCTTGGCCACCCAGGCATCCGCACGGCTGGGCAGACCGACCTCTTCGCCGATCTTGTGCGCGGTGGCGTGATCGAGCTCGGCGAGCTGCCAGTAGTGGAAGATGCCGAGGTCGTTGAACTTCTTCTCGATCGCACCCGACACGCCCGGAAGCTTCTTGAGATCGTCGGCGGTGCCGCGCGGACCTGCAAGGCCCTGGAAACCGCTGGTGGACGGAAGCTCTTCAGCAGCCGGCTTGACCGAAGCGCCGATATCGATGCCCGCATCGCCCTGGGCGCGCGAGATGCCGTCGATCGCCGCACGCGCAATCAGGTCGCAATAGAGCGAGATCGCACGGCCCGCGTCGTCATTGCCTGGCACCACATAGGTGATGCCCTTGGGATCCGAGTTGGTGTCGACGATCGCCGCGACCGGGATGTTGAGCCGCTGGGCTTCCTGGATCGCGATGTCTTCCTTGTTGGTGTCGATCACGAAGATCATGTCGGGCAGGCCGCCCATGTCCTTGATGCCACCGAGCGAGCGGTCGAGCTTGTCGCGCTCGCGCTGGAGCGTCAGGCGCTCCTTCTTGGTGTAGGAGTTGGCTTCACCGCCGGACAGCACCTCGTCGAGATGACGCAGGCGCTTGATCGAGGCCGAGATCGTCTTCCAGTTGGTCAGCGTGCCGCCGAGCCAGCGCGAATTGACGAAGTACTGCGCGCAGCGCTTGGCAGCGTCGGCAACGCCGTCCTGCGCCTGGCGTTTGGTGCCGACGAACAGGATGCGGCCGCCCTTGGCAACGGTGTCACTGACCGCCTGAAGGGCGGTATGCAACATCGGAACGGTCTGCGCGAGGTCGACGATGTGGATGTTGTTGCGGCTGCCGAAAATGAACGGTGCCATTTTCGGATTCCAGCGGTGGGATTGGTGACCAAAGTGCACGCCAGCTTCGAGCAGCTGACGCATAGTGAAATCGGGTAGCGCCATAGTGATAATTCTCCGGTTGGTTCCTCCGGAAACGTGTGAGCAAGACGGAGCGTTCTCGCCCCGGCTGCCACCGGACGGCCTTTTGAGCCATGTTTCCGTGTGAGATGGCGCGCTATATAGCGCGATTTCGGCCAGAAGCAAGGAAATAAGGGCCTTTGGAGGGCGTTTTGGCGCCCAGCCCCAGGCCCATTTTTCCGTAGTTCCACGCCCCTCCCTAGCACTTTGGCTGGTTCGGGGGGCATTTCTTCGCGGCAGCCGGTGCCGGGCGCGGCGGCGGCGGTGCGGCCGGACGCGGCGGCGGAGCAACCGCCACCCGCGGTGGCGGGGGCGGGGCCGGCCTCGCAGCCGGCGGCGGAGCTGGCCGGGCCGCAGCGACGGGCGGAGGCGCGGCGCGCGGGGGCGGCGGTGCGGCGACTCGCGGCGGAGCCGAAGGTACCGGTTTCGCGATGGCTTGCGGGCGCGGCGGCGGCGCGGCCGGCTTGGCCGCCTGCGGCGGCGGGGTGATCACCCGCTGATTCTGCGGCTTCAACGACTCGCGACCCGTAGGCTGCACCGCAGTGATGGCAGGCTTGCCGCCCGCCCCCGCCGCGGATGGCGGCGTGGTGCCCTGCTGAGGGATGGTCGACTTCGCGCGGCTATCCGGGGCGGTCGTCGCCGGGGTCCCGGCGACAGGCGGCTTTTGGCCCGGCGCTATGGCCGCATGTCCGGCCGGCGTCGTTGTGGTTGTGGACGGAGCCGTTGCGGTCGCCGCATTCGGATGGCCTGCTGGCGTGCCATTGGCCGGCGCGGTCGCAGTCGGTGCGAGCCTGCCATTCGGCGTCAGGGCAGCCGAGGGCGCCGGCCCGGTCGCGGCGGGTGCCGGCGGGGTCCCATGGGTGCCGGGGACCGGCAGCGTATTGGCCTCGGGCAGCCTGGTCGGCGGCGCGGCGGCGGTCGGCGCGACATTCGCGGGCGTCGCAGCCGGTGTCACCGGCCTTGCCGTGGGCGTGATGGTCGCACTCTGCGGCATCGGCAGCTTGCCCTGCTGGATCAAGGCGGCGCGCTGCGCAACGGCCTGCGGCACGGCTGGTCCCGCCGGCGTGGCGCGGCCGGCGACGGCCGGCGCGAGGCTGCCGGGCGCGAGGCCCGCCGCGGTCGCGGGCGGCCGGTTGATGACGTTGTTGATCACCGTGGTGTTGTGGATGTTCTGGTAGATGATGTTGTTCGGCGGCGGCGCGACATAGATCGGCGGCCGGACGAACACCGGGATCGGCACAAACAGCGGCTGCGGCAGCACGAACAGTCCGACCACCGGCAGCGGCGGCGGCAGCACGATGAAATCCGGTGGCGGCGGCGGCAGATAATAGACCGGCGGCGGCGGTGGCGGCACGAAGCCGAACACGGGATCGCTGAACACGAGGACGGGCCGGTCGACATAGACGATCTCTTCCGGTGGCGGCGGCGGCACGTCGTAATCCATCATGGCAAAGCTCGGCGGCGGCTCGAGCGGCGCGGTCAGGATCGCAAGCCTGCGCCGTGCGTCGCCCGCATGCGGCCCGCGCGGATAGCGGCGCAGATAGGACCAGTAGGCGTCCGGCGTGTCGGCGCGATAGGTCCGCCGCCAGGTGATCGCCTCGCGGCGCGCCGCGACGATCGCCATCACGCGCTTGGCCATGGGATCGCCGGGATACGCGGCGAGGAATTCCTCATAGGCCGGCAGCGTGTCGCGCTCGAGCGCGGCCGCATAGGCGTCCTGCACGCCGAGATCGCGGATCGGCTTGTTGCGAATCGCGGCAACCTGATCGGGCGCCGCCTGCGGCGGCGGCGCGTCGGGCCCCCGCTCGAAGAACGAGAACTGCGCGCTGATCTTCTGATCGTCCCAGGGCACCTGCGCGCCCTTGCTGGCGTCGTTGACGCGCAGGCGTACGCGGTCGAAGACCTCCGGCAGCAACAGGCCCCCGGTGCGGATCATCTCGGCGAGCGATTGGGCGTAGACGCCGTAGGGCCCCGGCTCTTCCGGCGCCACGGTGCCGGGCGCGGCGTTGTAGGCGATCAGCATGTTCGCATCGGGCTCGACCAGCGCGAGCCCGCTTGCGATCGGCTGGCCGCCCTCGATGAAGGGCTGCGCCCGGGCCGCATCGAGCACGACGATGTTCGCCTTCAGCGGCAGCGCGGCGAGCTGGCGGACGTAGTCGCTGATGCGCAGCGCCTCGGTCGGAACGTCGGTATCGCGCGCGATGTTGGAATCGACCGGGATGAAGTAGTTCTCGCCGGCGAGCTGCACGCCATAGCCGGCAAGATAGATCATCGCGACCGTGCCGGGTCCCGATGTCTGGGCCTTCTGGAGAAAATCGCGAAAGCTCTTGCGCAGCGTGTCGCCGTCGAGGTCGCGGGCGCCGACCACATCGAAGCCGGCGGCCTGGAGCGTCTGCGCGATCAGGCCGGCATCATTGGCGGTCGTTGCCAGCGGCGACTTGGCGTAGGCACCGTTGCCGACCACCAGCGCGATGCGCTTCTCCTGCTGCTGGGCATAGGCGGGGTCGAGCAGTCCGCCTGCCGCGAGCAGCAGGCTCGGAAGCAGCAGACCGAGGAAAGATCCAAGGAAAGATTGTCGTGTCCCACGCATGGCTTTCTCGCCCGCTATTGTTGTTGAGCTTGCCACCGCACATGAGACGCGCGGCTGGCTGAATGGCGTTTGAACGAAAAGCGCTTGGATTGAGGCGACGGCATGGCCGCCATCCGTCGCCCGTCAGCTCCGCGTCAGGTTCGCGCTTGCGAAAGCCTGGCCTGGGGCACCTACCCCTGGGAGATCAGGTCGACGGTGCCCGTGGCCAGCCGGTAGATGCCGCCGACAACCTTGAGCTTGCCCTGCTCGACCGCCGCATTGAGGATCGGTGCCGCGGACTTGAGCTTGGCAACGTTGTCGATCACGTTTTGCCGGATCGCCGCGTCGAGCGCGTCCCCGCCCTGCTGCATGGCCGCCTTGGCAGCCGGCGCGATCGCCTCGACCAGCGAGGGAATGTGTCCCGGCGGCGATTTGTTGTCCTTGAGCGCTTTCAGCGTCGCATCCACGGCACCGCAGCTGTCGTGGCCCAGCACCAGAATCAGCGGCGTGTTGAGCACGGCGACCGCGTATTCCATGCTGGCGATCGTCTCGTTGCCGGCGAAATTGCCGGCGACGCGACAGACGAAGAGATCGCCGCGGCCGGTGTCGAAGGCATATTCCGGCGCGATGCGCGAGTCCGCGCAGCTCAGGACCGCAGCATACGGATTCTGTCCCGCGGCAAGAGCTCCTCGCTCGTGCTTGAAGTCATGGCGCCGAGTCACGCCGTCGACGTAACGCGCATTGCCGTCCATCAGCCGCTTCAGGGCAGCGTCGGGAGACACCACGTTCTGCGGCTTGGGCGGCGTTTTCGTCTCCTTGGCGAAGGCCGTCGAACCGAACGCCAATGCCGAAGCGGCGAACAGGATCATCGAGCGCCGCGAGGGCGCGAGCGGATGACGCAAATTTTCAGAGCACTTGTCGCACATGTCTTTCCCCTACCATCTCAGTACAAATCTGCATGAACAGTACAGGACGTAAGTAACAGCAACGCGTCGCCGCCGACAAAATCATGCATGACCGGCACCGCCGGGATCGATCGGCAGAGACGGATGCTACAATTGCTGCACGTCGACGACACCCGCGACCGCCTTGATCGCGCCTGCGATCTGCGGCGAGACCTTGAAGCGGCCGGGCAGCTTCATTTCCACCTCGGTCTCGAGGTCCAGCATCATCACCAGCGAGACCTCGCCGTCGCCATTGGAGCGCGGCGCGATGCCGGGGCTGCCGACCTTCGGCGCGGCGCCGTTCGCGGGTGCGGCGTCGGGACCGGCAAGCCGCCGCGCGATGGATTCCAGCGGCTTGGTGTCGCGCAGGAAGATGCGCAGCCCCTTCTGCGTCTTGGCGGCGGCGTCATCGAGCGGCTCGGCGTGCAGCACGCGCGCGCGCACGTCCTCGCCCTGCAATTCCGCACCCAACTGCAACAGCACCGCAGCGCCGGGCTCGAGCACGTCGCGATATTGCGCGAGCCCTTCGGAGAACAGCACCGCTTCAAAGTGGCCCGTGGGATCAGAAAGTCCCATGATGCCCATCTTGTTGCCGGTCTTGGTGCGCCGCTCCATGCGCGACACCACCGTGGCGGCAACCTTGCCGGCGGTCGCGCCGGTTTTGACGGCGCGCGAAAACTCCGCCCATGTCTGCACCCGCAGGCGCTTGAGGATCGTCGCGTAGTCGTCGAGCGGATGGCCGGACAGGAAGAAGCCGATCGCATCATATTCGCGCCGCAGCCGCTCGGCCGGCAGCCATGGTTCGATCTGCGGCAGCATGATAGTGGGCGCGTCGGCCGCACCTCCGAACATGTCGTTCTGGCCGACGGTCGCCGCCTCATGCGAGCGCTGGCAGGCGGCGAGGATCGCATCCGCACCGGCAAAGACACGGGCGCGGTTCGGCTCCAGCGTGTCGAAGGCGCCGGCGGCTGCGAGGCTCTCGATGATGCGCTTGTTGATCGCGCGCGGCGACACGCGCGCGGCGAAATCCGCAAGCGAGGTGAACAGGCCGTTCTTGGTGCGCTCCTCGATGATCTGCTCGACGGCCTGCAGGCCGACGCCCTTCAGCGCAGCGAGCGCGTAGTAGATGGTCTTCTCGCCGACCTCGAAGGTCGCGCCGGAGCGATTGACGTTCGGCGGCTCGACCTTGATGCCGAGGCGCTGCGCCTCGGAGCGGAATTCGGACAGCTTGTCGGTGTTGTTGAGATCGAGCGTCATCGACGCCGCGATGAACTCCACCGGATAATGCGCCTTCATGTAGGCGGTGTGGTAGGACACCAGGGCATAGGCCGCCGCGTGGCTCTTGTTGAAGCCGTAGTCGGCGAATTTGGCGAGCAACTCGAAGATCGTCTCGGCCTGCGCTTTCGGCACGCCGTTCTTCACCGCGCCGGCGACGAAGATGTCGCGCTGCTTGTCCATCTCGGCGCGGATCTTCTTGCCCATCGCGCGGCGCAGCAGGTCGGCGTCGCCGAGCGAATAGCCCGACATCACCTGCGCGATCTGCATCACCTGTTCCTGGTAGATGATGACGCCGAACGTCTCCTTCAGGATCGGCTCCAGGACGGGGTGGAGATATTCCGGCTCCTCATCGCCGTGCTTGCGCGAACAATACGTTGGAATGTTCGCCATCGGGCCCGGGCGATAGAGCGCGACCAACGCGATGATGTCCTCGAAACGGTCGGGGCGCATGTCGACCAGCGCGCGCCGCATGCCCTGACTTTCAACCTGAAATACGCCGACCACCTCGCCGCGCGCCAGCATCTGGTAGCTCTCGGCATCGTCGATCGGCAGCGTGGCGAGATCGATGTCGATGTTGCGCGGCTTGAGCAGCTTGATCGCGACGTCGAGCACGGTCAGCGTCTTCAGGCCGAGGAAGTCGAATTTGACGAGGCCCGCCGGTTCGACCCATTTCATGTTGAACTGGGTCACCGGCATGTCGGATTTGGGATCGCGGTAGAGCGGCACGAGCTCGCTCAAGGGGCGATCGCCGATCACGATGCCGGCCGCGTGCGTCGAGGCATGCCGCGTCAGGCCTTCGAGACGTTGGGCGATGTCGAAGGCGCGCGCCACCACCGGGTCTTCGTCGCGGAACGCCTGCAGCTTCGGCTCGCTCTCGATCGCGGCGGCCAGCGTGACCGGCGCGGCCGGGTTCTGCGGCACCAGCTTGGTCAGCTTGTCGACCTGCCCATAGGGCATCTGCAGCACGCGCCCGACGTCGCGCAGCACGCCGCGCGCCTGCAGCGTACCGAAGGTGATGATCTGTGCGACCTGGTCACGGCCGTAGCGCTGCTGCACGTATTGGATCACCTCGCCGCGGCGGTCCTGGCAGAAGTCGATGTCGAAGTCCGGCATCGAGACGCGCTCGGGATTGAGGAAGCGCTCGAACAGGAGGCCAAACTTGATCGGATCGAGATCGGTGATGGTCAGCGCCCAGGCAACCAGCGAGCCGGCGCCCGAGCCGCGGCCCGGCCCGACCGGAATGCCCTGCGACTTCGCCCATTTGATGAAGTCGGACACGATCAGGAAGTAGCCCGCATATTTCATGCGGGTGATGACGTCGAGCTCGAAGGCGAGCCGCTTGTTGTAGTCCTCCTCCGTCGTGCCCTGCGACAGGCCGTGCACGCGCAGGCGGTTGGCAAGCCCCTCCTCCGCCTGCCGCTTCAATTCGCCCGCCTCGACCGCTGCCGCATCGGAGCTGCCTGCGGCGCCGACAGTGAAGAACGGCAGGATCGGCTTGCGCGTCATCGGGCGGAACGAGCAGCGCTCGGCGATCTCGATCGTCGAGGCCAGCGCCTCTGGAATATCGGCGAACAGCACGGCCATCTCGGCGCGCGTCTTGAAGCGGTGATCGGGCGTGAGCTGCTCGCGCTCGGTCTCCGCGATCAACCGCCCGCCGGCGATGCAGAGCAGCGCATCGTGCGCCTCATAGTCGTCGGTCGAGGCGAAGTACGGCTCGTTGGTCGCAACCAGCGGCAGGCCTTTTGCATAGGCGATGTCGATCAGCCCGCTCTCGATGCGGCGCTCCTTGTCGATGCCGTGGCGCTGCAATTCGATGTAGAGGCGGTCGCCGAACAGGGCCGCGAGGCGCTCGCAGCGCGCCGCCGCGAGCTCGGCATGGCCGGCCCCGAGCGCGAGCGAGATCGGCCCGTCGGGCCCGCCCGTGAGCGCGATCAGGCCGTCGGTCTCGCCGTCAAGCCAATCGAACTTGATGAACGGCGCGTGGCTGTCGGGCGTCTCCAGGAACGCACGCGAGTTCAGCCGCATCAGGCTGCGATAGCCGTGCTCCTGGGCGGCCAGCAGCACCACCCGAGAGGGCAGAATCGCGCTGCGCGCATTCGGATCCTGATCGCCGAAATCGATCGCGAGCTCGCAGCCGACGATCGGCTGGATGCCCGAGCCCGCCATCTTGTCGGAGAACTCCAGCGCACCGAACATGTTGTCGGTGTCGGTCAGCGCCAGCGCCGGCTGGTGGTCCTTTTTCGCAAGCTCGGCGAGCTTGGCGATCTTGATGGAGCCCTTGAGCAGCGAATAGGCCGAGTGAACGTGAAGATGGACAAATCCGGCGCTCGGCATGGTCGCTTACGGCCTCTCAGCATCGTGGGGACACCAGCCGGACCAGGGCGCAGCATGCGCACTTCGCTGGCCCGACTCGCCCGACAATGGTGGTGCCTCCGCCCCCAGGAGTCTACGGGGAGTCCACGGCGCGGGCGCACATTCCTCGCGCCGTCCCGCTTTTCAACAAGGCGCCACCGGTCCCCGCTCAGAGCTGGGGAATCAGAGCTGGGGGATGACTTGCGCCCAGATCGCGATCATCCCGACGAACAGCGTGATCGATGCCAGTGCAGCGGCTTCTTCCACGAAGATCTTCAACATAGCCTTGCTCCCTCGCTAGAACATAGAGAGAACATTGTTCTATTTTTGTTCCAAGAGTCAAGCGCCACCCCCGGCTCTCACGGCCGGCTTCGCACCCAATGGTTAACTCGATGAATTCCTGAAAGAAAAAAGCCCCGGCGCAAGGCCGGGGCTTTCGCAACCGCTCCAAGGGAGCGATCTTGTCGGTACTTGATAATCAGTACTTGGCGATGATCGGGCCGCCGAACTTGTAGTTCAGGCGGACGAGGCCCATGTCGACGTCCTGACGGATGCGATCGGTGCCGACGAGACCCGTGAAGGTCACGTCCTTGTCCTGCAGGAAGATGTGGTTGTACTCGACGCCAACCGACCAGTTCGGAGCGAAGCCGACTTCGAGGCCGGCACCGACCGTGCCACCCCAACGGGTCTGGCTGGTCGAGGCAAGCAGCGCGCCGGTGGCGGTGCTGTAGACGTCGAACTTGTCGCCGACCACGGCCGCGCCGCCCTTCGCGTACACGAGCACGTTGTTCCAGGCGTAGCCGACCTGGCCGGTGATCAGACCGAACGAGTTGATGCGGCTGCGGTTGCGATCCGCGAACAGTGCGCTGACGTTGTCGCCGGAGAAGTCGGCCCAGTTGCCCTGGCCTTCGACGCCGAACACCCACTGGCCGGTCTGCCAGCGATAACCGATCTGACCACCGACGGTGCCGCCGGTCGCGTTGTGCGAACCTTCAGTGCCCGTGCCGACGAAATCCCAGGTCGTGTGAGCCGAACCGCCACCGCCGTTGATACCGATGTAGAAGCCGCTCCAGTCGTAGATCGCGGCGACCATCGCGGGCGGAGCCTTCGTGTAAGGCCGTGCTGCGAGGTCAGCAGCCACCGCCGGCGCAGCCGCGCTGAGCGCGACGAGGCTCGCAGTGACAAGCAACAAACTCTTCTTCATTTGATTCCCGTTCCAGTTTCTTCAGTAGGCCCCCGGGCCGTGGGCACCTCTTAACAGCGATCGACGGAATTGCTGTAACCGTGACGCAACAGTCCTATCGAAAGGACCTGCGAGGTAAATGAATGTTTCTGGGGCACACCCGGAACTCGCTTGAGTCCTATTTTTACAGTGGTTCCGCGCCCATCGCAGACTCTCTGACGCGCACTGAAACTCTTCACATCTTGGTGTGAATGACGAGTGTGGCGCGCAAACTTTTTGTCTCCGCATTGTCGCCACAATCGCGCCAGCGCTGTTCCACAATGCGGCGCGCTCGCACTGGCGTGTAGATGACGAGCTTCAACGCAGGATCACGATCGAACAGTTTCACATGAGCCCGCTTGCAGACATTCCAGCTGCAGTCCACCTGATCCACGCGCTGCCATGCTGTTCCCTCCGCTAGACTAGGCGCTCCGGCGCAACACGTGCCGACGTGAGGACTTTAGGCTGTCTGCCATCGGCAACCGATATCCGCTCATGGTCACGAGCGGCGGTTGAGGGCAGCGCGAAGCAAGTCCGGTCGACTTGCGACAACGGACACCGCTGGGCCTCGAGCTTCCAAGGTTCGGGTCCACTTTGGGGCGGGACGGGCAGCGCCTGTCATCGGTAGCGCGCTACGGCTTTCGAACCCAAAACCGATGAAGCTTGCGGCGAGTTAATCCGCCTTACCAAAAGGATATTTGCAGCGGCGCGTGGCCTGGGGTTGCTGCACCGTAGTGTTTCCACGGAAGCGTAGCCTCCTCGCCGCACGAGGGGGACTTTAGTGGAGGAAACACTCGGCCCGGAAGTCTCCCCGACCCTCCGGGCCGTTTTCTCCCTCGGACTGATCGGAAATGTTCTGCGCTTAGGATTTGGATCCGTCCGCGAAACTAGCGAGCTGCGGCCTTTTGCGGCTCTCTACTGCTCGAGCTGCTTGATGAGGACCTCGATCTCGCGATTGCCCGGCATCAGGCGCGACAGCTGTTGAGCATAGCCCAAGGCCGATGCGCGATCCCCTTTTTCGCGGCTTAGCGCGAGCGCCGCAGAAAGGAGATCGCGATCGTTGCGATGCTTTTGCAGGCTGTTCCTGAGGACGGCAAGGGCGTCGTCGCGACGGCCGAACGAATGTAGCCCCACGGCATAGACGTAAGCATATCGCGCCTGGTTGGGGTCCAGCACCGCTGCTTGACGCAGCTCATCGAGCGCCGCCTCGCTACGCTTCAGACGCACGAGCGTCAAACCGAGTGCGTGGTGAAGCGGGGCATCCTGGGCGGACGCGGAGAGAGCCTCACGCAAGACCCGCTCGCCGTCACCGTCGCGTCCGAGCTGCCGGTAGAGATCGGAAAGATTGATGGCGGCAGGCGAGAACGACGGATCAAGCCCAAGTGCGGCCCGATATTCGGCCTCGGCCTCTGCGGCTCGGGCCTGTCTTGCGAAGAAGGTGCCGAGCGCAGTCCGGGCGCCCGGACGGTCCGCATTCAATTTCTGCACTGCTACGAATTCGGCTGCGGCCTGCGCGAACTTGTCACGATCTGCGGCGAGTTGGCGCGCGGAAGGCACGGAGGCGAGAAGCTCGGCGGCGCGGATGCGCACGGCCCGTAACGGATCGCTCAATTGCGCGGAGGCGAGTGTCCAAAGTTGGTCGGGGGGCACCCCTTCCAGCCCATCGAGCGCTCCCAGTCTTACGAGCGGATCGGGGTCGGACAGCCCGCGGCGGATCAGGTCGAAATCAGGCACAGGAAGCTCGGCCAGCGCGCTGGCGCGAACGATTCGGGGAACGTCGCCTGCGCTGGCGACCGCAGCAAGCAGGGCTTGCGCCTCGGCTGCTTCAGTCCAGGCGGAATGAAACGCGCGTGCGTAAGTCTGATAGCCACGCCGCTCCGGCCCGAACCAGGTCTCGATCTGCTGGGCCGCCCAAGCGGCAGCCTTGTCCTGATGGCAATCATTGCACGCATTCGGCGTCCCCAACTGTGCCGAGAGATCGGGGCGCGGAATCCGGAAGCCGTGGTCGTGGCGGCGGTCGACGACCATGTAGCGGCGTTCCGGCATGTGACAGGAAGCGCAAGCCGGCGGCGGCGACATGTCTGCGTGGTGCCGGTGCGCGGCGGATTCATATTTCGCTTCTGCATGGCACTGTGCGCAGACGCCGTCGCCGGGCGCCTTCAGGACCGCACTGTGAGGGTCGTGGCAGTCGCTGCAAGTCACGCCCTTGGCGAACATCTTGCTTTGCCTGAAGGGCGCGTAATTGTAGGTCTCCTCGTCATCCCGCATTTGGCCGTCGGCATAAAAGCGCTGCCGATCGAGCAACGACACCCGGTGGGTTTCCGAGAGTGGCCGGCCCGGCGTCCAATCCTCCGAAAGCTGGCCGCGTCGCGCGTGGCAGCGTCCGCAGGTCTCGACCTCCTTGTGCAAGTCTGGCGCGGGCGCGCTGCGTTTCGGCGTCAACGTGCCCGTCTCGGTTGACCAGGTGATGCCCGTTCGTTCATCGAACCTGACGAGCAAACCATCGTCCGGACCGCGCGACGCCGGCTTCTCGCGAGCCCACGCGACATGGCGCGAACCTTGTCCGTGACACGCCTCGCAACCGACGCTGATCTCGGCGAACGTCGTTGCGAACCTGTCGTTGGCGGCGTCATAGTTCTTGTGAACGCCGGTCGAGTGACACTCGGCGCACATGAAATTCCAGTTCTGGTTCAGCCGGGTCCAGTGCAGGGGATCGCTGCTGATGACGGCTGCATCCGGATAGAGGTGAAGCCAGCGTTGGCCGCCCCGATCCTTGGGCCTGGTATCCCATGCGATCGAAAGCGCCTGGATGCGGCCGTCGCTGAATCCGATCAGATATTGCTGCAGCGGCTCGACGCCGAAAGTATATCTGATCTCGAACGTCGCGAGCTTGCCGTCCGGCCCGTCGGTCTCGACGAGGAATTTCTTTCCTTCCCGGAAGAAGCGGGAGCGCGTGCCGGCATATTGGAACGTCGCATCGTTGAAATCGCCCCGCACGGATTGATCGGTGGCGTGATCCATGGCGCGGCGGTGCTGCGAGTTCTGCCAGAGCCTTGCCTCGGTCTGATGGCATCCGGCGCAGGTGTGGCTGCCGGCGAAGTTCAGTTCGGCAGCCTGATGCGGCTGGATAGGAACGTCCGAAGTCGCGAACCTGTAGATCGCCCCGGCCATCATCAGCATCAGCAGGCTGGCGCAGATCGCCAGCCAAGGGAGCGTCTTGCGGGTAGGAGCCTGGTCTGGTTGCGACGTGTCGAGAGCCCGCATCGGACGCGGGCCAGCGCGGGCCTTCTGGCGCTTGCGGTTCTTTCCGGAGCCTTTTGCCACATCCAACTACCGATCCGGGCGACCTCTATCGTCTGGATTATATGCGCAGGTCGTTGTCGTGGAGCGCGATTCTCGTCTCGCGCGCGAGATCGATCAACGACGCGCAGAACATCACCATGGCCGCCATGAACAGGATCGCGACGCCATATTCGTGCGCAAAGTGCAGCAGCGCGCTGACAAAGGCGATGATGACTATCAGGGCCGTCAAGATCGCCGCTATCACGGCGCAGTACAGGGACCGGTTGAGAAAGACTGCTCGCTGGCGGAGCCGCGGCAGATCGGCCTTGAGAAACGACCTCGACGCATCACTTTCGGGAATACCGTGGATGAACTGCGACCGGTCGATCACCCGGTTAATCCTGGAGATCAGCACGGAAATGAAAGCCGCGACGGCGCCAAGCAGGAAGGCTGGCGCCGCCACGCTGGCGATGATACGGCCGAGTTGGTCGATCGACGGCGTCACTGGAATCAAGTCGACTACACTCTGCATGTCTCGAGCCGCCGATGTGCCGATGCAAGCTTGGTCATCGAAGAGGCTCAACCTTCGCAGCCATATCAGGAGCGCGGCTCACGCGGTAACTCGCGTTGCTGCATCTAAGCACCCAGACCGCATGATCGGGCCTGGAACGCTTTGCATCCTTGCCTGCGCCGAGAGCCTTGTCGCACGCAAATCCCTGCGAGCGGATTTGGGCGGCGAGCATGCTCTGTACCGTCTCTTCGGCGGCTTGCAAGGAAGTTCCGCCGAGAGCCAGCGCACCAGCCAGCACAAGACTCCGCACGCATGTCCGACGATTATTTGTCATCAACACCTCCAATTCGCGGCATCGCGAGAATAGCCGACCGAAGCCGATTACATCCACAGGCTCTCATCGAGACGAGGGCAGGCAAAGCCAGCCCTCGTTGATTGGATGCGCATTCTGGCGCACTCGCGTCACTTCTGGACACATTGCTGGACGAACTTGACGCGGTCCGCCATGCCGAGCCCCTGCGCCTCGGCCTGCTTGCGACACCCCTCGCGCTTGTCGATTCGGAGCTGGACCTTATCGACCAGGCTCAGGCCGACAGTGCCGACTTGTGGTACGGCCGATGCCATTTTTCCGTCGTCCGCCGACGGACCGTCGCCGGCCGCACGCGCGGCCTCCTGCAGCCGCTTGACGTCCTCCGGGCTCAGCTTTGGCCGATCGATGTCCAGCGCGATCCTGTTGATCTTGCCGGTGAAGGCGAACGGCGCCTGATAGTCGTTGTCGTCGACCGGCGTGCCGGTGTCGGAGCCGATGTCGAACGCCTCGTCCCATTGCAATATGAGAGGAAGCGTGTGTTCCATCTTCTCCGTGGCCACGGCGTTGCCGTCGACTTTCAGCGTGCCGGTACCGCCCTGTCCGATGCCGCTATAGTTTCCGAACACCATGGTGGCAGCGCCGAGACCGTCATATCTGAAGTCGAACTCGATTACGTGCTTGCCGGGCGTCAACTCCGGCCCCTCCCAGCGCACGCGCTTGAGGTCGACGAGATTCCACGTGAACACGGGCTTGTTCTTCAGGAGATAGAGGCCATAACCGGCGAAGCGGCCGCCTTGTGTCACCAGCATGCCCTCGGCGCCTCCCTGCGGAATGTCCACATCGGCCTTGAAGGTGTAGGACGAGTTGAGCAGGCTCGGCGCATCGCCATTGGGCGTGCCGGTCAGCGGCCGCGTCCACGCAAAGCTCGTGCGGCCCGCGCTCAGGCTCGGACGCGGCGTGACCAGCCGGGCGGCCACCGATGAATCGAGCGGCAGCACCTGGTATTTCTCCGCCTCCTTCCAGAACAGCGCCTGCAGTTCCTTCAGCTTGTCCGGATACTTGGCCGCGACGTCCTCTGCCTGCGTCCAGTCGTTGCGGAGATCATAGAGCTCCCATGGGTAATCCTGCGGGCTCGGCAGTTTCGCAATCGTCACCCACGGCGGACGCAGGACCTTGGTGCTCGCGATCCAACCGTCATTGTAGATGGCGCGATCCGCAAACATCTCGAAATACTGCGTCGTGTGGGTGGATGGTGCGTTCGCCTTACTGGCATCGAACGTGTACATCATGCTGACGCCCTCGATCGGACTCTGCTTGATGCCATCGACGAATTCCGGCTGCTTGATCTGAGCCGCCTCAAGGATGGTCGGCACGATATCGATGACGTGGTGAAACTGAGTCCGGATGCCACCCTTGTCCTTGATCACCGCCGGCCAGGAGATCGCCATGCCCTGGCGCGTGCCGCCGAAGTGGGACACAATCTGCTTGGTCCAGGAGAACGGCGTGTCGAACGCCCAGGCCCAGCCGATCGACATGTGGTTGTAGGTGCGGTCAGTACCCCAGACGTCGTAGAAGTACTTGAGCTGATCCTCGACCGACGGGTTGATCTGGTTGAACATCGCCACTTCGTTAGGCGTACCGTTCGGCTGGCCTTCCGCGCTCGTTCCGTTGTCGCCCTCGATGTAGATGATCATCGTGTTGTCAAGCTTGCCCATATCCTGAATGGACTGGATCACCCGACCGATTTCATTGTCGGCGTAGGCGGCAAACGCGGCAAAGACTTCGGCCTGGCGGACAAAGAGCTTCTTCTCGTCGGCCGAAAGCTGATCCCATTCCTTGATCAGATCCTTCGGCCACGGCGTTAGCTTTGCATTCTGCGGAATGACGCCGAGCCGCTTCTGGTTCTCGAAGATCGTGTCGCGCAGTTTGTTCCAACCCTGGTCGAACAGATGCATGTCGCTGATCTTCTTGACCCACTCCGGCGTCGGGTGGTGCGGCGCGTGGGTTGCGCCGGGAGCGAATTTCACGAAGAACGGCGTGTCCGGCGACAGCGCGTTCATCCGATTCACATAATCGATCGCCTCGTCCGCCATCGCGGTGACCAGATTCCAGCCGGGCTTTCCTTGGAAGGGATAGATTGGCGTGGTGTTGCGAACCAGATTGCCCGGCTCCCATTGGTTAGTGTCACCACCCATGAAGCCGTAGAAATATTCGAAGCCCATGCCGGTCGGCCACTGGTCGAACGGACCGGCCTGGCTCGACTGGTATTCAGGTGTGTTGTGGTTCTTGCCGAACCAGGCGGTGCGATAGCCGTTGTCCGTCAGAATCCGGCCGATCGTCGCCTTATCCTTCGTGATGACGCTGTCATAGCCGGGATAACCGGTCGCCTGTTCGGCGACCACGCCATAGCCGACCGAATGATGATTGCGCCCGGTGATCAGCGCGGCGCGCGTCGGCGAGCACAGCGCCGTTGAGTGGAAATTGGTGTAGCGCAGCCCGTTCTGTGCGATGCGGTCGAGCGCAGGCGTCGGGATCACGCCGCCAAAGGTGCTCGGCACGCCATAGCCGGCATCATCGGTGATGATCAGCAAAACATTCGGCGCGCCTTTCGGCGGCACGACGCGCGACGGCCAATATGGTTTCGACTCCCTGGCGTCGCGTTCGATCTTGCCGCCGAATTTTTGTGGCGGGGGCGGAAGCTGATCGCCCGGAATCGTGATCGTCGCGGCGGGAGATCCGGGCGGTGGCGCACCTTGTTGTGCTTGCTGCGCGTTCGCGGGAGCAGACAATGCTGATGTCAGGATCAGCGCGACAAAGGTCTTGCGAATATTCATTGCAAAATCCTCGGCGATACGCGGACGCGCGCAATTTGAGGAGCCTTCGGAACCGCAGATGTTGACCCAGATCAACCCACTCCAAAGTGGTTACTCCGGAATAGTGAGGGGTTCGACGGGAGCGACGCGCCGACCAGCGGTATCGGATTGTGTAGTACGCAAGGTGACTCCGCAGCCGAATACCGCAAACGAGCGACGTTGTGTTCTTTCGATCACAACCTGCTGCAAACGACTCCAGTTGTTGCAACTGTACCATAGCCGCGTGCGGCGAGGCTGCTAGATTGTCTGCACTTGCATTCGGCGTGTGAGCGCGACTCGTGGTTTAACGAAGAAGGGGATCACCATGAGAGTGACGAAAGCATGTGTCGCTGCTGCATTTGCAGCAATTGTATCGGCGCCGTCGACAGCGTTGGCAGATGAAGGTGGAGTGAGCTTCTGGATTCCCGGCCTGTACGGCAGCCTCGCAGCCACGCCACAGCAGCCCGGGCTGTCGGTTGCCGCAATCTATTATCACACATCGGTATCCGCCGGCGGTGACGTCGCGCGGGCGCGAGAGATCACGATCGGCCGCTTCCCCGCAAACCTGACGGCGACGTTGAACGCCAACCTCAACGCCAATGTAGACCTCGGCTTGCTGAACGCGACCTACGTCTTTGCCACGCCGGTGCTGGGTGGACAGGCGGCCGTCGGGCTGTTGGGGCTCTATGGCGCCAACAGCACCTCGCTCGCCGGCCTGCTGACCGGCACGCTTTCGACGCCGGGCGGCTCAATCCCCTTCTCGCGCTTCGACTCCATCAGCGACTCCATCATGGGCTTTGGCGATCTGATCCCGCAATTTTCACTGCGGTGGAATGCCGGCGTGCACAACTACATGACTTATGTCACGGGAGACATCCCGGTCGGCGCTTATAGCCCAACACGCCTTGCCAATATCGGGATCGGACACGGGGCGATCGACGCCGGCGGCGGTTACACCTATTTCAATCCGCAGACCGGACACGAAATTTCGGGCGTGCTCGGTTTCACCTACAATTTCAAGAACACGGATACCCAGTATCAGAATGGCGTGGACATGCACTTCGATTGGGGCGCATCGCAATTCTTGACCAAGCAGGTTCAAGTCGGGCTCGTCGGATACGTCTACCAGCAGCTCGGCTGCGATAGTGGCTCCGGCGACCGCGTCGGCTGCTTCCGCTCGAGGGTTGGTGGCATCGGCCCGCAGATAGGATTTATCTTCCCGGTCGGCGACATGCAGGGTTATCTGAACTTCAAGGGCTACAAGGAATTCGCCGCCGAAAACCGGCCCGAGGGCTGGAACGCGTGGGTGACCTTCGTCATCTCGCCGCCCGCGCCGCCTCCAGCGGTCACGCCAACCAAGCACGTGATCACGAAATAACAACTTCCCAAACACGCAGTCGCGCGTTTTGGGTCGCAGCCCCTCGTCAGCTCTGATTGGTGCTCAAGCCGACAGCGTTCCGCGTCTCCTCGAAAAAAGTTCGACTCGCTTTGCGTTAGATCAAGACCGCGCGTGGCGGCTCCCATTCTAAAAGGAGAAAGAAACGCATTCGTATGCGCTGCCGCAGGAGGCAGGTCATGACGCAACGATGTGGGCCTGAAGATCTCCGCGGCGAGGGTTCCGGTACGGGCGAGCCGCAATCTACCTTCGATCGCCTTTTGAGGGAGTATTTCGCAATCTCGCTTTCGGCCACTCTCGGCACAGGAGCCGATGGAGCGAGGCTGCTCGAAGTCAGCTACGACAGGACCTGTTCGATCGTGCCGACCCGAACAATCCCGGGTCAATTGGTCAACCCTGCCGGCATAACCAGTGCAGTTCTAGGAATGGAGACAAAGATGAACGCCATCCTATTCTCACTTGCAATCCTTGGAAGCCTTCCGACCATACCTGTATCCGATCGTGTTCCCGAATTGAAGGTCGAGGCGCTCTGCAAGGCGACGTCCGAAACGGACAAGGCCATGGGGTTGGTGCTGGCGCAGAGTGTTGCCGATTGCATGCGCGACGAAACAGCGGCGCAACAGCAACTCGGCACAGTATGGTCGACGACCAAGCCGGCTGTCCGCGACGCATGCGAGGGGGAGGCTAGCTCGGGCGGAATGCAAAGCTATGTCGATCTGCTCACCTGCATTCAGTTGACGGACACGGCGAGTGCAACGTCACCCGCGCCGCCGCTCAGAGGCGCCAGCAAGAATCGAAAGAAGCAGTAGCGAAAGCCGCCGGCCTCAGTGAGGCCGGTCCCGCTGCGTGGCGGGTTATTCCAAAAACACCTACTCAGATCTTGATCCGCAAGATATTGATCATCAATGCGATGGTATCCTTGCGGGTGGAGTCCGCTCAGCGCACACGTAGACCACTCTCAGCATCAAAAACGAATGTGCGTGACGGCGTCAGCGAGACACCGATGCGCTCGCCTTGCCTGCCGGCAAACTGCTTGGGGGCCTTCACGGCGATGAAGTCATTTTCGTCTTTGACCGTCACAAGCGTGTGGTCGCCGATCAGCTCGTTGGCGTAAATTTCGCCCTTCAGATCGCCCTTGTCGTGCTCAACGATCGTACAGTCTTCAGGCCGCACGCCGAGGACGGCCTTGGCGATCTTGCCCGACACCGGTGACATCAGCTGGGCTCCGTGGCCCATGAAGGCCCTACCGTCCAGAGCCCCATGGATGATGTTCATAGGCGGTGAGCCGATGAATTGGGCGACGAACAGATTGGCAGGATCGTTGTACGTGTTCACCGGCGTATCGAGCTGCTGCAGAACTCCCTTTTCCAGAATCGCGACCCGGTGGGCCAGGGTCATGGCTTCAATCTGGTCGTGAGTGACATAGATTGTCGTGATGCCTAGCGACTGCTGCATGTGTTTCAGTTCGGCGCGCATGTGACCACGAAGCTTGGCATCGAGATTTGAAAGCGGCTCATCCATGAGAAACACCGACGGGCGGCGGATGATGGCCCGAGCCAGAGCAACCCGCTGACGCTGGCCTCCGGATAGCTCTCGGGGGTAGCGGTCGAGTAGGGTCTGGAGTTGAACCTGAGCGGCAGCCTCCTTGATCGCGGCGGTACGCTCAGCTTCGGGAACGCGGCGAACCTTGAGCGGAAAGCCGATGTTCTCGGCCACGGTCTTGTGCGGGTAGAGCGCGTAGGACTGAAACACCATCGAGATGTCGCGGTATTTCGGCAAGATGTCGGTAACATCGCGGTCGCCGATCAGCACGCGGCCGGCGGTGGCCGTCTCGAGGCCGGAGAGAATGCGGAGCGCGGTGGTCTTTCCTGAGCCGGAAGCGCCGAGCAGCACCAGGAATTCGCCCGGCGCGATGTCTAGATTGAATTCCTCGAGTACCTTCACGGTACCGAAATATTTCCGCACTTTGTCGAAACGGACCGGGACCTGGCGAGCGGCGCCTGAAATCGTCTTGTTCATCCGCTCATCCCTTGACCGCGCCAAGCAAGACGCCTTTGGCGATATATCGCTGCAACACGACAGCCATGATGATCACCGGAAGGATCATGATCATGATAATGGCGCACATCTCCCACCAAAGAATGCCCCGCTCGCCCGTGTTCTTGGCGGCAACCATGATCGGCATGGTCTGGGCTCGAGCGGTCGTGAGGAAGATCGCAAAGAGATACTCGTTCCAATTGAGAATAAGCGTCAGCAGGGTGGTTGCAGCAAGCCCCGGACGGGTCAAGGGCAACACGATGTCCCAAAATATTTCGAAGCGTGATGAGCCATCGAGTTGTGCCGATTCCTCCAGTTCAACGGGAAGATTCGCGAAAAAGTCATGCATGAGCCAAACGACGATTGGCAGATTGGCTACCGCATAGACGATGATAAGCGCGAAGTGCGTGTCGATCATGCGGACCGACTGAAACATCATGTAGACCGGAATAATGACAACGATCGGTGGCAATATGCGTTGAGATACGATCCAGAACAGAATGTCGTCATTTCCGAGCGTGGACTTGAAACGCCGCCCTAAACTGCGGGCAAGAAGGAAAAACAGGGCGAGGGCAATGGAGCCTGAAATCGTCCAATGAACATCGAAATAATTCGAAGCGACGATGGCCGAGAGGGCCAGCAGCACAAACACCACGATGTTCCCGAACTTCGGCTTGTAGCTAATGCGCGCCAGTGCGTAGGCAGCCATGGATCCGACCGCAATGCAAAGCGCGGTGGCGCCGAAACTGATCACAAAGGAATTCGTATAGGCCAGGTAGACCTTGCAAATCTGCGGCTCCATTTTTTCGATCTTGATAATCGGCGAAACAATGAAGGCGAACAGATTGTAGACCAGCAGGAAAAGCTGGCGGCCGACGGAATAGGCATCGCAATAGGGGTCTGTTGCGAATTGCGCAGTCCAGCCCTTTAGCGTCGGTTGGAAATCGACAAAAGGGATAAAGAACGGTCCGTTATTGACGGTCGCGGCATCCTTGAAGGCCGTTATGACCACCCAGTAGATCGGAAAGAGCACGAACAGCGACCAAAACAACAGGATGGCCCAGGCCAAAAGGTTGGCCATGAGGGACATCTTGCCCACGGCAGGCGGCTCGAACAGCCGCTGTCTGAAGGACCGGTCCTCCCTGGAAATCTTGTAAGTCGCCCCGCTCATGCCCGCGCCTTGCGTAACCGTTTGAGAACCACATAATTGAAGAACGAGGAGCACACGACGACGGTCAATATCAGGAGAAGATATGCCACGGCAGCAGAATCACCCATGTTATTGGCGCGCCAAAGAAACAGAGAATGCAGTGTCATTGACTCGGTTGCGATCCCGGGCCCTCCGGCTGTCATGATGTTTGGCAGATCCACGATTTTGAACGCCTCGATCATACGAATGAGCATGACGGTTGCAGCGACTGGAAGAATCTGCGGCCAGGTGATTTCGCGGAAGATCTGGAAACTGGAGGCGCCATCGACCTGGGCGGCCTCGACATGATCCTTGGGCACGTTCTCCAGAGCGGCGAGCAGAACGATGAACATGAAGGGGATCCATTGCCAGGAGTCCCCCAGGACAACAAACCAGCGGGCGGCCCAGGCATCGGTTGACCACGCCCAATTCCCGAGACCGACCAATTGCCAGAAGGGCTGGAACGGACCTTTGGTCACGTCCAGAATCATCTTGAAGGCATAGCCCACCCCGAGCGGGGTGATCATGAGCGGGATGAAGAACAGGATGCGGAAGAAATTCTTGCCGATGACGGGCTGCGAGCACAGGAACGCCAGCATCAGGCCGATGACGAACTGGATGGAGCAGCCGACGACGACATAGAACAGGGTATTGAGCAGCGTGCCCCACTGATTGCCGGAGAGCAGGGTGGCGGCGAATAGAAGCGCAATGAACATAGCCATGGCAGCGCTGATCAACCGTCCGGCCAGGCCGACCCAGGTGGTTCCCCTGACGGCGGCGCGATAGAGCCACCACAGCAGAGCGCCAGCAACCACGAGGCTGAATACCCAGCCGGCGATGCTCATGCTGGTGAAGCGGCCGAGGAAGTGAACCTGCTGGTTGCCGGTAAATTGGGCCGCGAAGTTCTCGAACCAGACCGTCCGGAATTTGAGACCGGTGGCCGAGAACCTGACATGACTGATCGCAAAGACGATTGTGTAGAAGGTCGGGAAGATCGCAAAGAGCAGGACAAGTGTCACAGCCGGGGCGATGAAGAACGTTCTCGAATGGCGGTCAAACCACTCGCCCCAGCTTTCACCCCGAGAAAGTCCAGCCGGGGAAATCCCCGGCTGGCTCGTAGCGGTCCCATCAGACATCAGGCTCGCTCACTTTGCAGGTCCGATAGCGAGTGCCATCTGCTTGATCTGCTCGTCGCGGCCGAAGTCCTTGGTGATCTTTTCCCAACCGGCCTCAATGTTCTTCAAGGCCTCGTCCACGGTGATCTCGCCAGCCATATAGCGCGCCAGCTCGGTGTCGAGAACGACCCCGGTGTACTGCTGCGCACCGGGGATCTTGAGGTCCGAAGACATGTTGGGGTTGTTGAGGGCATCGTTGATGGCGCCCATGTAGTTTTTGGCAAGGCCCTCATCCATGCCGGATTTCACCCAAAGGTCCGTGCTCTTGAGCTGGCTGAGGCGGTATGGGTTGAAGCCTGTCCAGCCCATGGTCACATCGACGTTGGATTGCTCTTTCTGACTTATGAACGACAAGAAGTCGTAGGCCGCCTGCTTTACCTTCGGGTCCGACTTGGCGTTGACGACGCCGCCCCAGCCGCCAAAGGCGGAGAACGGAGCATAGTTGATGCCGTCGATAGCATTCGGTGCAGACTCTTTGCTGACAGGAACAAGCTTGCCGGTCTTGCGGTCCAAAACTTCCTTCGAACCCACATTGGTGGCGTAGAGCTTGTTCTTGATCACCTTTGCGTCGTCTTCGAGCTGGAGCGGGCCCGGATCGCCCCATTCGATCAGGAGGCCGCATCGGCCCGACTTGAACAAGGAACGGGTGTCGCCGATGTCCATATTTAGTTCTTCAGGCGGTCCATATTTGCTTGTCTCTTTGTAGAGTTCAAAGGCCTTCTTCCAGCCGGCATTGTTGACAAGGGGCTTCATTGTGGCGTTTTCGAACTGAAAGCCTTGGGCCGTCCCCTGAGTCTGAACGAACGTCGAAGCGATCGTCTGTACAGCGAAATAGCTCTGCGCGTTCCGCTTCTTGAAGATGCAGGAGCCATAGCCTGGCTTGCCGTCGCCGCTCATATCCTGGCCGTTGATTGCCTTGGCGATGGCGAGATAGTCGTCCCAGGTCTTGGGCGGCTGCAGATTGTTTTTCTCCAGGATGTCCTTCCGGTAATAGACCATTTGGAAGTCGCCATCGACCTGGATCACCATCGTATGCCCGCCGATCTTCTGGGCAAATTCGCGGAAATAGGGGGCGATGTCCTGGAGGTCGATCTTCTTGTCCTTCTCTATGTAGGGATCGAGATTTTCGAGCAGCCCAGCCGCCGCGAGCTCGACGCCCCAGCCGGCGGCGAAGACCGCAACATCGATGGAATTCGTTCCCGTGGACCAGTCCTGCTGCACCTTCGGGAAGATCTCAGCATACGGCACTTCATTGACGATGATCTTGGCGCCCGTCAGCTTCTCGAATTCCTTGCCGCGCTGGGACACTGCGCCGGCGATGACGGGTCCCGGGCGCGTCAGGATGTTAATCGTGATGCCGTCATACTGGCCGGCACCGGCGATGCCCGACCACCCGCACAAGGCGACAGCCGACGCGGCAGTTGCCGCAAGCTTTCGAATGTCCATAGGTCCCTCCCGTGTACATTTGATTGAAGTGCCGAGCCTGAGCCCACGCAATTCGTAGCCTACAGCATTTCGCTGTCCGGAAAAGCCTGTGCATTCTTAATATGGTGATTGGCGCGCTGTCCTGCCGGCCTGGAGCTGGTGTGCAAGCGCAGCAAGACCGAGTGCAGGTCATCAGCATCGCGGCCGCCGGGAAATGGTCCTCGACCTCGCCGCCAACCTGGGCCTCCTTCATCGGCAACTGGCCAACCAACCGCCATTGAGGAAGTGCTGGCACGTCTCGGACAACTGCTTGCCGATTTTCCCGAAGTCATCGAAGCCTATCTTACCACCGGCGATTGCGATTACCTCGTGAAGGTGGCGGTCGAAGGCACCGCGGGCTACGAGCGCTTCCTGCGTGAAAAGCGCTATCGCATTCCAGGCATCCGCCACAGCCGGTCCGCTCGGCCCTCAGATGCTGACGCCCGGCCCTTGGGAAGCTAGACCGGCGTGTAGATGACGAGCTTCAACGCCGGATCGTCATTGGCCTGAAAACTCGTGTGCTCGAAATGCAGCACGCCCTTAGTGGGATGAGACATGGTCTTGCGGCCCGAGATGGTGCTGCGGATCTCGTGCGCCTCCCACCATTTGACGAACTCCGGACTGCCCTGCCGCAGCCGTACCAGCAATTCGGCGAATGCGGGATCGCCTGCCCAGACGTCGTGGGTGGCACGAAACATCGCCACCATGCCCTTGGCCACTTCCGCCCAGCTCGCACCGTAAGATTTTCGCGTCTGCTTGTTGGTCATCATGAGGAGCAGCGTGTTGCGATCCTCCTCATGCAGCCGTCCGAACGCAAAGACCTCCTCGGCTGCATCATTCCAGGCCAGCACGTCCCAGCGCCGCCCGGTGACGTAAGCTGGCTGATCCAGGCTCTCGATCATCCGCCGAATGGGCGGCGGCACGACCTCGCGCGTGAACGCGCCCCTCGCGCCGTCGCGCGCCAGCGCCTTCAGATGCGCATACTCAGTCTTGCTCAGACGTAACGCCCTAGCCAGCGCATCGATCGTGGTGACCGACGGGCTCACGGTGCGACCCTGCTCGAGGCGGATGTACCAGTCGACGCCGATGCCTGCGAGCTGCGCCACCTCCTCGCGCCGCAGCCCCGCCGTGCGCCGCCTGGGTCCTGCGGGAAGGCCGACGGATTTCGGCGTCAGCTTCTCACGGCGCGAGCGCAGGAAGTCGCCGAATTCGACACGCCGGGGATCGGCCACGATCTCTCTCCGCCTGTTACGCAGGGCCTCCATAATACTAGGATAATACCAGGCCTTCATGCGCCTTCAAGGCAGGCGCATATGCGCCTCTATTCGAATATGAGGTGAACATCATGAAAGCCGCCGTCCTCAAATCCCTGGGAACACCACTCGTCATCGAGGATGTCCCCGCTCCCGTGCTCGGCACCGGTGAGGTCATCGTCGACGTCGTCGCCACCCGCGTGCTGCCGTACCTGAACGAGGTCTTCAGCGGCGCGCGCAATTACGCGCTTGACCTTCCCGTGATCCCGGGCCCCGGCGGCATCGGCCGTGTCCGCGCCATCGGACCGGATGCGACCAGGCTTGCGGTCGGCGATTGGGTGTTTTGCGATCCGACCGTGCGCTCCCGCGACGACGCACTGTCGCCCGACATCACCCTGCAGGCGCTGAGCGCCCGCGACGAGGGCGGCATGAAGCTGCAAAAGCACTTCCGTCACGGCTCGTTCGCCGAGCAGATGCGCGTGCCAACGGAGAACGCGAAGCGGCTCGGCGAGATCACCTCCGTCGAGGCCACGCAATGATGCGCGCTCGGCACCATGCTGGTGCCCTATGGCGGCTTCCTCGCAGCGAATGTCAAAGCCGGCGAGACCGTGCTGGTCAGCGGCGCCACCGGCAATTTCGGCAGCGCCGCCGTGGCCGTGGCGCTCGCCATGGGCGCAGCCTGCGTCGTGGCGCCGGGGCGCAACGAAAAGATCCTCGCCGATCTCGTGCGGCGTTTCGGCGCGCGCGTGAGGCCCGTGAAGCTCTCCGGCAACGAGAGCGACGACCGCGAGCAGATGAAGCGCGCCGCACCCGCGCCGATCGATTGCGTGTTCGACATCATGCCGCCCTCGGTCAGTCCCACGGTGGTGCGCGCTGCGATCATGACGGTGCGCGCCTACGGCCGCGTCGTGCTGATGGGCGGCGTCGGCATGGCCGGTGGACCCGGGCTGGAGCTGCCCTACCCCTGGGTCATGCGCAATTGCGTCACCATCCATGGCGTCTGGATGTATCCGCCCGATGCGGCGGTCCGCCTGATCGCGCTCGTGCGCGCCGGGCTGCTTCGGCTCGATCACTACGAGACGACGGCGTTCGATCTCGACCAAGCCAACGAGGCCGTCGCGCACGCCGCCGCCCATGCCGGCCCGTTCAAGATGACGGTGATCCGGCCGTAGCCCATCCCCGCGTGCAACGATGATGGCATAGTGCCGCTGATTTGCCCGACGCGTCAATCGGCTTCGCAAAATCCGCAAGACGCGAGCCGGCGGCCGCCGGCTACTTTGCATGGGGTTGTTTTCGAGATTTTAGTCGAGCTCGACAACCTGGCCGTTGGAAAGCGACACCCGCCGATCCATGCGGCCGGCGAGCTCCATGTTGTGGGTCGCGATCAGCATCGAGACTTGGGTCGCCTTGACGAGCTGCATCAGGGCCTGGAACACGTGCTCGGCGGTACCGGGATCGAGGTTGCCGGTCGGCTCGTCCGCAAACAGCACGCGCGGCGCGTTGGCGACCGCGCGTGCGATCGCGACGCGCTGCTGCTCGCCACCCGACAGCTCGGCCGGTCGATGGGTGATGCGGTCGCCGAGCCCGAGATAGGACAGGATCTCCTTGGCACGGTTGACGCTCTCGGAGCGCTTCAGGCCGCGGATCATCTGCGGCAGCATGACGTTCTCCAGCGCCGAGAATTCAGGCAGCAGCCGGTGCGACTGGTAGACGAAGCCGATCTCGGTGCGGCGAAGCTGTGTGCGCTCGATGTCGGGCAGTTGCGAGGTCGGGGAGCCCCCGACATAGACCTCACCGGAATCGGGCGCCTCGAGCAGGCCCGCGATATGCAGCAGCGTCGACTTGCCCGAACCCGACGGCGCCACGAGCGCCACCGACTGTCCGGGCCACAGCGCGAGCTTGGCACCGTCCAGGATGGTCAGCACGTTCTCGCCCTGCACGTACTGCCGCTTTATCTCGTGGAGATAAATGACCGGTACATCTTCCGCCCCCTGCTCCATCAGCCCCTCACTCGTACCGGAGCGCTTCGACGGGATCGAGACGCGCGGCGCGCCAGGACGGGTAGAGCGTCGCAAGGAACGACAGCGTCAGCGCCATGATGACCACCGCCGTGGTCTCGCCGACATCGATCTCGGCAGGCAGGCGGGACAGGAAATACAGCTCCGGCGAGAACAATTCCGTGCTGGTGAGCCAGGACAGGAACTGCCGGATCGATTCGATATTGAGGCAGATGACAAGGCCGACGAAGAAGCCGACAAGCGTGCCGACCACGCCGATCGAGGCGCCCGTGATCAGGAATATCCGCATGATCGAGCCTTGCGAGGCGCCCATCGTGCGCAGGATCGCGATGTCGCTGCCCTTGTCCTTCACCAGCATGATCAGGCCGGACACGATGTTGAGCGCGGCCACCAGCACGATCATGGTGAGGATCAGGAACATCACGTTGCGCTCGACCTGGAGCGCATTGAAGAAGGTCGAGTTGCGCTGCCGCCAGTCGACCAGGAACACCGGGCGGCCGGCGGCTTCCGTCACCGCCTTGCGAAACGCGTCGATGCGATCGGGATTGGTGGTGAACACCTCGATCGCGGTGACATCGTTGTTGCGGTTGAAATAGGCCTGTGCTTCCGGAAGCGGCATGAAGACGAAGCCGGCGTCATATTCGGACATGCCGATCTCGAACACCGCGACGATCTTGTAGGGCTTGATCCGCGGCGTCGTGCCCATCGGCGTGACCGCGCCCTTCGGCGCGACCAGTGTCACGCTGTCGCCGGCATGCAGCGACAATTGGTCGGCGAGCCGCCGGCCGATCGCCACGCCCTGCCCTTCGTCGAAATTCTCGATCGAGCCCTGCTTGATGTTCTTGGCGATCGAGGTGAGGTTGTTCAGATCATCGGCGCGGATGCCGCGCACCAAGACGCCGGAGGCATTGAACGGCGATGAGGCCAACGCCTGGCCGTCGACCACGGGGGCGGCGAGCCGCACGCCGTCGACCTGGCTGATGCGCTCGGCGACATCCTTCCAGTCGGTCAGCGGCGATTCCAGCGGCTGCACCAGGATGTGGCCGTTGAGGCCGAGGATCTTGTCGAGCAGCTCCTTGCGGAAGCCGTTCATGACGGCCATCACGATGATCAGCGTGGCGACGCCAAGCATGATGCCGAGGAAGGAGAACCCGGCGATGACCGAGATGAATCCTTCCTTGCGGCGCGCCCGCAAGTAGCGCGCCGACAACATCCATTCGAACGGCGCGAAGGGCGCGGTTTGCACAGGCTCGGTCATGGTCTCATCCATCGCTCGATAATCCCATGATTCGGGGTCAAATGTGGCCGGATTGCCTGCCCCGCAGATGGCGCGGTGGATAATATTCAACCGGTCAGGCGCGCGACCGCGTCGGCCGGCGACATGGTCTCGCGCGAGCCATCGGCGCGCCGCTTGATCTCGACCTTGCCGTCGGCGAGCCCCTTCGGCCCGATCATGATCTGCCAGGGGATGCCGATCAGGTCGGCCGCGGCGAACTTGGCACCGGCGCGCTGGTCGGTATCGTCGTAAAGCACGTCGACGCCCTTAGCCTGGAGTTCGGCATAGAGCTTCTCGCAGGCCGCATCGACGGCAGCATCGCCCTGCTTGAGATTGAGCACGACGGCCCGGAACGGCGCCACGGCTTCCGGCCATTTGATGCCGGCCTCGTCATGACAGGCCTCGATGATGGCACCGGCCAGGCGCGAGACGCCGACGCCGTAGGAGCCGCCGTGGATCGGTACGTCGACGCCGTCGGGCCCCGCCACCGTCGCCTTCATCGGCTCGGAATATTTGGTACCGAAATAGAAGATCTGGCCGACCTCGATGCCGCGGGTGTTCAGCCGCTTGGCTTCGGGCACCTCCTGCTCGAAGCGCGCGGCATCGTGCACGTCTTCGGTCGCGGCATAGACCGAGGTCCACTGCTTGATGATCGGCGTCAGATCGCTCTCGTAGTCGACGTCCTCGCCCGGCACCGGCAGATCGAGCACGTCGCGATTGATGAAGACGCCGGACTCGCCGGTCTCGGCGAGCACGATGAACTCGTGGCTGAGATCGCCGCCGATCGGGCCGGTCTCGGCACGCATCGGGATCGCCTTCAGCCCCATCCGCGCGAAGGTGCGCAAGTACGCGACGAACATCTTGTTGTAGGCGACGCGCGCGGCTGCCTCGTTGAGATCGAAGGAATAGGCATCCTTCATCAGGAATTCGCGACCGCGCATCACGCCGAAGCGCGGACGCTGCTCGTCGCGGAATTTCCATTGAATATGATAGAGATTGAGCGGCAGGTTCTTGTACGACTTCACATAGGCGCGGAAGATCTCGGTGATCATTTCCTCGTTGGTCGGCCCGTACAGGAGCTCGCGCTTGTGGCGGTCGGCGATGCGCAGCATCTCCGGACCATAGGCATCGTAGCGGCCGCTCTCGCGCCAGAGATCGGCAAGCTGCAAGGTCGGCATCAGCACCTCGATCGCGCCCGAGCGATCCTGCTCCTCGCGCACGATCTGCTCGATCTTCTTGAGCACGCGGAAGCCGAGCGGCAGCCAGGCATAGATGCCCGCGGCCTCCTGCCTGATCATGCCTGCGCGCAGCATCAGGCGATGCGAGACGATCTCCGCCTCTTTCGGATTTTCTTTCAGGATGGGCAGAAAGAACCGGGACAACCGCATGGATACACTCGAAGAATCAGTGAGGGGTTGCAGTGAAACCGGATTGGGAGCGAAAACACAAGGCCGGGAATGAAGAAAACGCGCTAACGTGACGAAATTCCTGTCATTTTTCTGTTTCCTTGATGTCCTGCTTGAACACGCAGGCGGCCGTTTCGGAACCCGGAGGCGAAGCCCTCAACGCGGCGCGACCTCGACCTCGTCCTCGAGCGTGATCTTCTCGAAATCGGTCACCAGCGCATCGATGCGCACATGCCAGCGGCCGGCGAACGGCAGCTCGACCTTGCGCACGTGCCAGTAGCCGTCAGTGCCGAGCTCGGCATCGTATTCGATCGGCTCGATGCCGCGCTCCGGCAGGCTCAGGGTCAGCGTCGCTTCCTTGGCCTGGAGAGGCGTCGCCTCCTCTGTCATGAGCTGGAGGACGAAATCGTCGGTGCCCGCCTTACCGGGCGATACCAGGACCTGGAACATCGCCTTCTCACCGTGGATATGGATCGCAAGCGGTGCCTCCGGGACGATCGTGCGCGGCGGCGGCGTAAAGCGCCAACCGGCGACGACGGCGAAGACGGCAAGCGCAAGCGCGCATTCGGCCAGGATCGAGCGCCTGAGAGCGGAGGCTGCCTTGAGGTTCTTGGCCAGCGCCGGTGTGAGGCGAAAGCGGTTGATCGCGGCAAGCGCCAGCAGCGCGGCGACGAGCGCGAGCTTGATCGAGAGGATGATGCCGTATTTGGTCTCGACCAAAGCAACAAAGCTCTCGAGCTGAATGACAGCCAGCGCCAGGCCGGTCAGCGCCAGGATGGCGACGACCGGCAGGGCAACGCGCGAGAACCGGCTCAGGATCGGCAGTGTGGCGGCCGTCGGTCTCGACATCAGAACGGCCAGCGGCGCCAGTGCGCCCATCCAGAATGTGATGCCGAGGCCATGGAGAAAGATCGCCGGCCGCGTCAGCGCTTCCGGCGGAGCAGTCGCGGCGTGGCCGGTGCTGGAGAGCGACAGGCCGACGCCGGTGAGCGCGATGGCCGAGAGAACGCGCGCACCCTGCCCTCCACACAGCGCGACTCCGGCGGCCAGCATGGCGGCGATCGCGATCAGAAGCGCGGGGCCGGCACTCGTCGTGAATGCAATCGTCCAGGGCGCGGACGTCAGAAGTGCGGTGAGCGACAGACCGAGGAGATCGAGCCCCAACAGGGGAAGCGAGACGAACGCACTCAGCGCGCCCACGACAAGCGCAGCACGCGGCACAAGCATGCCATTCGTCGATCGCGCGATCCAAACCGCAAAGAACACGCCGCCAACGCCCGCGAAGAGCCCGAGATAGAGCCCTATCCGCGTCAGCCAGATCAGCGCGTTCACACCGCCATCGGCGGCCGCGGGAACTTGCGTCGCGGACGGCGCGCCGATCGAGAACATGACCGATCCCGCGACGGGATGGCCATCCTGCGAGATCACGCGATAGCTGACGACCACCGTGCCCTGCGGGAGAACCTGCGGTACCGCGATCGAAATGGTCTCGCCGGACACGCTGACGCGGGCCTCGTCGCGCGCCTTTCCGGTCCCGTCGATCAGCCGGATCGCGCCGGGCGTCACCGCCTCGTTGAAGCGCAGCTCGACGCTCTTCGGCGCGCTCGCAACGATGCTGCCGTTGGCCGGCTCGACCGAGACCAGCGCCGCATGCGCCGACGCACCGGTCACAAAGCCGATGCAGACCAGCAGCGTCGCGAGCGCGGCGAGGACGCGCATCAGGGCTTTGGCAGCAGCTTCACGCCAGGCGCCGGCGATTTGCCCTCATGCGAAGGGGTCGCCCCCTCCGCGGGGATCTCGATCCAGCGGCTGACGCCCTTCTCGCATTCCTGCACGACCGGGAAATACAGCATCGTGTTCGGCTTCAGGCTGTCGGTGAGAAACGTGCTGATCACGAACTCATCATAGTTGTGATCCGGCAGCTTGCCGCCCGACCACACCACTTCCTTCGGCCCGGACGAGACCTTGTTGCCGTGGTAATCGTATTCGCCGGTGTACTTGCCCTCGACGACGTCGACGCTCCAGCCGGCCTTCGGCATCGGCTTCACGGCGATGACGCCTTCAGGAATCTGCACGCGGATCTTCACCGTCGGCGAGCCGGCGCAGCCATGCGGTACGGCGAACACGGCCTTGTAGGACGCGCCGGCCATCGCCTGCTTGGTCTCCAGCGAGATATGCGCGCTTGCGGACGTGCCCGCCAACACGCATGCGGCCATCGTGGTGGCGTAAATCAAACCTGTTCGCATTGGAGCCTCACTTGTTCATAGATTCATTGCGGCACCAGCTGCCTTGGCCGCAGCTTCCGCTTCACGAATGAGGTCCTGCCGCCGCTTCAAGACGTCGCCCACCAGCGCAGGACCGGCATGCTCGGGCGATCCCGAATCGAAGGGCGGCCTGGGATCGTATTCGATCACGAGCTGAATTCGCCGCGCAGCCTCCTCGCCCGCAAGCCGCGCTGCGATCGCCAGCGCAAAGTCGATTCCGGCCGTGACGCCGCTGCCCGTCACCCGGTTGCGATCCTCGACCACGCGATCCCTGCGTACGACCGCCCCCATATGCGCGAGCAGATCGCGAACGTACCAGTGCGAAGTCGCCTGATAACCCCTAAGCAGCCCCGCGGCGCCGAGCAAGAGCGAGCCGGTACAAACGCTTGTGACGAGGCGCGCGGCTTCACCCTGCTGCCTGAGAAATTCGATGGTCTCACGGTCCTGCATCGCCGCGACCGTTCCCTTCAGACCTCCGGGCACGAACAACACGTCGAACATCTTCGGCGCGTTTTGGAAGGTTACCGTCGGTGCAACCGGCAAGCGGACGTCGGTCATGACCGGCTGCTCGGTCCTGCCAATCAGGTGAATATCCGCCTGCATGATGCTGAACACGGTGAGCGGGCCGGCCAGATCAAGCAGGATCATGTCGGAATGGATCAACAGGCCCACGCGCGGGCGAGCCGGCGACGCCGGCTGCGCCAGTGCGGCCGGCGCGACGAGGTTGAGCAAGGATGCGGCCGCCAGCGTCGCGTTGAACTCTCTTCGATCCATGCTCTTGCTCCACGAAATGTCAGCGAACGGGGACGGGTGAGACGAGATCGGCTTCATCCGCTCCCAGCAAAAGCGAAAGGCTCAACGGTTTGATAAACACCGCACCCTCACATCTTCATCCCGGAGTGATCCGGCGATTTCTTCATATCCATGTGTCCGCCATGCTCGCCGCCACCCGGTGCCTGCGCGCCGACGGCCTGGACGTCGAGGATGACGGCAACATTGCCGGCCTTCTCGAACTGAAGCGTGACCGGGACCTTGTCGCCCTGCTTGAGCGGCCCCTTCAGCTCCTGCATCATCAGATGATAGCCGCCCGGCGCGAGCTTCACGGTCTTTCCCGGCTCGATCGCGAGACCCTTGTCGAGCGGTCGCATCTTCATCACGCCATTGTCCATCGCCATCTCGTGGACCTCGATCTTGCCGGCGATCTCGGCCGAGACGCCGACCAATTTATCCGGCGCGTTCCCCTTGTTCTCGATCGTCAGATAGCCGCCGGCGACCTTTGCGCCGCCGGGCGTCGCCCGGCTCCACGCTTGCGTGACGACGAGATCACCGGCCTTGACCTCGTCGGCGCGGCCGGGTGCGGTGAACGTCAGTGCCGAGAGCGCAGCGAGCGCGAGGATGCGTGAGAGCTTGTTCATGTGGCTTGCCTTTCTTTTCATTGTTGCGCCCACCTCACCGTCAGAACGTGTACTTGCCGGCAAGGACGAAGGTTCGTCCCGGGAACGGATGGAACAGGAAGTACTGGTAGTTGAAGAGATTATCGATGCCGAAATCGAACGAAAAATCCTTCGTGGCATTGTAGTGGATTTTCATGTCGACGACGAAAAACGGATCGAACGCCTGGTACACGTGGGGAACGACGTCGGTATTATCGAGGGTCGCATACTGCTTGCCAGTGTAGCGCGCCGCAACGGTATAGACCCAGCTCTCATTCGGACGATAGCTGACGCCGGCCTTCGCGCGCCAGTCCGGAACATAGGGCACGCGTTTGCCGACGACGGTGGTGGCTCCCGCCCAGCTCGGATCCGAGATGATCCTGGAATCGACGTAAGTGACGCTGCCAAAGAGCTGCAGCCCGCTGATCAGGACATTGTCCTTGTCAGCCGACAATTCGACGCCTCGCATGCGGATGGCAGCGACGTTGCTGACCGCGGTCTGGAACGACTGGTTTCCGGCCACGTCAGTCACGGTGGTCGTCTGCGAGATCAGCGCGTCGTTCGTGCGTTCGCTGAACACCGTGAACCTGACCCGGCCGTCCTGCCAACGTCGTTCGAGATTGAGCTCGCCGGTGAAATCCTGCTCGGGCGCGAGCCGCGGATTGGCAAGGTAAATAATGTTGGCGACGGAAATGTTCTGATAAAGCTCCGTCACCGTCGGGTAGCGATACGCCTCGCCGAAATTCGCAGTGATGTTCCAATCCTTGTTGGGATCGTACGCGAGCGAAACCTTCGGCGAGAAATTGGTCGACGAGAGCGAGGGCTGTTGCGTCGTCCTCACCGAGGTGATGGCGCCGGCACTAGTCGCCGTCGTGTTGACGTTGAGGCCATCGAGGGCCTGCCAGCTCTCCAATCGTCCACCGAGCGTCAGCTTGACGTTCGGTGTGATCTTCCAGGCGTCCTGAACCCAGAGCGCCTCGGTCCGAGTCTCGCCGACACCCGTTGAGTAGAGCACCCCGTTCCCCGTCGAAGGGGCCGCATACCAAACCGTGGAGACATAGACGGGGTTCTCGAGCCTGTAGCGGTCGCCGTGAACGCCGAAGCTGACCTCATGCGAACCGTCGGCCCCGTCGGGACGCCAGATGCCCTTGGCATCGGCGTTCTGCCAATTGGTGCCGTCCATCCGCGTCACCTTGCCGTTCAGCGAGTAGCCAAGTCCGGGCGAGGCCACGACGGTGTAGGGGTTGAGAAGAATATCCTGAAGGTAATTGTAGCTTGATGCCGAAAGATCAAAATCGAAGACGCCCTTGGTATCGCTCCGGAGCGAGACGGCGTTGCTCACATGAAGCTCGTCCCAGGTATACTTGTTGGGAGCAAATCCCGAGAGACCCGCAAACGTCGGCTGGCCCGTCACGGTCGATCTCAGATAGGTCTGCGGCTCCGAGGTCTGGTGATTGTTCCGGACCGCGAGCGAATAGGTTGCCTGCACCAGCGGGGTCAGGTCGTAAGCCAGCCTGATATTCCCCGACGTCTGCTGCGAGTGCGCCACCGCGCCGGCGCCGACGACATCCGCGACCCCGCCGGTCCGGCTCGGTGCGATGAAGGTGCCCGTGGTCCTGGCCGGGACCGAGCCATTCGTCACGTAGCTCAGCGGTTGCTGATAGCTGTCACGATAGTTGGCGCCGATGAGCCACGACAGCGCACCGTCGCGGTTGCCTGCGGCCGCGCTGGTCTGGCTGGTGACGTAGGTGCTCTTGGTGCCGTACTGACTCCACGGCATCACCGAGACCGTCTCCTTGGCCGTCGCAAACGGCTTGTCCGGCATCTTCGAGGTGATCAGCAGCACACCACCGATCGAGTTGCCGGGATAGGCCGCGGCGAAAGGACCGTTGAGATAGTCGACCCGGCCGATCGCCTCCGGCACGATCAGATTCCACTTCGGCGAGGCCCCCGAGTTGTTGTTGCCGATCAGCGCCGAGATCAGGAGATCGTCATAGTAGACGAGCGTGCGCGCGCTGGAATTCAGGCCCCAGCTTCGCGTCGCCAGCACCGCCTGATTGTCGCCGTCGTGCCGTTTCCGCACGAAGAGGCTCGGCATGTATTTGACGGCATCCTCGGGGTCCTTTGTGTTGATCGTCTCGTCGATCTCCCTGGCGGTGATGCTGAAGGACGTTTGCGGAAGCTGATAACGCGCCACCGCCGGCGGGGTCTCCAGCGAGGCACGAGCGGTGCCGGCGCCCTGCCCGCTGGTTTTGACGGCCGCAGGAGGCCCCTCTGCGGAGCTTGCAGGTTTCGCGCTCCGGCTCCGCGCGGCCGAGGATTGGACGGCCGGTTTGCGCTGCTTATGTGGTGCCGCAATCGGCGCGTCGACCGTCACCGGCGGCAATGCGCTTTCGCCGCTCTGGGCGGCGGCTCGGCCCACCGACGCGAGCAACGCGGCCTGAACGGCGACGACACTCACACCCCAGCGGGCATGACGAGGTAACATGGGAATGTCCTGACGCCGGTCTTTCTCTCCGGCCCTTCGACAGCATCAATCGCCTGCGGACGCGCCGCAGCGATCACGAGGGTCGTCAGGAAAATTGAGGTGGTGCGCGCGCCTGCGCGTTGGAGCCGCCGTGTGGCACGTCGACACGATGCACCGCGTCGTGCCACGCCACGCATTCGGCAGGTCGGACAGGAGTTGGGAAGACGGTCTGCGGTGCATCGAGAGACGCGTTCGCCTGTGCCAGGCAGCAGAGCGAGCAAGCGCCTACATGTGAGCCGGGCGCACTGGTCCGGTCGTCAATGCCTGCGCTTGAACCGCCATTGGCGTGGCAGATCACGGCATTCTGAAGCGGATCGGTGACCGCCACGCCTGCTGCCCAGCAGGCGGCGATCGGCGCCAGCACCTGCATCGCCAATGCGATCAGCACCAAGGGTAAGTATTTTTGCAGCCGCGCCCGCATCCGCCGAACCATTCGTTCGCTTACTAACTAGACACGATCCGCCATGGAGTCGAGATCGCTTTTTCACCAACAACTATTCAGTTCACCAGGTGCATCGCGGGATGCATCGTCCCAAGCATCCCGACAATGGTGAGAATGGCAAGGCCGAGAGCAAGCTCGACGGCGCTATTGCGCGTAAGCCAGCGCAACGCGCCGCGCCCGGCCGGGGCAAGCCGTGGCGTCAGCACCAGCCGGTTGACCAGGGCGAGCACCAGCATGAGCGCGAACAGGACAAGTTTGAGCAGCAGCAGCCGTCCATACTCGGTGACGACCAGCGCGTGAACCGAGCCCACCAGGATGGCGGCATTGATGAATCCTGTGAGCAGCAGTGTTGCCACGCTGACCATACCCATGATCGAAAATCGGCTCACGGCGTCGCGGGCCAGCGAAATCGTCTTGTTTCGGCAGGCCGCGGCCAGCAACAAGATTAATGACGCCAACCCACCGATCCAGGCGGCGGTGGCGGTCAGGTGCAGCGCGTCTGCGGCAAGATGCAGGTACCCCGCCTCACCGGCGGTCGAGCCGGCATGGCCGCTCCAGGCGAGGCTTGCGGCGAATGCGACCGCAGCCGCAAATCCAACCCATCGCGCGATCGCCATGCGATCACAGAGGAAGCAAGCCGCCAGACAGATCGCCAGGCCCGCTCGAAGCGTCATCACCTGGCCGAATTGCGTTTCGTTGATCACCGTCGACAACACGTCCGCGGACATTGCCTCATCGAGCAGCATCCCGCTCATCGAGGCGGCCTGAAGCACTAACCAGATCGCGCCGGAGATCAGCGCAAGACCAAGACCGAGCCACGAGACCCACAAGGTGGGAGCCTCGAACGACATAGCCGCGGCCCCCTCCGAGCGCACGACCGGCGCAACGATGACGGCTCGAAACATGACGTCTCCAACCGTGATCGCGGTTGCCGCGAAGTGCACGGCGCGCATCGCGACCAGCGGCGCTTGTGCTGCTGTCCAGTCCATCTGCGGTCAGGCCTTCATGGACCGACCTGGAAGGTGAAGCTGCCGTCCGTCGTGTGGGCGTCCACGGACAGCACGCGCCAGTTCACGTGGTATGTGCCCGGCCCACCCGACTTCAGCGGGATCGACATCTGGTTGCCGCTGACGCGCGCCTTGCCGCCGTCGACGCGCTGACCGGAGGGACCCGTAACGGTGATCGAGCTGAACGCCGCCTCCAGTTTCTGGGTGAACCAGAGCATCACCTCGCGAGGGGGGCTTGCCACCTTGTTGCCGACGCGCGGCTCGGCGTGGTCGAGCTCGGCATGGGCGCTTGCTTCGCCAGGCGTCAGCGACGTCAGCAAGAGGACCACGAACAGCATCATTGAACTGAGGGATGAGCGTCGCATCGGTCAATTCCTTGCGAGGGGGTTGGCAGATTGGACCGTGCCACCGAAAAGCGGCTTGCCGATACCACGAGGATCAATGTCATCGAGATAGAAGTGCAACTGTCCGATCACGCCGACATGCGTCCCGCTTTGCCGATTGATCGGAATCAGCGCCTCAACACCCACCTGATACTTGTTGCCGACCCAGATGACGCCGGGATTGATGGTGCCTGTCGTCGTCGTGCCCGAGGTGAGCGTGTTCGCAATCGGTGTTTGCAGATTGGCTTCGACGAGCGGGATCAGGTGGTTGACGAACTCCGGCAGGCCGAGGTCCACGACGGCGGATTTCAGGTAAGGCATGCTGTACTGGATCGTTCCGCCCCAATTCAGCACGCGCGGATGAAATTCGGTATCGGCGGTCAAGTCGCCGGTATCGGGATCGATCCCGAACGTGGTCGTGAAATTCCTGGCAGGAATCGCGTAGCCGACCTGGCCGGTGACGGCGACAGGACGAAGCCAGGAAAACGTGTCCGGCAGGTCGCCAAAACCTTTGCCGAACCAGAGCATCGGCGAGTAGGTGTTGAAGGGATCGGCACCGACATTTTGCGCGCCTGTGCCGCCCCATTCGATGTTGAGGCCGACCGACATCACGAATTCATGCGCGGGATCTTTGAAGACCCGGTACTTGAACGTGGTCTCCAGGTTCTGAAATCCGTTGGCGCCGGGGACGGTCGGGTCCGTCGGATTGAGAAAGGTGTGGGTCGAGCCGAAGGAGATGGCAAAGTCCTCGGTGATCCGCTTGGAGAATTCGCCCGAGACGTCGTGCTGCCGAACGGGCGGGACATCGCCGGTCTTGAAGCTGTCGACCGTTGGAATGGACAGTTCATCGTTGACGCCGGGGTCATCGATGCCCAGCGTTGCCGGGAAGAACCGGTTGCCAACGATCTCGTGAGCAACGCTTCCCGAATGAGGGACGAGGGCGAGGGCGAGCCCCAGAAGGCCCGCACGCGTATGACAGATGGACATTTGAGAACCTCCGCGAGGCTGACGTGCGAATTCGGCGGCCGATTGACCGCCAGGCTCACGTCAGCTGCGGAGGCGCTCGTGCGCGGGCGTTGGATCTGCCGTGCGATGTTACCGCGGGTGCGGCCTGCTCATGCCACAGCACGGGTTCAGCGCGCCGGAGCGGATTCGCGGACGTGGGCTGCGGCGAATCAAGCGTCGCATTGGCCTGCGCCAGGCAGCAAATCGAACAGCTTCCCGCATGCGTCGCTGGCAGATTAGTTTGGCCTGCCGCGCCTGCGCCCGATGCATCGGTGCTGTGGCAGATCACCGCATTCTGAAGCGGATCGGCGACCGCAAGACCTGCGGCCCAGCAGGCGACAATCGGCGCCAGCACCTGCATCGCGAGAGCGAGCAGGACCAGGGGCAGGAATTTTTGCAGCCGCGCGCGCATTCGCCGAACCATTCGTTCGCCCAGCAACTAAACACCGGGCCGGGCCCGAGTCGAGGCCACTTCGCCAGCCTGCTTGCGCGATCACAAATTTCTCGAAAACTGTGTTCGGCGTGCGCGGCCGAAGGGTGACGACCCAGCATTTGAGGCAGATGCGAGGCAGCCCCATATCCACAGATTTCTTATATTTGTCATATGCTTAGGGGGCAAAAAAGCCCGATCATTTCGCCAACTGCTCGAATTTTGAACAATCGTTGCCGAAAATGATGACAAGTGAGAAAAGTTGATCTAGCATCTCTTTGCTCAGGCTGGCCGCGAGGTCGAAGTCTGGTGGTCCAAGTCTCGGGAGGAGCCCCTGGCGCGCAAAACGCAGCGTCGCCCCGTCAATCAAGATCAAATCTCAGATATCGGGGATAATAGGGTCGACACAATTTTTGAGCGGGGCTAGGGCCCCGCTCTCTTTTTTTGTGCGGGCACCCAACACGGATGAACGCTTCAGCCAATCCAATCGAGAGAAGCTTCGAGCTCGCAGCCATGCGCTGCGACGATCTGACACCACTCGTCTATCAGCGGCTGTTTGCCGAGCATCCCGAAACGCAGACGATGTTTCGCAAAGACGGCGGCGAGCTGGTCCGCGGGTCGATGCTCGCGCTCACGATCGAGGCGATCCTCGATTTCGCCGGCGAGCGCCGCGGACATTTCCGCATGATCCAATGCGAATTGTCCTCGCACGACGCCTACGGCACGCCCCAAGAGTTGTTCATCGCGTTCTTTCGCGTGATCCGTGATGTGCTGCGGGAGCTGCTGGGCAACGAGTGGTCCCCCGATACGGATGAGGCGTGGAAGAAACTACTCTCCGAGATCGCGGGCTTCGCCGGCAGCCCGGCCTAACTCTCTTTGCGTTGCACCAAGTCGCAGCGATGCTGTCGCGATTGCCGAGTGGGTAGCGTGAACTCTTCGATTGTGAGACACTGCCCGCCTTGGTAGCGCAAACAATGACGCTGCCAACGATAAAATCATGGGAGCGAGCGATGTCCGAGACGAAAGATTTCTCGACAACCAGGCGCGATCTTCTTCAGGCGGCAACGACCGCCGGCGCCGCGGCGGCCATCCTCGGCGGCATGGGGATTAACCCAGCATTTGCTGCCGAGATGGGACGTTCGGAGAAGCCGTTGAAGGCGGCATTCTCCAATGCAGGCCTGCAGGCCACCTGGTGCGCGCAAGGCAAGCAGGCTGCGGAATTCTGGGGCAAGCTGTTCAACGTCGAGGTGACCTGGTTCGACGGCCAGCTCGATGCGGTGAAGCAGCGCGCGGCCATCGACAACATGGCCTCGCAGAAGTGGGACTTCGTCGCGATCCAGGCCTTCGGCATCGGCACCCTCACCCAGCCCGTGCAGAAGATGATCGATGCCGGCACGCCCGTCATCGACATGGATACGCTTATTGCTCCTCTTGATCAGATCAACGTGCATTCCTTCCTGGCCCCCGACAACGAGTTCATGGGCGCTTCCGTCACGCAGGCGCTGTGCAACGCCATGGGCGGCAAGGGCAAGATCATCATGACGCAAGGCGCGCTCGGCCATACCGGCGCGCAAGGCCGTGCCAAGGGTTTCAACTCGGTCGTCAAGCAATTCCCCAACATCGAGGTGCTCGACACCCAGCCGGCCGATTGGGATGTCTCCAAGACCGCGCGCCTGTGGGAGACATATCTGACGAAATACCCGCAGATCGATGCGGCCTTCTTCCACAATGACGACATGGCGCTCGCGGCCGCCAACATCATGAAGGCGCACAACCGTACCAACATCCTGATCGGTGGCGTCGACGCGATGCCGCCCGCGATCCAGGCGGTGAGCGAGGGCCGGATGTTCGCGACCGTCCGCAATCCCTCCTGCCGCATCCATGGCGGCGCCATCGTTGCGGGCGTCGCCGCGGTGGTCGGCGGGGAAAAAAGCGGCCAGGGCATTCCGAAGAGCGTGGTGACGGATGGCCCGGTCGTGACCAAGGCGAATGCCGCCGGCATGCAGTGGATGGAGGATCACTTCCTGATCTGATTCCTCCATGCCCGAAGGCCGTTCGCCGATCCTGGAACTGCAGGGCATCACGAAGAGCTTTGGCGGCGTCGAAGCGCTTCGTGGTGTCGACTTCGCGCTGTACGCCGGCGAGATCCATGGTCTCGTCGGCGAGAACGGCGCCGGAAAAAGCACGCTGATGAAAATCATCGCCGGCGTGCACCCGGAATTCTCGGGCCGCTTCCTGATCGACGGGAAGGAGACCCGGTTCCGCTCGGCCCGCGACGCGCACGCGGCCGGCATCGCCATGGTGCATCAGGAGCTCAGCGTCGCGCCCGACCTGACGGTCGCCGAGAACGTTTTCCTCGGCAACCAGCCGACCAACCGGCTCGGGCTCGTACAATGGCGGCGCATGGCGCGCGAGGCCGGCGAGCAGCTCGCCCGCTTCGGCATCGACGTCGATCCGATGTCGCGGCTCGGCGACCTGCCGATCGGCCTGCAGCAGCTCATCGAGATCGCCCGCGTGCTTTTCTCCGGCGCGCGCATCGTCATCCTGGACGAGCCGACTTCCGCCCTCTCCCCGCCCGAGGTCGAGCGCCTCTTTGCGACGCTCCGCCGATTGCGCGAAGAGGGCACGGGCATCGTCTTCATCTCGCACTTCATCGAGGACATCTTGCGCGTGTCCGACACGGTAACCGTGTTCCGCAACGGTCGGAAGGTCGCCGAGACCGCGGCTAGCGCGACCACAAAGGGTGCGCTGATCGAAGCGATGATCGGCCGCGGTGGCGAGGCGCTCGAGCACAGCTACACCGACGACCTCATGTTGCCAGCCGCCAACGGGGGCTCAGTCGTCCTGAAGGTCGACCAGCTTTCGCTCGCGCGCAGCCTTCAGGACGTCTCGTTCGAGGCGCGTTCCGGCGAGGTGCTCGGCATCTACGGCTTCATGGGCTGCGGGCAGCAGGAGCTGTCGCGCATCCTGTTCGGCAAGCTGAAGCCGGACAGCGGCGCGCTGGTCGTCGACGGCGCGCCAAAGTCCTTTGCCTCGACCGCAGCCGCACGGCGCGCGGGCATCGCGCTCGTGCCCGAGAGCCGGCGTGCCATGCTGTTCCACCAGGAGCCAGTCTATAAGAACATCTCGATCAGCATTCTGGATCGCATTTCGGCCATGCTGCTCAAGCCGGCGCAGGAGCGCGACATCGCCCAGCGTCAGGTCGAGCAGTTGCAGATCAGGCCACCTGTCGTTGGCCTCGACCTCGGCATGCTCTCGGGCGGCAACCAGCAAAAGGTGGCCCTGGCGAAATGGCTGACCTATCCGCCGCGGCTCCTGGTGCTCTGCGAACCCACGCGCGGCATGGATGTCGGCGCCAAGAACGACGTCATCAACATCGTGCGCGACCTCCGGGCCAAAGGCCTTGCCATCATCGTGCTGTCGACGGAGCCGGAGACGGTGCTGTCGTTGGCCGACCGCATCCTCGTGCTCAAGCGCGGCGCGGTCGTGCGCGAATTCAAGAACGAGCCGGTCAGCAAAGACCGCCTTTTGGAGGCGGCGTGACGGAGAAACACAATGGCGAGCAGTGAAGCAGTTTCCGGAGCGGCCCGCCGGCCGCGCGGCATTGGCTCGTTCCTGCGCTCGCAGATGCGCAACATCGCGCCGTTCCTGACGCTGATCTTCCTGAGCCTGTTCTTCGCCTTCGCAAGCCCCTCCTTCGCCACGCTGGACAATCTCGGCAACATCCTCACCCAGGTCTCGGTGACCGGCGTGATCGCAGTCGGCCTCACCTTCGTGATCCTGTGCGCCGAGATTGACCTCTCGATTGCCAGCATTGCCAACGTCACGGGGATTGCGGTCGCCTATTTCACGATCCAGGAATCCTACGTCAACATCGCCAACGTCCCCCTCCCAGGCGCCGCCGCGATCCTGCTCGCGCTGCTGCTCTGTGCGGCTCTCGGGCTCGTCAACGCGCTGGGCCTGACCGTGATCGGCATCCCCTCCTTCATCATGACGCTCGCGATGATGCAGATCGCGGCCGGCATCTCTGCGCTGCTGGTGCGCGGCCAGATCGCCTACAAGGTGCCCGACCTGATCGCTACCCTTGGCTCAGGCTCGATCGGCGGCATTCCCTGGATCGTCATCGTCGCCGCGGTGATGCTGCTCGCCGGCCATCTGGTGCTGACCTACACGCGCTTCGGGCGCTACGTCTACATGGTCGGCGGCAATCGCGAGGCGGCCGAATATTCGGGCCTCAACGTCAAGCTGATCCTCGGCGTCGTGATGGTCATTTCGGCGGTCTGCTCAGGGATCGGCGGCATGCTCGGCGTCGCGCATTTCGGCAGCGCGCAGCAGAACGAGTTCGACACTTATCTGCTCGACTCCATCGCCGCCGTCGTGGTCGGCGGTACCAGCCTGTTCGGCGGCCGCGGCGGCATCGGCAACACCATCGTCGGCCTGTTCGTGCTGGGCGTGCTCAACAACGGCCTCGACCACGTCAACATCGACAGCTTCCTGAAGATCCTGATCCGCGGCCTGATCCTGCTGGCAGCGCTGATCATCAACGTCTACGCGCAGCGGCTGCGGGAGAAGGCGGCGGAGTAGATGGGCGCGATAGCCCTCACCTTCAAAATGTCGAAAACAACCCCATGCAAAGTAGCGGATGACGGTCGAGGCAGATTTCGTTTTTTACGAAATCATTTGACACGTCGGGCAAATCAGTGGCACGATGTCATCATGGCGCCGCGTATCCGAGACCGCAGCGTGGGCAAAGGCGCGCATTTCGCGCGCCGTGCCCACCACCTCTGTTGCACTCGCGGAAAGCTGGTGGGCACGGCGCAAGAGCGCCTTTGCCCACCCTACAACTGATCCTTCTGGCGGCGCTGATCATCAACGTCTATGCGCAGCGGCTGCGATGCTGAATAGCCCCAGCGGATCTGTGCGCGCGTCTCCCTGCTCATCGTCGTCCTGGCGCGAGCGGAAAGGAAGCGTCCAAAATGCTGGTTAGACCAGCTCAGATGGCCGATGCCGACCAAGCGATCGACGTCGTGCGACGGTCGATACAGGAACTATGCATCCTCGACCACCAGGGTGACCCAGCCACCCTGTCGATGTGGCTCAGCAACAGACGGCAGACAACATGCGGCGGTGGATCGGTGCTCACGCGGTCCTTGTGGCGATTGAAAGCGAGCGTATCGCAGGCGTTGCAGCCGTCCGGGCCGACGGTGGCGTTTTGCTGAACTACGTGGCACCCGAGACGAGGTTCAAGGGGACGAGCAAGTCTTTGATCCGTGAGATCGAGGTCTGGGCATCACATCATGGCCTCGAGCGGCTTACACTCGACAGCACGGTCACCGCACTTCGATTCTATCTATCGAACGGCTGGACCATGACCGGACCGCCGCAGCCTGGATTCGGAGTGACGACAAGACATCCGATGGGTAAGGCCGTGACAGTCGTACCTTAGCTATCTTGCGAAATCAGGCTGCCAACCGCGGACCTCGCGCGCTGCCTTGATCACCGCATCGATCGTCGCGAAAGACGACGCCTCCACCATCATCCTGCGCGCCAGCCGGAGGCTGCGCGCTTCGCAAATCGCGCGCAGCTTCTCGTCGGCGATCGCTTCGAAATCGAGATTATGCGCCAAGCCGAGAATGCGCCGGATGGTCTTCGCCGCGGCGAAGCCGACGGTGTCCTGGAACAGCCGCGCCATATGGGCCTGCCGTTCCGTGTCGAGCCGCGCTGCCCCCGCCTCGCCTGCGAACAGCGATACGGGATAGCCATCCCCCTTGGCGTCGCTTCGCCACAGTCCCAGGAACTTGCGCGCGAACTCGTTCCAGACACCCTCGATCGTTTCCAACACCCAGGCCTCGAACGCCGCCCGGTCGCCCGGCGAGCGCTCGTGCCCGGATGAGGCCAGATAAGCCATCAGGAGGTTCGCGATCACGGCCCCGACGTCGAATCCGACGGGGCCGTAGAACGCGAATTCGGGATCGATCACCTTGGTCTCGCTCTCCGTGACCATGATCGAACCGGTATGGAGATCGCCATGGATCAGCGCCTCCGGGCTCGCCATGAATTTCAGCTTCAGCCGGGAGATCGCGACATGCAGGTCAAAATCCTCGCGGAAGCTTGCGGCCGTCGCGTCGAGCCAAGGCGCGGTCCAGCGGTTCTGCTCCGCGATCCGGTAGGGATCCGTGAAGATCAGATCCTCGGTGATCTTGCAGAGCGCGTGGTTGCCGGCAAAGGCCGCGATGCCCTCCTTCTTCTCGGCGGCGGTGAGCGCGAGATCGGACGTGAAGAACAGTGTCTGCGCCATGAAGGTGGTGATGTCGTCGACGAAGCGCGAATATTGCGTGCCCGCGATCAGCCCCTTGCGCATGATGATGTGCGGCTCGAGCAGCTCCATTACTGTGAGCGCGAGCGCGTCGTTGTGATGCAGCACCGCCGGCACGAGCCCGGGCGCGAGTTGCGCCTGTCGGGTCAGCGCCAGATATTCGTAATGCGCGCGCGACAGCGGCAGCGGCCAGCTTTCCCCGACCAGGCGGACATAGGGCAGTGCCTGCTTCACGGCAACGCCGCCGCGCGCTCCCTTGACGATGAAGACGAGGTTGATGTTGCCGTCGCCGACTTCCGTGATCGACCAGTCGCCGGGCACGCCGCCCAGTACCGCGGTCAGCTTTGGACGACCCGCGAGATAGTCCCGCAGATCCGCCTCACGCAGAATCCGATAGTTCTCCGCCTGCGCCAGCGTCATGACGATTCCTGCCCATGATCCTGGCCGGATCGTCAGTCGCGCTCCAGGAAGCTCGAACCGATGTCGGCCTTTCTTTTGATCGGATCGTAATCGCAATAGACGCCGTCCGCCACCAGCGTGTAGCTCGCAATGACCGTATATTTGTCGAGCTTGACCGAGTTCAGGCCGGCGATCGCGGTGCTCTTGCCGCCGTTCCACTTGAACGGCGTCGAGCTCTGCGCCCGCTCGCAGGCCGCCACCGCCTCGTTGAAGACGTAGCCCTCGACGAAGGCCTTCATGGTGCGGACCTGCACGGCCATCTTCCACTCGAAATAGCCGATGGCGCCGAGGCCTGCGACGATCAATACCAAGAGCGCAACGACGATCCGCTGAAAAGTCATTCGTCCCCCAAACATGTTGCCACAGAAAAATCCAGGCCGCCTACCCACAATCGCATTGACGTAACGCGGTAAAGGCTACGTCCGCTCTGCTCCGTTAGCAACCAAGCTTGCCCGGCAGCGCAATATGTCGCGAAGGGCCATAAGCGGATTCATGCACCGCAGCAATGACGTTCTTATTCGATCACCTCGTCGGCACGGGCCAGCAGCGCCGGGGGCAGGATGAGGCCGAGCGCCTTCGCGGTCTTGAGGTTAATCACCAACTGGAATTTGGTCGGCTGCTGGACAGGGAGATCGGAAGGCTTCACCCCCTTTAGGATTTTGTCGACGTAGTCCGCAGCGCTTCTGTGAAGGTCTCGATCATCAAGGTCGTCGTAGGCCATCAGTCCGCCGTTCTCCGCAAACGCGGCGTAAGGATAAACTGCCGGCAAACCGTAGCGCGCAGCGAGTTCGGTGACTCGCGCCCGCGCGTCACGGAAGATGCTTTCGGCCGTGGTGAGAACTCCCTGTGCACCGACCCTGCTCCCAGCCTCGAACGCTACCGGAAGATCATCGGCTGTCTTAATGTCGATGACGTGCAACGTCACGCCTAGCGATGAAGCTGCTTCTTTCATAGCTTGGACTTGAAGCGGCGAGATAGGGTCAACGAGGTATGCCAGCACAAGCACGCGCGAAAGTTCGGGCACCGCCTCTTTCAGAAGCTCTAGACGCTTCGCCGCGAGCCCCGACGTCATTTGCGACATACCGGTGATGTTGCCTCCCGGGCGACCCAGGCTGGCGACGAGTTTTGTGCCGACCGGATCGCCAACCACCATCACGATCGGGATGGCAGTAGTTGCATCCTTCAGTGCACGAGCGCCGGGCGTTGTAGTCACTGCAATGATATCGGGCTTACGGTGGAGACATTCAGAAGCAAGTTCGGGATACCGATCACTCCGACCCTCAGGGTGCAGGTAGTCGATGGTGATGGTTTCTCCATTTACATAGCCAAGTTCGCGCAACCTCTCGAAGAACCCTTCGAAGCGCTTCGCCGGCGACTGTGGCGTGCCAGGGTCAAAGGTGAGAAAGCAGAGGCGAGGAATTCTCTTCAGCGATTGCGGCGCTGAAGAAAAGGGCCAGGCGAGCATCCCACCTGCGACCGCAATAAAGATCCGCCGCCGCATCTGAACTCTCCCATAGTGTCCAGGTCAGCAACCTATTGCGCCTGCGCGTTCGCGAGGGTCGCACCCTACCACATCGTCACAGCAATGCTTCATTCCGCATCACAGCAGACGAACTTGTTACGTCGGCAATGGGTCATTCGCTGCGGACCGAAAGCGGGCCCACGGCCCCCTAAGGCCGCAAGCCTCTGAAAGCAGACACGATCTGCGCGTCACAACACATGCTCGCTGCCCTCACAAACCGAGGAGTACGATCATGCTTGACGAAGACAGCCTCTCCACTAAGACTCGCCGCCCCCTGGAATAAGGGCAAGCTGATCGGAGCCAAACCTCCGCTGCGGCCAAGCCAAGTCTGGTCGATCCGAACACGGCTCCTGATCGAAAGACGAACCCCATGCTCGCGAAACAGCCAACGCGGACCTTATTCGATCCGGGCTATTCAAAGCGCAATGCCGCAATCGGATCGAGCCGCGCAGCCTTCTGCGCCGGATAGAGGCCGAACGAAATGCCGACAAAACCTGCGAATCCACAAGCCAACATGATGGCCCACGGACTGATGAGAACGGGCCAACCGGCATTCCATGCGATCGCGACGGCGGCGACGGCTCCCAGCACTGCTCCTGCGATCCCTCCGATCAATGAAAGTATCAAGGCTTCAATCAGGAACTGCCATCGGATATCACGGCGACTGGCGCCGACCGCCATGCGCAACCCGATTTCGCGGGTCCGTTCGGTCACCGAGACCAGCATGATGTTCATGATGCTGATGCCGCCAACGATCAGCGAAACTGCTGCCACTGCGATTAGCAGGATCCCGAGAGTTCGTACCGCAGCACCACGTGCGGTCAACAGGTCCGCGGGATTCTCGATCCTAAAATCGCTGGGAGCATCGCCGCGAATATGATGGCGCTGTCGTAGCAGGTCCTCGATGTTGCGTTCGATTTCGGGCCTGTCGCTCGCATTGGACATCTTGATCGAGACGAAATCCAGGGCTTCGCGGGTAGTGCCATGCACGGCACCGAGGACGCGGCTCTTTGCGGTCGAAAGAGGAATGAATACGACGTCGTCCTGACTGCGCCCGGCCGCGCCCAATCCTTTTCTGTCGAGAACGCCGATGACCGTGAAAGGCACGTTGCCAATTCGAAACACCTCTCCAACCCTCGCACGCCCATCAAATAGCTCATCGATGACCACCGACCCCACGATCGCGACTTTGGCGCCGGAGGTGGTCTCGTCGCCCGTAAATGATCGCCCCTCGATCACTCGCCATTCGCGGGCGACCAGATAATCGTTACTAATTCCAGCCACCAGCGTCACCCAGTTCCTATTGAGCGCGACGAGCGGCATCGAGCGCGACAGCAGAGGCGCGGCGACCTGCACGTCCACCAGTTCGCGGCGGATCGCCGCGGCGTCCTCTTCGGTGAGGGTAGGCTGTGTTCCAGACTCAAGCCTTGCTCCGCCGGCATTGCGCGCTCCGGGCAAGACCAGCAGGAGGTTGGCTCCCAAGGTACGGATCTTTTCCGAGACCTCAGCTTGTGCGCCCGCTCCCACCGACACCATGCAAACCACGGCCGCGACACCAACGATGATTCCAAGTGCGGTCAAGGCGCTGCGAAGCTTGTTCGAGCGAAGCGCTCGTGCCGCGATGCGCAGATCTTCCACGGGGCTCATGAGGGAGAACCCACGCCGATGGCGCTTGACGGCGCGCGTTTGCACGTTGCTCCATCGTCATCGACAATTCGTCCATCATGCATGGTGATCCGTCGCTGCGCACGACCGGCAACCTCAATGGCGTGCGTTACCACGATGAGGGTGCGACCGTCGCGATGCAGGTCGTCGAACAGAGATAGGATCTCCTCGCTCGTGGTGCTGTCCAGTGAACCCGTCGGCTCGTCAGCGAGGATAACAGCCGGATCGTTGACAATCGCGCGGGCGATCACAACCCTCTGCTGTTCTCCTCCTGAAAGTTGGTTCGGCCAACGATGACTATGGTCGGCCAAACCCACACGCGCGAGTGCGTCCATCGCCGTACGGCGGCGTCTCAGGCGCGGCGCGGAAGCGTAGACGAGGGGCAACTCGACATTTTCCAGCGCGGTCGCCCGCGGCAGAAGTGCCGGCAATTGGAACACGAAGCCGATGTCTCGGCTCCTGATGGACGCCCGCGTCGCCTCGCTCAGTTGCGCGACGTCGCATCCTTTCAAGGCGTACTCCCCGGAATCCGGCCGATCCAACAGACCTAGGAGGTTCATGAGGGTAGACTTCCCCGAACCCGAGCGGCCGCGGATCGCGACGAACTCTCCAACCGCAATTGAGAGCGATACGTTGGATACCGCAGCGATAACAACCTCTCCGGATAAGTATTGCTTCGAGAGACCAATGGTCCGGACCAGCGGCGACATCCTACAAATCCGATCTCAGAATTCGAGGCGAACCCCGAAGTAGCGCCTCGGGGTCTGCGTACTGGCAACCCCGATGATCAGCTGCCGGCCCTCGGCGAGCTGGCCTTCCAGGAGTTCGGCACCATTGTCGTCTGTCGCGCCGAGCTTGACAGCGATCGGACTGGGTTGCCCGTCATCGCCAACCGCCCAAACCGTCGCGAGTGCCTTTGAGGAAGCGGATTCGGCCTGACTCCGGCGAGGGGATCGAGAGCCGGCCTCCGCCGGCTGGAAACGCAGCGCGTGGCCGGGAATTTTGAGCACCTCTCCAGTATCGCTCACCACGATCCGAAGTTGTGCGGTCATACCCGGCAACAGCAGGAGCTCCGGATTTGGTGCGGAAACAATGGTCGTATAAGTGACGACGTTTTGCACGACGTCGGGAGACTTGCGGATCTGCAGAACCCGGCCGCTGAAGGTTCGATCAGGGAAAGAGTCCACTGTGAACTTGGCCGTCTGGCCCACTTTCAATTGCCCGACATCGGCCTCGTCAATCTTGCCATGCACCTCCATCTCATGCAGATCGTTCACGATCTTGAACAACGTCTTAGCTTCGAGGCTGACTGCAACCGTTTGTCCTGGATTGACATCCCGATTGATGATGATTCCGTCGATCGGCGCGCGCAGCACGGTACGATCAAGGTCGAGCTGCGCCTGATCGAGGGCCGCCTGCTTCTGCTCGACAACAGCCTGTGCATTCTCGAGATTGGCCTCGGCCATAAGCCGTTCTGCTTCCGCGATCGCAATGGCCTCGATCTTCATCTGGATCTGATCAAGGGAGGCGCGCAGGTCGGCGGCTCCCGCATCACGCAGGGCCCGCGCCTGGGTCAAGTCGCGCTCGGTTCCGGCTCCGGTACGCGCCAATGCCACCTTTCGCAGGAACTCCCTCTCGACCTCGTCCTGCCGCGCCTTATTCGCGGTGGATTGCTCCTCTGCCAGTTTTTCGGCAGTCTGCGCATTCGCGACCGCGACCTTCGCTCGTTCAAGTGCCGCCTTTTGTACCTCGGCAGTCGCTTTCGCCACTTTAAGGGCCGCTTTCGCTTCACTGACGCGAGCGGCAAAGAGTTCTGGATCGATTTGCGCGATCGGCTGCCCAGCCGTTACAGCATCGTTGAAACTAACGAACACTTTCGCGATTCGTCCCGACAGTTGCGAGCTGACATCGACGCTTACGACCGCCTCGATGGTGCCGCTCGCCTTGACCAAAGTAGCGATGCTGCCGCGTTCGACTGGGGCGGTGAGGAAGGTCGGGACCGAGGATTCGCGGCTATGGCTATAGGTGTACCCCAGCCCGACTATGAACCCGCAAAACAGAACGGCGACGGCGAAACGCATGTGTGGCTATCATCCTGATCACTAACCGCTTGAAGCAATCCCAAGAAGCGGATTGGTTCATTCAAGCCGAACATGTCCGCTAGACAGAGAAAGCTGCTACCTCCCAACGCCAGTCGATCCCGGGAAACAGTTCTCGAAGACCCCGGCGACCAATCGAGCCGACGGGGCCCCGCACTCAATGCCGAAACAGCCTCGCCCCTATGCATTCTGCGCTGTGTCGTGACCTGCCGCCTCCCGTGTCGGGCGGTGCCGCGCTTACGGCATTTGCTGGAAACAAGCGTTGTCGTACTGGGAGTTGGCTTTTGGATTGGCCCCTGAGTTTCCTGCGCCGGATCCAGCGTACACTTTGGTTGGCGTAGGGTTGCCTAGAGTAGGGAATGGGGAGTTGGTGTTGAGGCTGTCGACCTGACCCGGAGGACTAGCTTGCGCGCCACCGCACGATGCAACACCGGCACCACCTGTACCATTCTGGCCTTTGGTCCCTAAGACCCTATGGGCGTCCGTGGCGAAGACCGCCCCAGCCGAGGAAACCAGCAGGCAGGCGCCGATAAGAAGCGAAGTTGTCGGGTGTTTCATCTGGACACTCCCTTTCAAGGTTATGTTGCGCATTGGAAAAATCGCGCAGAGAGTTCCGACAGATAGTTCCAGCATATTATTGATCGTCCGCTGGTGGGACGTAGTCGCCGATAGCAAACACCAGACGGGCGCAGATCATCCGGAAACGATTCAAAGTTTTTTGGATCACGTCCTCTCCGGCGATTTCAAATGACAAAGGTGACAGATTCTGACAGCGAAGTTAGCGTGATTGTTAGGCGCCCGCGAAAGAACGCGAAGGGCCAGAAGGCGACATGGTCATCACATAACGGGATGCGACCGGAGGCGGCCTCCGCGATTCCATCTGGGAGCGGATATTTGGGTCAGGGTTTTGGTCTATATCGCGGCGGCGGTTCCGGCGTGGTGCATGTACCCACTGACGACACTCGGCAAGGCACATCATAGTGCAGTCTGCCCCCGCCGGGGGCGTTCCCATCGTTGGCCCGTTCCGTGGGCGTTGTGGGATCGACCACGGCATTCGTCTTAGGTGCCCTGGTTGTGGGAAGCTGTTGCGCGACAGCGAGCGACGACAAGGCAACCAGCGCGGTCGCCGTGAGCAACGCGGACCTCATGGCTTGTGTCCTCCGTAGTGCACTCAGACCATTGGGACACTAGTTACCACAAATTAAGACACGAGGCTCGGAATACGACAGCGCCGCTGCATTCAGAACCGATCATCACGTCCGTTGCTATCTCAAAGCGGCGGCGGTCGGGCTGTGGCTTCGCGCTAAACAGTCTGCGCTCTAGAACGGCATTCCCATCAATTTCGACAAGCGTTCGATCGAGAGGTATCCGGCATGATAGGCGGCCATGCCGAGGCCAAAGACGACCGCCGAGATCAGCGTGGTCCAGATCAGCTTGCTGCGCATTCCGGTCAGGATCGGCGCGCCGGGATCGGTGCCGGGGGCGCCGACGCCTTCCTCATGCTGGCTGCGCACGCCGAACGGCAGGGTCACGAACAGCGTGACCCACCAGAGTACGAAGTAGATCGCAAGCGCGGTGGAGATCTCGTAGGCCATGGCTCTGCCTTACGCCTGTTCGATCTCGACCAGCGCGCCGGAAAAGTCCTTCGGGTGCAGGAAGAGCACCGGCTTGCCATGCGCGCCGATCTTCGGCACGCCGTCGCCCAGCACCCGCGCGCCCTCCTTCACCAGCACGTCGCGCGAGGTGATGATGTCGACGACCTCGTAGCAGACGTGATGGATGCCGCCGTCGGCATTGCGTTCCAGAAACTTTGCGATCGGCGAGCCTTCGCCGTAGGGCTCGATGAACTCGATCTTGGTGTTGGGGAGCATCACGAACACGGTGGTCACGCCGTGCTCGGGTAGCGCCACGGCTTCGGAAATCTGCGCGCCGAACGCCGCGCCGTAGATCTTGGCGGCCTTCACGGCATCCTTGGTCGCGATCGCGACATGGTTAAGCCGGCCCAGCATGGTTCTCTCCCTCAGAGCATGATCCGGAAAAGTGTGAAGTGCTTTTCCGAAAAGACCATTCTCAAACTAGACTGTCAGTACATGTACCAGACAGGGGGGCTTTTTACCCCAATGTTCGTTGATCACGGCCCGCACCGCGCGTCGCACCGACTCAGCCAAAGCATCCGGGTCGCGGCGGCGCGCTTTCGGCAGGCCTTCGATCGTGGACATCACGGCATCGAAGACGAGGTCGTCAAACGCCTCGCCCGCCCTGTTCTTCTCGGGGATGCCGACGAGATCGACCTCGGGTTCGTCGACGAGCTCGCCCTGCTCCGTCATCGCGATGGCGACGAAAGCGCAACCGGAAAAGGCCATCCGCCGCCGCTCGACCACCGCGCGGGACTTGGAATCCTCCAGGATCGTGCCGTCCTTGTAGAGCCGCCCGGAAGGCACCTCGCCGACGATGCCGGGATCGCCCGGGCCGAGCTTCACCAGATCGCCATTGCGGCACACCAGCACCCGCGGCACACCGGCAGCGCGCGCGAGCTTGGCATGCTCGTGCAGATGCAGGGCCTCGCCATGCACGGGGACCAGGAGCTGCGGCTTGGTCCAGGCGATCATGTCGCGCAACTCGTCGCGGCGGGGATGGCCGGAGACGTGGACCAGATGGTCGCGGTCGGTGATGACCTCGACGCCCTGGAGCACCAGATTGTTGATGATCGAGCCGACCGCCTTCTCGTTGCCGGGGATGGTGCGCGAGGAGAAGATCACGCAGTCGCCGCGGTTCAGCGTGATCTCGGGATGATCGTCATTGGCGATGCGCGCCAGCGCGGCGCGTGGCTCACCCTGGCTGCCGGTGCACAGCGCGAGCACCTTGTCCTGCGGAAGATGGCCGTAGACCTCAGGCGAGCGGAAATTCTGCACGCCGTCGAGATAGCCGGTCTCGCGCGCGACCTGCACGACGCGGTCCATGGCGCGGCCGACCACGACGACCTCGCGGTCCGCGGCCTTGGCGGCGTCAGCCACCGCCTTGATGCGCGCGACGTTGGAGGCGAAGGTCGTCACGGCGACGCGGCCCTTGGCAGCCTTGACCAGATCGATGATGGTCCTGGCGACCTCGGCTTCCGAAGGCGAGCGGCCGTCGCGCACCGCATTGGTGGAATCGCCGATCAGGGCGAGCACGCCCTCCTCGCCCAGCTCGCGCAGCCGCCTTTCATCGGTCGGACTCCCCAAGGTCGGGCTCGGGTCGATCTTCCAGTCGCCGGTATGCAGCACCGTGCCGGCCTCGGTGTGGATCGCCAGCGCGTGCGCTTCCGGAATCGAATGCGCGACGGGAATGAACTCGACATTGAACGGGCCGACATCGACGCGCCCGCCGGACGGGACCACCGTCACCGGAATATTCGGTGCATTGCGCTCGGCCGCGCATTTGGCCTCAAACAGCGCCGCGCTGAATTTGGTGGCGTAGATCGGGCATTTAAGCTTGGGCCAGAGGTCGATGATGGCGCCGAAATGGTCCTCATGGGCGTGGGTCAGCACCAGCCCCATCAGGTTCTTGCGTTCCTTCTCCAGGAAGCTGATGTCGGGCATGATCAGGTCGATGCCCGGCAGGTGCTCCTCGTCGCCGAAGGAGACGCCGAGATCGACCGCGAGCCAGGCGCGCTGGTGGCGGTTGCCGAGGCCATAGATCGACAGGTTCATGCCGATCTCGCCGACGCCGCCGAGCGGCGCAAACACCAGTTCGTCAGGCCTTGCCATCACGCCGCTCCCATCGAGGCGGCCGTGCCGAAGAAGACCTCGCCTGCCGCCACCGGCACGCGCCGGCCGTCGGCGGTGCGGACGATCAGGCAGCCGCTGCCGTCGATCGTGTCGAAGATGCCTTCGAGCGTCGCGCTTCCGGTCTGGATCGCGACCTTCTCGCCAAGGCCGGCGGCGCGCTCCAGCCAGAGGCGGCGGATCTCCGCAAAGCCGCGGCCATCGTCCCAGATGCCCCGGAATTCAACCCAGGCGTCGGACAATGCCGTGAACAGCTCCTCCGCGCTGATACTGACGCCAAGGGCGGCCAGCGACACCGCGGGCGTCGGCGTGCCCTCAGGAGCCGCCACGACGTTGGTGCCGATGCCGACCACGACGGCAAGCCGGTCGCCGATGGCCTCGGCCTCGAGGCCGATGCCGACGAGCTTCTTGCCACCGGCAAGCACGTCGTTCGGCCATTTCAGGGTGTATCGGGGCCGGTCCGGACCCAGGCGAAGCGCGGCTTCGACGCTGACCCGCTCCAGCGCCGCCTCCTCGGCCAGCCCCGCCGCAAAGCCGAGCGTGGCGGCGACGGCCGGCGCGACGTCCATCACCTCGAGGATGCTGGCCGCCAGATTGCCGCGCGGCGCGATCCAGGCCCGCTGGCGGCGGCCACGTCCCGCCGTCTGCTCCGATGTCACGAACCAGATCGGGCCGCGCTCACCTAGGCGGGCGCGCTCCAGGGCTGCCGTATTGGTCGAGCCGATCTGGTCGAAGGCTGCGAGGCGGTAGCCCGCGGACGATGCGCGATGACCGAGCGCGAAGCCCATCCCTAAAACAGCGACTTTGCCGCTGCGCTGGCGACACTCACGACGGGTCCCGCAAACAGCGCAAACAGGATGGTGAACAGGCCCGCAACCGCCAGCACGGCCCGCACCTCGACGCGCACCGGATCGACCTGCCCGGAGGGCTCGTCGAAATACATCGTCTTGACGATGGTGAGGTAGTAGTAGGCGCCCACCACGCTCGTCAGCACGCCGATGACAGCGAGCGTGAACAAATTGGCCTTGATCGCGGCGACGAAGACGTACCATTTGGCGAAAAAGCCGGCGAGCGGCGGTACGCCGGCAAGCGAGAACAGCAGCATCGCGAAGAAGAAGGCAAGCAGCGGGTTGGTGCGCGAGAGGCCGGCGAAATCGCTGATCTGCTCGAGGGCCTGGCCGTTGCGCTTCATGGCGAGAATGACGGCGAATGAGCCGAGCGTCATCGCAACGTAGATCACGAGGTACATCAGCACGCCCTGCGCGCCCTCGACCGTGCCGGAGGCAAGGCCGACCAGCGCAAAGCCCATATGGCCGATCGAGGAATAGGCCATCAGGCGCTTGATGTTGGTCTGGCCGATCGCGGCAAAGGAGCCGAGCGCCATCGAGGCGATCGCCACGAACACCAGGATCTGCTGCCATTGCGAGACGATGCCGGGGAATGCGGTCAGCGTCGCGCGCGCGAAGACGGCCATGGCTGCGACCTTCGGCGCCGAGGCGAAGAAGGCGGTCACCGGCGTCGGCGCGCCCTCATAGACGTCGGGCGTCCACATGTGGAACGGCACGACCGAGACCTTGAAGCAGAGGCCGGCGAGCAGGAAGACGAGACCGAAGACCAGACCGACGCTGGCGGTCGTGGCCGATGCCGCGATGCCGGCAAAGCTGACCGTGCCGGTGAAACCGTAGATCAGCGAGGCGCCGTACAGGAGCATGCCCGAGGACAACGCACCCAGCACGAAATACTTCAGGCCCGCTTCATTGGACTTGGCATTGTCGCGGTTGCTGGCCGCGACGACGTAGAGCGCCAGCGACATCAGCTCGAGGCCTAGATAGAGCGAGATCAGGTCGCCGGCCGAGATCAGCACCATCATGCCGAGGGTGGAGAGCAGGACGAGGATCGAATATTCGAAGATGCGGCGCGACGGATCGGACAAAAACTCCGTCGACAGGATCAGCGTCACCGCCGAGCCGATCAGCGCCAGGATCTTCAGGAAGCGCGCGAAGTCGTCGACGATGAAGCTGCCGCCGAAGGTCACCAGCTTGCCCGCGGGCAGCAGGAGCACCAGCACGCCGGTTGCGACCAGGAGCAGAACGGCGAGCGTCGTGATCGCCTTCGTGGTCCCCTGCCCGCGATACGCACCCAGCATCAGGAGCGCCATGCTGCCGACCGCGAGCACGAGCTCGGGCACGACCGGCGCCAGTTGATAACCTGCTGTCTCAAAGCTCATGGCGATATCCTGACCTGCCCGCTCACTGGAGCAGTGCGGCGGCCTTCACGGCCGTCACCGCGGTGTTGTAATTGTTGACGAGTTGCTGGACCGAGGCGGCCGACATATCGAGGACCGGCTTCGGATAGACGCCGAACAGGATCGTCAGAGCGATCAGCGGGAACAGCGTCAGGCACTCCCGGAAGGTGAGGTCCTTGATGGTCGTCAGCGACGGCTTCACCAGCGCCCCGAACACGACCTTGCGGTAGAGCCAGAGGGCATAGCATGCCGACAGGATCACGCCCGTCGTGGCGAAGAACGCGGTCGGGAGCGAGACCTTGAAGGTGCCGAGCAGTGTCATGAACTCGCCGACGAAGCCAGAGGTGCCGGGCAGACCGACATTGGCCATGGTGAAGACCATGAAGGTCAGCGCGTAGAGCGGCATCCGGTTGACGAGGCCGCCATAGGCCGCGATCTCGCGGGTGTGCATGCGGTCGTAGACGACGCCGACGCAGAGGAACAGCGCGCCGGAGACGATGCCGTGCGAGATCATCTGGAACACGCCGCCGGCGACACCCTGCATGGTGCCCGCGAAAATGCCCATGGTGACGAAGCCCATATGCGCGACCGAGGAGTACGCGATCAGCTTCTTCATGTCCTCCTGCATCATCGCCACCAGCGAGGTGTAGACGATGGCGATGGTCGAGAGCGTGAAGATCAGCGGCGCGAAGTCGTGCGACGCCAGCGGGAACATCGGCAGCGAGAAGCGCAGGAAGCCGTAGCCCCCCATCTTCAGCAGGATCGCCGCCAGGATCACCGAGCCCGCGGTCGGCGCCTCGACGTGCGCATCGGGCAGCCAGGTGTGCACCGGCCACATCGGCATCTTCACCGCGAAGGAGGCGAAGAAGGCCAGCCACGCCCAGGTCTGCAACGACCGCGGCACGGCGGTGTGCATCAGGGTCGGGATGTCGGTGGTGCTGCCGTTCCAGTACAGCGCCATGATGGCGAGCAGCATTAGCACCGAGCCGAGGAACGTGTAGAGGAAGAACTTGAACGAGGCATAGACCCGACGCGGACCACCCCAGATGCCGATGATCAGGAACATCGGGATCAGGCCGCCCTCGAAGAACAAATAGAACAGCACGAGATCGAGCGCCGAGAAGGTGCCGATCATCAGCGTTTCCAGGATCAGGAACGCCATCATGTATTCGCGCACCCGGGTCTGGATCGCCGTCCAGCTCGCGATGATGCAGAATGGCATCAAGGCCGTGGTCAGGATCACGAACGGCAGGGAGATGCCGTCAACACCCATGTGATAAGTGATGCCGACCGCGAGCCAATTGGCCTTCTCGACGAACTGGAAATCCGCGACCGACGGATCGAAGCGCACGACCAGGAGCAGCGACACCGCAAAGGTGATCAGCGTGGTCCACAGCGCAATCCAGCGCGCATTGCGCCGCGCCGCCTCGTCGTCGCCGCGAACGGCGTAGACGAGCAGCGCGCCGACGAGCGGCAGGAAGGTGGTGACGGAAAGGATGGGCCAGGTTGTCATTTACTGGCCTCCAAAGCCGAACATGAACCAGGTGATCAGGCCGGCGACGCCGATCAGCATGGCGAATGCATAGTGATAGAGATAGCCGGTCTGGATCTTCACGACGTTGCGGGTGATATCCAGGACTCGCTTCGAGACGCCGTCGGGGCCCAAGCCGTCGATGATGGCCCCGTCGCCCTTCTTCCAGAGCTGATAGCCGATCCACTTCGCCGGGCGGACGAAGATGACGTCGTACAGCTCGTCGAAATACCACTTGTTGAGCAGGAACTGGTACAGCATCGGCTGGGTTCTTGCGAGCTCGACCGGCAGATAGGTCCAGCGAATGTAGAACAGGTAGGACACCAGGAAGCCGCCCACCATCATCACGAAGGGCAGCCATCCCAGCAGGGGCGGCATGTGCTCCATGTCCTCGAGAATATGCGGGTTCATTTTCACGGATTCACGGAAGAACTCCTCCACGCCGTGAGGTCCGGTGAAGATCTCCTTGAACGGGAAGCCGGAGAGGATCGAGCCGGCAGCGAGCACACCGATCGGAACCAGCATCCACATCGGGCTCTCATGTGCCGCCTCGTAGTGCTTCTCGTCGTGCGGCTCGCCGAAGAAGGTCTTGAACACCAGGCGCCAGGAATAGAACGAAGTCAGGCCGGCGGCCCCGATGGTCAGCAGGTAGGCGTAGGTCGAGAACGGATTATGCGAGGCATAAGCCGACTCGATGATCGCATCCTTGGAGAAGTAACCGGCGAACAGCGGGAAGCCGGTCAGCGCCAGCGTGCCGACGGTCATCACCGCGAACGTATAGGGGATCTTGCGCCACAAGCCGCCCATGTTGCGGATGTCCTGCTCGTGATGCATCGCGTAGATCACCGAGCCGCTCCCCAAGAACAACAGCGCCTTGAAGAAGGCGTGGGTGAACAGGTGGAACATGCCGACCGAATAGGCCCCTGCCCCCATCGCCACGAACATGTAGCCGAGCTGGGAACAGGTCGAGTAGGCGACGATGCGCTTGATGTCGTTCTGAACGAGGCCGACGGTCGCGGCGAAGAACGCCGTGGTCGCGCCGAAGAACATCACGACGGCCTGCGCGTTCGGCGCGAGTTCGAACAGCGGTGACAGCCGCGCCACCATGAAGACGCCCGCGGTCACCATGGTCGCGGCGTGGATCAGCGCCGAGACCGGGGTCGGGCCTTCCATCGCGTCCGGCAACCAGGTGTGCAGCAGGAACTGCGCCGACTTGCCCATCGCGCCCATGAACAGCAGCACGCAGGCGAATGTCAGGGCATCGGCTTGCCAGCCGAAGAAGTTGATGGTCTTGCCGGTGAGGCCGGGGGCCGCGTGGAAGATCGTCTCGAAATCGGTCGAGCCGACCAGCGCGAACACCGCAAAGATGCCGAGCGCGAAGCCGAAGTCGCCGACGCGGTTGACGACGAAGGCCTTGATCGCCGCCGCGTTCGCCGACGGCTTCTGGTACCAGAAACCGATCAGCAGATAGCTGGCCAGACCCACGCCTTCCCAGCCGAAGAACAGCTGCACGAGGTTATCGGCCGTCACCAGCATCAGCATGGCGAAGGTGAACAAAGAGAGATAGCCGAAGAAGCGCGGCCGGTACGGATCCTCGTCCATGTAGCCGATGGAATAGAGGTGCACGAGCGATGACACGGTGTTGACCACCACCAGCATCACGGCCGTGAGCGTGTCGACCCGCAGCGCCCAGTAGACTTGGAGGTCGCCGGAGAGGATCCAGGGCAGCAGCGGAATCCGCGCGTCGTGGTGCATGAAGCCGACGTCGACCAGCGTGAACCAGGACAGGGCCGCCGAGACGAACAGCAGCGCCGTCGTGATCAGCTCAGCCGCGCGCGAGCCCGCCGCCGGCGGCTCGGAGACGTGGTGGTCGTCGTGGCCATGATCGTCGTGGGCATGATCATCATGGGCGGCCGTCGCATGGGCGTCGCCATGACCGTGATCGTCGCCGTGATGCTCGACCGTATCGCCGCTGGGGTTGCGGCCATGCGCGCCGAAAATGGCGATCAGGCCGGCGAGAATGGCGCCCAGCAGAGGCAGAAAGACAATTGCCTGAACCATAGCTGGGTTAACCCTTCATCAGATTGACGTCCTCAACCGCGATCGAGCCGCGGTTGCGGAAATAGACCACCAGGATGGCGAGACCGATCGCGGCTTCCGCAGCCGCGACCGTCAACACCAGCAGCGCGAAGACCTGGCCGACGATGTCGCCGAGGAAGGTCGAGAACGCCACGAAGTTGATGTTGACCGCGAGCAGGATCAGCTCGATCGACATCAGGATGACGATGATGTTCTTGCGGTTCAGGAAGATGCCGAGGATGCCGAGCGTGAACAGGATCGCGCCGACGGCAAGATAGTGTCCGAGCCCGATCGTCATTTCACCCACTCCGCCGCATCGGCATCCTGGAGTCCCTGCCCCGGTGCCACCTTGCGCAGCGCCATCGCCATGTCGGGCGTGCGCGCGTTCTGAACGTTGATGTCCTGCCGCTTGACGGACGCCTTGTGGCGCAACGTCAGCACGATGGCGCCGATCATCGCGACCAGCAGCACCATGCCAGCGAGCTGGAAGTAATGGATGTACTTCGTATAGAGCACGAGCCCGAGCGCCTCGGTGTTGGAGACGTTGGCGGGGATCGCCGCCGTGATCGTCTTGGTCACGGTCGGGTTGATCACCCAAGCGCCGACGACCAGCAACAGCTCGAACATGAAGATGCCGCCGATCACGAGACCAACCGGCAGGTACTCGATGAAGCCCTCGCGCAGCTCGAGGAAGTCGACGTCGAGCATCATGATCACGAACAGGAACAGCACCGCGACCGCGCCGACATAGACGACGATCAGGATCATCGCCAGGAACTCGGCGCCCATCAGCACGAACAGGCCGGAGGCGTTGACGAAGGCCAGGATCAGGTACAGCACGGAGTGCACGGGATTGCGCGAGACAATCACCATCACCGCCGAGGCGACGCAGATGCCGGCGAACAGATAGAAAAACAGCGCGGGAAGGATCATGCCCTCACCTCACCGGTACGGCGCGTCGAGCTCGATCGCTTTCGCGATCTCGCGTTCCCAGCGATCGCCATTGGCGAGCAGCTTGGCCTTGTCATAGAACAGTTCCTCGCGGGTCTCGGTCGCGAACTCGAAGTTCGGGCCTTCGACGATTGCGTCGACCGGGCAGGCCTCCTGGCACAGGCCGCAATAGATGCACTTCACCATGTCAATGTCGTAGCGCACGGTGCGGCGGGTACCGTCGTTGCGGCGCGGGCCGGCCTCGATGGTGATGGCCTGCGCCGGGCAGACCGCCTCGCACAGCTTGCAGGCAATGCAGCGCTCTTCGCCGTTCGGATAGCGGCGCAGCGCGTGCTCGCCGCGGAAGCGTGGCGAGATCGGGCCCTTCTCGAAGGGATAGTTCAGCGTCGGCTTCGGCTGGAAGAAGTAGCGCATGGCGAGGAAGAACGCCGAGACGAATTCCGACAGCAGAAGCGAACGCGCGGTGGCGTTGATGTTGATACCCATGGCGGACCTCACTTCGGCGCGATGCCGGCGAAATGCAGTACGCCGGCTACCACGATCACCATCGCCAGCGACAACGGCAGGAACACCTTCCAGCCGAGACGCATCAGTTGATCGTAGCGGTAGCGCGGCACGATCGCCTTCGCCATCGCGAACAGGAAGAACATGAAGAACAGTTTGAGCGAGAACCAGATGATCCCCGGCACCCAGTTGAAGGGCGGCAGATCGACCGGCGGCAACCAGCCGCCCAGGAACAGGATCGTCGCCAGCGCGCACATCGTGACGATGGCAACGTACTCGCCGAGCATGAACAGCAGATACGGCGTCGAGCCGTATTCGACCATGAAGCCGGCGACGAGCTCGGACTCGGCTTCGACGAGGTCGAACGGCGGACGGTTGGTTTCCGCCAGCGCCGAGACGTAGAACACGACGAACATCGGGAACAGCGGCCACACGTACCAGTTCAGGATGGTGAGCTGCGGCAACCCGATCAGGCTGGCAAGGCCACGCGCATGCTGCGCCTCGACGACCGCCGACAGGTTCAGCGTGCCGGCGCAGAGCAGGACGGTGATGATGACGAAGCCGATCGAGACCTCGTAGGACACCATCTGCGCCGCCGAGCGCAGCGCGGCCAGGAACGGATATTTCGAGTTCGACGACCAGCCGGCCATGATGATGCCGTAGATCGACAGCGACGAGATCGCGAAGATGAAGAGGACGCCGACATTGATGTCGGAGATCACCCAGCCGAGATTGGTCGGGATCACCGCCCAGGCCGCGAGCGCGAGCACGCAGGAGACCAGCGGCGCCAGGAGGAAAACGCCCTTGTTGGCGCCGGCCGGAATGATCGGCTCCTTCAGCACGAACTTCAGGAGGTCGGCGAAGGATTGGAACAGGCCCCAGGGGCCGACCACGTTCGGGCCACGGCGGATCTGCACCGCCGCCCAGATCTTGCGGTCGGCGAGCAGGATGTAGGCGATCGCGACCAGCAGGACGACGAGCACCAACACGCTCTCCGCGACCATGATGATCAGCGGCCAGAGGAACCCGGTCCAGAATGCGCTTTCGAAGAATGCCATCAGATCACGCTCACTCCGCTGCGGTCAGCATCTGCCCGGAGGCAAGCCGCGAGCATTCCGCCATCACGGCGGACGCACGCGCGATTGGGTTGGTCAGGTAGAAGTCCTCGATCAGGGCCTTGAACGGCGCCTTCTCCGGCGTGCCGCCCTTGCCTGCGAGCGCCTTGACCTGGTCGGCCGTGCCCGCCTCGATCTGGTCCAGACGGATCAGATGCGGCACCGCCTTGAAGATCGCCTGACGCAGCGCAGGGAGCGAGTCGTAGCCGAGCTTCTTGCCGAGCGCCTCGGACAGCGCGCGGACGATCGCCCAGTCCTCGCGGGCCTCGCCCGGCGGAAACGCGGCACGGCCCGTCATCTGTACGCGGCCCTCGGTGTTGACGTAGATCGCGGACTTCTCGGTGTAGGCCGCCGCCGGCAGAATCACGTCGGCGCGGTGCGCGCCGCGGTCGCCGTGGGTGCCGACATAGACGACGAAGGTGCCGTCCGGCGCCTTGATCTCATCGGCGCCGAGCAGGAACAACAGGTCAAGCGTGCCGAACGTCGTCATCTGCGCGGCGTTCAAACCGCCGTTACCTGACGCAAAGCCGATATCCAGCGCGCCGACGCGCGAAGCCGTCTCCTGGAGGACGCCAAAGCCGTTCCAGCCATCCTTTAGCGCACCGATATCGAGCGCCAGCTTGGCGGCCTGCGCGAGAATCGCCGCGCCGTCATGGCGCGAGGTCGCGCCGGCCCCGACCAGAACGACCGGATGCTTGGCGTTCTTCAGGACATCAGCGAAGGAATGCTTGCCGGCGGCGAGATCGGCGAGCGTCTCCGTGCCCGCGCCGAGATGATCGTAGTCATAGGTCAGATCGGCCTTGGCACCGATCACGCCGACCTTGAAGCCGCCCGCGCGCCAGCGCTTGCGGATGCGGGCGTTGAACACGGCCGCTTCCTTGCGCGGATTGGCGCCGATGATCAGCAGCGCGTCGGCCTGCTCGATGCCGACGAGCGTCGGATTGAAGATATACGAGCCGCGGCCGAGCGCGGGATCGAAGGCATCGCCACCCTGCACCGCCAGATTGGCCGAGCCGAACTTGGCGAGCAGATCCTTGAGCGCGAACATCTCCTCGACGCCGGCGAGATCGCCGGCAATGGCGCCGATGCGCTTGCCGTCGCTGCGGCCCGCCTTGGCGGCGATCGCGGCGAAAGCTTCGGACCATGAAGCCGGGCGCAGCTTACCGGCCTCGCGGATATAGGGCCGGTCGAGCCGCTGCGTGCGCAGGCCGTCGACGACGTGACGGGTCTTGTCGGAAATCCACTCCTCGTTCACGGCCTCGTTGACGCGCGGCAGGATGCGCATCACCTCGCGGCCGCGGGTGTCGACGCGGATCGCCGAGCCGACGCCGTCCATCACATCGACCGACTGGGTCTTGCCGAGCTCCCACGGGCGCGCGGCGAACGCATACGGCTTCGAGGTCAGCGCGCCGACCGGGCAGATGTCGACGAGGTTGCCCTGAAGCTCGGACGTCAGCGCGTGCTCGAGATAGGTCGTGATCTCCATGTCCTCGCCGCGGCCTGTCGCGCCCATCTCGGGGGCGCCGGCAACTTCCGCCGAGAAGCGGACGCAGCGCGTGCACTGGATGCAACGGTTCATCGAGGTCTTGACCAGCGCGCCGAGATACTTGTCCTCGACCGCGCGCTTGTTCTCGGCGAAGCGGCTGGTGTCGACACCATAGCCCATCGCCTGGTCCTGGAGGTCGCACTCGCCGCCCTGGTCGCAGATCGGGCAGTCCAGCGGATGATTGATGAGAAGGAACTCCATCACGCCTTCGCGGGCCTTCTTCACCATCGGCGAACGCGTCGAGATTTCCGGCGGCTCGCCCTTCGGACCCGGACGGCAATCGCGCACGCCCCAGGCGCAACTCGCGACCGGCTTCGGGCCGCCCTTCACCTCGACGAGACACATCCGGCAATTGCCGGCGATCGACAGCCGCTCGTGATAGCAGAAGCGCGGAATCTCGGCGCCGGCGGCCTCGCACGCCTGGAGCAGCGTGTACTCCGGCGGGACATCGATCTCTTTGCCGTCGATGATGAGCTTTGTCATTCTTCCTACTCCGCCGCGACCATGTTCACGGGATCGCGGACGCCGGCATCGTCGATGTCGGCCTTGTGCGAATACTGGTCGATGCGCGCTTCGATCTCATGACGGAAATGCGCGATCAGGCCCTGGATCGGCCAGGCGGCTGCGTCGCCGAGCGCGCAGATGGTGTGGCCTTCGACCTGCTTGGTGACTTCCAGCAGCATGTCGATCTCGCGCTTGTGGGCGCGACCTTCGGCCATGCGGGTGAGCACGCGCCACATCCACCCCGTGCCCTCGCGACACGGCGTGCACTGACCGCAGCTCTCATGCTTGTAGAAATAGGAGATGCGGGCGATCGCACGGATCAGGTCGGTCGACTTGTCCATCACGATCACGGCCGCGGTGCCGAGACCCGAGCGCAGCTTGCTCAGGCTGTCGAAGTCCATCGGCGTGTCGATGATCTGCTCAGCCGGCACCATGCGCACCGAGGAGCCGCCGGGGATCACGGCCTTCAGATTGTCCCAGCCACCGCGGATGCCGCCGCAATGCTTGTCGATCAGCTCACGGAACGGAATGCCCATAGCCTCTTCGACGTTGCAGGGCCGCTCGACATGACCGGAGATGCAGAACAGTTTCGTGCCGACATTGTTCGGACGGCCGATGCCGGCGAACCAGGCCGCGCCGCGCCGCAGGATGTCAGGCGCAACCGCGATCGACTCGACGTTGTTGACCGTGGTCGGGCAGCCGAACAGGCCGACATTCGCCGGGAACGGCGGCTTCAGCCGCGGCTGGCCCTTCTTGCCTTCCAGGCTCTCGAGCAGCGCGGTCTCTTCGCCGCAGATATAGGCGCCGGCGCCGTGGGCGACGTAGATATCGAACGGCCAGCCGTTGACGTTGTCCTTGCCGACCAGCTTGGCCTCGTAGGCCTGGTCGATCGCGGCTTGCAGGTGCTCGCGCTCGCGAATGAACTCGCCACGGACATAGATGTAGCAGGCATGCGCGTTCATCGCGAAGCTCGCGATCAGGCAGCCCTCGATCAGGAGATGCGGATCATGCCGCATGATCTCGCGGTCCTTGCAGGTGCCGGGCTCGGACTCGTCGGCATTCACCACGAGATAGCTCGGCCGCCCGTCGGTCGATTCCTTCGGCATGAAGGACCACTTCAGGCCGGTCGGGAAGCCGGCGCCACCGCGACCGCGGAGCCCCGAGGCCTTCATCTCGTTGATGATCCAGTCGCGGCCCTTGTCGATGATGGCCTTGGTGCCGTCCCAGGCGCCGCGGCGCCGCGCGCCCTCGAGCCCCCAATCATGGAGGCCGTAGAGGTTCTTGAAGATGCGGTCCTTGTCCTCGAGCATTTCAGTGCTTTCCGATCAACGGTTGGCTTGCTTGTAGGCAAGCCCGGCGGCGCAGACGGCAAAGGTCAGCGCCCAGAGCAGGCTGGTTTCCAGCGACGCGTTCAGGGTGAAGCGCTGCAGCAGGAAGATGAAGGCGGCCGCGACGGCGGCATGCATGGCGATGAAGCCCCACTTCTTCACGGCGCCGCTCCTCTCCGCTGCCGGTGACGCGAGCTCACGCATCAGGTGGTCTCCTTCAGCGTGGTCGGGCCGGTGATGGGGGCCGAGAACTGACGGCCGTTCTGCGGGCCGGGCTTGGGCGGATTGCCCGAGGCAAAGCCATCGAGCACCTTGCCGAAGCTTTCCTTGGTCAGGTCCTCATAGGTGTCCTTGCCGATCAGGACCATCGGCGCGTTCACGCAGGCGCCCAGGCATTCGACCTCTTCCCAGCTGAAATTGCCGTCCTTGGATAGGTGGAAGGGCTCGTGATGAATCCGGCTCTCGCAAACGTGGATCAAATCTTCGGCGCCGCGCAGGCGGCACGGCGTGGTGCCGCAGACCTGGACGTGGGCCTTCTTGCCGACGGGCGCGAGCTGGAACATTGTGTAGAAGGTCGCGACTTCCAACACGCGGATATAGGGCATGTCGAGCATGTCGGCGATGACGCGGATCGCGGCTTCCGACACCCAGCCATCGTTCTGCTCCTGCGCGCGCCACAGGATCGCGATCACGGCCGAGGCCTGACGCCCCGCCGGATATTTCGCGATCTGCTGCTTCGCGAACGCGAGGTTCTCCTCCGTGAACGCAAAGCTCGCGGGCTGGACTTCCTTGGGCGCTAGGCGGCGAACGGACATCTCTTCAATCTCTCACTGGATACGGCGCGCAGCCTTCGCATTCAGGGCATCGATCCTGTCCTGCCAGAATGCGCTTGCGGTGCCGAAAACGTTGTAGCCGACGTGGGTGGAGACCTTGATGCGATCGAGGATCGAGAGTTCGGTCACCGTCTCCATGCGGTTGGTGCTGGGATCGTAGACGATCAGCTTCAGCGGGGTTTGTTCGAGGATGTAGCGCGACACCGCGTGTGAACGGTCGCTGCCGTGCTCCTCGCACATGATCACGCTGTCGCCCTGCAACAGCCGCGCGCCGCCCTTGATCGCCTCGATCTCCACACCTTCGACGTCGAGCTTGATCAGATATTTGCCGCCGGCCGCGACCTTGCCGTCATCGATGAGATTGTCGAGCGCGATAACCGGCACCTGCTCGCCGCCTTGCGAAGGATCGCCGGCAATGCTGAACGCCTCGTGCTTGGTGCCAGAGAGCCGCGCGGTGCCGCGCTCGGCGCCGATCGCGCATTTCATGGTCTCGAAGCGATTACCGTTGATGCGCGCGTTGTTCGCAAGCTTCGGGTAGTTCTGACCCGACGGCTCGATCGCGATAGCCTGGTGCGCGCCGAACGGCTTGCTTGACACCAGCACGGACCAGTAGCCGTAATTCGCGCCGCAATCGAGCAGCGTGTAATCGACGTCGACGGAGTCCGCGAACAGCAGCTCCAGCTCGTCCTCGTAATTGTACGAGCGGTTGAGCAGCTTGCTCCAGTAGCCGTCGCCGTAGGGGAATTCGAACACGGCGTCCGGGTTGAGCTTGATCGCGATATTGCGCTCGGGCAGCGTTTTCCGCAGCAGGTTCGCGCAGGCGATGTAGCCCATGTGCGAGAAATGTGAGGAGATCTTCGATCCCGTTACCAGCGCCAAGGCAGCCGTCCGCTCCCACAGGTTGGCTCCTTCAAGAGCCCCTGAAGCGCGGTCAAACTGGATTGGCGCCTGCGCCATCACCGATCGACCTCTCCGAACACGATGTCGAGCGAGCCGAGGATGGCCGAGACGTCGGCGAGCAGATGGCCCCTGCAGATGTGATCCATGGCCTGCAGATGCGCAAAGCCCGGCGCGCGGATCTTGCACTTGTAGGGCTTGTTGGTGCCGTCGGAGACGAGATAGACGCCGAACTCGCCCTTCGGCGCCTCGACCGCCGCATAGACCTCGCCGGCCGGCACATGGACGCCTTCGGTATAGAGCTTGAAGTGATGGATGAGCGCTTCCATCGAGCGCTTCATCTCGCCGCGGCGCGGCGGGGCGACCTTGTTGTCCTCAACGACGACCGGCCCCTGCCCTTCCGGCGCCTTCAGCTTCTCGATACACTGCTTCATGATGCGCACCGACTGGCGCATCTCTTCCATGCGGATCAGGTAGCGGTCGTAGCAGTCGCCGTTCTTGCCGATCGGAATATCGAATTCCATCTCGGCATAGCACTCATAGGGCTGCGACTTGCGCAGGTCCCAGGCCGCGCCGGAGCCGCGCACCATCACGCCCGAGAAACCCCACTCCCAGGCTTCCTTCAGCGGCACCACGCCGATATCGACGTTGCGCTGCTTGAAGATGCGGTTGGCGGTGAGCAGGCGGTCGAGGTCCTCGACCACCTTCAGGAACGGATCGCACCAGGCCTCGATATCGTTGATCAGCTTGGGCGGCAGGTCCTGGTGCACCCCGCCAACGCGGAAGAAGGCTGCGTGCATACGGCTGCCCGAGGCGCGCTCGTAGAACACCATCAGCTTCTCGCGCTCCTCGAAGCCCCACAGCGGCGGGGTGAGCGCGCCGACGTCCATCGCCTGCGTGGTGACGTTGAGAAGATGAGAGAGAATGCGGCCGATCTCGCAATAGAGCACACGGATCAACTGGCCGCGGCGCGGCACCTCGATGCCGAGCAACTTTTCAGCGGCGAGGCAGAAGGCGTGTTCCTGGTTCATCGGCGCGACATAGTCGAGCCGGTCGAAATACGGGATCGCCTGCAGATAGGTCTTCTGCTCGATCAGCTTTTCGGTGCCCCGGTGAAGCAGGCCGATATGGGGATCGACGCGGGCGACGACTTCGCCGTCAAGCTCCAGCACCAGACGCAGCACGCCGTGCGCGGCCGGATGCTGCGGCCCGAAATTGATGGTGAAATTGCGAAGCTGTTCGGGTTGCTCGTTCATGATCAGACCTTCGGTCCTGCTTTTTCATCGCCCGGAAGGACCGGATAATCGGCTCCCTCCCAAGGAGACAAAAAGTCGAACTTGCGGAATTCCTGGTTGAGCCGAACCGGCTCATACACAACCCGCTTCTCCTGGTCGTCGTAGCGGACCTCGACGAAGCCGGTGAGCGGGAAGTCCTTGCGCAGCGGATGCCCCTCAAAACCGTAATCGGTGAGGAGGCGGCGCATGTCGGGATGGCCGACGAAGATCACGCCGTAAAGATCGTAAGTCTCGCGCTCGAACCAGTCGGCGCCGGGAAACACCTCGATCAGCGACGGCACCTGGGTGGTCTCGTCGGCCTGGGCCTTGAGCCGGATCCGGGTGTTCAACGTCGGCGACATCAGATGATAGACGACGTCGAAACGCTTCTCGCGCGACGGATGATCCACCGCCGTGATGTCGGTGAAGTTGATGAAGCGGCAGTTCGGATCGTCGCGGAGGTACTTGACCACCTCGACGATCTTGGCGGCCTCGACCTCCACCGTGAGCTGGTTGAAGGCGACCGTGTGACCGGTGGCGGCGCCCGGAAGCGCGCTAACGATCGTTTGCCCAAGGGCGTCGAGCTTGCCGTCGTCCATGACGTAAAACCTTAGCGTTCGATGGTGCCGGTGCGCCGGATCTTCTTTTGCAGCAGCAGCACGCCGTAGAGCAGCGCTTCCGCCGTGGGCGGACAGCCCGGCACATAGATGTCGATCGGCACGATGCGGTCGCAGCCCCGCACGACCGAGTAGGAATAGTGATAGTAGCCGCCGCCATTGGCGCAGGAGCCCATCGAGATGACGTAGCGCGGCTCCGGCATCTGGTCGTAGACCTTGCGCAGCGCCGGGGCCATCTTGTTGGTCAGGGTGCCTGCGACGATCATCACGTCGGACTGGCGCGGCGAGGCACGCGGCGCAAAGCCGAAGCGCTCGACGTCGTAGCGCGGCATCGAGACCTGCATCATCTCGACCGCGCAGCAGGCGAGACCGAAGGTCATCCACATCAGCGAACCGGTGCGCGCCCAGGTGATGAGGTCATCGGTCGCGGCGACGAAGAAGCCCTTGTCGGACAGCTCGTGATTGACCTCGAGGAAGAATGGATCGTTCGCACCGACCGGCTTGCCGGTCGACGGATCCAGAATGCCCTTCGGGGCCGGCGCGAGAACCGGACCGGCGGACGGTGTGGCAGGGTTCAATCCCATTCGAGTGCCCCTTTCTTCCATTCATAGGCAAACCCCACCGTCAGCACGGCGAGGAACACCACCATGGACCAGAAGCCGGTCGCACCAAGCTTTCCGAACGCGACTGCCCAGGGGAACAGGAACGCCACCTCAAGGTCGAAGATGATGAAGAGGATGGCGACCAGGTAGAAGCGGACGTCGAACTTCATCCGGGCGTCGTCGAAGGCGTTGAAACCGCACTCATACGCCGACAGCTTTTCCGGATCCGGCTGCTGGAAGGCCACGATGAAGGGGGCGATCAGCAGCACGAGGCCAATCAGGCCCGCTACCCCTATAAAGACGACAAGTGGAAGATAGTTCTGCAGAATGCCGCTCATTGGCACGCCCTTTTTCCCGCAAGCCTCGGGTGGCTCGCGGATTCGTCCCGATTTGGAATTGTTCTGAGCCTTAGCGCAGTGCACCAAAGGGTGCAAGACACGCTGTTTTTAGGCCCTTTGCCGCCCCCAGAACAGTGGAAATCCCGGAATCGCCCCGCGGCTGGTATGGAGCAGAACGGCCGCCCCAGCAAGGGCATCCCTGTCGGCCTCCTCCACCATCGACGGACGCTCCACGCGGAGCACGTCCACCCGCGGCTCGGGATGTCTAGGACGGCTTTGCTGTCCTGCTACGACGCAGCCAGGCCCAGGGAATGACGAGCACGGGAAGGCCAACCGTCACCCAGGCGACATATTTGCCGATCTCGCCCCACAGCAGCGCGGCGAGCAGGCCGATCGAGGTCGCTGCCGCGATCAGAATCGGCGCGACGAAGACCCGTAGCCACGGGCGCGAGCGAAGGGGCGAGCCATGCATCACAACGGGACCGGGGCTCGTTTCGCGAATGCGTCGGCGCGGGCCGGCCGCCGCTTTCGCCGCCGCACCAGCCAGAGGTAGAGGCCGCTGCCGATCACGATCATCGTGAGCACGTCAAGCGCGGCCCAGATCACCTTCAGCGGCATACCGCCATAGTTGCCGAAATGCAGCGGTTGCGAAATCAAGAGCGCCTGAAGGTAGACCGGGAGCGCCCGGCTGTCGGCGACTTCCCCGGTCTCCCCGTCCAGCAACACGGGCTTCAGCAGGCGCGCCGTGAGGGCGGTATCGCCGCGCATGAACGCCGCGAAATGGTGCGACGACGTGAATGGGGTACCCGGGAAAGCGATGAAGGCGATGTCCATGCCGGGTGCGGCCGCCCTGGCGCGGGCGACGACGCCGTCGAGCGAAGCCAGATGCACCGGCGGCGGCTTGCCGGCATAGGGCGCGACCATGCTGGCGAGCTCGGTCGCCTTCCATTGGTCGAGCATCAGCTCGGCCCAGGTGTTGATCACGCCAGTCAGCCCGACCACCAGAGCCCACACCACCGTCACCACGCCGATCAGATTGTGCCAGTCGAGCCAGACCACACGGCGCGCGGCGGGGTAGCGGATGGTTGCAAAGCGCAGGCGGCGGGTGAACGGCCAGTACAGCACCACGCCGGAGATGATGGCGACCGCGAACAAGAGCCCCATCGCACCGAGAAACAGCTTTCCGGCCTGGCCGGCGAACATATCGGTGTGCAGCTTGAGCACGATCAGCATCGGCCCGACACCGACGGGTCCGAGCAGCCTGGCCGAGACCGCATCGAAGGCGCGCACGGTGGCGTTGTCCGGCGGGCCGTCCGGCGCGCTGTTGGTGAATGCGAACACGATCCCGGGTTCGTCCTTGTCCCAGGAGATATATTGCAGCACCCGGCCCGGATCGGCAGCGAGCGCGGCGTCGGCGACCGCCTGGGTCGTCGCACGCGCCGCGCCCGCGTGAGCTTCGGGCTGGGGGGCATAGCCCAGAAGCTCGTCGAGCTCGTGATGGAAGATCAGCGGCAGTCCGGTCAGGCAGAGCAGGAGCAGAAACACGGTCGAGATCAGGCTGGTCCAGGTGTGGACCACGGACCAGAGCCTGACGGTGCGCGCCTTCACGCCGCGATCCCCTCGCCTGCCCTCACCATTTATAGGACACGCTGGCGGTGACGCGCCGGCGGTCGCCGTAGAAGCAGGCCCCTTCCGAGGCGCAGCTCGCGACATAGATCTTGTCGGTCAGGTTGATGACGTTGATCGCCGTGCGCCAGTTCTGCCATTCGTAATGGACCGCGAGATCGCCGAGCACGACCGCGGGAACCTCGAGTGTGTTGGCAGCGTCGGCCCAGGACGAGCCGACGTAGCGCACGCCCCCGCCGAAGCCGAAGCCCGCCAGCGGTCCCTCCTTGAACGTGTAGTCGGCCCAGCCTGACACCAGGAGCTCTGGCGTGTTGGTCGGCGTCTTGCCGATCAGCGATGAATCCAGGTCCTTGCTGGTGAAGAGATGATAGCTGGTGAAGGCGCCGATCAGCTTCAGCTCCTTCGTGACATTGGCCACCGCCTCGAGCTCGATGCCGCGCGAGGTGACCTCGCCGGTCTGGTTCTGCAACAACACATTTGACGGATCGGTGGTCAGTGCGTTCTGGCGCTTCAGGTCGAAGGCCGAGACCGTGAAGTAACCATCGAACCATTTCGGCTGCACCTTCAGGCCGACCTCGACCTGCTTGCCGGTTTCCGGCAGGAGCAACTGGTTGCTTGCATTGAGGCCAATGACCGGATTGTAGCTCGTCGCATAGGAGATGTAGGGCGCAATTCCGTTGTCGAAATTGTAGATCAGCCCGGCGCGCCCGCTGAACTTGCTGTCGTCGCGCTGGCCGACGATGGCGCCGCTGTCACGGGCGGCCTGCGTCGTCTCGACCCAGTCGTTGCGGCCGCTCAGCACCAGCGTGAAATTGCCGAGCTTCATCTGGTCCTGAAGATAGGTGCCGGCCTGCTTCTGCGTGATCAGGTAGTTGCGGAAAGGCGAGGTCGGCAACGGAACCTCGGCTGCGCCGTAAGAGGGGTTGAGGACGTTGATCGAGGGCACGCCGAACCCGAAGGCCTGGTAGTCGTCGATCTGGTAGCCCTTCAGATCGACGCCGAACAGCATGGTGTGCTTCACCGGACCGGTGTTGAAACGGTACTCCAGCTGGTTGTCGAGATCGGCCTGGTTGGCGGTGTCCTTCGCATACCAATTGTAGCGGGCGAGCGAGCCTGTGTTGACGTTTGTCCAACCGCTGCCGACGTAGCCTCGATAGGTCAAATCGACATGCGCGAAACGCGCATTCTGCCGGAACGTCAAATCGTCGGTGAGATTGCGCTCGAACTGGTAGCCGAGCATCTCCTGCTCGCGCGTGAACTTGTCCACGCTGGGATCGCCGGCGAAGAAGCTGGTCGGGATCTTGCCGAACGGCGCGCTCGTCACCGTACCCTTGTAGGGCAGGAAGTTGATGCCGCGGGTATCGGTCTTGGAGGCCGAGGCAAGGACCGTGAAGGTCGTGTCGGCGTCCGGCTTCCAGGTGACGGACGGTGCGATGAAGTAGTTGTTGTCGGGTGTGAAGTTGACCTGCGTGTCGCCGTTCCTGACCTCACCGACGACGCGGTAGAACAGCTTGCCGTCCTGGGGCTGCGTCACGACGGGACCACCGACGTCGAAGCCGACATAGGCGTTGCCGAAATTGTTGACCCCGGTCTCGATGTAGCGGATCGGCTCGGTTGGCGGCAGCTTGCTGATGACGTTGACAATGCCGCTCGGGCTCGATCCGCCATAGAGCACCGCAGACGGACCGCGCAGCACTTCGATGCGCTCCATGTTGGATGGCGGAAGCCGCCAGCTCGCATAGGCCGTGTAGAACAGCTGCACGCCGTCGAGGAACAGTCCGATGTCGTCCGACTTGAAGCCGCGGATCAGCCACCAGTCGTTGCGGGTGTCGGCGCCGAAGGTACCGGCGCGCACGCCGGCGGTGTAGCGCAGGGCTTCGTCCAGCTTGGTCGGCTTCTGGTCGCGGATCTGCTCGGCGCCGATGACCGACACCGATTGCGGCGTCTCCATGATCGGCGTGTTGGTCTTGGTGCCGGACGAGCTGCGGCCCGCGACATAACCATGAACCGGGCCGCGCGGCGTCTCGACGAATCCGACATTGCGCTCAGGCTGCGGCTTTCGCTCGTTCGCGCTCTGCGCTGCCCGCGGCGTTCGCCGCGTCGCCGCGGCCGCCGCACGGCGGCGGGGCTCGGGCGAAGCCACGGCAACCGGCGGCAAGGCTTGCGCGCCGCTCTGCGACGAGGATCCCGAGGATTGAGCGACCGAAGCTTGCGGCAACAGTACCAAAGCGGACGCGGTCGCAAGTCCCGCCGACCGCAGCATTCCAAGACAGTTCAACGCACCACCCCAACCTGCAACGTTTGTTGTTCCATGCCGAAAGTGCGAATGACGACATGCGTTGCGGCGACGCTTAAGCGAGCGCGTGCGGAAGACCTAATTGAATGCCTCTTAGAAGAGCTCTTAGAATTTTTCCAAAATGAACGCGTCGAAAACCGGTCGGACGATCAGTCCGGATCCTTTTCCGCATCCAACATCTCTTCGGCGGCTGCAGTCAGGCGATCGATCTGCGCCAGCAGCGAGTCGAGCTCGTCCTTGCTCAACTGCTGCAGCAGGCGCCGATTGCGCTCCTGCGCGCTGGCAACGATTGCGTCATGTGCGGCGAGCCCTGCCTTGGTCAGCGAGATCAGCACCTCGCGGCTGTCGTGCGGATTGGGCGTCTTCGCGATCAGCTTGCGTGACGACAGGCCCGCGAGTGCGCGGCTGATCTGTCCCTTGTCTTGCCCCACCGCTTCGGCGAGCCGCGCCACGCTCATCGGCGGACGCCGGCCAAGCGAGGCGACGAGGCCGAACTCCACCGAGTTCAATCCGGCGACGCGCTTGTAGCGCAGGATGGCGCCGCGCTTGAGCAGATTGGCAAGCACCATCAGCCGCGATGACAGCATCACGGTGATCGGCGCGGGCACCGCGCTCTCGTCCATGTCGGGCGACATCCGCCCGCCTCTGCTCGGCTTCTGGCTCATGCGCCACCTCTGCCAACAAACAAACGGCCTGCCAAGGGGCGGCGGCGTGGCACTTGAAATGATTGTTAGAGGCATTCGCAATATCGTTGACATTGTCATCGATCTATCGTTGACTTCCGCAATCAACGAAGAATACGACCCGGCGGCCGGAGAGCTGCGGGCGGGAGGAACGGCATGACCATCACCCAGCGCGACCGCGATCTCGGCACGGCCTATGCGATGCGGGAAGCAAGCACGCGCACCGAGCTGACCTCGGTCGCGCGCGGCACGCCGATGGGCGAACTGCTCCGCCGCTACTGGCACCCCGTCGGCCTCGTCAGTGACGCCACCGACACGCCGAGGAAAGTCCGCGCGCTCGGCGAGGACCTCGTCCTGTTCCGCGACAAGCATGGCCGGCCGGGCCTGTTGCACGCGCGCTGCTGCCACCGCGGCACCACGCTCTACTACGGCAAGGTCGAGGAGGATGGCATCCGCTGCTGCTATCACGGCTGGAAGTTCGACACGGAAGGCCACTGCCTCGAGCAGCCCTGCGAGCCCGACAGCGGGCAATTCAAGGACAAGGTGCGCCAGCCCTGGTATCCGGTCGAGGAACGCTACGGGCTGATCTTCGCCTATATGGGCCCGGCCGAGAAACGCCCGGTCCTGCCGGCCTACGAATGCCTGGAGACCATGGACGAGGGTGAACTCGTCGAGGCCGATGACTCCTCGATCGGCGGCGGGGGACCCGCCATCATCCCCTGCAACTGGCTCCAGCATTTCGAGAACGTGGTCGATCCCTACCACGTGCCGGTGCTGCACGGCTCGTTCTCAGGCCCGCAATTCACCAACATGATGGCCTCGATCCCGGAGGTGAAATTCGAGAAATCGCCGCGCGGAGTCCTCGTGCGCTCGGAACGCAGGCAGGACGACGGCAAGGTGTTCTACCGCGTCAGCGAGGCGGCGCTGCCAACCTTACGCGTCGTGCCGAACCCGCGCGTCGCGCAGTTCGCCCGCGTCGAGTCGATCGGCTGGGTGCTTCCGATCGACGACATTTCTTTCCGCATTTGTGTCGCGGGACGGGTGAAGCATGCCGGCGACATCAGCCGCATGCGCTCGAAGTTCAACGGAAAATTCTGGTGGGACATGAGTGAGGCCGAGCACCAGCAGTTTCCCGGCGACTACGAAGCCCAGGTCGGCCAGGGCCCCGTGACCATTCACTCCGAGGAGCATTTCGGCCAGAGCGACCGCGGCATCCTGATGATCCGGCGCATGCTGACCGATCAACTCGAGGCGCTCGCCGCAGGCCGCGACCGATCGGCGTCTCCTTCGATCCCAGCGCGCCGCCGGTCGCATTCGAAGCGGGGAATTACATCCGCGACAGGTGAGAGACCAAAACCAATGACAACAATAAATACATATTGGGGGGGGGAAGCGATGGTCGATGTGACGTCAGACGTGCCGACGCAGGCGGCCGCGGCCGCAAAGCCGTCCGCACGGCGCTACTACGTGCTCGGGCTGCTCACTATTATCTACGCGCTGAACTTCCTCGATCGCACCATCTTCAACGTCCTGATCGAGCCGATCAAGAAGGAGTTTCAGCTCAGCGACACCATGATGGGCCTCTTGGCCGGCTTCGGCTTCGCGCTGTTCTATTCGCTGCTCGGCATTCCCATCGCCCGCATGGCCGACCGGCTGAGCCGGCGCAACATCGTCGCGCTCGCCTTCGCGTTCTGGAGCGCGATGACGGCGCTGTGCGGCATGGCCACGAGCGTGACCTCGCTGGCGCTTGCCAGAATTGGGGTCGGCATCGGCGAATCCGCGGGCTCGCCGGCCTCGCAATCGATCGTCGCCGATCTCTTTGCCAAGAACGAGCGGCCGCGCGCGCTCGGCATCTACGCCATCGGCACCTATCTCGGCGTGTTCCTCGGATATTTCGTCGGTGGCTATGTCAACCAGCACTATGGCTGGCGGATGGCCTTCTACGTCGCGGGCCTGCCCGGCATCCTGCTCGCCGCCGTGCTGTGGCTGACGATCTCCGAGCCGAAGCGCGGCGCCATGCAGGAGACGTTCTCGCCCGAGCCGCTCGGGCCGACGCTGCGCTTCCTCGCCTCCCAGCAGAGCTTCATCATCGTGCTGATCGGCTTCTGCCTCACCACCTATACGAACTACGCGACCGCGGCGTGGATCCCGCCCTTCCTGGCGCGCGTGCACCATCTGTCGAGCGCGGAGATCGGAACCTATGCAGGGACCTTCAAGGGGCTCGCCGGGATGGCGGGCACCCTGCTCGGCGGCTTCGTGGTGGCGCAGGTGAGCCGCCGCGACGACCGCTGGAAGCTGTGGCCGCCCGCGATCACCTCGTGCCTCGCCGGCCCCGTGTTCGCGCTGTGCATGCTGACGCAGGATTTCGCGACCATGGTGGCGATGCTGGCGCTGACCTCGTTCCTGGTCGGCTTCCATCTTGGACCGATCTTTGCGATCGCGCAGACGGTGGCAAAGCCCAGCATGCGCGCGCTCGCCTCCGCCCTCATCGCGCTGACCGCGACCTGCTTCGGCCAGGGGCTCGGCCCGCTCATCGTCGGCATGATCAACGACGCGCTGAAGGGCGGCTTCGGCGCGGACGCCGTCCGGTACTCCCTGCTGTCTGCAGCGGTCACGACCACCGTGGGCGCCCTGCTCTTCGTCTGGGCTGCCCGCACGATCCGGACCGATATCGCCCGGGCGGCGGCCTGAAATGGCCCTCCGGGCGAGTTGTCGGGCGAAACCAAGCCGCCCGCTAGATGAAACCATTTTGCGCAAGGCGCGAAACCATCCGGAAACAGATCGTCCCTAGAAGAAGGGCCAACAGACGGGCGGCAAAGCCGGTCGGGAGGCCTAGATGAACCACTCCATTCACTCTGCTGATCGTGCGACGCACCTGAAGATCGTGGTGGTGGCGCTGGTGGCCGGCATCGCAGTGGCTGCCTTCGGGATCGCGGCACGCACCGGTGTCGACCTCAGCCAGACCGCTCAGACCAACCATGTCATGAAGGCCGGCAAGCCGGTGGTCGTGACCAGCTCGGGCACGTCGGAAATCCGCTAAGGCCGAAACGGACCATTTCGGACAGACCAAGGCCGCCTCCGGGCGGCTTTTCGTTTGCGGCGATCTGCGAGAATTCCAGGCTAAGCCATTGATTCAATGGCGCGAGAGACGGGGCTCGAACCCGCGACCTCCGGCGTGACAGGCCGTTGGAAAATCCAGCCAAATCAACGCGCGTTCCAACTTTGTCAGGGGCAAAGACCCTCTCCAAGAGCGAAAAGTTGGAACGCGTGCGCCGGGCCCTTCGGCATCGGCGAGGCGCCTAGATCCAGTCCCAGAACTTGGAGCACGGGACGGCTTCTGCACTCCGGTGTTTCAGAACGTCACCGCAGATCGCGCGTCTGCGTCGTAGCAATTCTGCAACAGCGGCGGACTGATACGGGGGCGATCGTTTCGAAACGTTGCTGGCGGGCTGGGTTCCCGAGTAGGTTCCCACCAGCGACTCCGCGGTTGCCGGCGTTGCGGATGGATATTTTTTTGATTTTTGCAGGGGCTGCGGCGCAGAGCCGCCGGGGGATGGCGAGTTTGATCGGGTTTCATAACGCACGTCGCAGGCGGGCCTTCCTTCTCGCGACCGTATCTTTGATCGCTATGGGCGCGCTCGCCATGCCCGCGCTGGCGGATGGCGGCTCCGGTGGCATCGGCGTCGGCTATCCGGGCGGAACGGGCGGCACCGATTCTGCAACTGGTCTCGGCGGGACGGGCGGTGACGGGACGTTCGGCTTTGCCGGCGGCGGCGGCGGCGGTGGCGCCGGCGTGGCAGGCGGCGGCGGCGGCACAGGAGAGGGGCAAGGCGGCTTCACGGCGAGCGGTGGTGCGGGCGGCGCGAGCGCTGGCGCCAACGGCGCCGACGGGAGCACTAGCGTCGTCTTCAATGTCGGCGGCGGCGGAGGCGGCGGCGGTGCCCATGGCGCGGTCGTCACCACAACGACAACCAATTCGGCCACGGTGACCGGCGGCAATGGTGGCAATGGCGGTAACGATACCGGCAGCGCCGGCGGCGGCGGCGGCGGCGCCGGCGGCTATGGGGTCGTGGTCAATGGCAGCGGCCTTGCCTATTCCAACAGCGGCACCGTCGCCGGAGGCCGCGGTGGCGCCGGCGGCGTCGGGTTCGGCAGCGGCGGCGTCAGCGGCAATGGCGGCAGCGGCGGCATCGGCGTCGATTTCACCGGCAGCGCCAGCCTGGTTAATTTCGGCACCATCAGTGGCGGCAATGGCGGTGCCGCGGGCGCGGGAACAGCCGGCGCCACAAACGGAACGGCTGGTGCGGGCGGCGCCGGCATCGTGGGGGCTGGCCTCACCATCATCAACAGCGGCAACATCATCGGCGGGCTCGCGGGCGACGGAGTGACCCGTGCCAACGCCATCACCTTCACCGGCGGTACCAACGTGCTGGAATTGTGGGCCGGTTCAGCCATCACCGGCAACGTCGTCGCCTCCAGCGCCGCCGACACGCTGCGGCTCGGCGGCACGACGAATGCGAGCTTCGACGTCTCGCAGATCGGCGCGACCGCGCAGTACCAGGGCTTCGGCGTGTTCGAGAAGAGCGGCAGCAGCACCTGGACACTGACCGGCACCAATGCCGCGGCGCAGCCCTGGGCGATCGACGCCGGCACGCTGCTGGTCAACGGCACCATGAGCAGCGCGAGCATGACGGTGAACACCGGCGGCACGCTCGGCGGCACCGGCACAGTGGGCAGCGTCACGGTGGCGAGCGGCGGCACGTTTGCCCCCGGCACGCCAGGCAGCACCATGACGATATCCGGCAATCTCGCCTTCCAGTCCGGCGCGCTCTACCTGGTGCAGGTCAATCCAACGACCGCATCGAGCGCCGTCACCGGCACCGCAAATCTCACCGGCGGCAGTGTGCAGACGGTGTTCGCCGCCGGCAGCTATGTGGGCAAGAGCTACGACATCCTGCACGCGAGCGGCGGCATCACCGGCAGCTTCACCGGCGTCAGCGGCAACGTGCCCGCCGGCTTCAGCGAAAGCCTGAGCACCACCACGACCGATGTGTTCCTGAACCTGACCGCCACGCTCGGCCAGGGTGCAGGCCTGAACGGCAACCAGCAGAACGTCGCCGGCGCGATCAACACCTTCTTCAACAATGGCGGCGCGCTGCCGCCGAATTTTGTCGGCGTGTTCGGTCTCACCGGCGGCAACCTCTCCAACGCGCTGACGCAGCTCTCGGGTGAAGCGGGCACCGGCGCGCAGCAGGGCGCGTTCCAGTTCATGGGCCAGTTCCTGGGGCTGATGATTGATCCCTTCGCCGATGGGCGCGGCGGGGCGCCCGGTGCGGGCGGCGCACTCGGCTTTGCGCCGGAGCGCGCGGCGTTGCCGGAGGACATCGGGCTTGCCTACGCGCGCGTGATGAAGGCGCCGGTCGCCAAGGCCCCTCCCCCTGTCGCGTTCGAGCAGCGCTGGACCGCATGGGCGAGCGGGTTCGGCGGCTATAACAGCACCAAGGGCGATGCCACCGTCGGCAGCCACGACCTCACCGCCCGCGCCGGCGGCGTCGCGGCCGGGCTCGACTACCGCGTCAGCCGCGATGCCGTGGTCGGCTTTTCGCTCGCCGGCGGCGGCACCAAGTGGGATCTGGCGCAAGGCTTCGGCAGCGGCAAGAGCGACACCTTCGCCGGCGGCGTCTACGGCGCCATCCGGTCCGGTGCCGCCTATGTCGCGGCCTCGTTCGGCGGCGGCAATCACTGGATGTCCACCGACCGCTTTGCCGCGTTCGGCGACCATCTCACCGCCAGCTTCAACGGCGAGAGCTTTGGCGGCCGCATCGAGGGCGGCTATCGCTATGGCGTTGGCAGCTTTGGCGTCACGCCCTACGCCGCGCTGCAGGCGCAGAGCTTCCGCACGCCGACCTACAGTGAAACCGATCTCACCGGCGGCGGCTTTGGCCTGACCTACAATGGACGGACCGCCAGCGACACCCGCAGTGAGCTCGGCGCGCGCTTCGATCACGTGGCCCTGGTTGCGTCGGATGCGGTGCTGACCTTCCGCGGCCGCCTCGCCTGGGCCCATGACTGGATCAGCAATCCGACGCTCGCCGCCGCCTTCCAGGCGCTGCCCGCTACCGGCTTCCTCGTCAACGGCGCAACGCCGGCCAAGGATGTGGCGCTGGTCTCCGCCGGCGCCGAGCTCAGGCTCGCGAAGGGGATCAGCCTGCTCGGCAAGTTCGACGGCGAATTCGCCGGCAAGGCGCAGACCTATGCCGGGACAGGGACCGTGCGGGTGAACTGGTAGAAGGTTCAGCAGAGTTCCCCGAGCGATCGCGCCACTACGTGGTGAAGCGCAAACGAGCCTTCTGGCAGCCGACGAAGAAAATGCGCAGCTTGGCCTTACCGCAAGGACATTCTGAGCAAAGATTTTCGGGTCATCCGGGCGGAGGCCTTTCCCGACGATGAGCGCACCATCGCCGATCTCCGCCGCTCCGGTGCCGTCGAAGCGGTTGTCGGCGGCGTCAACCCAGCCCACCTATCGGCCAAGATGGCCAACTCCATCGCCTCCGCCAAGCATCTCGAAGCGACCTATGTGCCTGTCGTCCAGGAAATGGTCCGGGGCGCAGACGATGCGCGTCTCAAGGGGCGCAAAACGCTCAACAAACGACAATCCGACGGGCAAAAAGTTGGAATGCGCGGGGTTGCCGACTTGGAACAGGGGATGGAGTTCTTGAGCCAAGTCATTGAAAAGACTGGCGCGAGAGACGGGGCTCGAACCCGCGACCTCCGGCGTGACAGGCCGGCGCTCTAACCAACTGAGCTACTCCCGCGTGCTGGGCAAAGCCATGCGGAACGAGGGGGGACTTAAAGGTGCGGTCTGGTGAAGTCAAGGACGTTGCGCCTCTCCCGTAAACATCGGGCGTTTCAGCCAGACTTCGCCGAAATCCAGCCCCGGATGGCTGGCCCGTCAGGTCCCGAATCGTCTGCTGCCCGGAGGCCCCGGCGCCGGAAGCCGCCGCCCGCCCTTTCAGGGAACTGGCCGACGCTTATTCAGGCTTACGCTTCGTTAAGCCTGATCACGCCTCGTTGCGCGGCAACATGCGGCCCCCCGGAATGACGCTTTTCTGGTATACCGCCCGCTCACCCGACCTTGGCGGTTACGAGAAGAAATGTCCCTCACCTTCACCCACACCGTGACCGAGCGCTTCCTGCGCTACGTCACCATCGACACCCAGTCCGATCCCGAATCCCCCACATCACCCTCGACCGAGAAGCAGAAGGATCTCGGCCGCGTGCTCGTCACCGAGCTCAGGGACATGGGCGTGGAAGATGCCCATCTCGACGACTACGGCTATGTCTACGCGACGATCCCGTCCAACACCGACAAGAAAGTGCCGGTGATCTGCTTCTGCTCGCACATGGACACCTCACCCGACTGCTCGGGCAAGGACGTCAAGCCGCAGATCGTGAAGAATTATCGCGGCGGCGACATTACGCTGTCAGCCGACCCCACCCAGGTGATCCGCTTCGCCGAGCATCCCGCGCTCAAGAACCAGATCGGCAACGACATCGTCACGACCGACGGCACGACTCTGCTGGGCGCCGACAACAAGGCCGGCGTCGCCGAGATCATGGACGCCGCGCATTTCTTCATCAACAACCCGGACGTGAAGCACGGCACCATCAAGATCCTGTTCACGCCCGATGAAGAGATCGGCCGCGGTGTCGACAATGTCGACATCAAGAAGCTCGGCGCCGATTTCGGCTACACCATGGACGGCGAGAGCGCCGGCAGCGTCGAGGACGAGACCTTCTCGGCCGACGGGGCCACCATCATCATCCAGGGCGTCAGCGCCCATCCCGGCTATGCCAAGGGCAAGATGGAGCACGCGATCAAGATCGCAGCCGCCATCGTCGAGCGCCTGCCGAAGGAAGGCTGCTCGCCGGAGACCACCTCGGGCAAGCAGGGCTTTCTGCATCCGATCGGCATCTCCGGCGCGCTGGAGCAGGCGACGCTGTCCTTCATCGTGCGCGACTTCACCGAGGAAGGCCTGAAGGAGAAGGAGGCGCTGCTCGAGGGCATCGTCAAGGACGTGATGAAGGACTATCCGCGCTCGACCTACAAGTTCGAGGTGCGCGAGCAGTACCGCAACATGAAGCAGGTGATCGACCGTCACCCGCACATCCTCGAATACGCCATCGAAGCGATCCGCCGCGCTGGGCTGCGCCCGATGCGCACCGCGATCCGCGGCGGCACCGACGGCTCACGCCTCTCCTTCATGGGCCTGCCCTGCCCCAACATCTTTGCCGGCGAGCACGCGTTTCACTCGCGGTTGGAATGGGTCAGCCGGCAGGACATGGAAAAGGCGGTGCAGACCATCGTGCATCTCGCGATGATCTGGGAAGAGCGGGCGTAGGATTTCCCAAAGGCCAACGTCGTGGCTGGGCTCGTCCCGGCGATGCCCTCGACCCTCCGTTTTTGCGCCGCATCGCCTGTCCTATGTTAACGACGCCAATCTCGAGATCATCAAAGATGCGACCGGGGCGGAGCCTCCGAATCGGGAGAGCCGCGTGGATCACAGAACGGCCTGCCTGAACCAGGCGAACGCTTTCCGGGAAAAGGCGCTCGCCGATCCCGAGCGCCACGACCAATGGATCGACGAAGCCATCAAATGGCTGGAACGGGCGATGGAAGCGAGCCGTCGCGTCTCGGTGACGGTTGAAGCGGGTGATGGCCATTCTATCCCGCACGATGCCCGGGCTGCGCAACACGTGGCCGGCCCGCCTGAACGTCTGGCAAAATCGTGATGTCGGGCCCGTTTGCGGGTTCCGTGACGGCATGCGACAATTGGATATGCACCTGAAACGGCTTGCCCACGCTCTGGTCATGCTGCTGGTCGCGGTCGGGCTCCTGCTCGCACCGCTGGCTGCGCCTGTTTCTGCGATGCCGATCTCCGGCGACGCCGGCAAGATATTGCAGGTGGCGCCGGATGATGTGCAGGCCGTGTCCGATGACATGCCCTGCTGTCCGGACGAGACCAAGAGCAAGACCTGCGACGGCTGTCCGTTCGTGGCGCTGTGCATGCTGAACCTCTCGCTCCCCGCGCCTTCCGGAGCGGGTTCGCTGATCGAGCGCAATCCGCGGCGGAGCGCGCTTGCGCCGCACGATGATCTCCTGCGCGACGGGCTGGCCGCGAAGCCACCTGACCACCCCCCTCGACTCGTCTGATCGGCGCTTGACGCGCCGGACCGATGACGTGTCGCCGCCCAGCGGCGCGCGCATCGTTGCATGCCGCCGTGTTGCATCTTGTGCCGGCGGCTCCATCAGACCTATCGAGGAATTGAAATCATGACGACCTTCAACGTCGCGCGCGCCGCCATGGCCGCACTGATCGGTGCTGCCTTCGCAGGGTTGGCCCTGCCGGCTCATGCCGAAATCAAGAACTACGAATTCCAGCTCGTTCAGCCGACCGTCAAGGCCGGCGCCGATCGCATCGTCACGGTGCGGCTGGTCGACAAGACCACCGGCAAGGCGGTGCCTGACGCGGTGATCTTCGCCAGCCGGCTCGACATGGCCCCGGACGGCATGCAGGAGATGGTCACCAAGGTCACGTCGATGCCGGGCACGGAGCCCGGGACCTACCGGTTCAAGGCCAATTTCGGCATGGCCGGGCGCTGGCAGCTCTCGCTCGGCGCCAAGGTGCAGGGCGAGACCGGCACGGTCGAAAACAAGCTCGTCGTCACGGCCGAGCAATGACCCGCCTCGCCCCCATGGGCACTGCCGCTGCGATTCTCGCAGCGGCAGGTGTCGTGCTGTTCGCCGGTGGCGGCTTGCGACCGCGGCCCGATGTCGACCGCCTCGTATCTACCGCAAACGCTGCGGATACGGGCACGCCGATCTATTTCCGCGATCCGGACGGCAAGCCGTACTACTCGCTGAGGCCAAAGAAAACGGCCGACGGCCGCGACTATCGCGCCGTGCAGGCGAGCGAAGACATCAGCTTCGACGAGCCCGACCAGCCGGCCGGCACAGCGCCGGCCGACACCAAGGGCGATCGCAAGATCAAATATTATCGCAACCCGATGGGTCTGCCCGACACCTCGCCGGCGCCGAAGAAGGATTCGATGGGGATGGATTACATCCCCGTCTACGAGGGTGACGACAGCGACGACGACTCGGTCAGGCTGTCGCCCGGCAAGATCCAGCGCACCGGCGTGAAATCCGAGCCCGCTGAATTGCGCCGGATCAGGACGCTGGTGCGCGCCCCCGGCACCATCCAGCTCGATGAGCGGCGGATCTCAGTGGTCGCGATGCGCGCCGAGAGTTTCGTGCAGAAGGTCGCCGACGTGACCACCGGCAGCCGCGTGGCGAAGGGCCAGCCGCTGATGGAGGTCTACAGCTCCGCGGTCGCCTCCGCGGCCGCCGAATATCTCGCAACCATCACCTCGAAGACCACGGCCGGCATCGAGCCTTATGGCCGCGGCTCGCGGCAGCGGCTGGTCAATCTCGACGTGCCCGAGCCCGTCATCGCCGAGATGGAGAAAAATCATTCGGTGCCGATCACTATCGTGTGGTCGTCGCCGCGCGACGGCATCGTGCTCCAGCGCAACGCCATCGAGGGCATGCGCGCCCAGCCCGGCGACGTGCTGTTCCGCATCGCCGATATCTCGCTGGTGTGGGCAAATGTCGACGTCGCCGAGCGCGACCTCGGCGGCATCAAGGTCGGCCAATCCGTGTCGGTGCGGGCCCGCAGCTATCCCGGCCGGGAGTTCAACGGCCACATCGGCGTGATCTATCCGCAGGTGAACAAGGAGACGCGCACCGCGCGGGTGCGGATCGAGCTGTCCAATGCCGATCTCGCGCTGCTTCCCGACATGTATGTCGATGCCGAGATCGACACCGGCACTCCGGTGCCGGTGCTCGCAGTGGCCGAGAGCGCGGTGCTCGACACCGGCAGCCGGCAGGCCGTTCTGGTCGACAAGGGACAGGGCCGCTTCGAACCGCGCGAGGTCAAGCTCGGACGGCGCGGCGAGGGTTATGTCGAAATCCGCGACGGGCTCGCCGTGGGCGAGGCGATCGTCACCTCCGCCAACTTCCTGATCGACGCCGAGAGCAATTTGAAGGCGGCGCTGAAGGGATTTGCCGACGGCGACAAGGCTACGGGAGGCAAGCCATGATCGCGCGCGTCATCGCCTGGTCGGCGCGCAACCTGCTCCTGGTGCTGTTCGGCGCCGGCTTTGCCGCCGCCGCCGGCCTCTATGCGCTGCTCCACCTGCCGCTGGACGCCATTCCCGACCTCTCCGACACCCAGGTGATCGTCTACACCGAATATCCCGGCCAGGCCCCGCAGGTGATCGAGGACCAGGTCACCTATCCCCTCACCACCGCGATGCTGACGGTGCCGAAGTCGAAGGTGGTGCGCGGCTTCTCCTTCTTCGGCGTCTCCTTCGTCTATGTCATCTTCGAGGATGGCACCGACATCTACTGGGCGCGTTCGCGGGTGCTCGAATTCCTCAACGGCGCAGCCTCACGGTTGCCCGCCGGCGTCACGCCGACGATCGGCCCGGACGCCACCGGTGTCGGTTGGGTCTACCAATACGTCGTGATGTCCAAAGAGTTGAATCTCGCGGAGACCCGGACGATCCAGGACTGGAACCTGAAATTCGCGCTCGCCAAGGCCGAGGGCGTCGCGGAGGTCGCCAGCGTCGGCGGCTTCGTCAAGCAGTACAATGTCATCCTCGACCCGCAGCGCATGCGCGACCTCGGCATCACCATGCAGAAGATGCGCGAGGCCATTCGTGCCAGTAATGCAGACGTTGGGGGTCGCACCGTCGAGCTCTCCGAGTTTGAATATGTCATCCGCGGCAAGGGTTATCTCAGGAGCGTCGACGACATCGGCAACATCGTGCTGAAGACCGACAACGGAACGCCGGTCAAGCTGCGCGACGTCGCTCGTGTCGAGCTCGGACCCGACGAGCGGCGCGGCATCGCCGAGCTCAATGGCGAGGGTGAGGTCGCGAGCGGCATCGTGCTCCAGCGCTTCGGCATGAACGCGCTCGACGTCATCGAGAACGTCAAGAAGCGGTTCAAGGAGATCGCGACCGGCCTGCCGAAATCGATCGAGATCGTCCCGGTCTACGACCGTTCGAACCTCATCTACGCAGCGATCGATACGCTCAGGCATACGCTGGTCGAGGAAAGCATCGTCGTCGCGCTGGTGTGCGTCGTGTTCCTGCTGCATGTCCGCAGCGCGCTCGTCGCCATCCTGATGCTGCCGGTCGGCGTCCTGATGGCCTTTGGCGCGATGAAGCTGCTCGGGATCGGCTCCAACATTATGAGTCTGGGCGGCATCGCGATTGCAATCGGCGCCATGATCGACGCGGCGATCGTCATGATCGAGAACGCGCATAAGCATCTCGAGCGCGCCGAGCCCGGCCGTTCGCGCGTCGCGATCCTGATCGGGGCCGCCGCAGAGGTCGGCCCTGCGCTGTTCTTCAGCCTCCTGATCATCACCGTGTCGTTCATGCCGATCTTCACCCTGGAATCGCAGGAAGGCCGGCTGTTCGGCCCGCTCGCCTTCACCAAGACATTTGCGATGGCGGCCGCCGCGCTGCTGTCGGTCACGCTGGTGCCGGCGCTGATGGTGATCTTCGTCCGTGGCAAAATCATCCCGGAGCACAACAATCCGCTCAACCGCTTCCTGATCTTTATCTATCGCCCGGTGATCGCTGGCGTGCTGCGCGCCAAGATCGTGGTGATCCTGCTCGCGCTCGGCGCGCTCGCCGCCTCGATCTGGCCGGCGCAGCAGCTCGGCACCGAGTTCATGCCGAACCTCAACGAGGGCACCCTGCTCTACATGCCGACCACGCTGCCCGGCATTTCCGTGACCAAGGCGGCCGAGCTGATGCAGACCCAGGACCGCATCATCCGCTCGTTCCCCGAGGTCGCCTCCGTCTATGGCAAGGCCGGCCGCGCGGCCACCGCGACCGATCCGGCGCCGTCGGAGATGTTCGAAACGGTGGTCAACCTCAAGCCGAAGGAGCAGTGGCGCGCCGGCGTGACGGTCGACGGCCTGATCGCCGAGATGGACAAGGCGCTCCAGTTTCCCGGCGTGTCCAACGCCTGGACCATGCCGATCAAGGCGCGCATCGACATGCTCTCGACCGGCATCCGCACGCCTGTTGGCGTCAAGGTGATCGGCACCGATCTTGCCGGGATCGACAAGCTCGCGAGGCAGATCGAGCAGGTGCTCAAGGCCGTCCCCGGCACCTCCTCGGCCTATGCCGAGCGCAGCCTCGGCGGCTACTACCTCGAGATCACACCGAACCGCGAGGCGCTGTCGCGCTACGGCATCGTGGTGCAGGACGTGCAGGACACGATCGCCACCGCGCTCGGCGGCCAGGCCGTGACCACGACGGTGGAAGGCCGGCAGCGCTTCACCGTCAACATGCGCTATCCGCGCGACCTGCGCGACAATCCCAAGGCAATCGCCAGCGACATCCTGGTGCCAATGCCGGCCGGCGGCGCCGTCCCGCTCGGCGCGGTCGCCAGCGTCACGCCGGCGCGCGGGCCGACCTCGATCCGGACCGAGAACGGGCAGCTCGCCACCTACATCTATGTCGACATCCGCGACCGCGACCTCGGCGGCTACGTCACCGACGCGCAGCGCGCGGTGCAGGCGAACATCCAGTTTCCGCCGGACTATTACGTGGTCTGGAGCGGGCAGTACGAATATCTGGAGCGGGCCGCTGCGCGGCTCAAGATCGTGGTGCCGGCGACGCTACTGATCATCTTCCTCCTGCTCTATCTCAACTTCCGCTCGGTCACCGAGGCCATGATCGTCATGCTCTCGCTGCCGTTCGCCCTGGTCGGCGGCCTCTGGCTGATGTGGTGGCTCGGCTTCAACCTCTCCGTCGCGGTCGCCGTCGGCTTCATTGCGCTGGCGGGCGTGGCAGCCGAGACCGGGGTCGTGATGCTGATCTATCTCAACCACGCGCTCGCGGAGACCAAAGCGCGCTGCACCCTCACCGGCAGCGCCCCGACCCGCAGAGATCTCCATGAGGCCATCATGGAAGGCGCCGTCGAGCGCGTCCGCCCGAAGATGATGACGGTGGTCGCGATCATGGCAGGCCTTTTGCCGATCATGTGGAGCACCGGTACAGGATCCGAGATCATGCAGCGCATCGCGGTGCCCATGATCGGCGGCATGATCTCGTCAACACTGCTGACGCTGATCGTGATCCCCGCGATCTTCGCCCTGGTGAAGGGTATCGGCCTTCCTTCGGACGACCATGGCTGCCACCCGCCGCAGGTCCGCGCCGAGGTGGAAACGAAGCGAGAGCCTGTTACCTACCTGGACAACTCACGCATCATCAGGCTGCATTTCGAGCATCTCCACTGCGACAACGGCGGAGCGTTCTGCAGCGGCGCAGGTTGCCTGCATCAGGATTACGTCACAAAGGGCGGCCAGTACCGGCTGATCAAGAGCTACTACGGCCGCAATGACGATTGACACCTCCAGGCGCAGGGTCCGAAAGTCCCGCTCGCTTCAACGGTCGTTCCACAAGCGTAACAATGTTGCACATCGACACCCTTCCGGTTGCCATGCTAGGCAGGCCGGTACGCAACCAGAGTGACGTCGTGCCCGTGATCCGCCGGCCAAAGAGAGTTTTCGACCTGAGCAATTGGCGCGGGCTCTTTGCGCTGCTCGTCGCGACCGTCTATTTGCTGTCCGGAACGTTGCACGGCCTGCACGACCTCGATGTGACCAATCCGTCCGGCCATTCGGAAATCGCATCGGTCCTCGATACTTCCGCGGGACACGCCGACCACAAGGCTCTCGCCGGCCATCACTGCCATGGCTGCTTCTCGGTGACGGTGGCGCAGCAGGCGCAATCGAAGACATCGATCGCGCTTGTGTCGGCGCCGGGCGCGCATCGCGAGCCGGCGTTCTTGGGCGTCGTGCCCGACACGGACTCCCCGCCCCCCAAACGCCTGACCTGAACGGATCAGCCGGGCGCCATGCGCGCCCATGCCCTTCCCTTCACAGGTCATTTCCATGTCTTGCAGGCGAACTGCCGCGCGCTTGGCGTGCGCGATGGCGATTCTCATCGGCGGGCCGCTCATGCTGGCCGCGCAGGCCCAGACCCTGACCATGCGCGCTGCGCTGACGCGCGCGCTCGCTGCCAGCCCGCGGCTGACGGCCGCCGAGCGCGATGTCGGCATCGCCACGGGCCAGCGCATCCAGGCCGGCGCGCTGCTCAATCCGGAGCTGTCCTATGAGCAGGACAATTCCTTCGGCTCCGGCATCTATCGCGGCACGAAATCGGCCGAGACCACGCTCCAGATCAGCCAGGCCTTCGAGCTGTTCGGCAAACGCGAGGCACGGATCGCCGCGGGTAGCGCCGGCATCGAAGCGGCCGCAATCCAGCGCAAGGCTGTCAGGCTCGAGGTGCTCTCGGAGACCGCGATCGCATTCCTCAGCGTGCTCGGCGCGCAGCGCCGCATCCAGATCCTGGACGAGCAGGTTGCTGCGATCGATCGCCTGACACCCTTGCTCCGCCGCCGTGTCGAGGCCGGCGCCTCTTCGCCCGCAGAGACCGGCCGGGCCGAGGTCGCCTCCGCGCTGGTGAAGGCCGACCGCGAGCGCTTCAAGGCGACGCTTGCGAGCGCCCGGCGCGAGCTCGCCGTGCTGATGGGCGATCCCACGCCGAAATTCGCCGACGTCTCCGGACGGCTTGACCCCACCGGCCGACCACCCACGTTCCAGTCGGTCGTCGCCGCCATCGATGCCAATCCGCAACTGGTGCGCTGGACCGCAGTCTTTGCGCAGCGCAACGCCGAGCTGCTTCTGGCGCGCTTAAAACCCTATCCGGACGTGCGGATTGCTGCCGGCTGGCGTCATTTCAACGAGACCAATGACGACGCGGTGCGCCTCACAGTCTCGGTCCCGATCCCCGTATTCGACCAGAACCAGGGCAACGTCCTCTCGGCGCAGGAAAGTCTCGCCAAGACAAAGGCCGAGCGCGAAGCCAATCGCAACGCGCTGATCGTGGTTGCAGGCCGCGCCTATGACTCGCTGCAGGGTTCGCTGCGCGAGCTCGCCGTGCTGCGCGAGACAGCAATCCCCAAGGCGCAGGAAGCGGCGGAAGCCATTTCCCAAGGCTACGGCCAGGGCCGCTTCACGCTGCTCGAAGTGCTCGATGCGCAGGCGAGCGTCACGCAGGCGCGGCTGCGCGAGCAGGAGGCGCAACAGAACTTCCATGCCGCGGTCGCCACCATCGAAGGCCTCGTCGGCAATCCGTTCACGCTCGCCCGGGAGAGCGCAAGATGAAGACCTCCTCCACCGTCATCGTGGCCCTCGTCACCGCCGCGCTCGGCGCCTACGGCTATGCGATGCTGGCACCGGCCAAGGTCGAGACCACGAGCCAGACCCAGGACAAGAAGCCGGAGAAGCCGCCGAACGCGCATGTCGAGCAGGACGAGCACGGCGCCGACCGCATCAGGATCTCCGACGTCAAGCTCGCCGCCGCCGGCGTGACGCTCGCGGAAGCCGCAAGCGCGACGCTGACCGACACGCTCTCCTTCAACGGCGTGCTGCGCGCCAACCAGGAGGCCGTGGTGCAGGTGACGCCGCGCTTCCCCGGTATCGTCAAGTCGATCCGCAAGCGGATCGGCGACACCGTCGCCAAGGACGACCTCCTGGCGTCGATCGAAAGCAACCAGAGTCTGACGGCCTACGACCTCAAGGCGCCGATCGGCGGCACCATCATCGACCGACAGATCTCGCTCGGCGAATATGCCTCCGAGCAGAAGCCGGCCTTCGTCGTCGCAGACCTTTCCACCATCTGGGTCGACCTGTCGATCTATCGCCAGGACATCAAGCGCGTGCGTCTCGGCGACGAGGTGCTGATCGATCCCGACGACGGCCGCAGCGAGATCAAGGGCGCGATCTCCTATCTGGCCCCGGTCGGCGTCAGCGAGACCCAGACCGCGCTGGCGCGCGTCGTGCTGCAGAACGCCGACGGGCGCCTCCGCCCGGGTCTCTTCGTCACCGCGAAGTTGATCCTTGCCGCGCGCAACGTTGCGGTCGCGGTGCGGACCAGCGCCATCCAGACGCTGGAGAACCGGACCATCGTGTTCGTCCGCGAGGACGGCGACAAGATCGAGGCCCGCCCGGTCGAGCTCGGCGAGTCCGATCCGCGCCATGTCGAGATCAAGGCCGGGCTATCCGCCGGTGAGCGTTACGTCGCCGAGAACAGCTTCGTCGTGAAGGCGGAGATGGGCAAGGGAGACGCCGATCATGATTGAGGCCGTTCTCGCCTTCTCCATTCGCCAGCGCTGGCTGGTCGTCCTCGTCGTGCTCGCGGCCGCCGCATTCGGCGCCTGGAACTTCACGCGGCTCCCGATCGACGCGGTGCCCGATGTCACCAACGTGCAGGTGCAGATCAACACGCGTGCGCCGGGCCTGTCGCCGCTCGAATCCGAGCAGCGCATCACGTTCCCGATCGAGACGGCGATGGGCGGTCTGCCCAGGCTCGACTATACGCGCTCGATCTCGCGCTACGGCCTGAGCCAGGTCACCGTCGTGTTCCAGGACGGCACCGACATCTACTTCGCCCGCCAGCTCGTGAACGAGCGCATCCAGCAGGTGCGCGATCAACTGCCGACCGGCGTCGAGGTCGCGATGGGGCCGATCTCGACGGGGCTCGGCGAGATCTACACCTACGCCGTCGAGGCCAAACCCGGCGCCAAGGCGCCCGGCGGCAACGACTTCACGCCGACCGAGCTACGGACCATTCAGGACTGGATCATCAAGCCGCAACTGCGCACCGTTCCCGGTGTGATCGAGGTCAACTCGATCGGCGGCTACGAGCGCCAATTCCACGTGCTGCCGTTCCCCGGCCGGCTCATGGCCTACAAGCTCGGCTTCCGCGATATCATGACGGCGCTTGCCGCCAACAACGCCAATGTCGGGGCCGGCTATATCGAGCGAAACGGCGAGCAATATCTCGTCCGGGCACCCGGCCAGGTCGCGAGCATCGACGAGATCAAGGACATCGTGGTCGGCTCGCGCGGCGGCGTGCCGGTGCGCATCCGCGACGTCGCCGACGTGAAGGAGGGTCACGAGCTGCGCACGGGCGCAGCGTCGACCAATGGCAAGGAAACCGTGCTCGGCACCGCGATGCTGCTGATCGGCGAGAACAGCCGCAGCGTGGCACAGAGAGTCTCGGCCAAATTGCAGGACATCTCCAAATCCCTTCCCGACGGCGTGGTCACACGCGCGGTCTATGACCGCACCCATCTGGTGGAGGCGACCATCGCGACCGTCGCGAAGAATCTCCTCGAAGGCGCCGCACTGGTCATCGTGGTCCTGTTCCTGATCCTCGGCAATATCCGCGCCGCGCTGATCACGGCCTGCGTCATCCCGCTCTCCATGCTGATCACGATATCAGGCATGGTCGAGAGCAAGGTCAGCGCCAACCTGATGAGCCTTGGCGCGATCGATTTCGGCATCATCGTCGACGGCGCCGTGATCATCGTCGAGAACTGCCTGCGCCTGCTCGCCGAAGCGCAGCACCGGCGCGGCCGCCTGCTCACGCTCGATGAGAGGATGGAGACGATCCGCGCGGGTGCCAGCGAAGTGATCCAGCCGAGCCTGTTCGGCACGCTGATCATCGCCGTCGTCTATCTACCCGTCCTGACGCTGACGGGCACCGAGGGCAAGATGTTCACGCCTATGGCGCTGACGGTGCTGATGGCGCTGGCGGGGGCTGCTCTTCTGTCCGTGACCTTCGTTCCGGCTGCGATCGCGATTCTGGTCAGTGGCAAGGTTTCGGAGACGGAAAACATCTTCATGCGCGCCGCCAGGCGGGTCTACGTGCCCCTGCTGGAGCGTTCCATCCGCTATCGCAAGAGCGTGGCGTTCGGCGCCGTTCTGATCGTCGCCGCCAGCGTCACGGCGGCAACGCGCATGGGCGGCGAGTTCATCCCGAGCCTCGATGAGGGCGACGCCATTATCGAGACCGTCCGGATTCCCGGAACGAGCCTCACGCAGAGCGTCGAGATGCAGCTCCGGCTTGAGAACGCCGTCAAGCAGGTGCCCGAGGTGGCGACGATCTTCTCCAGGATCGGCACCGCGGAGATTGCCAACGATCCCATGCCGCCGAACGTCGCCGACACCTATGTCACGCTCAAGCCGCGCAACGAATGGCCCGACCCCGGCAAGGCCAAGGACGAGGTCGTCGAGGATATCGAGCGCGCGGCCAACACCCTGCCCGGTACGACCTACGGCATGTCGCAGCCGATCCAGATGCGCTTCAACGAGCTCGTCGCGGGCATCCGTAGCGACGTCGGCGTCAAGATCTTCGGCGACGATCTCGACGTTCTGCTCGGCGTCGCGCAGCAGGTCAATGCTGTCATCCGCGGCATCGACGGCGCCGCCGACGTCAAGACCGAACAAATCGCAGGCCTGCCGATCCTCACCGTGAAGCTCGACCGCCAGGCGCTGTCGCGTTACGGTCTCAGCGTCGGAGAGGTTCAGAACCTGATCGAGATCGCGATCGGAGGAAAACCCACCGGAAAGCTGTTCGAAGGCGACCGCCGCTTCGATATCGTCGTACGCCTGCCGGAGGAGCTGCGCGCCAGTCCTGACGCCATCAAGTCGCTCCCCGTACCGCTGCCGCCCGGCGAGAATGCGGCGACGGTCACCAGAACCGCCTTGTCGGCCGCACCGAGTACGGCCCCGCGCTACGTTCCGCTGTCGGCCATCGCGTCCGTCGAGGTCGCTCCCGGCCCCAACCAGATCAGCCGCGAGAACGGCAAGCGTCGGATCGTGGTCACGGCCAATGTGCGTGGGCGGGACCTGCGCTCCTACGTCACCGAGGCCCAGGAGGCGGTAGCGCAGAAGGTCAAGCTGCCGCCCGGCTACTGGATCGGCTGGGGCGGCCAGTTCGAGCAGCTGGTCTCGGCCACCAAGCGGCTGACCATCGTCGTGCCGGTGGCGCTGCTGCTCGTCTTTCTCCTGCTGTTCATGAGCATGGGGTCGGCGGCGGATGCGCTCTTGGTGTTCAGCGGCGTGCCACTGGCGCTCACCGGCGGCATCGCGGCGCTGCTGCTGCGCGGCATCCCGCTGTCGATCAGCGCCGGCGTCGGCTTCATCGCCCTGTCCGGCGTCGCCGTGCTCAACGGCCTCGTCATCATCGCCTTCATCGAGCGACTGCGGAGCGAGGGCAAGCCCCTCGTCGAGGCCGTCGGCGAAGGCTCCCTGACGCGCCTGCGCCCGGTGCTGATGACCGCGCTGGTCGCTTCCCTCGGCTTCGTGCCGATGGCGCTTGCGACCGGCGCCGGCGCCGAGGTGCAGCGGCCGCTGGCCACCGTCGTGATCGGCGGCATCATCTCCTCGACCGTGCTGACGCTGCTGGTCCTGCCCGCCCTCTACGTGCTGTTCCGTCGTGACCACGGCCGCGAAACGCCTACAATGGGTTCTGATCTGGCGTGCGCCGATTCCGGGGAGCGGTAGACGTGGACAAGCACGACGACCATGCCGGTCATCATCATCATGACCACCACGACCATGTCGGGCACGACCATGGTCATAGCCACGGTCATGGCCACGGTGCGCATGTCCACGCGCCCGCAAGTTTTGGCAGGGCATTTGCGATCGGCATCTCACTGAATACTGCGCTCGTCGTCGCGCAAGGCGTTTACGGCTACCTCGCCAATTCCACCGCCCTGCTCGCCGACGCCAGCCACAATCTGAGCGACGTGCTCGGCCTCGTCATGGCCTGGGGAGCATCGGTCGCGGCGAGGCGCGCGCCCACGGGCCGCTTCACCTACGGCTTTCGCGCCTCGACCATTCTGGCCGCATTGGGGAACGCCGTCTTCCTCCTGGTCGCAACCGGTGCGATCGGCTGGGAGGCGATCCTGCGCCTGCGCGAGCCCGAGCCGATCGCCGGCGTCACGGTGATGATCGTCGCCGGCATCGGCATCCTCATCAACGGCGCGACCGCGATGCTGTTCGCGCGCGGACGCAAGGACGACATCAACATCCAGGGTGCGTTCCTGCACATGGCGGGAGACGCGGCGGTCTCGCTCGGCGTGGTCATCTCCGCGGCGCTGATCATGTGGACCGGCTGGCTCTGGCTCGATCCAGTCGCGAGCCTTCTGATCTGCGCCGTCATCCTCTGGAGCACGACGGGCCTGCTCCGCAGCTCCATCGACATGTCGATGGCCGCCGCGCCGCGCGGCACCGACCTCGACGCCATCAAGACCTTGCTGATCCAGCGGCCCGGCGTCTCCGATATTCACGATCTGCACGTCTGGCCGATCAGCACCACCGAAACGGCGCTGACGTGTCACCTCGTCATGCTGGGCGGTCACCCCGGCGACGCCTTCCTGATGGAGACCGCGCAGCTCCTTAAAACCTCCCACCGGATCGGCCACACGACGATCCAGATCGAGACCGGCCAGGACAACGGCTGCGCGCTCGCGCCCGATGATGTGGTGTGAGGAGATTGTGCGGTCGCCTCAATTTCAAGACGTCGTCCCGGACAAGCGAAGGGCCGATCCGGGACCCATACCCCCAGGATCAAATTTGGCGAAGACCGGTAACCACCATCTCGCGCCACAACTCCTCCCTGTGGTTATGGGTCCCGGCCTCCGCCGGGACGACACCGAGTTTGTGGCACGATGCTTCCAACTCGTTCGTGACAACGTCTGAAGGAGCGCGAGGCTACGCCGCCTTCGCCGTCACGATCCAGATCGCACCTTGCAGCACCACCGACGGCCCCTTGACGAACGGAGCCAGCGCTTCGCGGATCGAGCCTTTGGCGGCCTCGTAGGTCTCCGGCGGATGGCCTTGCAGCGCGCGGCTGGCGGGGCCGATTTGAACAGAGCCGTCGACGGCCGCGTCCAGGCCGCCACCGATCGCGATATCCATCGGAAGGTTATGGGGCTCCATCGCCACGTCCGCGAAGCCGGCGCCTCTCAGGATGCGCGTCACGCGCTCTTCCGACGCAAAGGCGAACGGACCGGGATCTTCCGGCCCGACCGGCGGCATCTTGGGCACATGTTTATAGACCGCCATCAGCGGCGTCATCATCCAGGGATTTTCGCGCGGCTCGCGCCAGCAGATGAAGGCGAGCCGCCCCGAAGGTTTCAGCGCGCGACGCAGGTTGGTGAAGGACGCAACCGGGTCGGCGAAAAACATCACGCCGAAACGCGAGGCGAGCAGATCGAAGCTTTGGGGCTCGAAGGGATAGACCGTCGCATCCGCCAGCACGAAATCGAGCGGCAGGTTCTTTGGCGAAAGTGCGCGGGCCTGCGACAGCATCGGGTCGGACACGTCGAGCCCGAGCGCAAATCCGTCAGGCGCCACTGCCTTGGCGAATGCAACAGTGGTCGCACCCGAGCCGCAGCCGATATCGAGCAGGCGCTCACCCGGCTTCGGCTTGGCGCGATCGATCAGGACGTCCGCGATCGGTCCGAGCAGGATCTCCTGTGCCGCGTGACGATCGGCCCATTTCTGGCCGCCGGGCCCATTCCAATAGGCAATCTGGTCGGCGTTCTCTTCGTGTCCGCTTGGCTGTACCATGGGGGCCCCTCTGGCAACTCGGTCGAAAGACCCCGATGCCGAAATGCAGAGACGCCGTCAACTGCGGCTGCCTGCTCTGTCGACTCGTCGGCGAGACACGTTTGAGTTCTCGCCGCGCTGCGCGGCGTCCGAGATCGACGGACGGTGAGAGGACCTAGCCGCTGAGCTGAGCTACGCCAATGCGCGAGGCAACGTCATTCGGCCGCCAGCGAGGCTCCGGTTCGCTTCGCAAGGACGCGGCGAAAGTCCGCTGCCAGCTCGTCATAGTAGCGAGCAAGCTCCTCATAGAAAGCCTTCCCAGCCTCGTCGCGCGCTTCCTGCGCTGCCTTCATGCAATGGGCGGCTTTGGACTCGTACCGTTCCAACTTCGTGCGAAGATCACTGATCACGGCGATACTCCACGCTGACGACAGGAGTTGGAACCGTGGTTCGGGCGGGGATCGAAAAGATGACCGAACGGAGGCAATTTTGGACCCGTCGGGGGCCCTTTCTGGGCGTCGGGTGCCTAGAGAAACGGGGATAAGGGGGGTGCCAACCGGTCGCGGCCGACTCGTCGCGCCATCAGCAAGCGAGCCCGGCAGGCAGACAAGCAAGGTCCAGCGGCGACCGCATTGGCCCCCTCCTTTGCGCATTTACCGAAATTGCGTTGGCCCGCCGGCGCGCTGATGGACGTGACGTCAGTCACAAATGGGGCTTTTGTTAATGCCATGCTCCGAATAATCTATTCTTATTGCGTTTTGGGGCTGGAATGGGCGCGCTTCGGCTTTTTGTTTTGTTGGTTTTTGCGACCTGGCTTGGTTCTGGCTCAGCTCAGGCCGAGAAGCGTGTCGCCCTGGTGATCGGCAATTCCGCCTACAAGAGCGCCCCCAGGCTCACCAACCCGGTAAACGATGCCACCCTGGTCGGCGACATGTTCAAGAAGGCCGGGTTCGAGCTGGTCGATATCAAGCTCGATCTCAATGCCGCCGAGATGCGCAGGGCGCTGCGCGACTTTGGCGGCAAGGCTCGCGAGGCCGAGGTGGCGGTCGTCTACTACGCCGGTCACGGCATCGAGCTGGACGGAACGAATTACCTGATCCCAACGGATGCGACCCTCGAGACGGACAGCGACGTCCTCGACGAGACGCTGCCGCTGGACCGTGCCCTGTTCGCGGTCGAACCGGCCAAGCAGCTCCGCCTCGTCATTCTGGATGCCTGCCGCGACAATCCCTTCTCCAAGACCATGAAGCGGACGATCGCCGCGCGCGCCATCGGGCGCGGCCTTGCCAAGGTCGAGCCCACGAGCCCGAATACCATGATCGCTTTCGCCGCGAAGGCGGGCTCGACCGCCTCGGACGGTGACTCCAAAAACAGCCCGTTTGCCGCAGCCCTCGTCGAGCGCCTGCCCTCGCCGGGTCTTGATCTGCGCAAGGCCTTCGGCTTCGTCCGCGACGACGTCCTCAAGAACACCGGCTACAAGCAGGAGCCTTATGTCTACGGCTCGCTCGGCGGCGATGACGTGCCGCTGGTCGCGGCAAAGCCGGTCGCAACAGGCCCACAGGCGAACCCTCAGGACGCAGTGCGCCGGGACTATGAGCTGGCGCTTCAGCTCGGCACCCGCGACGGCTGGACGGCGTTCCTCGGCCAATATCCCGACGGCTTCTATTCCAACCTGGCCAAGGGCCAATTGAACAAGATCGCGGCCGAAGAAACGCGCGCCGGCGCTGCCGAAAAGGCGCGGCAGGCCGAAGACGAGAAGGCGCGGCTCATCGCCGACCGGGCCAAGAAGGCCGAGCAGGAGAAGGCGGCTGCAGCGGCAAAGGCCGCCGAGGATGCTAAGCTCGCCGCAGAGAAGGCCAAACAGATCGAAGAAGCCAAGGCGACTGCCGCCGAGCAGCGACGGAGAGAGGCCGAGGCCGCCGTCGCCAAGGCGCTTGCTGACAAGCAGGCCGCTGAAAAGGCGCTCGCTGAAAAAACCGCAAATGACAAGGCTGCTGCCGAGCTCGCCGCCAAGCAAGTTGCGGCTGTCGCACCAACCTCATCGCAGCCGAGCCTGTCTCGGCAGGAGACCGCGAAGCTGGTGCAGTCCGAACTGCGGCGCGTCGGCTGTCTGGCAGCCGCTGCCGATGGCGACTGGAATGCATCATCGCAACGCTCGCTGACGCTGTTCAACAAGTATGCGGGAACGAAGTTCGACGCCAAGCTCGCGAGCTTCGATGCGTTCGACGCGATCAAAGCCAGGCAGGGACGGGTCTGCCCTCTCGTTTGCGACCACGGCTTCAAGGCGGATGGCGACGCCTGTGTGAAGATCACGTGCCGCGCCGGCTATCGCGTCAATGACGACAATGACTGCGAGAAGGTGCAGGACAAGAAGCCGGTCGCGACCCGCGAGGATACCAAGAAGCGCGATGCCGAGCGGAAGCAGATCGAAGCTGCACCCGCGAAGCCGTCTGCATCTGGTCAAATGATTTGTAACAATGCAGGCTGTCGGCCGCTAAGGCCCGGCTGTCGGGTTGCTACCCGGCCGTATGGACCTGGAGGCCAGGCCAATCCGGGAGGGGGACAAACGGAAGTGTGCGACTGAGCCACGGTCGAGGCGCGAACATTCTGTTGCAGACCGGGCACTGTAGCTCGTCTCGACAGGCCCGCCTTCGCTCGCTTCGCGTCAATGATGTTCGGAGGCTGGCTCGCCCAGCCGTAGCTCGCGAAGCAAGCGAAGGCTGGTGGGCGGTCACGGATTCGAACCGCGGACCCTCTCGGTGTAAACGAGATGCTCTAACCAGCTGAGCTAACCGCCCCTGGCCGCCTCTTTAGCCCCAGGGCCCCCGGAGGGGCAAGGGGCGAACGTCAATGCATATCAGTTCAGTCTCTGGGCCGCCCCGGCAAGACCGGCACCGTGTCGATCCACACCGCCGCCGATTGGCACCAGATCTGCCGGCTGGGCCGCAGGGCCTCGCGCTGGCGGATGCTGCCCCAGCGGATACCCCAATCGTCGGCCTCGGTGCCCTCGCCGCTGGTGAACAGCGGGGAGCCGCAGTCGCCACAAAAGTGCTGGAAGCGCATCCGGCCATTGTCGCCGCGCTTGCCATAGACCTTGGGCTTTCCGCCGGTCAGGCGGATGGTTTGGCCGGAGCAGATCGCGGTCACCCGAAAGGGAGAGCCGGTCAGCGCCTGGCAATCGGTGCAGTGGCACACCGAGACGGCCTCCGGATCGATCTCGGCCGCGTAGCTGACCCGGCCGCAATGGCATTGTCCGTCGATCTGCATGCCGCGCTCCCAAAACAAGAACGGCGCCCGAGGGCGCCGTTCTAATTTCCTTGGCAGGTCTCAGTGAGCGGTCAGGCCGCCGGCGGCTTCGTCGCCGTCCGGCTTCACCGTCACCTTGGTGTCTTCTTCCCAGACGATCGGCACCGGCTTCTTCACCAGCGCGCGGGCGACGACGTCGTCGAGCCGCGAGACCGGGACGATATCCATGCCGCCCTTGATCGCATCGGAAATCTCCGTGAGATCCTTGGCGTTGTCCTCGGGGATCAGCACCGTCTTGATGCCGCCACGGGCGGCAGCCAGGAGCTTCTCCTTCAGACCGCCGATCGGCAGCACGCGGCCGCGCAGCGTGATCTCGCCGGTCATCGCGACATCGTGGCGGACCGGAATGCCGGTCATGACCGAGATGATCGCGGTGGCCATCGCCACGCCTGCGGACGGGCCGTCCTTCGGGGTAGCGCCCTCCGGCACGTGCACGTGGATGTCGCGCCGGTCGAACTGCGGCGGCTCGATGCCGTAGTTGATCGCCCGCGAGCGGACATAGGACGCTGCCGCCGAGATCGATTCCTTCATCACGTCGCGCAGATTGCCGGTGACCGTCATCTTGCCCTTGCCGGGCATCATGACGCCTTCGATCGTCAGCAGCTCGCCGCCGACGTCGGTCCAGGCAAGCCCGGTGACGATGCCGACCTGAGGCTCGCTCTCGATCTCGCCGAAGCGATACTTCGGCACGCCGAGGAACTCTTCCAGAGTCTTCTCGGTGACCTTGACCGACTTCTTCTTGGAGATCATCAGCTCCTTCACCGCCTTGCGGGCGAGTGTCGACAGCTCACGCTCAAGATTACGCACACCCGCTTCGCGGGTATAGCGGCGGATCATCAGCAACAAAGCGTCGTCGTCGATCGACCATTCCTTGGAATCGAGGCCATGCTTGCCGATCGCGTTCGGGATCAGGTGCTTGCGCGCGATCTCGACCTTCTCGTTCTCGGTGTAGCCCGCGATCCGGATGATCTCCATGCGGTCCATCAGCGGCCCCGGAATATTGAGCGTATTCGCGGTCGTGATGAACATCACGTTGGAGAGATCGTAGTCGACTTCGAGGTAGTGGTCGTTGAAGGTCGAGTTCTGCTCGGGGTCCAGGACCTCGAGCAGCGCCGAGGACGGATCGCCGCGGAAATCGGCGCCCATCTTGTCGATCTCGTCCAGGAGGAACAGCGGATTGGACGACTTCGCCTTGCGCATCGACTGGATGATCTTGCCGGGCATCGAGCCGATATAGGTGCGGCGATGACCGCGGATCTCGGCCTCGTCGCGCACGCCGCCGAGCGAGACGCGCACGAATTCGCGCCCCGTCGCCTTGGCGATCGACTTGCCGAGCGAGGTCTTGCCGACGCCGGGAGGCCCGACCAGGCACAGGATCGGCCCGGTCAGCTTGTTGGCGCGCGACTGCACCGCAAGATACTCGACGATGCGGTCCTTGACCTTCTCGAGCCCGTAGTGATCGGCATCCAGAACCGCCTGCGCGGCTTCCAGATCCTTCTTGACCTTGGACTTCTTGTTCCACGGAATCGACAAGAGCCAATCCAGGTAGTTGCGCACGACAGTCGCTTCCGCGGACATCGGCGACATCTGGCGCAGCTTCTTCAGCTCGTGCTGCGCCTTCTCGCGCGCTTCCTTCGACAGCTTGGTCTTCGAGATCTTCTCTTCGAGATCAGCGAGCTCATCGCGACCATCGTCGTCGCCGAGCTCCTTCTGAATCGCCTTCATCTGCTCGTTGAGATAGTACTCGCGCTGCGTCTTCTCCATCTGGCGCTTGACGCGCGAGCGGATGCGCTTCTCGACCTGCAGCACCGAGATCTCGCTCTCCATCAGCCCCAGCACCTTCTCCAGGCGCGAGGTGACGGACAGCGTCTCCAGGATTCCTTGCCGATCCGCGATCTTGACGGCGAGATGCGAGGCAACGGTGTCGGCGAGCTTGGCGAAATCGGTGATCGCCTGCACGACACCGACGACCTCCGCCGAGATCTTCTTGTTAAGCTTCACATAGCTCTCGAAGTCGGACACGACCGAGCGCGCCAGCGCTTCGGCCTCGACCGACTTCGCATCGGTGTCGGCGAGCGCGACCGCGGTCGCTTCGTAATAGTCGGCGCGATCGGTATACTTCTCCACGCGCGCGCGCTCGAGCCCTTCGACCAGCACTTTCACGGTGCCGTCGGGAAGCTTCAGGAGCTGCAACACGCTGGCGAGCGTGCCTGTCTCGTAAATCGCATCGGGCGCCGGATCATCATCGGACGCGTTCTTCTGCGTCGCGAGCATGATCAGCGCGTCGTTCTTCATCACTTCTTCGAGCGCGCGGATCGACTTCTCGCGGCCAACGAAGAGCGGCACAATCATGTGCGGGAAGACGACGATGTCGCGCAAGGGAAGCACGGGATAAGCGTGCGTTTCGCCGTGATTGATGGTTGGCCGGGGTTTGGGACTAGTCATGGCCTTTTCCTTTTGCTTTGCCCCCTTGCACGCAGCCCGCTGTACCTAGCGCAACCGCCACAAGGTGCCGAGGTAATCCGCAAAGCCAGTAGGCCCTTAAGCTTGGACCGGCCTTGCCGGATCGAAATGAGGCGAATCTTGAAGAGATTTTCCTGCTCGCCGTCGACATTAGGTGGCTATCGACCCGGGGGGTGTCAAGTCATTGAAAAATGCGCGCCATTCGGCGCTTACGCACGCAGGACGAGCGACGCAACACCGGCTGCGGATACACATTCCGCAGCCGTCAATTCGAGAGGTTCGAAGGCTCAGACCAGTGCCGTTCAGGCGCTGGCATTCTCGACCGCACGATCGGAGCGATCGGCGTAGATGTAGAGCGGACGCGCTGTGCCTTCCACGACCTCGCGGGAGATCACGACCTCTTCCACACCTTCCAGGCCCGGCAGATCGAACATGGTCTCGAGCAGGATCGCCTCGAGGATCGAGCGCAGTCCGCGCGCGCCGGTCTTGCGTTCGATCGCCTTGCGGGCGACCGCGCCAAGCGCCTCGTCGGCGAAGGTCAGCTCGATGTTCTCCATCTCGAACAGGCGCTGATACTGCTTGACCAGCGCATTCTTCGGGTCGGTCAGGATCTTCTTCAGCGAGGTCTCGTCGAGATCCTCGAGCGTCGCAACGACCGGCAGACGGCCGACGAACTCAGGGATGAGGCCGTACTTCAGCAGATCCTCGGGCTCGACGTGGCGGAAGATCTCGCCGGTGCGGCGGTCTTCCGGTGCCATCACCGAGGCACCGAAGCCGATCGAGGTCGAACGGCCGCGCGCCGAGATGATCTTCTCGAGGCCCGAGAAGGCGCCGCCGCAGATGAACAGGATGTTGGTCGTGTCCACCTGCAGGAACTCCTGCTGCGGATGCTTGCGGCCGCCCTGCGGCGGGACCGAAGCCACCGTGCCTTCCATGATCTTCAGCAGGGCCTGCTGCACGCCCTCGCCCGACACGTCGCGGGTGATCGACGGGTTGTCGGACTTGCGGCTGATCTTGTCGATCTCGTCGATGTAGACGATGCCGCGCTGCGCGCGCTCGACGTTGTAGTCGGCGGCCTGGAGCAGCTTCAGGATGATGTTCTCGACGTCCTCGCCGACATAGCCGGCTTCGGTCAGCGTCGTCGCGTCGGCCATGGTGAAGGGCACGTCCAGGATGCGGGCGAGCGTCTGCGCGAGCAGCGTCTTGCCCGAGCCGGTCGGACCGATCAGCAGGATGTTCGACTTCGCGAGCTCGACGTCGTTGTGCTTGGTCTGGTGGTTGAGGCGCTTGTAGTGATTGTGCACCGCGACCGAGAGAACCTTCTTCGCATGGCTCTGGCCGATCACGTAGTCGTCCAGCACCTTGCAGATTTCCTTCGGCGTCGGAATTCCGTCGCGCGACTTCACCAGCGAGGACTTGTTCTCCTCACGGATGATGTCCATGCAGAGCTCGACACACTCGTCGCAGATGAAGACCGTGGGACCCGCGATCAGTTTGCGGACTTCGTGCTGGCTCTTGCCGCAGAACGAGCAATATAGCGTGTTCTTGGAGTCGCTCGTGCCGACCTTACTCATTCATATCTCCGTCCGCGGTTCGATCCCGTCCGCTCGATCGCTCCATTCCGGCACGACAGCCGGATAGAGTTCAAATAGAGCAAATTCCGTACCAAAAAAGACCCTACGCGTTACATCCCGTGCGAATCACGGTCACTCGATTCTCCCGCGATCTTAGCCGATCAATCGTAGCCAACCATGCTGTCACCCGACTATCAAGAATTCGCTAATCGGGGGGGCGCCGGCTACCCGTGACAATACCGTGATTTCACGTCTTGGCACGGAAGAACTGATCGAAATCACCCGGGCGTTGCTGGATTACCACGAAAGAACCAGCACGAAAGCGGAACTTTCCGCCTGTCGCGAGGCGCAAGGCTGCTTTTTGCGCCGCACGACGCGCCATTAACGTGAAGGCCGCCCTGACGATCCCAGGTAATCCCAGGGATCGCCGTTACCATATCGGTAGTGCTACGGGGCTTTCGACGCTGCCGGCTCCTCGGCGCGCTTGTCGATCACCTTGTCGACAAGGCCAAATTCCTTGGCGTCGTTTGCCGTGAGGAACTTGTCGCGCTCCAGCGCATCCTCGATCGACTTGTAGGTCTGACCGGTGTGCTTGACGTAGATCTCGTTGAGCCGCTTCTTCAGGTTCAGGATTTCCTGGGCGTGCAGCATGATGTCGGTGGCCTGGCCCTGGAAGCCGCCGGAAGGCTGGTGCACCATGATGCGCGCGTTCGGCAGCGAGAAGCGCATGTCCTTCTCGCCGGCGGCGAGCAGCAGCGAGCCCATCGAGGCCGCCTGTCCCGTGCAGAGCGTGGAGACCGGCGGGCGGATGAACTGCATGGTGTCGTAGATCGCAAGGCCCGACGTCACCACGCCGCCCGGCGAGTTGATGTACATCGAGATTTCCTTCTTCGGATTCTCGGCTTCGAGGAACAGAAGCTGTGCGACGACCAGCGTCGACATGCCGTCCTCAACCGGTCCGGTCACGAAGATGATGCGCTCTTTCAACAGGCGCGAGAAGATGTCGTAGGCGCGCTCGCCACGGTTGGTCTGCTCGACCACCATGGGCACGAGGTTCATGTAGGTTTCAACCGGATCGCGCATGAGTCACCTAGGTTTTTAGAGGCGGACATCCTCGCGGCAAGACAGTCTTGGCTGGAATTGCCGAGCGCGGATGGACGTCCCGTGATGCAGGACTTGGTAGGCCGTTACGACAGATATAGCCCAATTGGCTCCAGACAAGGCCGGAGCGAATTAAGGCTTAATCGGACAAAACAGTTGAATCTGATTCGCGGAAACAGGCCCAGCCGGCCACCTGGCTAGCGCGCCCGCTTCCGCTGATCATCCTTAACAGAACGCTTTCTTTCGAAGCCTTACGCAGCGGTCTTGTCCGCCTCGTCATCCTTGTAGAGCTCCTCGCGCGAGACCTTCTTCTCGGTCACGTTGGCGAGCTCGAGGATGAAGTCGACGACCTTGTCCTCATAGATCGGTGCGCGAAGCTGGGCCAGCGCGTTGGCATTGTTGCGGTAATAGTCCCATACTTCCTTCTCGCGGCCCGGCACCTGGCGCGCGCGCTCGATCACTGCGCGACCCACCTCATCATCGGTCACGGTGATCTTGTTCTTCTCGCCGATCTCCGACAGCACGAGACCGAGGCGCACGCGGCGGTCGGCGATCTTGCGATACTCTTCGTTGGCCTTCTCCTCAGTGGTGTCCTCATCGGCGAAGGTCTTGCCGGCGGAGTCCATCTCGGCCTTGACCGAATTCCACATCAGATTGAACTCCTCGTCGACGAGCGAGGGCGGCGCATCGAAGCGATGGGCCTCGTCGAGACGATCGAGCAGCGCGCGCTTGACGCGCTGGCGCGTCGCGGTGGCGAACTCGGCGACGAGCCGCTCGCGCGCGGCTTCCTTCAGTTTGTCCAGTGATTCAAGGCCGAGCGACTTGGCGAACTCGTCGTCGATCTTGGTGTCCTGCGCCGCCTCGATCAGCGTTGCGGTGGTCTCGAACTCGGCGTCTTTGCCGGCGAGCTTCTCGCTCATATAGTTCTTCGGGAACGACGCCTTCACCGTACGGGTCTCGCCCGCACCGATGCCGATGAGCTGATCCTCGAAGCCGGGAATGAAGGTGTTGGAGCCGATCTGGACTTGGATGCCCTCGCCGGTACCGCCCTCGAAGGCTTCGCCGTTGATGGTGCCCTTGAAGCTGACGGTGACGCGATCGCCGGAGGCCGCCTTGGCGCCCTCGCCCTTGTCGCTGTAGCTGCGGTTGTTGTCGGCGATACGCTTGATGGCTTCGTCGACCTCGACGTCGGTCACGTCGGCGACCGGCTTCTCGACCTGGAAGCTCTTGAAGTCGGCGAGCTGGATCGGCGGCACCACTTCGATCGCGACCGTATAGGTCAGGTCGGACTTGCCCGAGAGCAATTCCTCGACCTCTTTCTGCTCGGTCGGCATGGTGATCTTCGGCTCGGTCGCAAGGCGGAAGCCGCGCTCCTGGAAGATCTGCGTGTTGGTGTCGCGAATGGTCTGGTCGATGGTCTCGGCCATCACCGAACGGCCATAGACCTTCTTCAGGTGAGCAACCGGCACCTTGCCGGGACGGAAGCCGTTGAGGCGCACCTTGTCCTTGAGGTCGACGAGCTTGGCGTCGGCCTTGGCATCGAGATCAGACGCGGCAACGCTGATCTTGAACTCGTGCTTCAATCCTTCCGAGAGGGTCTCTGTGACCTGCATGGCGTCCAATCTTCTTCTCGCTTCGTCACGGCGCTTGCCGCCGCGACATTTGTCATCAATCGATCCGGCGCGCGGGCAAAACGCCTTTGCGCCGGTGGTTCATCGGACCTACCTCCACGGGACAAAACGTCCATGAGGAACGAGGTCCTTCAGTAATCCGTGCAAACGCTGAAAGCGCTTGGTGCGGGCGGAGGGACTCGAACCCCCACAACTTTCGTCACTGGAACCTAAATCCAGCGCGTCTACCAGTTCCGCCACGCCCGCGTGAAGTTGCATCAAGACCGGCCGCGATGCCGCGGGCGGCCGGGCTTATAGCATGTGCCCGCCTGTCCGCAGCAAAAAAATGGCCGTGTGGACGCCCTCTTCAGATAGGCGCGGCGGCTGGACTTATCCAGCGCGGCGTGGTCCGCATCGCCCTTATGACGAAGCGATTTTTTGTCCCGACCCGACGAGAGGTTTTGGCCGGCCTGGCGGCCTCGGCGGCGGGCCTGGCCGGGGGCGGGGCGGCGCCGTCGGCAGCCGCGCGGCTCGCCCTCCAGGCGCGGCCTGCGACCCTGGCTCTGAGGCCGGGACAGCCGGCTACACCAATCTGGGAGCTGGCGGCGCCACGTGCTGCGGGTGGTGTCCGTCTCAAGCGCGGCGACCGCTGCGAAGTGACTTTGCGGAACGACCTGCCCGTGCCAGTCACACCGGTCTGGTACGGCCTCGATGGCGCGGCGGCTGCCGAGCCGCTGCTGGGCGGCGCAGCCGTGGCCCCGGGAACGACAACAACATCAATCATTTCAATGCCTCACGCCGGGACCCTGCTGGCTGACCTCAGCCTGCTTGAGGAGGGCCTGAAGCAGCCCACGCGGCCGCTCCCGATCATCATCGAGGAAACCGACCGCGTCGCCGTGGATCGTGATGAGGTGCTGTTGATTGAGGAATGGCGCCTGCGGCCGGATGGGGCTGCAATCGTCGCAGGCACCGACCCCAGAGAGACAACAATCCTCTATACCCTCAACGGGCGGACTTCATTCGAGCTCTCAGCCTCCGGCAATCAGCGGCTGCGGCTGCGCTTTATCAACGGCTCCCAACGTACTGTCCTGGCGATCAAATTGGAAAACCACGACGTCCGCGTGATGGCCATGGACGGACAGCCTGCCGAGCCCTTCCCGGCTCGCAACGGTGCTCTGGTGCTCGCCCCCGGCGCGCGCGTAGACGCATTTGTGGATACGGCCACATCGGCCTCATTCCTGCTGCATGACGGCAAGGAAGCGCGCCAGATCGGGACCCTCGCGATCACCGGCAGGTTCGAGCGAGGCGCGCCGTTGCTGCCGCCACCGCCGCTCCCCTCGAATGACCTTCCCGTCCAGCTCGATCTGAAGGGCGCCCTCCGGTTCGATGTCGCGCTCGGCGCCCCTGACGCCGGTTGGACCCGCCCTGCAAGCTTCTCCGCCTCCTCCGCCCCCGCCTTTCGGGCCAAGGCCGGTCGCACCGTCGTGCTGGCCTTGAAGAACTCCGGGCCAGTCACCACCGCCTTCCACCTGCATGGCCATCATTTCCGCCTGCTCGACCGACTCGACGACGGCTGGAAACCGTACTGGCTCGACACGCTCGCGATCGAGCCGGGCCAAACCCAGCGCATCGCGTTCGCGGCGAACTACCCTGGACGCTGGCTGGTCGAGTCTGTCGCGACCGACTGGGCCGCGCCACGGCTCGTCCGCTGGTACGCGGTGGAGTGAATGCCCTACCGGCGTCTCCAGACGTAGCGAGCGTCCGGCTCCTTCTCCTCGTTCCCCGTCCCGTCGGTCTCCTCGACCAGCTCGAATCCGCGGGACTCGTAGAAGCGTCGTGCCCGAACGTTGCGCTGGAAGGTCCAGAGCTGCAGGTGGTCGAAGGCGTTCTTGGCGACGTCAAGGAGTTCGGTGCCGACACCGCGATCTTGCGCGTTGGGCAGCACATAGAGTTGTTCGATCCAGCCGTCGCGGAAAGCGATGATCCCGCCCAACGCGTCGCCGTCAAAGCGTCCCCACAGGCGGCACGTAACGAAGAGCCGCTCGCGATAGAACCAGCGGTCCTCCTCGGGCGTGTGCAGCCCGACCAGCCACGGCAGCGCATGGTCGAAGGCGATGCGGTGGACCCGCGCGGCCGCGTCCATGTCGGCCAGCGCGAGCTGCTTGAGCACTAGTACTCCACTCCCAGCGCATCATAGATCCGCCGGTGCACCGCCGGCAGCGTCTCGGTCAGGTCCTCCGCGATCAGCCCCGGCCCCGCTTCGCTCGCCGCCTCACCATGGATCCAGACGCCGATACTCGCAGCCTCGAAGGCCGGCACGCCCTGCGCCAGGAGGCCCGCGATGATGCCGGCAAGCACGTCGCCGGCGCCTGCAGTGGCGAGCCAGGGCGGCGCGTTGGCGGCGATGGTGGCGCGGCCATCGGGCGCGGCGATGGTGGTGTCCGGCCCCTTCAGAAGCACGACTGCGCCGCAGCGCTCGGCGGCGGCACGGACGCGCTCGAGCTTTGAGCGGCCCGGATGCTTGTTGCTGAGGTCGGAGAACAGGCGTGGAAACTCGCCCTCATGCGGCGTCAGCACGACCCCTGTGTCGTGCGACGACTTGATCGATTCAAAGAGCCGTTCGGGATTGGCTGCAAAGCTCGTCAGCGCATCCGCATCGAGCACGAGGTGGCGCTGGGCTGTGAGCGCGGTGTGGACGAAGTCGCAGGTGCGCGTCCCTGTGCCCGTGCCCGGACCGATGATGCAGGTATTGTAGCGCTTGTCGACGAGGAGCTCGCCGAACTCGATCGCGGTATCGACCGGGCGGACCATCACCGCCGTCAAGGCGCCCGCGTTGATCGCGAGCGCATCGCGCGGCGATGCCAGGGTTACGAGCCCTGCGCCGGCACGCAATGCGCCGCGCGCGGCGAGACGCGCGGCGCCGGTTGCCGCGGCATCACCGGAAACCGCGAGCACGTGGCCGCGCGCGTATTTGTGGCCGTCGATCCGCGGCACCGGAAAATTCGCGCCCCAAAAGTCCGGATCGTTATCGAATAGCTGCGGCTTGATCTCCTCGAGCACCTCGCTGCCGATGCCGATGTCGGCGACGCGCACGCGGCCGCAATGGATCCGGCCGGGCAACAGAAGATGCGCGGGCTTCTTACGGAAGAAGGTGACGGTCTCGGTGGCATTCACCGCAACGCCCATCACGCTTGCGCTGGCGCCGTTGATGCCGCTCGGCAGATCGACGGCCAGCACCGGCGCGCCATTGGCGTTGATCGCCTCGATCATCTCACGCGCCTCGCCCTCGAGCGGACGGCTGAGGCCGGCGCCGAACAGCGCATCGATGATCAGCGCGGGCCTGCCGATCGCCTGCGGATTGAACGGCAAGAGCGGATGCTTCCAGCCGCGCGCGGCGGAGGCCGCATCGCCCTGGAGCTGGTCGCGCTCGCACATCAGGATGACGGAGACCTCGCGCCCCAGGGCGGCCAGCTCGGCGGCTGCGACAAAACCGTCGCCACCGTTGTTGCCGGGACCGGCCACGACCAGAATCGGCCCCTCTTCCGCCAGCGCGCTCGCCGCTTCAGCGACCGCCTGGCCGGCGCTCAGCATCAGCTTGAAACCGGGTGTGCCGGCCGCGATGGTGAGCTGGTCGGCCCGCTGCATTTCAGCGTTGGTCAGAACTTCCATGCCACTTCCCTGGTACAAACGCCTTTTCAACAGGCAGTTTCCGTGCCGATCCCGGGCTAAAACCCACAATCTGCACATAGATTGAACTGTTTGCCTATTTCGTAGTCTTCGCTATTTTGGACTGGTTGGTCCCACCTATCCGAGATGCTCGTTAAAGGGCTGATAACGCACCAAAAATCAGGGCATTTGCAACTTGGCATAGACCCTGCTTTCGAGGAAGCCGCTTCGGTTCGTCGTGCTCACTGGCATTCATCAGGGTGTGACCGGCCGCCGCCCGGGCTGGTCAGGCAGCTTGGGACAGCGAGGACTACTCCGCGCGAAGAGAAAGCGCATCCTGACGAAGACGTTGCTATTTGATCGAAAGGCCGGGAGGCGCGCAGTGAAGAAAATCGAAGCCATCATCAAGCCGTTCAAGCTCGACGAGGTGAAAGAGGCGCTCCAGGAAGTCGGACTGCAGGGCATTACCGTCACCGAGGCCAAGGGCTTCGGACGCCAGAAGGGCCATGCCGAACTTTACCGCGGGGCAGAATACATCGTGGACTTCCTGCCCAAGGTGAAAATCGAAATCGTGATCGGCGACGACTTGGTCGAGCGCGCGATCGACGCGATCCGCCGCGCGGCACAGACCGGACGCATCGGCGACGGCAAGATCTTCGTCTCAAACATCGAAGAAGCCATCCGCATCCGGACCGGCGAATCCGGGCTGGACGCTATCTGAGCCGGGTGCTATCCCGCATTTTGCGACACTCTAGCTAGAAAGAAGGCTGCTTCGGCGGCCTGATTTCGCTTGTACACGCGCGCGAACTCGCCACAGGGCGAGAATAACCTTGCTCATCTGGAAACCGACCCGCAGAGCCAAAAGGGGTATGCATGAAGACCGCCAAAGACGTTCTGAAAGCGATCAAGGATAACGACGTCAAGTACGTCGACCTCCGTTTCACCGATCCGCGCGGCAAGTGGCAGCACGTGACCTTCGACGTCAGCATGATCGAAGAGGACACCTTCGCCGAGGGCCAGATGTTCGACGGCTCCTCGATCGCCGGCTGGAAGGCGATCAACGAGTCCGACATGTGCCTGATGCCGGATCCGGTCACCGCGACGATCGATCCGTTCTTCGCCGAAACCACCATGGTCATCATCTGCGACGTGCTCGAGCCGACCACCGGCGAGCCCTATAATCGCGACCCACGCGGCATGGCCAAGAAGGCCGAGGCGATGGTCAAGTCGATGGGCATCGGCGACACCGTCTATGTCGGTCCCGAGGCCGAGTTCTTCGTGTTCGACGACGTGCGCTATTCGGCAACCCCCTACAACACCGGCTTCAGGCTCGACTCCTCGGAGTTCCCGACCAACTCCGACACGGAATATGAGGGCGGCAACCTCGGCCACCGCATCCGCACCAAGGCGGGCTACTTCCCGGTACCGCCGCAGGATTCCGTGCAGGACATGCGCTCGGAAATGCTGGGCGCCATGGCCAAGATGGGCGTGAAGGTCGAAAAGCATCACCATGAGGTCGCATCTGCCCAGCACGAGCTCGGCATGAAGTTCGACACGCTCACGCTGATGGCCGACCACCTGCAGATCTACAAATACTGCATCCATCAGGTCGCGCATATCTACGGCAAGACCGCCACTTTCATGCCGAAGCCGGTGTTCGGCGACAACGGCTCGGGCATGCACGTGCACCAGTCGATCTGGAAGGACGGCAAGCCGGTGTTCGCGGGCAACAAGTACGCCGACCTGTCGGAGACCTGCCTCCACTACATTGGCGGCATCATCAAGCACGCCAAGGCAATCAACGCCTTCACCAACCCGACGACCAACTCCTACAAGCGTCTGGTCCCGGGCTATGAGGCGCCGGTGCTGCTCGCCTACTCCGCGCGTAACCGCTCGGCTTCCTGCCGCATCCCCTACACCGCTTCGCCGAAGGCCAAGCGCGTCGAGGTGCGCTTCCCCGATCCGCTCGCCAACCCCTATCTCGGCTTCGCCGCGATGCTGATGGCGGGACTCGACGGTGTGAAGAACAAGCTCGATCCGGGCCCCGCAATGGACAAGGATCTCTATGATCTTCCGAAGGAAGAGCTGAAGCAGATCCCGACGGTGTGCGGCTCGCTCCGCGAGGCGCTGGAAAACCTCGACAAGGACCGCGCCTTCCTCAAGGCCGGCGGCGTGTTCGACGACGACTTCATCGACAGCTACATCGAGCTGAAGATGACCGAAGTCGAGCGCTTCGAAATGACCCCGCACCCGGTCGAGTTCGAGATGTATTATTCGGGCTAAGCGGCCCCGGACAACGACAAACGAAAGGCGCTCCGCAAGGGGCGCCTTTTTGTTTGCATCGTCGGTAGGATGGGTTTTGCTGCGCTCGCAGCGACGGCGCGGCTGCTACGCCGTCGCCCGCTGCCGCGCCACGAGCGCCTCGCCGAAAGCCTGAAAGATCTTCCGGTTGATCGGGTTGCGCTGCGGGTCGTATTCGGCGTGCCATTGCACGCCGAGCGCAAAGGTCGGCGCCTCCGCAATGCGGATCGCCTCGATGGTGCCGTCCTCGGCGACGCCTTCGATCAGCACGCGCTTGCCCGGCTCGAGGATGCCCTGGCCGTGCAGCGAATTGACCTTGATCTTCTCGCAACCGAGAATTTTTGCGAAGGTCCCGCCGGGCGTGAGATCGACCTCGTGGCGGTCGGCGAACACCACGGTCGGATCAGGGTGGATCTCGCCAGTCTCCAGCCGCGGCATGCGGTGGTTCATGCGGCCGGGCAGCTCACGGATCTCGGGGTGCAGCGAGCCACCGAAGGCGACGTTCATCTCCTGGAGGCCGCGGCAGATGCCGAACAGCGGGATACCGCGGGCGACGCAGGCGACCGACAGCGCCAGCGCGACCTCGTCGCGGTGGATGTCGTAAGGCTCGTGCTTCTGGCAGGGGTCGACGTTGAAGCGTGTCGGATGGACGTTGGCGCGGGCGCCGGTGAGCACGATGCCATCAACGCAATCGAGCAGCGCACCGATATCGGTGATGTCGGGCGAACCCGCAAACATCAGCGGCAGGCCGCCGCAGACCTCGGCCACGGCGCGCAAGTTTCGCTCCCCGACCATCTGAACCTGAAATCGATTTTCGACGCGATGGGAATTCCCAATCACGCCGACGACCGGCTTTTTCATTTCCCGTTCCGACCTCCCCGCCGAAGAAGATTCTCCAAACATGCCCGTCGGATGGAACAATTTCAACCGAAGGGATCGCGGGACGGCAATGCTATTTTCGCCTGAATGCCCCACCGGACGCGCAATGGAGGCCCGAACCGCCCGTGCCCGCGGGGTCCGGGGCTCGAGGGGGCGTTCGTGAAGCCCAACCGAGGTCGCAGGACGCGTCAAACCGGCACGCGGGTCCCGGCTTGATCCGTGGCGGGATTTCGCGAAAGAGTGCCGTGCACACCTGCCGCAAAAAACGCCTGCCGCGCAAAGGACATCATGTGACGATTCCAGCAGATGGACGATCCCGGACCCGCGACGACCTGGCCTGGGCGATCGCGGTCGGCGGCATCGGTATCGTGCTGTTTGCAGCGCTCCTGGTCTTCACCTGGTATTTCGCCGCGACACTGCTGCTGATCTTCACAGGCATGCTGCTCGGCGTCGGCCTCAACGCCCTGACCAACGCGCTCGGGCGCCATGTCGGCCTGCCGCATCCATTCCGGCTTGCGATCGTCTGCATCGTGCTCGCCGCGATGCTCGCGGGCATCGCCTATCTCGGCGGCGCGACCATCGCCGAGCAGGCCTCCGCGCTCAGCAACACCATCAAGTCGCAACTCGTCACCGTGAAAGCCTTCCTCGAGAGCCACGGTATCGACACCAGCTTCTTCGACATCGGCAACGCCTCCTCAGCGAACGCGACGCCGTCCGGCTCGGAAACCGCGCCAAGCGCGTCTCCCCCGCACGCCGGACTTCCCGGCGCAGGGGCGCTGGCCTCCAGCGGCGGGGCCATCGTGAGCCAGACCCTCAAGCTGCTGCTCGGCACGATCAGCGCCGTCGGCAACTTCTTCATCGTGCTGTTCCTAGGATTTGCCTTCGCGGCGCAGCCCGGCGTCTATCACGACGGGCTCCTGTTCATCGCACCGGCAAGGCATCGCTCGCGTGCCACGGTCATCATCGATGGCATCAGCGAGACGCTGGAGCGCTGGCTGATCGCGCAGATCATCGTCATGCTCGCGGTCGGCGTGGTGACCTGGATCGGGCTTGCAATCATCGGCATCCCCGGCTCGTTCATCCTGGGTATCCAGGCCGGTCTCCTCGCCTTCATCCCGACGGTCGGCGCCATCATCGCAGGCGTGATCGTGGTGCTGGCAAGCATCGCGTCAGGCTGGGTCGCGGCTCTCTCCGCCTTAATCCTGTTTCTCGGCGTCCACGCGATGGAGAGCTACGTGCTGACGCCGATCCTGCAGCGGCAGGCGCTCGACATTCCGCCCGCCACGCTGTTCGCATTCCAGATCCTGCTCGGCGTCGTCTTCGGCATCTGGGGCCTGGCGCTGGCGCTCCCGCTGGTTGCCATCGCCAAGGTTTTGCTGGATCATTTCAAGAGCTACGAGGCGCCGGCCGCGGCGGCGTGAGACAGCTCAGGCCGTCGTCACCACCGTATTGGTGTGCTCGACCTCGGGCGGTGCGGCAAAGTACTGACCGACGAGGCCGCGCCATTCGGTGAAATTCTCCGAGCCGCGGAAGTCCACCGTGTGGTTCTCCAGCGTCTCCCACTTCACCATCAACCGGTAGCGCTGCGGCTTCTCGATCGATTTGTGCAGCTCGAAACCGTGAAAGCCCTTGGAGCGGCCGAACGCGGCCTTGGCCTTGGCCACCGCCGCCTCGAAATCCTTCTCGGTGCCCGGCTTGACGTCGATTTGCGCGATCTCGGTGATCATCGTTTCCACCCTTCTTGTCTGACAGGCGTGTCTAGCGCAGACGGCCGAAAAGAAAAAGGCGCCGAAGCGGCGCCTTGGGAGCAGCCGAACCACCCTGCTCTCTCAGCTGAACAACAAGACCATGCCGGCCACCGTCAGTGCGCACGCGACAAACAGTGTGAGCGGCCAGTGGTCGCGTTTCTGTATGTAGCGGCCTTGGGCACGGCGCTCGGTGATCAGCGCCGTCTCATATTCGTCCGATGTCGAGAAGATGCAGCCGAAACCGCCGCGCGCGCTTGCCGCGGCCGCTTCGAGCGACACCATGGTGGCTTGCGAGGTCTGCTGGCGGATCGACTCCATGGCCACGATGGTAGGGGTCGATGGTAAACAGCGCCTTACCGCAAGCCCTCTTCTTGCAACCTACGCCGTCACGGGCCGTGGCACCGGGAGCCGCGCTGCGGTCTGGCGGCGCCAGTTCTCCAGCGACAGCGGCAGCTCTTCCGCGGCTTCGACGCGATTGCGGCCGCCGCGCTTGGCCTGGTAGAGCGCGGTGTCGGCGGCAGCCAGCAGCACCTCGAGCTCGGTACCGGCCGGGCCGCCGGCAACGCCGATGCTGACGGTGGTGTCGACCGGGCCCTCGTCGACGACGATGCCCGAGGTCTCGAACGCCTCGCGTACGCGTTCGGCGACCAGCACGCCCTCTTCCAGCGAGCACGGCAACAGCGCCGCGAACTCCTCGCCGCCGATCCGACCCGACAGGTCGGAGATACGCAGATTGGTGGTCACGACGGTCGAGAACAGCTTGAGCATCTCGTCGCCCGCGGGGTGGCCGAAGCGGTCGTTGATCGACTTGAAGTGGTCGATGTCGAAGATCATGACGGTGACCGGCCGCCCCGCCTTGGCTTCGCGCTCGATGACGCGCGAGCAGGCTTCGGCAAAGCCGCGCCGGTTGAACATGCCGGTCAGCGGATCCATCGACGCGGCCGTCTTGTGCGCGGTCACCGTGCGCTCGGACACCAGCATGAAGATCACGAACACGGTGCCGACGGCGTAGAGGATGAGCTCGACCGCGAACACCGTGACCCAGTTGCTGGTGGAGAAATGCGGGTCGTTCGGCCGCAGGAAGCCGCCGATCAGGATCGGCAGCATCAGCACGCAGCCGTGCATGATCGGCACGGCGTAGACCGGCCAGCTCCGTTGCAGGCTCTTGCGCCGTTCGGACCAGAGCTCGCCCGCGGTCAGTGCCGCGTAGACCGAGACGATGCCGGCGCCGACCATCATGCGCAGCGTCGCGGCGGCCGGATCGAGCAACGTCACCGCGGCAGCCCAGCCGAGCGCTCCGATAAGAAGTCCGGGCCAGTTCGGCCTGCGGCCGTGGAAGACGCGCGCGGCATTCCAGACCATGCCGCAGGCGACGAAGCCGACGGCGTTCAGCGCGAGATAGAGCTGCGCGCCGAGCTTGTCGCCGGCGGCCGTCCACAGCGCGACGGAAGCCGCGCCGAGCAGATAGGCGGTGCCCCACCATTTCAGCGCGGGACTTTTCTCTTGCCTGCCGAAGAACACCATCATGGCGCCGAGCAGTGCGGCTACCATCGTGGCAACCAGGTATAGCGTGATGCTATCGAGCGACATCATGTCAGCCCCCTTTGAAACCAAGCCATTACGCGATCAGCCCGATCGCGTGCCCTTCCAATTGCCACGCTAGGTCCCGCCGGGTTCCATTCAGGTTTTCATGCAGACGCAACTTTTCGGGAAAACACCGGCTCAATTTGCATACAAACGAACAACAAAAAGGGCGCCGAATTCGGCGCCCTTTTGCATTTCATTGAAGCCGCTTTCGCGACGAATTTTACCGAAGCGATTAGCGCTTGGAGAACTGGAAGGACCGGCGGGCCTTCGCCTTGCCGTACTTCTTGCGCTCGACGACGCGGGAGTCGCGGGTCAGGAAGCCGCCCTTCTTGAGCACGGTGCGCAGCTCCGGCTCGAAATAGGTGAGCGCCCTGGAGATGCCGTGACGGACCGCCCCGGCCTGGCCGGACAGACCGCCGCCGGCGACGGTGCAGATCACGTCGTACTGGCCGGAACGCTGGGCCACGGAGAACGGCTGCTCGATCATCATGCGCAGCACGGGACGGGCGAAATAGACCTCGACCTCGCGCGAATTCACCGTGACCTTGCCGGCGCCCGGCTTGATCCAGACGCGGGCGACCGCGTCCTTGCGCTTGCCGGTGGCGTAGGCGCGATTGAGCTTGTCGACCTTCTTCTCGTGCTTGGGCGCATCGGGCGCCGCCGTCTTGAGCTGCGAGAGCTGGTCGAGCGACTGGATGGATTCGGCCATGTTATGCGGCCCTCGTGTTCTTGCGGTTCAACTTGGCGATGTCGATCTTTTCCGGGCTCTGGGCCTCGTGCGGATGATCGGCCCCGCCATAGACGCGGAGGTTGCCCATCTGGACGCGACCGAGCGGACCGCGGGGGATCATGCGCTCGACGGCCTTCTCGAGCACGCGCTCGGGATGCTTGCCCTCGAGGATCTGGCGCGCGGTGCGCTCCTTGACGTGGCCGACGTAGCCGGTGTGCTTGTAGTAGGTCTTCTGCTCGCGCTTGCGACCGGTCAGGACCGCGTGCTGGGCGTTGATGATGATGACGTTGTCGCCGCAATCAACGTGCGGGGTATAGGTCGGAAGGTGCTTGCCGCGCAGCCGCATGGCGACGATGGTGGCGAGACGGCCGACGACCAGACCCTTGGCGTCGATCAGCACCCACTTCTTCGTCACCTCGGCGGGCTTTGCCGAAAAGGTTTTCATATCTGGATTTCCGTGGACGGGGAGATGACGGCGCGAACGACGCGCCGGACTGCGCGGTTTCTAGAGAAGGGATGCGCGCCGGTCAATGCCCGACAGGAGAAATTAGGCAAGTAAAATCAGTGGCTTAAAAATATGGTGCTATATTACCTCAGAAAAGTTCAAACATTTGGAATGGAATAGGTCGATGTGACATGCGCAATCGGGTCCGCCGACGTGCCCGAGAGCAGGTTCACCTCTCCGACCGCCAAACGCTTGCCGAGCTTTAGAAGCCGGGCCTCCGCCAGCACGTCCTGCCCCGGCTGGCCCTTGCGCAGGAAGTTGATGTTGAGGTTGGTCGTGACCGCGAGCCCGATCGGCCCGATCGCAGACAGCAGCACCACGTACATGGCGAAATCGGCCAGCGCCATCAGCGTCGGCCCCGACACGGTTCCCCCCGGCCGCAGCATCCTTTCGCTGTAGCGCTGGCGCAGCAGCGCGGACTGTCCGTCGGCGCTTTCGATGGTGATGTCGTCGCCGCTGAAGGCCTGGGGAAACTCCTCACGGAGAAACTGCTCGACCTCAGCCACGCTCATTTTCGCTAACGCCATGCCACCCCTCACCCTCGCTTCACGTTGCCTGTTACATTAAGTTATCTGCGTCATCCAACTGCAATATCCCAAGCGGAATCTTCAATGTCCGTCCAGCCCGCCCGCACCCCCTCCCCGGAACCGCCGATCCTGCTGCGGGAGATCGTCGGCAGCGTCGCCGTGCTGACGCTGAACCGCCCTGCTGCGCGCAACAGCCTGTCGGAGGCGATGATCGGCCAGCTGCATGCGAGTTTCAACGCGATTGCCGAGGACAAGCGCATCCGCGCCGCCGTCGTCGCCGCCAACGGCCCGGCCTTTTCCGCCGGCCACGACATCAAGGAATTGACCGCGCGCCGCAGCGATCCCGATCGCGGCCGCGCCTATTTCGCCGAGATCATGAATGCCTGCAGCGCGATGATGCAGGCGATCGTGCGCCTGCCCAAGCCGGTGGTCGCTGCCGTCCAGGGGATTGCGACGGCGGCCGGCTGCCAGCTCGTCGCAAGCTGCGATCTCGCCATCGCCTCGGACGCCGCAAGCTTCGCCACGCCCGGCGTCGACATCGGCCTGTTCTGCTCGACGCCGATGGTGGCGCTGTCGCGCAACGTGCCGCGCAAGCAGGCAATGGAAATGCTGCTCACGGGCGAGCCGATCCTTGCCGCGCGCGCCCGCGAGATCGGCCTCGTCAACCGTGTGGTCGCAGCCGGCACTGAGCGCGATGCCGCGATTGCGCTGGCGGAACAGGTCGCGCTGAAATCCGCCTACACCATCAAGCTTGGCAAGGAGGCGTTCTATCGCCAGGCCGAGATGAGCCTTGCGGATGCCTATCGCTACGCGGCGGAGGTGATGACCGAGAACATGATGGCGCGCGACGCCGAAGAAGGCATCGGCGCGTTCATCGAAAAGCGCGAACCGAAATGGGAAGATAAGTGAACCGCCGACTCCTCATCCTGAGGAGCCGCGGAACGCGGCGCCTCGAAGGATGAAGGCCCCGCCGCTGGCCTCATGGTTCGAGACGCGCGTTCCGCGCTCCTCACCATGAGGGGCTAGAGAAAAGAGCAAAATGAATCACGACGCCTATCCCGACAATTACATCCGCGGCATCCTCAACAGTGTGAAGTCGATCGCGATGGTCGGCGCCTCGCCGGTCAATGTGCGGCCGAGCTACTTTGCGTTCAAATATCTGGCGCAGCGCGGCTACGACATGATCCCGGTCAATCCCGGCCATGTCGGCAAGGAGCTCCTTGGAAAGCCTTTCGTCGCCTCGCTCGCGGACATCGGCCGTCCCGTCGACATGATCGACATCTTCCGCAACTCCAGCCACATCATGCCCGTGGTGGAGGAAGCCCTGGCGCTCGATCCGCTGCCGAAGGTGATCTGGATGCAGCTTGGCGCACGCGACGATGCGGCCGCGGAGAAGGCCGAGGCCGCCGGTATCAAGGTCGTGATGAACCGCTGCCCCAAGATCGAATATGGCCGGCTGTCTTCGGAAATCTCCTGGATGGGCGTCAATTCGCGCACGCTCAGCTCCAAGCGTCCGCCCGCGCCGACGCAAGGCATGCAATTGTCGCTCAATCGCATGAGCGTCGGCGGCGGCAATACCGCAGCGGCCGATCGCGCGGCCAAGAACAAGACCGAGCAGAGCTGACGCATCTGCGAAAGATTCGTTTCGCGAACGCGACAAAGCGAAGCAAGGCCATTCCGAATAAGGCGAGGTGCGCGCGAGTGCCTTGACGACGGCCACCGCCGCGATCAGCATGCCGCGCGTTTTTCAGCCTACCCAAGAACAGGACGCCACGAATGAGCGATCGCCTTCCGGGATTTTCGACCCTTGCCGTGCATGCCGGTGCACAGCCCGATCCGACGACCGGTGCACGCGCAACGCCGATTTATCAGACGACCTCTTTCGTCTTCAACGACGCGGACCACGCCGCCTCGCTGTTCGGCCTCCAGTCATTCGGCAACATCTATACCCGCATCGGCAATCCCACGAATGCCGTGCTGGAAGAGCGCGTCGCAGCGCTCGAAGGCGGCACCGCCGCGCTCGCGGTCGCCTCGGGCCATGCCGCGCAGGTCGTGGTGATGCAGCAATTGCTCCAACCCGGCGACGAGTTCATCGCCGCGCGAAAGCTCTATGGCGGCTCGATCAACCAGTTCACCCACTCGTTCAAGAGCTTTGGCTGGAACGTGGTGTGGGCCGATCCCGATGACATCGCAAGCTTCGAGCGCGCGGTGACGCCGCGCACCAAGGCGATCTTCGTCGAGTCCATCGCCAATCCCGGCGGCAGCATCACCGACATCGAGGCGATCTCCACGGTGGCCCGCAAGGCCGGCGTGCCGCTGATCGTCGACAACACGCTGGCGACGCCCTATCTGATCAAGCCGATCGACCACGGCGCCGACATCGTCGTGCACTCGCTGACGAAGTTTCTGGGCGGCCACGGCAACTCGATCGGCGGCGTCATCGTCGATGCCGGCACCTTCGACTGGTCGAAGGACGGCAAATATCCGATGCTCTCGGAGCCGCGCCCCGAATATCACGGCATCAAGCTGCACGAGACGTTCGGCAATTTCGCCTTCGCGATCGCCTGCCGCGTGCTGGGCCTGCGCGACCTCGGACCAGCGCTGTCGCCGTTCAACGCCTTCCTCATCCTCACCGGCATCGAGACGCTGCCGCTGCGCATGCAGAAGCACTGCGACAATGCCAAGGCGATCGCCGAATTCCTGTCCGCCCATTCCGCCGTGGCGTCGGTAAGCTATGCGGGTCTGGCGAACGACAAGTACAACCAGCTCGCGCGCAAGTACGCGCCGAAGGGCGCAGGCGCGGTGTTCACCTTCAGCCTGAGGGGCGGCTATGATGCGGGTGTCAGCCTGGTGTCGAAGCTGACGCTGTTCTCGCATCTGGCTAATGTCGGCGACACCCGCTCGCTGGTGATCCACCCGGCTTCCACTACGCACAGCCAGCTCGACGACGCCGCCAAGGTAAGGTCCGGCGCCGGTCCCGACGTGGTGCGCCTGTCGATCGGCATCGAGGACAAGGAAGACCTGATCGCGGACCTCGAGCAGGCCTTGGGCGGGTAATTTGCTTGTCATTCCGGGGCGCCTCGAAGAGGCGAACCCGGAATCTCGCGCCGCAACTTCTGGATTCCGGGTTCGTCGCTTCGCGACGCCCCCGAATGACGGGGCTCTCGTTAACGCTCTCTGTGGTCCCGGCTGACATACTGAGTTGCCCAGGTTGATTCGGAGCCGACCATGCTGCGCTGGATAATGTCCCCTCTGGCCGTGATGCTGATGGTCACGAGCGCACTCGCGGCCGATCAGGTCGTCGTGCACAAGAAGCGACACGTCGAGCAATTGCCGCCGGGCCTGCCGCGTCCGCATTACAAATACCGCACCACGATCGCCCCGGCGGAACCACCGAAGGTCTGGGTCGAGACCGATCCGGACGCGCTGATCTCGCCGGCCTATGGCGTCGGCAGCTACATCCGCAACCTGCCGGGCACCCCGCTGCTGCCGGGCGCATATACGCTGCCGGGTTATTACGGCCGCCCATGGGACTACGATTATCAGGGGGCGTATTACGGCGGTCCGCAGGTCGACTATTTCTGGCGCCTGCCCTACGCCTGCGGCGTCTACGGCTATTGCTGATCAGCCGGCCTGGCCCACGGGAACGACGCGCGAGTAGGTTTCAGTGGACTTTCGCGCGGCAAGCCGCTCGGCCTGCATCACGGCCAGCGTCAGCACGAGGATCGCGACCGCCTGATGCGCGAGCGCGAGCCCCATCGGCACCTGGTTGAGCAGCGTCAGGATGCCGAGCACGGCCTGCAAGCTCACCGCCGCAAACAGCCACACGGCGCCGCTCGCAGCAGAACCTGCACGCGAGCGCACGGCGTCGAACGCATGCAGCGCCGCAAGCACGAACAGCGCATAGGCCGTCATGCGGTGCTCGAACTGCACGGTCAGCACGTTGTCGAACAGGTTGCGCCACCACGGCGTCTCGAACCACAGCCGCTCCGCCGACGGGATGAACGCGCCGTCGATCTCGGGCCAGGTGTTGTAGGCGCGCCCGGCCCGCAGGCCCGCCACCAGCGCACCGAGATAAAGCTGCACGAAGGTCACGACGACGAGCACCACGCTCGTCAGCTTCAGTCGCACTGAGGCAACGATCTCCTGCCGCGCACCGAGCCGCCGCAGGGTCCAGACGATGCCGGCAAAGATCAGCAGCGCAAGAACCAGATGCGTCGCCAGCCGATACTGCGACACTTCGACCCGTTCGGAGAGGCCAGAGGCCACCATCCACCAGCCGACCGCGCCTTGCAGTGCGCCAAGGCCGAACAGCAGCCACAGCCGCCGTTTCAATTCGCTCGACAGACCCCCGCGCCACAGGAAGAACAGGAACGGCAACAGATAGGCGACGCCGATGAAGCGCCCGAGCAGCCGGTGGCTCCATTCCCACCAGAAGATGGTCTTGAAGTCCGACAGGCTCATGCCGGCATTGAGCTCGCGATATTGCGGGATCTTCTTGTAGGCCTCGAAGGCCTCGGTCCACTGCGTCTCGGTGAGCGGCGGCACGCTGCCCGTCACTGGCTTCCATTCGACGATCGAAAGCCCGGACTCCGTCAGCCGCGTCGCGCCGCCGACCAGCACCATCAGCGCGATCAGCGCGGCCACGGCGACGAGCCACCAGCGCACGGCGCGATGCGGGTCCGATGGAGCTGATATCGTGGTCATTTTGGCCGGAAAACCAATGCTTGAACCAGGCTGCGCGCCCCTTATAGTCCCCCGCTCCCGCAGCGCAAGTTACGCGAAAAGCCGCAAGCTCCCGCCCATGAAGATCCGTACCCGCAAGTTCCTCGGTACCATCGCGCTCCTGGTGCTGGCGGCGACGTGGGCGCTGCTCGGCATGGTCCTGGCGCAGCTGCCGTGGATCGCGGAATCCGGCTGGCGCCAGGCGATCTATTACGTCGTGGTCGGCATGGGCTGGGTGCTGCCGGCAATGCCGGTCGTGAGCTGGATGCAGCGGCCCGACCCGGCCTGACCTACGCAAACGCGCTTGCGCGTTTGTCGGCAGCAAACTCGGGTGTCTTAACTCAACTCACCGCGCTGCCCGTCGGCTTCACTGGCGGAAACGTCGCGCCCGAGACGAGCACGCGCAGCATCCGCAGCGAGCGGCGGCGGCCATCCCAGGAAATCCGTGGCAACGCGCGCAGATTGGTCCGCCCCTCGACGTCCACGATTCCCGGAATCGTCGACACCGCGCTGGCAAAGCCCGCCTCCTCCGCCATCACCACGTGGCTGCGCCGGAACGAGATGCGATCGCCGAACGGATAGGCAAAGTGTCCGATCTCGCGGTGGAACGCGGACTCCGCCACAGCCTTGCCCATCGCCATCTCGCGCGCCGCGGCCGTATCCTTCATGGTGGCGAGCGCGGCATGATTCACCGTCGCGCTGCCGATCGTCACCAGCGGGTCGGCCGCAAGTTTCGAAAGATCCGACCAATCCATCGACGCCTCGCGCGAGACGGCGGCGAGATCGACGCGATAGCGCTTGCAGAGATCGTTGATCGCAGCCGACAGCTCCGCCGGCGGCAAGGTTCTGAGCCAGTCTTCGAGCAGCGTGAACAGCGCCTGCTTCTCCGCGCGCTCGGTGACGACGAAGCGCTGCTCCTTCTCGCCCATCATCAGGCTGATGCGGCTCTCGCTCGCGATCACCTGCTCGAGTGCGAGCCACCAGGCGTCGCCGACGCCGTCGGGAAAGGCGGTCGGCACGTAGACCGTGAAGGGTACGCCATGGCGCGACAGCACCGGATAGGCGAATGTGACGAGATCCTTGTACGCACCATCGAAGGTCAGCGCCACGAAGCGCCGCTGCGCGGGCAGCGTCACCGCACGCCGGCAGACCTCATCCATGCCGACGATGTCGAACTTCCACCGCTTCAGGGCGCGAAGCATGCGGTCGAGGAATTTTGGCGTGATCTCGCCCGCAAGCAGCGGCTGGAACGGCACGCGCCCGCGCGGCCTGACGCGCTGAAAGCGCAGGATCGCACCGGCGCCGCCTGCCCTCCGTTCGCGCAGCCGGTGCTGGCCGGTGAACCAGGCCAGTTCCAGCCGCAGCCGTTCCATCCATCGGTCGTCGGAAGCCAAGATCCACCTTTTGCGAGCCGGCGAGCGGCCGGTTCCCCTTTCCATTGTCCTTACTCTTTGTTGACACTTCTTTGCAAAGGTCGGCCACAGGCCGAACTACGCTTGTTTTCCGTTTTCTCGACAGGTTTCGCGAATGACCATGGCTGCGGCGATGCAAAGCCGGACGGCAGAAGCGCCAGCGCGGTCGAAAGCGAGCCGCATCGCTGAGGTCGACATCGTCGGCGATCTGGCTACGGCCGAACCGGACTGGCGCGCGCTGGAGAAGACCGGCCACCTCGCCACTCCCTATCAGCGTTTCGACCTGCTCGCTCCCTGGCAACGTCTCGTCGGCGAGAACGAAGGCGCGACGCCGTTCATCGTCATTGCCCGCGATGCCGAGCGTCGGCCGCTCGTCGTGCTGCCGCTGTGCACACGGCAAAACCACGGCGTCACCGTCGCCTGCTTCATGGGCGGCAAGCATACGACATTCAACATGGGCTTGTGGGACGCCGATTTCGCCGGCCACGCCACCGCCACCGATCTCGACGCGCTGCTCGCGGCCTTGCGCGCACGCGGCGGCATTGACGTGCTTGCGCTACCGCAGCAGCCGATGCGCTGGCGCGACCAGCAAAACCCGTTCGCGCTTCTGCCGCGCCAGAATTCCATCAACGGCTGCCCGCTGCTCGCGATGCCGCCGGGCGGACCGCCGGCGTCGCGCATCAGCAATTCGTTCCGCCGTCGCCTGAAGAGCAAGGAAAAGAAGCTTCAGGCGCTCGCCGGCTACCGCTATCACCTCGCCACTACCGATGACGACATCACGCGCCTGCTCGACTGGTTCTTCCGCGTCAAGCCGGTGCGGATGGCGGAGCAGAAGCTGCCGAACGTGTTCGCCGAGCCCGGCGTCGAGGCGTTCGTCCGCTCGGCCTGCCTCACGCCGCGCGGCGACGGCCGCGTCATCGACATCCATGCGCTGGAATGCGACGAGGAGGTGATCGCGATCTACGCCGGCGTCGCCGACGACCGCCGCTTCTCGATGATGTTCAACACCTACACGATGACGGAGCACGCGCGCTACAGCCCCGGCCTGATCCTGATGCGCAACATCATCGACCGCTATGCGGAAGCAGGCTACGACGCCCTCGATCTCGGCATCGGCTCGGACGACTACAAGCGCCTGTTCTGCAAGAGCGACGAAGAGGTCTTTGACAGCTTTGTCCCGCTGACCTCGCGCGGCAAGCTCGCGGCGATGGCGATGTCATCGCTCAGCCACGGCAAGCGCCTCGTGAAGCAGAACCAGGTACTTTTCGACCTCGCGCGAAAACTACGCCGGGCGTTCGGGTAAGCGTAGCGCCGAACAGCGTCGCCCCGCCTAAGCCGCCACCACGCGGGGCGCTTCCACGGCATCCGACGGCTGAACCGGCTTCTGCAGCATCGTCACTTCGTTGAATCCGACCGCCTTGAGCTGCTCGCACATCGCAGTGCGGGCGTCAGCTGGCATGCCGGCGTCCGGCACCACGACGGCGCGGGCGTTCGTCGTCAACAGTTCGGCGGGCAAGTCGGACGCGCTGCCTGCGTCGAGCAGCACGTGGTCGTAGACGCGGAGCAAGGCGTCGATCGCCAGCGTCACGCGCGGCGATTGCAGCAGGCTGCGGTCGAAGCCGGGGCGACCTGCCGCGACCAGCTGCAGGCGCGAGAGCTTGTCCTTGGTGATGATCTGCGCAAACGAAGCCTCGCCCTGCATCAACTCGGCAAGGCCCGGTGCAGCCGGATCGGCCGAGATGGCCGGAATCGTCGGCGAGGATGCCGCGAGATCGACGACCACGACGCGCGCCTCGCGCGCCAGAAGGCGCGCTAGCGTCAACGCAGTCAACGTGATGCCCTCGCCCGCCGCGGTGCCGAGCACCGTCACCTTGCGCGCGGCGGTGCCGGCGCGGCGCAGGCTGTCGGCAAGCTGTTCGATCTCGGCGAACTCGGTGATATCAGCGTCGGAAGCCATCTCCGGCTGGAGCGGCGCCGGCTCGCTCACCACGGGCTCGGGCTCGACGGCTGGCTCACTGCGGGCAGCAACGCGCGAGGCGGCGGAGGTCGGCGTGAATGCGGCGATTGCCCGCGGCGCGGTCATGCGCAGGAGTTCGCCGGTGACGACGACCCCCGTGCTGAGCAGCAGCGTCGCCAGCGTGGCGATGAGCACGATCGGCAGCTTTTTCGGATAGGCGATCGTGTTCGAGACGATGGCGCGCGAGATGATGCGCCCTTCGGTCGGCGCGGTGTCGATGGTCTCGCGGGTATTGGCCTCGCGATATTTGGCGAGATAGGTCTCGAGCAGGTCGCGCTGCGCCTTGGCCTCGCGCTCCAGCGCCCGAAGCTGGACGTCCTGGCCGTTGGTCGAGGTCGCCTGCTTCTTGAGCTGCTCGAGGCTGGCGGTGAGGCTGTCGACGCGGCTGCCGGCGATCCGCGCGTCATTCTCCAGCGAGCGCGAGATCTTGCCCGCCTCGTCACGGATCTGCGTGTCGAGGTCCCCGATCTGCGCCTTCAATTCCTTGATGCGCGGATGGTTGCCGAGCAGCGTCGAGGACTGCTCGGCGAGCTGCGCCCGCAGCGTCACCCGCTGCTCGGACAGCCGGCGCATCAGCTCGGAATTCAGCACCTCCGATGCTTCGATCGGCTTGCCGCTCTGGAGCATCTCGCGGATCAGCCGCGCCCTGGCTTCGGCATCGGCCTTCATCGCGCGCGCATTGTTGAGCTGGGTGTTGATCTCACCCATCTGCTGATTCGACAGCGTGGTGTTGTTGGTGCCGATGAACAGCGACGATTTGGAGCGAAAATCCTCGGCCTTGGCCTCGGCTTCCGAGACCTTCTTGCGCAGGTTCTCGATCTCGCCGGACAGCCACGCGCTGGCCGACTTGGCCTGCTCCTGGCGCGCGCTCTGTTGCAGCACCAGATAGCCGTCGGCGATCGAATTGGCGACGCGCGCGGCGAGCTCCGGATCGCCCGACTGGAATTCAACGACGATCACGCGCGACTTGTCGACCGCATAGGCGGTCAGACGGTCGTAATAGGCATCCAGCACCCGCTCTTCCGGCGTCATCGAGAACGGATCGCGGCCGATCCCGAACAGCGCGGCCAGCGATTTCAGCGGCGAGATGCCGCGCAGAACCGGGTCGAATTCGGGCAGCTCCGCGAGCTTGTTCTTCTTGATGATCTCGCGCGCCAGATCGCGCGACAGCACGAGCTGCACCTGGCTGGTGACGGCCTCGGCATCGAGCGCCTGCCGCTCCTCGGTGCTGCGGTCGCTGGTCGGACGCAGGAACACGTTCTCGCGGCCGTCGATCAAAATGCGGGCTTCCGACTTGTAGCGCGGCGTCACCAGATTGACGCCGGCGAGCGCGAGCACCAGCGCCAGCACCGTCGGCACCATGATGAAACGGCGCCTGCGCTTGAGGGCAGCGCCGAGCGCATGCAGATCGATGTCGCCGGATTCGGCTTGCGCCTGGCGCGCGACAGCGGCAGCAGGCTTCGGCTCAGGCTTGTGCAAGGCCCGCTCGATCACGGCCTTGTACTTGCCGGCTCGCCAGAACGCTAAACGCATCGCACACTCCCGCAGGGCAACGCCACTACCCACCTCAACGGAGGCGATTACACTCCATTAAGGTTGCCGCTGGGTTAATCGCGCCGCACGCGTGCATGGCCCGACCGCGCGATCGCGCACCAACACCATTTGTTAACCATGAGACCCCTTAATCGGGATCGATAATTCAGTGGATTGCTCCGTCATCGCCTGCGAGCGCCGGTTCAGATCATGCCCCCCTCCGTCGACCAGCCGCTTCGCATCGTGCACGCCGTGCGTGCCCCGGTCGGCGGCATCTTCCGCCACATCCTCGACCTCGCCAACGGCCAGGTCGATCGTGGACATCATGTCGGGATTCTCGCCGACAATCTGACCGGCGGCGAGCGCGCAGAGAACGCTCTGGCCGAGATCGCGCCGCGCCTGAAGCTCGGCGTCCACCGGCTGGCAATCCGCCGCGAACCATCGCCCGACGACTTTCTCGTGTGGCTGCGCATGAGGCGCCTGATCGGGAAGCTCAATCCGCATGTCATGCACGGCCACGGCGCCAAGGCCGGCGCCTTCGTGCGGCTCAAGCGGCGCTCGAGTGACACCATCCGCATCTACACCCCGCATGGCGGCTCGCTGCACTATCCCCTGCACACCTTCAAGGGCGAGTTTTACGCGCGACTGGAACGGACGCTGACGAACAGCACCGACCTGTTCCTGTTCGAAAGCGCCTTTGCCCGCGACACCTATCAGCGCATCGTCGGCACGCCCAAGGGCGTGGTGCGCTGCGTCTTCAACGGCGTGACGCCGGAGGAATTCGAGCCCGTCGTCACCGCCGACGATGCGACCGACCTCGCCTATGTCGGCGAGTTCCGGCACATCAAGGGCGCCGACCTCCTCGTCGACGCGGTGGCGCGCCTGCACGCCCAGGGCCGCAACGTCACGCTGACGCTCGGCGGCGACGGCGAGGAAATGGCGGCGCTGAAGGCGCAGGTCGAGAAGCTTGGCCTCGCTGGTTCGATCCGCTTCATCGGCCACGTCAAGGCGCGATACGGCTTCTCCAAGGGGCGGCTGCTGGTCGTTCCCTCGCGCGGCGATTCCATGCCCTATGTCGTGATCGAGGCCGGTGCGGCCGGCATCCCCATGATCGCCGCGAAGGTCGGCGGCATCCCCGAGATCTTCGGCGCCGAGAGTTCCGCCCTCTTCGCCCCGAGCAATGCCGAGGCCATGGCGGAGGCGATTGGCGCTGCGCTGGACGATCCACAGGCGACCGCCCAACGCGCGGCGCGCTTGCGAGAGCGGATCGCGGCGCACTTCTCCCAACGGGCGATGGTGGACGGCGTGCTGGCCGGCTACAGCGACGCGTTTGCCAATCGTTAACCATCCTTAAAGCGGCTTTAGAATTTCTTCCGATTTGTCCGATAAGCGGGAGCGAGGGGGACTCCCGCGCTACGCGCGCCAATATGCGCGTCCGTCGGGTTTCAGGAATGGACGTGGACGACCGTGGAACCGCTCAACGCACGCTCGATGCTCGACGCCGCGACCAGTGCCGCGGCCACCCCCGTTGACAAGCCCTTTGTCGAACGCCGTCGCCGGCTTTCGCCGGCAGCACTTGCTGTCGTCAACCAGAAGGTCGCCCGCGCCTATTCGCCGATCGTGATCACCGGCTTCGCGCGCGTCGCCGATTTCGTTCTGCTCAGCCTCGTCGGCACGGCGCTCTATTTCGGTTACGTCGCGCCGCAGACCGGCGTCCGCTGGGAATATCTCGCCGCGATCTGCGCCGTCGCGGCCGCAGCCGTCATCTGCTTCCAGGCCGCCGACATGTATCAGGTGCAGCTCTTCCGCGGTCAGCTCCGCCAGATGACGCGGATGATCTCGTCCTGGTCGTTCGTGTTCCTGCTGTTCATCGGTATTTCCTTCTTCGCAAGGCTCGGCAGCGAAGTCTCGCGGCTGTGGCTCGCGGCCTTCTTCTTCCTCGGTCTTGCCGCGCTCGTCGCCGAGCGCCTGGCGCTGCGAACGCTGGTGCGCACCTGGGCGCGCGAGGGCCGGCTCGACCGCCGCACCATCATCGTCGGCTCGGACCGCAACGGCGAGGAGCTGGTCGAGGCGCTGAAGGCGCAGGAGGATTCCGACATCCACGTGCTCGGCGTGTTCGACGATCGGAACGACAGCCGCGCGCTCGACACCTGCGCCGGCGCGCCGAAGCTCGGCAAGGTCGACGACATCGTCGAGTTCGCCCGCCGCACCCGCGTCGATCTCGTGCTGTTCGCTCTGCCGATCTCGGCCGAGACGCGCATCCTCGAAATGCTGAAGAAGCTCTGGGTGCTGCCGGTCGACATCCGCCTTTCCGCGCACACCAACAAGCTGCGTTTCCGTCCCCGCTCCTATTCCTATCTCGGCGAGGTGCCCACCCTCGACGTGTTCGAGGCGCCGATCACCGACTGGGACCTGGTGATGAAATGGCTGTTCGACCGCATCGTCGGCGGCCTCGCGCTGCTCGCGGCACTTCCCGTGATGGCGCTGATGGCGCTGGCGGTGAAGCTCGACAGCCCCGGCCCCGTGTTGTTCCGGCAAAAACGCTTCGGCTTCAACAACGAGCGCATCGACGTCTACAAATTCCGCTCGATGTATCACCATCAGGCTGACCCGACAGCCTCGAAGGTCGTCACCAAGAACGATCCGCGCGTCACCCGCGTCGGCCGCTTCATCCGCAAGACCAGCCTCGACGAGCTGCCGCAGCTCTTCAACGTGCTCTTCTCCGGCAATCTCTCCCTCGTCGGCCCGCGCCCGCACGCCGTCCAGGGCAAGCTCCAGAGCCGGCTGTTCGACGAGGCCGTCGACGGCTATTTCGCGCGCCACCGCGTCAAGCCGGGCATCACCGGCTGGGCCCAGATCAACGGCTGGCGCGGCGAAATCGACAACGAAGAGAAGATCCAGAAGCGCGTCGAGTTCGACCTCTACTACATCGAGAACTGGTCGGTGCTGTTCGACCTCTACATCCTCCTGAAGACGCCGATCTCGCTGCTGACCAAGAACGAGAACGCGTATTGAGGTTGGATTGCCCAAACCAAGCTGTCATCGCCCGGCTTAACCGGGCGATCCAGTAATCACCGGCAGCGGACGTCACCACTGACGGCGCGGAGTACTGGATGCCCCGCCTTCGCGGGGCATGACTGCGAAATGTGTACCAGTTGCGTAAGCGTGTGAGCGTGTGATGGCGTATGCGGCGACAGCCGGGGGAATGAACGTAGCCGCACCGGCTGCGCCCGGCGTGCTGGCCTTGCAGCGCGCGATGGTGTGGCTGGTCGGCGCCTCCGGTGCGGTGGTCTTCATCGAGCCCAGCCCCTACGAGATCGTGACGCTGCTTGCGAGCGTCGCCTTCTTCGCCACCGGCCTGCGGCTCCGCCTCGTGTTCATGCCGCTCGTGCTGCTGCTGATCCTGCTCAATGTCGGCTATACCGTCAGCGCGATTCCGCTGCTTGGCCAGTCCGAGGTCGCAAGCTGGATCGCGACCTCCTGGTACATGGCGGTAACGGTGGTGTTCTTCGCCATGGTCACATCGGAGGATACGGCAGCGCGGCTCGACATGCTGCGCCGCGGCCTCGTGGTCGGCGCGATGGTCGCCTCGACCTCGGCGATTGCCGGCTACTTCAATCTCGTTCCCGGCGGCCACGACCTCCTGACGCTCTACGAGCGCGCGCGCGGCACGTTCAAGGACCCGAACGTGCTCGGCGCGTTCCTGATCCTGCCGGCGCTGTTCTCGCTGCAAAGCGTGGTCTCGGACAAGCTGGCCAAGGCGTTCCGCAATGCGATCGCCTTTGCCATCATGGCGCTCGCGATCCTGCTCGCCTTCTCGCGCGCCGCCTGGGGCGGCCTGATCCTGACCTCCGGCTTCATGCTGGCGCTGATGGTACTGACCAGCCCGAGCAATGCGCAGCGCTCGCGCATCATCATCATGGCGCTGGTCGCGGCCGTGCTGGGGCTGGCGCTGATCGCGATCCTGCTCTCATTCGACTCCATCGCCGAGATGTTCAAGCAGCGCGCGAGCTTCGACCAGAGCTACGACGAAGGCCGCTTCGGCCGCTTCGGCCGCCACATCCTCGGCGCGGAGATGGCGCTCGACCTGCCGTTCGGCATCGGGCCCCTGCAATTCCACCGCTACTTCCCGGAAGATACCCACAACTCCTATCTCAACGCATTCATGTCCGGCGGCTGGCTCTCCGGCATCTGCTATCCCGCGCTCGTCTTCACCACCGTGATCACGGGCTTTCGCCACGTCTTCGTTCGCGTGCCCTGGCAGCGCGCCTATCTTGCGATCTTCTCCGCCTTCGTCGGCACCGTCGGCGAAAGTTTCATCATCGACACCGACCACTGGCGGCATTTCTGGATGATGCTGGGCGCCATGTGGGGCATGATCGCGGCTGCGCAGGCCTATAAGGCGGCTCCGGTCAGCGAGGCGACTTCGGCGTCTTGAGATTGGCGCGCTTTTCCGGCGGCGTGTCGAGCACGCCGTTCAGCGCTTCCGTCGCCTCGAGCACGCCCTTGTAGGCATCGGTCGCGAAACGCAGCAACAGCTTCAGCTCCTCGTCGGAATAGCGGCTCCAGACCTTGTGCATCGCCTGCTGCATCGGCACGTAGAGCTTGCCGATCTCGGCGGTGGCCTCCGGCACGATGGTGATGAACACCTTGCGACGGTCGTCCTCGTCCCGCTCGCGGCGCACATAGCCCGCCTTCTCAAGCCGGTCGACGACGCCGGTGATGGCCCCCGTCGTCAGCCCCGTGACCTCGGCGAGCCGTCCCGCGGTCGCGCGTCCTTCGAGCTGCAGAAAGTCCATGCATTCGAGGTCGGAGCCGGAAATTCCGGCAACATTCGCAACGGCCTGGCCGTACAGCACACCCTGCGCCGAGGAGCGGCGCATCGCCTCCTCGAGCTCCTGCACCAAGCCTGCGCGCGCTTTTCCCCTTGACAAGGCCGGCCTCATATCTTAGCGAATATATATCTTAGCTACTAAGATAATTAGCAGCCGTGATTTCTACTAGCACCGCAGCAGTCCCAGGAGCAAGCCATGTCGTCACGTCCCCGCAAGGCCCTCATCATCGGCGCCGGTATCGCCGGGCCCGTCGCCGGAATCCTGCTTCGCCGCGCCGGCATCGAGGCGCAGATCTTCGAGGCCTGGCCCTACTCCAAGGGAATCGGCGGCGGCTTGCAGCTCGCGCCGAACGGCATGCAGGTGATGGACGAGATCGGGCTCGCGCGCGAGGTGATCAGCTACGGCTCGATCGCCGACTCCTTCGACTTCTATTCGCAAGGCGGCCAGAAGCTCGGTTCGATCAACCGCGACATGGAGCGGCGCTTCGGCCAGCCGGCGGTGAATATCTGCCGCGCCACGCTGAACGAGATCCTGATCGACAAGGCCTGGTGCTCCTGCGTCTCGCTCTATTTCGAAAAGCGCCTGATCAAGATCGAGGACCGCGGCGACCAGCCGATCATCGCCTATTTCGCCGATGGCACCACCGCGGAAGGCGACTTCCTCATCGGCGCCGACGGCGTGCACTCTGTGGCACGCCGGCAGGTCGTGCCGGACGGGCCGCAGCCGTTCAACACCGGCCTGATCGGCTTCGGCGGCTTCGTGCCGCGCAAGGTGCTTGCCGGCCGCGCGATCGGCCAGCGCGTCGAGACCACGTTCGGCCAGAGCGGCTTCTTCGGCTACGGCTTTTGCAGCTCCAATCCCGACGACGGTGTGATGTGGTGGAGCACGCAGCCCGCGCACGGCATGGACGCGGCGATGTTCCGCGCACAGGATCAGGCGACGCTCAAGCAGCACCTGCGCGACTTCCATCGCGGCTGGCACGATCCGATTCCCGCGATCATCGAGGCGGCGGAGAACATCGTGGTCACCGATACGCTCGATGTCGCAACCCTGCCGACCTGGTCGCGCAAGCGCTCGCTGCTGATCGGGGACGCCGCGCATGCGACGAGCCCGCATGCCGGCCAGGGCGCCTCGCTCGCGCTGGAAGATGCACTTCGCCTCGGCCGGCTGATGGCGGAGGGCCAGGAGCTCAGCGCCACCTTCCAGAACTTCGAGGCCGAGCGCCGCCCCCGTGCGGAAAAGATCGTCGCGATCGCGCGCCGCAACGGCAACAGCAAGCGCGAATTCTCGGCCACCGGCGCCTTCATCCGCGATCAGATGCTGAAATGGCTGCTACCGCTGAGCTCAAAGGGGATGGATTTCATGTACGCCTACGACGCGCGGGCGGCGTAGGCGCACGCTGCCGTAGGATGGGCAAAGCGACTTGTCCGCCGTAGCTCGAAGAGCGAAGGCGGAAGCGTGCTCACCACTTCTGTACGAGATCGTGGAGAGATGGTGGGCACGGCGCTTCGCGCCTTTGCCCACCCTACAATCTGCGGCTAGCTTTCAACCCTGAAAGTCAGCCCCGCGTGCTCCTCGAGCCGCTTGATCAGCTTGTGCTGCATCGCTGCGCCCGGGGTCCAGAAGCCGCCCGCAACATCGGGCGTGTCGCGCAACAGGCAGATCGCGCATTCGGAGATCATCTTCGAGGTCGAACCATAGCCGGGGTCGCGATCGCCAGTGACACCGGCGCGGACCTGGCGGCCGTCGGGCGCGATCGCAACATAAAGCAGATTGAAGAGACCTTTTTCCCGCTCCTCCTTCGACGGCCCCTCGCCCGGCTTCGGCGCGTTGGGGCCGGTCTTCTCGGCGTTGGCGGCCATCACACGCTTCGCATTGGCCTCGCCCTTCTCGCCTGCGCCGGTCAGGACCATCTCGTCGTACACGAAGTCCTGCCCGTACGGAAAGCCCATCAGCATGTTGGAGCGATGGACGTTGCGCGTGTTGATCAGCGCCATCATGAACGGCGCGGCCCAGGATTGCAGGTCCTCCTCATAGGCCGCCCTGTTTCCCTTCGGCTGCTTCGGCCCGGTGAAGCCGGGCGTCAGCGCGAAGTGATCGTTGAGAATGGCGACAAGGCTGAGGTCCTTGGCGACCGCATCGAAGGTCGCCTTCGCACTCGCCGCGGTGCCGCCTGACAGCGTGCCGCGCATGTCGCGCACACGCCCCTTCACGCGCGCAGCCGGCGCACCGAGCACACGCTTGGCCTCTTCCTGCACGAAGAACGTACCGAGCTCGAACGGGACGGAATCATAGCCGCACGAGAACACGATGCGCGCGCCGCTCGTCTTGGCCGCCGCCTCATACTTGTCGATCATCTGCCGCATCCAGACCGGCTCGCCGCAGAGATCGAAATAGTCCGTGCCCGCTGCCACGCAAGCGGCTAGCAGCTCTTCACCGTAGAACTGATACGGGCCGACGGTCGTGATCACCGACTTCGTCTGCGCGACCATCGCCTTCAACGAAGCCGGATCGGACGCATCCGCCACAAGCAGCGGCGTATCCACCGACGCGCCGATCGCATCGCGCACCGATTTCAGCTTGTCGAGGCTGCGGCCAGCCATCGCCCATTTCAGCGCCTTGTCGTCCTTGTAATGCGCGGCCAGATATTCGGCGACGAGCTGGCCGGTGAAACCGGTCGCGCCATAGACGACGATGTCGAATTTCGACGAAGAACTCATGTTGCATCCTCAATTTGCTTCGTCATTGCGAGGAGCGAAGCGACGAAGCAATCCAGACTGTTTCCGCGTCGGCATCCTGGATTGCTTCGCTTCGCTCGCAATGACGATTTACTTCTTTCCGTAACTCACGCCCATGCCGGCACGGACGTCGCTTTGAATTCCATAGGGCGGGATCGGATAACGCAGGCCGTTTTTCGCCAGCGCCTTCATGCCCGTGATCGCCTTGGCGAGATGCGCTGGGCTCAGCGCCATCAGCATCTCCTCGTCCGGCACGCCGCCATAGCGCCGTTCGGCATAGCATGGCAAGGACAGGCTGGGCTCGCCGGTCTTGAGCGCCCGCCCCCAGGAATCCGCGCAGGCGGTCTCGCCGACCACGCCCCATTCGAACTTCTTGTAGCCGGTATATTGCAGCCCGTTGATCAGGATGATCATCTGCCCCGGCGTCGCGTAGACCAGGCAAATGTCCGGAGGATCGAGCCGGCCGCTTGCCAGCGGGCTCACCGCGAGCGCCTGATATTGTCCGAACGGCACGACATCGAGCGCTTCCTGACGCTTGCGCGCGTCCTCGGCCGTGCCATGCCACACGCCGACATAGTTTTCGCCCGCGAGCCATTTCTCGTCCTGCGGCGCAAGGCCGATCACGGCGCGGCACTGGCTGCCAACGAGATCGTCGGCGGTGATGCCGACGGTCCAGCCGAGGCGCGAGGCCATGCTGACGATCTGGTCAGTGGTGTGAACCGCGTTCGGCCGGCGGATCTTCGGGATCGCCTCCATGTCCTCGGCACGCGCGAACAGCTTCATGCCGATCACCGTCGTCTTCAGCCGCAACAGCGTGTTGAGGTCGGCTACGATGCCGGCGAGATCGAAGCTACCAGCGTCCTGTTGGTGCATGGCGTCCTCCGGGGGCGGCGATCACACCGCCTCTCTTTGTGGTCCCCGTTTCTAGTCCTTGGCTGGCCCCGGAAGCAACTCGCCGGTGCGGCCCATCAGACGGTAGGCGACAAGCCCGATCCATTCGCGCACGGCGATGTCGGTTCGCATGATCCCGTCGATGCCCATATTGGTGAAGGTGAGGAGATCCTCGCGCCCACCCATTCGCCAATCCACGGGATAGGCCTCGACGTCAAAACCGGCCTTGCGGAAGATCCCGACCGAGCGCGGCATGTGGAACGCCGAGGTCACCAGAAGCCAGCGCTCGCCGGGTTTCGGCACGACCAGCTCTTTCGTGAACATCGCGTTCTCGTAGGTGTTGCGCGAGTTGCGCTCCACGATCAGGCGCTCCCTGGCGATGCCGAGATTTTCCAGGATCGGCGCGGAGTAGTCGGCCTCCTTGGCCTCGGTGGAGATCAGATTGGCATTGCCGCCGGTGAAGACGATCCGCGCATTCGGGTAGCGCCGTGCGAGCGCGGCCGGCGCCAGCATGCGATCGGCGGCATGGGCGACGACCGGTGTTTGATGCGCCGACGACAGGTCGGTATCGACGGAGCCGCCGAGCACGATGATGCCGTCGGGCGCGCCGCGCGAGGCATCCCACTGCGGAAAGCGCTGTTCCAGGGGATAGAGCAGGAGCTTGCCGAGCGGCGAGAACGCCACGAGCGCGAGGAGAACCAGCACGGTCACCGCAAGCCTGCGTCCGGCTCGCGCAAAGCGCGTCGTCATCAGAACGAGCGCGAGAATGCCGAGCTCGACCAGGAAATTGATCGGCAATAGCGCGACGCCGAGCGTCTTGGACAGGACGAATAACAGGGGAGCCTCGCTTTGGGATCATCGAGCCTATCGATGCGCGGACCTTGACGGGCCGATCCATCTTCAGAAATCTTCTTGAAAGAGGATGGATTGCCGGGTCAAGCCCGGCAGTGACAAGTCCTGATGAAAACAGCCGCAAACGACCGGACCAGACCCATGCCCCATCACCACCTGCAGTCCAGCCCCGAAACCTGCCATTGGGGCTTCTTCGAGGCGAAGCTGAACCCGGTCCTCTCCATCGAGAGCGGCGACGAGGTGACGGTCGACACCATCAGCGGCGGGCCGGACGTGCTGCCCGACCGCAAGCAGTTTCATATTCCGCCGGAGCTGTTCGAGGTTCATGCGAAGTCCGAGCGCATGCTGCCCGGCCACATTCTCACCGGCCCGATCGCAGTGAACGGTGCCGAGCCCGGCGACGTGCTCGAGGTCCATATCCTCGACATTCAGCTCAGGCAGGATTGGGGCTGGAATCTGATCAAGCCGCTGTCCGGCACCCTGCCCGACGACTTCCACGAGACGCGTATCCTCAACATCCCGCTCGATCTGACGCGGATGGTCGGCCGCATGCCCTGGGGCCTCGACCTGCCGCTCAAACCGTTCTTCGGCGTGATGGGCGTCGCGCCGCCGCCCGCCTGGGGCCGCATCTCCTCCCTGATCCCGCGCGCGATGGGCGGCAATCTCGACAACAAGGAGCTCGGTGCGGGCGCCACGCTCTATTTGCCGGTATTCGTGCCGGGCGCGCTGTTCTCCTGTGGCGACGGCCATGGCGTGCAGGGCGACGGCGAAGTCTGCGTCACCGCGATCGAGACCGCGCTGCAAGGCCGCTTCCGCCTCACGCTGCGCAAGGACATGAAGCTCGCCTACCCCCGCGCCGAGACCGCCTCGCACTACATGACCATGGCGATGGACCCGGACCTCGACCAATGCGTGGTGCGCGCGCTGCGCGACATGATCGCGCTGCTGGGCGAGAAGCGAAACCTGTCGCGTGAGGACGCCTATACGCTGTGCAGCCTGGCTGCGGATCTGCGGGTGACGCAGACCGTCAACGGCTCAAAAGGCATCCATTGCATGATCGAGAAATCGCTCGTGCACGGCTAGCTCGCAGCGCCTCTCTTTCCCCACAGCCCGCCCTCCAACCGCCCGGCACAGCCGCGCGCGGGCTGTCGCGCAGAATTTTTCCAGCGATTCCAATAGGCTAGAACACCGGCTTGATCCGGATTTGACTCCTCCACGTTTCCAAATAGAGTCTTAATCGTTACTTTTCTGTACCCGAGTAAGAGGCTAGCGTTCGCGTCATGGCCACCGAAAAAGCCGAGACTGACCGCATTCCCGTAACCTTGGCGCTCTCGACCATCACGTATCTCGAAAAACTGGTGAGACAGGGCACCCACGGCACCAGCGTTCCCGGCGTCGCACGGACCTTGATCGAGGAAGGCATCCGTCTCGCCATCAAGGACGGACTTTTGTCGATTCGCGACAATGGCAGGACGTGAGGTTTGGGAAGCGCATAGCGGACGGTTTCGGACGGCGTGGTCGATTTGCAACCTGGGACCGTCACAACATGCCTGCTATTTCACCGACTTCGCCAACGTCCGCTGCGACCTGGACCGACGAGCGCATCCAACTTTTGAAAAGCCATTTTCACGCCGGCCTGTCCTGCCGCGAGATCGCTGCCGATATCGGCGTCAGCCGCAACGCCGTCATCGGCAAGCTCAGCCGCCTCAACCTGACGCGCGGTCCGAAGCGGGAGGAGCGGAGCGCTGACAAGAGCACCGCGCGGGCCCTGAGGACCCTCCGCAGGCTGCAATATGAAATGCTCACCGCGATCCATAGCGAGGACGAGCCACCGCTCGCGCACGCACCGATCGACGAGGCCAACCGCTGCTCGCTGCTCGAATTGTCGGAGAACCGCTGCCGCTGGCCGATCTCGACACCGGGCGCGGATGATTTCTGTTTCTGCGGCAACGCCTCGCCCGACGGCCAGTCTTATTGCACGGGCCACGCGCGCCTCGCCTACCGGCCGAACTCACGCGCGCGCCTGATGCGCGTTTGACCGCGCTCGCAGCCACCACAAAAATAAAAACCTCCGGCAGGGCACTGCCGGAGGTTCTGGAGGCCTAGCATGAAGCCAGGAGCCGTTAGCTTAACTTTCGGCTGGATCGGAATATAGCTGAGTAACTAAGGTAAGTAAATAAATATGAGGGCGAATGAATCGCATGGCTGTTATTCGCTTTTTGCGCAAGGCGCGCTTTACGAAATCGATCACTGAAAAAAGCCAGCAGGAAGGACGACCAAGAAAAACCCCGGCGGTTGCCCGCCGGGGTTCTCTGATCGGTCGAGAGATCGATCTTAGAAGTTGCGCTGAGCGCGGAGGAGCATGGAGACCGAGTTCTGGTCCTTCAGCTCATACACGGCTGCCGGCTTGGCAGAGGCAGCAATGCCCGGGCTGTTGATGGCGCCGGTATACTTCTGGTCCAGATGCGACCAGTTCACGTCAGCAGTGAACGCCAGGTTCTTGACCGGAGTCCACACGGTGTTGACACCGATGACCGCGAAGTTGAAGTCCGGGTTACAGGTCGAACCGGCCACGGCGATCGTTGCGAAGTTCGTGCAGATCAGCGCCTTGCCCGTATCGCCGTACCTCAGCTGACCATAGCCACCGTAGACGGCGCTCGCCCAGTTCGGGGTCCAGTTGTGGGTGTAGCCACCACGGAAGCCCCAGGTCTTGACGGTGTCGATGCCGGTGCCGGTGCCGAAGACGCCGTCAGCAACGCCGGCGATTCCGACGCTCTGGTAGGCGCCAGCCAGGCCGGTGCCGCTGAACATGAAGAAGCTCTGCGGAAACAGGCTCTGGAAGTTGTAGCGGCTTGCACCATCCGTGTAGACGGCCTGCAGGTTGATGACGTCGCCAGGTCCGGTCGGGATGTTCTTGATCGACAAGACACCCGAAACCGCCCAGCCCCACTTGTCGGCAGGGTGACCGCTGACTTCCGTGGTGCCGTAATAGGCGGAATGGATGTCATGCGCGGCAACCGAAATCTGGGCCAGACCCCAGGCCTGGTCGACGCGAACATTACCGACGATGTCGGGAGAACGCGTGCCACCCCAATCGTTGGCACCGTAGACACCCGTCACGAACTGAGCGGCGGTACCCGACGACACATTCCAGAGATTCGACTGGCCGTTTGCGGCCGTCGTCAGATCCTGCAAGGCCACCGAACCGGTGATGCCCTGACCGAAATCAGCCGTGTAAGCGACCTGGTTCACGCCGTTGGTGAAGTTGGAACCGCCCGGAAGCGTATCGGGACCGCCAGCCGGATAGCCCGTCCACGGAGCGTCGAAGATCGAGACCGTCTTGCCGAAGGTGAAGCCCGCGAACTGGACGAACGCATGGAAGAGGCCGAGCTGGGCGGAACCATCAGAGGACCCTTGCGCCGACCCGTTGCTGCCGGTCAAGGTGTTGCTCGTCCAGGTAAAGACCATGTCCGCGTAGGTACGCACCACGCCATACTCGGTCGCCGTGCGGGTATCGACGGTAAAGTCCATACGAGCGCGGCTGAACCAGTAGTTGGTCAGACGGTTATTCGCACCCTGGTTCGCGCCTTGCTGGAAATTATAGTCGCCCGCGCCAACCGACGTGTCGGCACGAACGTAGCCACCGAACTTGATGCAGGTGTCGGTGCCCGGCATGTAGTAGAATCCGGCTCCGTACAGGGAGCAGATCTTCACGTATTCGACCGCCTTGGCCTTCACGGGGAGATCGGCTGCCTGCGCTCCGCCAACGGCGATCAGACCCGCCGCTGAACCGAGCAAAAAGCTCTTCACCAATTTCATCTTTAACCTCCAAGTTGCTCATTCATGGCGAGGCGGGCCATCAGCCCCCAGATCCCCGCCTTTTGAAAACCGCTCGGCCGCTTCCCGCCTTCGGACGCGCGCGCCTTGGCGCGGGCAACCTGAGCGAACCACCTGCAACGGGACGGCCGAAGAATCCTCTTGAACCGTCGGCGACGAATATGCATGCTCTACTTCACTAATCAAAATAGTTTATTAGATCAGTTATCTTATTGCACCGATGCTGTGGCCCGGGCGCAACACCGACCGCAGCCGTAAAGGCTGACCAGGTCATCTGTGTAATATGCGTGAGATAATTACCTTGCTCCGCCCTTGCGTCAGGGCAGACTTGCGTCGACAATGGGCGGGCCATGGCGCCGGTGACAAGAATCAAACCAGGGAGGGAAGCCGTGTCCGCGACGAGGAAGGACGGGGCGCGTCATCGCGCCGTCGGACATCTGGACATCATCAAGTGCTTCACGTGGGAGATCACCTCGATCAACAACCATCTCGAGGAGCTGCGCCAGTTCTGGGCCCGCACGCTGGGCATCTCGGGTCCGCAATGGATGATCCTGATGGCGATCTCCGACCTCGACAAGGACGACGGCGTTCCCGTCAACGTGGTCTCCAAGCTGCTCCACGTCGATCCGTCCTTCGTCACCACCCAGTCGAAGCTCCTGGAGAAGAAGGGCCTGCTGCGCCGCAAGCCCTCCCTGACCGACGCGCGGGTGGTCCGGCTGTCGCTCACCGACAAGATGCAGAAACATCTCGCAAGCCGAACCGAGCAGTACAAAGCGATCCGGGACTACGTATTCGAGGGGTTCGACCAGGACGAGTTGACCGCGTTCACCGAGAAGCTCGCCACCCTCAAGAATCGCCTCGAGAAAGCCTGCGTGAAGGTCTCGCTGGATTTCTGAAAAACTAAGCCGGCAGCGCACCAAGCCGCGACGCCAGCCAGTCGAAGATGTACTCGTTCGCAAGACTCGGGTTGTCGGCATGCGACTGCGCCGCGGCGGTCTCCTCGGCGGTGAACACCCGAAGCGTCACGTCCGACCGCGTGGCGCGCACCTGCTGCACCATCTGCCGCGCGCGGTCCGGCTTCAGCCAGCCGTCGTCACCGAGCGTGATCAGCACCGGACAATCGATGTCGCGGGCGATCAGGGTGGCCTCCGGTCCGAGAACGAGACTCGCATTGTTCGGCATGACGCGGTTGGCGAGGAAGGCGCGCTCGTGCAGATCCCACAGCCCGCCGTCACACACCGCCGCAGCGAGCCGCGGCTCGTGCACGATCGCGCGGGCCACGAATGAGGAGCCCCAGCCATCCGCGAGGATCGCGACGCGGCCAAAGTCGACGTCGGCGCGCGATGACAGATAGTCCATGATCGCGGTGATCGACGTCTCGAGATCGCGCCGACGCAGGATCCTGTCGAGGTCATCGTCGCCGCGCTCGCCGAGGAGATCGATCGCCAGCATCGACAGGCCCCGCTCGCGCGCGAACGGCGCGAGCTTGATCAGGAATTCCTCCTTGCGATGCCCGGGCTCGCCGATGCAGACCACCGTCGCCGCCGGCCGGCCCGTCGGCTGCGCCGGCAGGAAGTAGCCCTGGAGCGAATGACCGTTCGGCCAGGGCATCGTGACGACCTCGCCTGCGGGACTGCTCACCTTGAGGAAGCTGCGCGCGCAACCCTGCATCGCCAGGACTGCATCAATGCGCCGCGGGTCCACAGGCTCGAGCGGAACGGCCGCGGCATTGTAGTAGCTGACGGCGCGAAGCCAGTTGCGCTGGGCGGTGGCGAGATGGCCGCCGGCGAACGCCGCGTCGCCGCGCTCGCGATTGGCCTGTGCAAGCGCCAGCCATTCGCGGTGCCAGGAGAGTTCGTCGCCGCGCCTGATCCGTCGCGCAATCAGGAGGCATTCGGCGATCGTCGCCCCGCCCTCCTGGGCGGCCGCGAGCAATCGCATGAATTCGGCGGACAGGTCTTCCCGCTCTGGCCAGAAAGCCCAATCGTCGGGAAGGCAAGCGGGGATCATGCGAGACGAAGCTTCATTTGCCATCTTCAACAATTGACCGAATAACTTATTTTAGTCCAGCTACCAAGAGGCCGGCGGCCGAAGCGGCACCGCAATCGCGCGCCTGGCGATCAAGTTCGCTTGAGTGAGCGCGTGATATCGCGTGGGTGACATCCCGTGCTTCGCGTACGCGACGGCCGCAGCAGAATTTTCCGCGTCAACTTGCCGCGGCGACGGTCTTTGGCTGGCAAGCGAGTCGCAATGCTCCCGGAGACGAGATGGAAAAAGCGCGCGCTCCCTTATGACCGTCACCCTGAGGTGCCGGAGCGTGGCGGAGGCCTCGAAGGGCGACGGCCGGGCTGCATCCCGGCCGCTCATCCTTCGAGGCTCGCTACGCGAGCACCTCAGGATGACGGGACAAGCACCGACGCTATTGCGATCACAACGACAGACCTCATCGATGGAGATGCCCCTCGCCTCACCCCAACCGCCAGCCGACCTCCTGCGCAAAGTTCTCGTAGAAGTCGCGCTCATAGGCCTCTTCCGGCGTCGCGCGCACGCGCTGATCGAGGCGCACGGCGTCCTCGCCGACCAGGATGCGCCATCTCTCGGCCTTGACGCCGTCGAGGATGATCTTGGCGGCCTGCGCGGCCGTGGTCGGGGCATCCTCGCGAAAGCTGCGGGCGCGCTCGGCGAAGACGGCCTGGATGTCCTCGTCCGACATCTTCTCCGCGTCCGGCACTCCGGCCGCGACCATGCGCTTGCGGGTCAGCACGACCTCATCGGGATTGAGACGCTCTGAGCCGTCGCCGCTCTGCACCCTGCGCGAGTTGGAGACGATCGAGGTGCCGATGTGACCGGGCATCACCACCGAGCATTTGACGTGCGGCGCATGCAGGCGGAGATCGTTGATCAACGCCTCGGTAAAGCCTTTCACCGCGAATTTTGCCGAGCTGTAGGCGGTGTGCGCCTGCCCCATGCCGATCGAGGCCCAGAAGCCGTTGACGCTCGCGGTGTTGACGATGTGCGCCTCGTCGGCCGCAACCAGCATCGGCAGGAAAGTGCGCACGCCGAGATAGACGCCGCCCCAGCAGATGTTGAAGGTGCGCTCCCATTGCTCGCGCGTGTTGGTGAACAGGCTGCCACCGCCGCCGATGCCGGCATTGTTGAACAGCAGGTGGATCCTGTCCGTCTTCTGCTGCTCGGCGAGCTCGTCGCGAAACCGCTTGAGATGATCTTCGATCGCGACGTCGGCGACGTGGGTGGTGACGCGCAGGCCCTGCGGCAGCTTCTCGACCTCGCACAGCCGCTTGGTCTCGGCCATCGCGGCTTCCGAAACGTCGCACATCGCGACGTTGCAGCCTTCGGCCACGAGCTGGCGCGCCAGTTCACGCCCCATCCCCGTTCCCCCGCCGGTGATGACGGCGATCTTTCCGGAAAAGTCCTTCATGGGTTCGGCCCCCTCGCTATTGGTCTGGTTGTTGGTCTTGTTGGCCTTCACGGGCAATGCACGGGGCCGTCGCAAAGTGTAGCAGCGCCGCGCCTGCGGTAAAGCAGGCCGGCGCTGCGCCACGACGACGGCGAATTATTTCGGCGGACGAATTATTCCGCCGCCTGGACATCGGCGCGCGCGGCCAAGTCTGCGGCCGAAGTCTTCGGCAGGCCCTGAAGCATCTGCGCATGGCGCGTGCAGGCCGGAAGATTGTCGGCGGTGATCGCATTCCACAGCGCGAGCAGCTTCCTCTGCAGCTCGAGCGCACGACCACGATTGCCGGCCTTCACCGCGTTCAAACCTACCGGCTGCAACCGCAGCGATGAAGCGGGCGAGCGGCGACGTAGCCTATATGATGGTTCATAGCGGCCGGTTCCCCGTATTTGTCCGGCTTCGGATTGAGGGGAATTTTTTTACAATCCGAATCGTCAAATGGGGCGAAAGCTGAAGTGAGTCTTCAAGCCATCGTGTCGCGGTCGACACACGGCGTGGCACTCCACTTGCATCTCCTCATGGCGAGTAACAACCAAAGAGGTGAAATGCACATGTTTATTACCGTCGTGGCCGTGCTCTGCCGGCTTGGCGCAACAGCCTCAGGCGGTTGCGTCGAGGAAATCGTGACCGACAGCAACATGACACCCGAAATCTCGCTCATGCAGTGTGCGGTCGGCGCGCAGGCCGAACTCGCAAAATGGATGGGCGAACACCCGATCTATCACGTCAACTGGCGCATCGAACGCTACAAGTGTGTGCTAGGTCACTACGAGATCAAGGGCCACGCCTAAGGCCCAACCCCGAAAGGGGAGGAAACGCCCCAAGGGGGACCGGCTTCTGCCGACCTCTTGCCAAACGTCTGAAATTGGTCGGAGCGAGGATTTGAGCCTCCGACGCTAGCTTCCTAAGCGGAGGCAAGCATTTGATTGTTGTAGATTTTTTCGAAATTGAACTTGCTATCCGGCGAATTGAATCACACGTGCGTTCTGGTTCGGTTGCGAGCTGCATCATGCGACCGGCAAAAGCAGAAGACCGATCGAAGCCAACCTGACTCTCGCTCCAATGGTGCGGGAGGGGCTTGCGCGCGCCATGAGATTCTATGGCGGAAAGCCCGCCACGCCCGATTCGTCATTCATGACGCAACGGGCCAACCTGGGCAGGCAAATGCCGACGGGCATCCGTTGGCAACTGTCCGCCCGAAAACGACTGCGATGAGATGGTGTGGCTAAGCTGCAACGCGCCCTGTGTTCCGACAGGGAACGTCGGATACCGAACCGTTTGTAGGCTCGCGTCGAGATTACGGTACTTGCGCCGAGACTGACATCAGCCGCTTGATATCGGACTCGGTGGCCGCCCGGTATATTTCGGGCGGCCCTTTCCATTTCCGACGCTGCGATTTGGGTTCTGCAATGAACCGCAATCGATACTTCGAAGGGCCGCGTTGCACGGCGTGCGACCAGCCACGCACACTCATCCGAAGCGAACCCGCCGGCGGGCGGTATGAAATTCGATCGTATGAATGTCCAGCCTGCAACAGCGTGCTGCGAATAGTCGAGCGCATCGAACCGAGCATGTTTCCGCGCTGATCAGAACCTCGTCGATGAAAGCGACTTGGTTGCGCCAGACGCTTCTTCGAATGCGCTTACCGTGTCGGCGGAGTTATTTCGACGAGTTGAATTTGGCGGCGCGAAGTCCGTCACTTCGAGGCTTGGTCGATCTTGTGTCCCAAATGCCCGGTGTCGTGGTCGCGACGCAACTGGCTCAGCGACGTCTCGTTCAACTGAAGCAGGACCTCGCTGAGCTGGGTCGCATCCGGATAACCGGCCGCGAAACCCTTGCCGTAGATCTTGCGCAACGTACCGACCAGCGTGTTGCCGTGCTTCTTGCTGATCGCGCCATCCTTGTCCCGATGGCGACCGTCCAGGCCAGGTCCCTTCATGTGTCTCTCCCTGCGGTGCGTCTAACGCGCCGGGACAGCGTGCGCCCAATGGAGTTGATTGGCAACGGTATGACGCGGGGGAGTTGATGCAGGCGGGTGGCTAAGCGGCCTGTTCCTCAAGCGAGGTGTATACTCGACCATCTGGATCAACGATCTGAACGTCCCAGCACCCATCCTCGACAAGCTCTTTGGCTTTCTTGAGGGCGGCGGTGAGTGACAGCCGCTTGAGACTGACGATGCCTGCCGTGTCGAAACCGCTGATTTCAAACATGCTGCTCCTCCCGTTTTGCCGAATCCTACACTCTTGGCGTGAGTTGTCTGCAACTTTTGTCGCGCTTCGAAGCAGGCTGCCCCAATCCTCGGGGGAGCACAACACCTTGCTTCAGCGAGAACCGGGACACGCCGCTCGGGCAATTCAATCCCACAGCCCCGTAGTCGGCCGGGGTTGCCGGGCATGCCAGGCGGCCACGTCGCTAACGCGGAATTAATCCGAAAAGCCCACAATTTTGGAAAGTTGTAGATGGGGCCGCGCAGAGGAGGCGTCGTGAGGACGTTCCGCCGACGGCTTCCTGTTGCTTGCTCATTTGGGGTCAATGCACGTGACCACGACATCCGAAACGCAAGGCCTCACCGGGCAATTCGACCCCGCAGCGCTCGCACGTGCGGTCGCAGCCCCAGAAGCTCCGGTACTGATCAAGCGGTCCAGCCGGAAATCGGTCCTGGCACTGTCCGTGTGTGCCTTGGCCATCAATGGCTCGGCGGCCATCTATACACTGCCGTTTGACCTTCCGTCGCCGCATGTCAGCAGCTTGGCTGAACTGCTTCCGCGCTGGGAAGCTTCCGCGCCAAAACCGGATCCGGTTGTCGCTGCTTTGAAGGATATTCAGTCGGCCCAGCAGCAACATGCCGCCTCGCTGCAGGAGAACAATCACTCATTGCAGCAAAATGCGGCTCTGCAGCAGCAGGATTCAGCTATCCTCGGCTCTCTGCGACAGAGCATCACGGACGAACGGGTCGATGTGAAGAAGATGTCGGCGCAGCTTTCTACGCTTATCGCGAAGGTCGACTCGCTGCAAAGTGCCATGATGTCGGAAATAACCTCTTCCATCCCAAGAGGGCGCGCTCGTGATCGACTGGCGATGCGCAAACGGTTGGCTCGGCAGTCGAAGTCTCTAGGGCCCGTTTCAGTTGGAGGAGCTCCCCTGAGTACGCCAGCCACAGTTTCAGCCCCGGAGAGTTGAATGCGCGTCAAGCAAAACGCTTGGGACTATGTCCCGCGCCAATTTCGGCGGTGACAGTGCACTCAACTCTCTCCGCCTCCATGCCCGACGACACGGCAATAAATTGCGGTGACACCCAATTCTCGTCCGGCCGCAATTCGAAGTGATCGGCACCAATCATCGTCACAGGCCTATATTCGACAGTATCTGAGCATCGTGGATGCCGGAGGATTGCGGCCGGTCCGTTCATCCGCTTAATCTGATCATGCCGGATGGTGATCAGGTCGAGATCATTGTCGCGGCCGCACTTCCGCTGATTGTGAGGCTGTCCCATGCACCCGAATTCGATGACCATTCCGTCTGGCCGCTTGCCGCCCGGCGCCTTCGGCCATACGCGCAGCGTCGTGCGCCGCAACTATGCCTTCATGCCGCCTGAAGGCATCATGGACAGCTATCTGCCCGCATATGAAAAGACGATCGTCCGTTTTCAGGCAGCGCCGGCACTCGGAGCAAAATTCGCACAGGCGATGCTCGAGATCGAGGGCGGTGGCGGCACGCGCGCGCCGATCAGCGATCGCCTCCAGCGCTTCTTCTACGTCATCGGCGGCACGGTACTGCTCTCCGTGAATGACGCGGCACAGATCGAACTTGGCCCGGAGGGCTATGCCTATATGCCGCCGCACACACGGTTCTCGCTTCGGAATGCCGGAGCGAACCAGGCGCAGGTCATCGGTCTCTGGAAGCCTTACGAGGCAATAGACCTGCCGCAGCCAGATCCGATCGTGTCGCACAGGAAAAACGTGGAATGTATCAACCACAATGGCACGGAAGGTCGTACCTGGGAGCACCTGCTCGGCTTCAACGACTTACGGTTTGACATGGAGATGAACATCCTGAGCTTCCAGCCGGGCGCACATTTTCCAGATGTCGAGACACACATCATGGAGCATGGCCTCTACATGCTGGAAGGCCAGGGCATGTATCTTCTCGGTGCCGACTGGCACGAGACTTGGACCAGCGACTTCATCTGGATGGGCCCGTATTGCCCGCAGCTCTTCTACCCGACAGGATGGAGCAAAGCCGCCTATCTCCTCTACAAGGATGTCAATCGCGATGTCACCTTCTGACGCGCATCAAAAGCCGGCGAGGAGGTACAGGCTCGTGAGATAGGGCCGCCAGCGAGTCTCGCGTCAGTACCGACGGAGCTTCTGGGCTACTCCGAGTGCGCGCATCGCTTTGCCGCTCTTTGACGGTACGATGGATTTGCGCTCGGCGGAGCGCACAGGGAGGGACGGCTCTGGTGTGTTCCAGCCTCGCGCGCCGGAGCCCGTTCTCGTTTGCAGGATCGGGCAGGCCATCGAACGCGAGGAATAGCCATGAAATCCAGTCGTGAAGCGATCTCGCTGTACGGCAAGCTCGTAGATGCGTGACCTTGAAGAAAGCGACCGCGAAGCCTGGGCTCGCATGGCCGCACACCATATCGTTGACGGCGCCTTAGCCGCGAGCGAGCGAATGCCAGGACCGCATCCGGCACCGGACCAAGTCGCGCTCCTGCGTGAGATCGCGCGGCGTGCCTTGTGGCATTTGCCCAACTCGGGCGACGAGGCGCGGCAGTTGGTTCGCTACATTGATATCGAAAATCTGCGCCAACCGAAGGGTTGAAAGCAAAAGCGCGGGACCGAAACCCTGCGCCCTTTGCTCTGGAAGCGAGGCCCGGCATTGGAGGCAAATCCGAACCGGACCTCGCAGCCGCCAACCCCGCGGGGGAATCGACGGCGACAGTAGATCGCATGGTAGGCTGACATCCGCCTTACAAGGCCCGCCGTTTCCTTGAGCCAGATCAACGTCCGGCGCTACAGCCGAGCAAAACACAAGCCGTCTCAGAACAGGTCGATGATCTGATCATGATCGGCAGAAACACAAATGAACGTGCAAGTCGGTTCCGCCAGATATTCATGGGCCTGATACTCGCCCTGATCTGGGCGCCCACCTTCTGGTTCATGGTCAAACTGTTTCTAGCATTCCCGAAAGGATAGGCCCGCCAGCGTGAACCGGCGGGCCCCGATGTCACCGACTCAGTCGGCGGGCCTCTACAATCAGTCGGCGGGCCTTGCGTAGCAGATCCGGCCATGACCCAGCGAACGTTGCAGACAATCGAATGGAACGCTTATCCGCTTCAAATCCCACCAGCGAAGGAGCGCCTGCTGTTGATCGTGTCGGCAGCCGGCCAGCCACCAAGTCTCAAGCTCATAGGCAAGAGTGAGGTTGCAATCGGATATTGGACGGGCGACGCCTTTCGGGTGATGTCCGGCTTTTTGCGACCGCGGCTGATGTCTGATTGGCAGCCGGCGGTTACCCATTGGGCGAGACTTGCGCCATGTTGGCCCCAAGGGATCGATCTTGTTCGCGACAGAAGATTCGACTCTGACGTTCGGGATTGAGCGCGGGATCGAAGCCCCGCGGAACGCAAGGAGGGGGAACATGACTGACGATCAAGTCAATCGGATTGTCGAGCACCTGTGCCAGCACTTGCACGTAGCCGTCCGGTTGAAGGGCACACAGCCCGAGATCCATCCACCCAACCTCAAGGATCTTGGATTCGATTCTGCGTCTGTGAGAGCTGTATTGCTGACCGGCTTGCATTGGGCGGGCATCACAATAGTCGACAAGATAGAGACCGGTGAAGAGCCGCCCTAGTCCTAACGAGACGCGCGGGAACCCCGCGCCGCCTTCCTGTCACCGCACTACCTGGCCTGGCTAGGTGTGGTGCAATTCCCGCTCAATCGCTTTTAACCGTTTTCTAAGAGCGCGATCTATGGCGCTGGCTTCTCTTGGCGCGATTCTTCCCTTGGTGATGTCGGTCAGTATCCTGCTCTGAAACACTGCGATCTGCTCCAACGTCATCTGCTCGATTTGAGCTATCCGCGCCTCAACGTCGGCATCTGCTTCCGCCGCTTTCCTATTGCGCATGCCTTCCTCCCTCGGTGGCATGACTTTGATCCTGGACCCCGGCGGCGCCGAAACAAGACGCCAGCGCCGCCGAGCTTGTGGATAAGTTACTGCCTCAACCGGCGGGCATGCGCCGCCAGCCGTTGCCGGTTGCGCTTCGTGTGCGATCGGCGCCTGATTTGCCGAATTTTCAATGACCCGTTTCGCGGTCGAACGAGGGCACACCACTGTGAGCAGGCCATCCGCAGTAAGGGCCGTCACCGTCACCATCGACGGTTTTGAACACCACGGAACATTTTTCGTTCAAAGTTCAATGGTGCACGTTCAGTCACAGGTCGGATCTAAGGCCACTCAGGTCGGAGGGTCGCCGCCCGAAATGATTGCTAGGTTACTGCTTGCAGAACTAGTGCGCGCCGCCAGCGCAACCGATTAGGCCACGGTCAGCGGCTGGCGTACGGCTTGAGGGCAAAAGCGAAATAGCGCTTGCGCTCGCCCTGCGGTTGCCCGAGCATCCGCGGCGGTCTCAGTGGGGGCAAGGGGGATCCCGCCCTTAAGGAGTACGTGCAGGCGTGCATGCACCGTCGATAGTGGCGGGGCGCTTCGGCGCGCGCGGGAACCATTTGGCCCGCGGCGAGTCCTAAAGGCATATCGATCCTATGTTGCTGAGGATCGACCGATGAACACAGCAGTCGCCTATGCGATCTCGGCTTTCATGGTGGGCTTCGGCCTCTGGATCCTCATTGTCGGCCTAAGCTCCAGCGCACCCGTTTTGTGGGCTTGCGCGGCCCTCATCCCCATCGCCGTCGGGCTCGCAAGCGCCATCGGTCCCAGCTAACGATTTCATCCCCTCGTGGGGCGTCTCGGCGCGCCTATGCACCCCTATGCGAATTCGCTCGACGACCTGCGGGGGCCGCCGTCATAGGGAACTTTGGGGGCCGTGGGCAGTTGATGAGCTTAATCCCCGACAAGCGGAGTTTTCCCATGCGCGAGAGGCGCAGGATGGCAGCAGGCCCAGCGTCTGCCCGCGCCACCAAGGCATCGGTTGAGCCCCTCCGGACCGGTTATGCCTTAGTGATTGACGGACACATCAAGGCGAGCTTCGAGACAAAAGTCAGCGCTCTGGAAGCAGGCACACAGCTGAAGAGGCAATCTCCTCGGCTCCAAGTTAAAATCTACGACGCTGAAACCAAGCTCAGCGAGACTGTTGAGATCGCCGAAGCCTGATGACTCGGACTGACATTGCAGAGGCCTTAGGATGTTAGAAAAGGCGATGCAGCTTCAGCTTCCGCATTGGAATTACGGTGACAGTGCTGGACTGCACCCCTGAAGCGAGACACGATAATTTCAGTGACAGGCATTTCAAGGATGACCTGTGGCAGTACAAGGAAAGAACCGTCAGTTTCCGACGGCCTACAAAATAAAGGCGATCAAGCGGGTTGAGAGAGGCGACGGCGTTCTGCCGGTAGCCCGTGAACTCGGGATTTCTCGCAAGATTCTCCACGACTGGATCAAGGCGTGGAAGGCCGATGGGCCAGACGGGTTGAACCGCAAGCGCGGACCCAAGCCTGGCCCCCGCAAGCTGAAGCCGCTAGCGACGTACAACGACAAGCGCTCCGCCCTCGCGCTCGCCAAAGCGCGCATCGCCGAGCTCGAAGGGCTGGTGGGGCGCCAGCAGATGGATCTCGATTTTTTTCGACAAGCCTTGCGCGCCTTGGAGCGGCCGGCAGCGCAAGGCAAACCCGCATCCGCATCGTCGAAGTCATCCAAGCGATGACTTCGCAGGTAACAGACGCAAACGCCGACGTGCAGCGACTATGCCGCCTCGCGGGCCTGCCGCGCGCGACGTATTACCGCCATCTCGCCAAACGCAGCAGCGAGACAGCAGATTGCGAGCTGCGCGATGTGATCCAGCGCATCTGCCTCAAGCACGTCTTCTACGGCTATCGGCGGGTGACAGCTGCCCTCCGGCGCCAAGGTATGGCGGTGAATGCCAAGAAAGTTCAGCGGCTTATGCGCCAGGATAATCTGCTCGCGCAGCGCAAGACGCCGTTCCTGAAGCCGCCTGCGGAACGGCCATCGGGCGTTCTCGTCGTCCCCAATCTGGTCCGCGGCCTGGTGCCATCCGCACCCGATCAGATCTGGGTCGCCGACATCACCTATGTCCATCTCGCCAAGACCTTCGCCTATCTCGCCGTCATTCTGGATGCCTTCTCGCGCAAGGCTGTCGGATGGGCTTTTGAAGACACGCTCGATGCCTCACTCGCCATCGCTGCACTGGAGAAAGCCATCGCCACCAGGAAGCCGGCACCCGGCAGCCTGATCCATCACTCCGACCGCGGAGTGCAATATGCGTCCATCGCCTATCGCCAGCGACTGGCCGATCGCGACATCACCATCAGCATGAGCAGGCCGGGCAATCCCTTCGACAACGCCAAGGCCGAAAGCTTCATGAAGACGCTCAAGGCCGAGCAGGTCAACGGCCGGGCCTTTACTGACCTGGGCGACGCGCGCCGCCACATCAACAGCTTTATCGCAGAGGTCTACAACAAAGAGCGCCTCCATTCGGCGCTCGGATATCAGTCGCCTCTTGAATTCGAAACCGCGTTCGCCCAAAACAAAGCGCGATAACGCATCGTGACAACCCCGCTGTCACTGAAATTATCGTGTCTCACTTCAGGGGTGCAGTCCAGTGCACCTAATTCTCATCCGGCCTTGTACGTGGGCGGGCGGCGAAAGGACAAATACGTACACTGTCACTGTAATCCAAGGCGTCCGACCGGACTGCGCAGCGACCATGGGGTAGCGCCCTTCAAGAGAGCGGTACCGCCACCTTCGCGGCTCATCCTCCGCTTCTAGGTCTTGCAGGGGCTCCGCGCTGGCAATGGCGCCATCCCACCGATTTGCCCCGAGGTCTCAAGGATTTCGTAGAATCCGCAGAGCCTAGCGCCGCCTGTCAGCGGCTACTTTGCATGGGGTTGTTTTCGACGTTTTGGCCGGACGGTCGCCAACGGGCGGTCCGTTGGCAACTGACCGCCCGAAAACGACTTTGCAATGATTGCTGAATTTTGGTCGGAGCGAGAGGATTTGAACCTCCGACCCCTAGTCTCCCAGACTAGTGCGCTAACCGGGCTGCGCCACGCTCCGAATGCCGTTCCCATAGCTAGGATCGCCGCTTTGCGCAAGCCGCCTGAACCGCCCGCACGACCGGGAACATTCCCCTGAAATCGCAGAATGCGCCGGCTCAGCCGGCCTTGAGCGCCTCATCGATCAGTTCGCGGCAGGCAACGAGGTCCTGAAGCACCCGCTCCAGCCGCTCCCGGTCGGCCGGGTTCGGGCCGGCGCGGTCGGCCGGGCCCTTGCGGAAGGTGGTGAGGATTTCCTCGTCGTCGATCTCGGCGAAGCGGAAATCGATGCCCTCCTCCTCCTCGCCCTGGTAGTCGTCATCGTCGGTATCGGCGACGCCGCGGATTTCGGGTTCGTCCTCGGTCTCCATCAGGCTCTGCCCGATCGCATCCTCGATCGCGCCGAACGAGACCGCAGCCGACGAATCGGCGAGCCCCTGGACCGACTTGATGCCGTGCTCCTTCAGGATCCGCTGCACGCCGCGGATAGTATAGCCCTCGCCGTAGAGCAGCCGGCGGATGCCCTTGAGCAGGTCGACGTCGTCGGGGCGGTAGTAGCGGCGGCCGCCGCTGCGCTTCATCGGCTTGATCTGGGAGAAGCGGGTCTCCCAGAACCGCAGGACGTGCTGCGGGATGTCGAGGTCCTGCGCTACTTCGCTGATGGTGCGGAACGCATCCGGCGCCTTGTCCAAATGCGGCTCTCCTTATGGGAGGCGATTACGCCTCGGCCTGAGTCTTGCTGCCGTCGCCATTGGCCTTGTGTTGCGAATTGATCCGCTGCTTCAGGATGGCGGACGGCTTGAACACCATCACCCGGCGCGGCGAAATCGGCACTTCGGTACCGGTCTTCGGATTGCGGCCGATACGCTGACCCTTCTTACGCACCATAAAGGAGCCGAACGAGGACAGTTTCACCGTCTCGCCCCGCTCGAGGCAATCGGTGATCTCCTTCAATACGAGTTCCACGAAGGCAGACGATTCCGTCCGCGACAGGCCGACCTTTTGGTAGACGGCCTCGCAGAGATCGACACGCGTTACGGTTTTACTAGTCTCGGTCATCGCCCTGCCCCACATCACGGCGAACAATTGTCGTCTAAAATTATGAGGTTACGAGACGACGGTCAACCCGCTCATCCCCGCTTGAGTCGGCAAAATACGCTGCAATCTCGGCAAAATTTTATCGATCGCGCTCTGCTACCAGCGGACGAGCGCGGAACCCCAGGTGAAACCGCCGCCCATCGCTTCCAGAAGCAGCAGGTCGCCCTTCTTGACCCGACCGTCCTTCACCGCGACCGACAGCGCCAGCGGTATAGAGGCCGCCGAGGTGTTGCCGTGCTTGTCGACGGTCAGCACCACCTTCTGCGGCGCAATATGCAGCTTGTGGGCGGACGCATCGATGATTCGCTTGTTGGCCTGGTGCGGGATGAACCAGTGGATGTCCTCGGCGGTCATGCCGGTTGCGTTGAAGGCATCGACGATCACGTCGGTGATCATGCCGACCGCGTGCTTGAACACCTCCTTGCCTTCCATGCGCAAGTGGCCAACCGTCCTGGTCGAGCCGGGCCCCCCATCGACGAACAGCTTGGCCTTGTGGCGACCGTCCGAACGGAGATGCGTGGTCAGCACGCCGCTGTCGGAGATCTTGCCCGGTTGCGTCTGCGCTTCCAGCACGATGGCGCCGGCGCCGTCGCCGAACAGCACGCACGTGCCGCGGTCGTTCCAGTCGAGGATACGCGAGAAGGTTTCCGCGCCGATCACCAGCGCGCGCTTGTAGGCGCCGGTGCGCAGGAAATTGTCGGCAGTGGCGAGCGCGAACACGAAGCCGGAGCAGACCGCCTGGAGGTCGAACGCCACGCCATGGTTGATCCCGAGCCCGTGCTGGACGGCGACTGCGGTCGCCGGAAACGTGTTGTCGGGCGTCGAGGTCGCGAGCACGATCAGATCGATCGCCTGCGGATCGAGCCGGGCATGAGCGAGCGCGGCGCGCGCCGCCTTGATCGCAAGGTGCGAGGTGAACTCGTCGTCGGCCGCGATGTGACGCTCGCGAATGCCCGTGCGTTGCACGATCCACTCGTCCGATGTGTCGATGCGGGCCGCCAACTCGGCATTGGTCACGACACGCTCCGGCAAATAGCTGCCGCAGCCGAGCACGACCGATCGAATTTGAGTCACGAAACAGCCTCCTGCGCGGTCGGCACTGAAGTCAGCGCGCCACCGTCGCGGTTGAGCATCTGATTGATCTTGTTCAGGAGATCGTAGTGGACCATCTCATAGCCAACATCGATCGCATAGGCAAAGCCTTCGGCGCTGATTCCGCCGTGGCTCTTGACCACGAGGCCCCTCAATCCGAGGAACACACCGCCATTGGACTTGTTCGGGTCCATCTTGTCGCGCAGGGCCTGGAAAGCACCGCGCGCGAAGAGGTAGCCCAGCTTGGACAACCAGCTCCGCTGCATCTCGTTACGGAGCAATTCCGCCATCTGCCGCGCGGTTCCCTCGGCCGCCTTGAGTGCGATATTGCCGCTGAAACCTTCGGTGACGATGACGTCGGCCAGTCCCTTGCCGATGCCGTCACCCTCGACGAAGCCGAGATAGTCGAGCTCCGGCAGGTTCATCGCGCGCAGCTTTTCGCCGGCCTCGCGGATCTCCTCGTGTCCCTTGATCTCCTCGGTTCCGATATTGAGCAGGCCGACCGAGGGGCGCGGCTTGTCGAACAGCACACTCGCCATCGCCGCGCCCATGACTGCGAGCGACACCAGATGGTGCGCATCGCCGCCGATGGTGGCGCCGAGGTCGAGCACGACGGAATCGCCGCGCTTGGTCGGCCATAACCCGGCAATAGCCGGGCGATCGATGCCCGGCAGCGTACGCAGGTGGAAGCGCGACATCGCCATCAGTGCGCCGGTGTTACCGGCGGAGACCGCAACATCCGCCTCGCCTTTCTTGACCGCGTCAATGGCGAGCCACATCGAGGAGGTCTTGCGGCCGCGCCGCAGCGCCTGGCTCGGCTTGTCCTCCATGCCGACGGCGACGTCGGTGTGAATCACCTTCGAGGCGGCCTTTAGCGAGGGATGCCTCTGGAGCTCCGGCTCGATCTTGGCGCGGTCGCCGACCAGCAGGAATTCAGTATCGGGATGCCGGGCAAGCGAGATGGCCGCGCCGGGAATGACGACGGGCGCGCCGACATCGCCTCCCATGGCGTCAAGCGCGATTCGAACCTTGCTTGGCATGAACTCCCGGAAACCTGGTCTCGTGCGGTCTAAGAACTAGCGGGGCCGCGGAATGGGTTCGCCATCATCAACAGCGATCGGCCAGGCGCCACGCCGCACCCGAACCGGGCCGCGACAATAACGTTTCCCCGCGTCGAAACAACCTCTTGACCCCAGCCTTTTGCATCCCGGGCGATCCCGGATCGCGCCCGCCCCAGCGAGAAAAATATCATGAAATCAAACCGATGAAGCAATGTTTCAACCTGACGAGGCAAACCATTCATGCACATCGCAAAGCGAGCCCACCCGCGGCGCACCGTTATTTGCCCTCATTTGCGCTTGGGCTTGTCTTTGGGTTCGTCCTGGAGCGCCTTCAACGCCGCAAAGGGGTGATCCTCGGGATCGGGGGCCGTCACCTGCGCCTCGAACACCGCCCCCGGCTTACGCGGATAGGGGTCGATGCCCAAGAACAGGGCGTCCGTCGCCAGCCGGCCGAGGTCGATGACGCCGCCAATGATCGCCTCCGGCGGTTCGGGGGCGGCCTCGGCGTCGTCGCTGTCCTGCCCCTCCTCGATGAGGTCGGCGAGCCGCCGCGCCTCGGCCTCGGGTGCGAACATCAGGTCGATCTCCTCGTCGATCTCGCTCTCGATCGGGTCGAGCGTCACCACGCAGGTCTGGCCGATCCGCGCCCGGACGTTGCCGGTAACATGCACCCGCCCGCCGCTCTTCGGGGACACGTCGAAAGAGGCTTGGGCGGAGAGGACCTCGCGAACGCCCGCGACCCCGGCGATGGCCTCGCGCTCGCGGCTCGATGCCTCGATCTCCCTATGCACACCGGTGTCCGGAATCTGGGCCACGATCAGGGGCACGCGCCAAGGATCGGTCTCGGGTCCGGCATTGGGTCTGGTCATGGCGCCACATGCTCCCCTGGCGGCGGTGGAAACGCAAATGAACCGCGCAGCAGCGCGCCCTGGTCGGTCCGGGCGAGCTCGGCTTCCGTGGCCCTCGCATAGGCCGCAAGCCGCCGCGCCTGCGCGCTGTCGGTCCCATTCAAAATATTCTTGCAGATCGCCGATGCCAGCGCCTCGCCGCCTTCGTCCATGGCTTGGTCGTAGGCCCGGGCCCGGCCATAAAAGGCCTCGCCAAAGGCCCGCATCCGCTTGGGAACGGCCTGATCCCCGATACCCATCTCCCGCAAATTGTCGTCCATGTCCTCGCAGAAGCGGTCGAACAGCGCCTGCGACAGTTCGGTGTCGTCGGAAGCCGCCCGCAGCCGGCGCAGCAGGAGCCACAAATGCAGGAGAACCAGGTCGAATCGGCCATTAACCGTGTCCGGGACGGCCAAGTCCCGGTAAAACATGGGTTCTCGCGCCTGCGTCACGATCATGCCATAGATGGTCTCAATGGTGCCGCGCGGGGCTAGCGGGGGTTTCCTGAAGTGTTTGAACGGCCAAAGCATTGTGGGTTCCACAAGCGTGCGTGCGCGGGTTGCGCTCGCCGCGTCTGCCCGGTACTTCAGCGCCTCGCGCGACGCAAGGGGACGGGATAGTTCCGAGAATGACCAATTCGAGCCAGACCAGCCACCGCGGAACCAAGGCGCGCGGCCATTATGCGCGCTGGCGCGCCGTCGCCGCCGCGGCGTTCGTCAGCATCGCGCTTGCCGCCTGCACGGGCGAGCAGTTCCAGAAGGGCTACATCCTGCCGCCGGGTGCACTCGAGCAGATTCCACTCGGCGCGAGCCAGGATCAGGTGCTGATCGTGATGGGCACGCCCTCCACCGTCGCGACGCTGGACGGTGAGGTGTTCTATTACATCTCGCAGCGCTCGCAACGCCCGGTCGCCTTCATGAACCAGAGTGTCGTCGACCAGCGCGTGATCGCAATCTACTTCGACAAGAACCGGCGCGTGCGCCGGCTTGCGAATTACGGCCTGCAGGACGGCAAGATCTTCGACTCCATCAGCCGCTCCACGCCGACCTCGGGTCAGGAGCTCAACTACCTCACACCGCTGTTCAAGCTGCTCAGCTTCAACTGAGATCAGGCTGCGGCGTCGTGCCGCTCCACGCTGCTTGCGGTTGCAGCCCACGTTCCCTACGCTCCCTGCAAAACAAGACGCAGGGAGTGGGTTCGTGACCAGGAGATCGTTTTCCCGCCGGCGCGTGCTGACCGGCGCGGCAGCCCTGTCGACGGCGGCGATCCTGCCGCGCGCGAGCCTTGCCGACTGGAAGCCCACCGAGAACATCCGCATCATCGTGCCGGCTGCCGCCGGCGGCTCGACCGACGTCATGGGACGGCTGCTCGCGGCGCATCTGCAAACCGCCTGGGGCCAATCGGCGGTCGTGGAGAACCGCTCGGGCGGCGGCGGCACCATCGGCACCGCGGAAGCCGCGCGCGCCAAAGCGGATGGCCACACCATCCTGATCGGCAATCCCGGCCCCAACGCGATCGCCTACAGCATCTTCAAGAACCTCAGCTATAAGGCCGACCAGCTCCAGGCGGTCTCCAACATGATCCGGATCCCGAACATCGTCTCGGCGCATCCGAAGACCGGTATCAAGTCGATCGGAGAGCTGATCGCCTTCCTCAAGGCCAATCCGGATAAGTTCAGCTACGCCTCCTCCGGCGTCGGCCAGAGCCCTCACCTCACCGGCGCCTGGTTTCTCCAGCTCACCGGGCTGAAGATGACGCACATCCCGTTCCGCGGCGCGGGGCCCGCGCTCCAGGCGGCGCTCGCCGGCGACATCCAGATCCTGTTCGACAACCTCTATCCGAGCCTGCCGCAGGTGCAGAACGGCACGCTCAACGGGCTCTGCGTCACCACGCCGGAGCGCAGCGAGCTCGCGCCCAACCTTCCGACCATGCGCGAGAGCGCGCCGGAGCTTGCCAATTTCGACGTGTCGTCCTGGTTCGGCGTCTTCCTGCCGAAGAACGTGCCCGCACCCGTACTCGAGGCGCTGAATCTTCAGGTGAAGGCGATGCTCGCGCGCGAGGAGATCAGGAAGAACATCGTCTCCATGGGCGCCCGCGCCGACTACGGCACCCCGCAGCAATTTTCCGATTTCGTCGATGCCGAGACCAAGAAGTTCGCGGGCATCATCGCGAAGGAAGGTCTTCAGATGGATGTGCAGTAGGCGCTGTTCGTCATTCCGGGGCGGTCCGCAGGACCGAACTATGGTGCGCACTTGCGCACCTGAGAATCTCGAGATTCCGGGTTCGATGCTCCGGGCCGCGCTTGCGGTCCCGTCGCATCGCCCCGGAATGACACCCAGGAGAAAACAAAAACCCCGCGGCTTGCGCCGCGGGGTTTTGTTTTGCGCTGTCGCCGTTGCTTAGTGCGCGAGGATCGCCAGCAGCAGCAAGGCCACGATGTTGGTGATCTTGATCATCGGGTTCACCGCGGGGCCCGCCGTATCCTTGTAGGGATCGCCGACGGTGTCGCCGGTCACGGCGGACTTGTGGGCGTCGGAGCCCTTGCCGCCGAAATGGCCGTCCTCGATGTACTTCTTCGCGTTGTCCCAGGCACCGCCGCCCGAGGTCATCGAGATCGCGACGAACAGACCGGTCACGATCACGCCGAGCAGCATGGCGCCGACGGCGGAGAACGCCGCCGATTTACCGGCCGCGCCGCCGCCCGCAATCGTGTAGATCAAGAAGTAGACGACGATCGGCGACAGCACCGGCAGCAGCGAGGGGATGATCATCTCCTTGATCGCCGCCTTGGTCAGCAGGTCGACGGCCTTGCCGTAGTCCGGCTTGTCGGTGCCCTGCATGATGCCCGGCTTCTCGCGGAACTGGCGCCGCACCTCCTCGACGATCGCGCTGGCCGCACGGCCGACCGCGGTCATGCCCATCGCGCCGAACAGGTACGGCAGCAGGCCGCCGAACAGGAGGCCCACCACGACGTAGGGGTTGTTGAGCGAGAAGTCCGGATTGACGCCGGCGAAGTAGGTGTGGTGCGCGGAATCCGCAACGAAGAACTTGAGGTCCTGGTTGTAGGCCGCGAACAGCACCAGCGCACCGAGACCGGCGGAGCCGATCGCGTAGCCCTTGGTCACCGCTTTGGTGGTGTTGCCGACCGCGTCGAGCGCGTCGGTCGACTTGCGCACCTCCTTGGGCAGACCCGCCATCTCGGCGATGCCGCCGGCGTTGTCGGTCACCGGGCCGAAGGCGTCGAGCGCGACGACCATGCCGGCGAGCGCCAGCATGGTGGCGGTCGCGATCGCGATGCCGAACAGGCCGGCAAGGCTGTAGGTGACGAGGATGCCGGCGATGATGACGATCGCGGGCAGCGCGGTCGCTTCCATCGAGACCGCGAGGCCCTGGATCACGTTGGTGCCGTGGCCGGTCACCGAGGCCTGGGCGATCGACTTCACCGGACGATAGTCGGTGCCGGTGTAGTACTCGGTGATCCAGATGATCAGCGCGGTGACGACGAGGCCGACCACGCCGCACTCGAACAGCGCCATGCCGGTGAACTCGACACCATCGAGCTTGCCGAAGCCGATCAGGTAGTAGATCACGCCGGCAATGCCGATCAGCGACAGGACGCCGGTAGCGATCAGGCCCTTGTAGAGCGCGCCCATGATCGACTGGCTCGGCCCGAGCTTCACGAAGAAGGTGCCGATGATCGAGGTAATGATGCAGATGCCGCCGATCGCGAGCGGCAGCGTCATCATGCTGGCGAGAATCGGCGTCTTGGCGAAGAAGATCGCCGCCAGAACCATGGTGGCGACTGCGGTCACCGCGTAGGTCTCGAACAGGTCGGCGGCCATGCCGGCGCAGTCGCCGACGTTGTCGCCGACGTTGTCGGCGATCGTTGCCGGGTTGCGCGGATCGTCCTCGGGGATGCCGGCCTCGACCTTGCCGACGAGGTCGCCGCCGACGTCCGCACCCTTGGTGAAGATGCCGCCGCCGAGACGGGCGAAGATCGAGATCAGCGAGGCGCCGAAGCCGAGCGCCACCATGGCGTCGACGACGGTGCGGCTGTCAGGTGCAAGCTTCAGCGAATAGGTCAGGAAGCCGAAATAGAGCGTCACACCGAGAAGCGCGAGGCCGGCCACCAGAAGGCCGGTGATGGCGCCCGCCTTGAAGGCGAGCTCGAGACCGCCGGCGAGCGACGTCGTCGCAGCCTGCGCGGTGCGCACATTGGCGCGGACCGAGACGTTCATGCCGATGAAGCCCGCCGCCCCCGACAGGATGGCGCCGATGGCAAAGCCGACGGCAACGTAGATACCCAGGAAATAGGCAAGCAGCACGAAGATGACGATGCCGACGATGCCGATCGTCGTGTACTGACGTCGCAGATAGGCCTGCGCGCCCTCGCGGACCGCTCCGGCGATTTCCTGCATGCGCGGTGACCCCGCATCCGCGCTCAACACCGAAGACGTCGCCCAGATCGCGTAGACGACAGAGAGCACTCCGCAGAGCACTATCAACCATAATGCTGTCATGTGAATTTTGCCTCAGATCCTTGATGTACCCCCAGCGCCGATTTTTTCCCGTTGCTACCGAGTGGCGCCTTAAAGCGGGACCGCGCCTCCCCAAAAGGAGCAGCCCCGATGGGCGGGGACCTTGCCAAAATCGCCATGCCCGTGCAACGCCGTAAGGCGCCAAAATCGTCGATCTCGGCAGGTATTTAGATCGAAGCCACCCGTTTCACGGAAATTCCTAGAAGTGGCTGTAGGACAGCCGCTTGAGGACAAGTTCCCGGCCCGCGCCATCCAGGAAGCGTGGCGGCTCGTTTCCCGGCACTATCGTTCCGATGGCGGTCACGGCCACGCCTGCGGCCCGCCCGGCCGCAATCAGGTCGGCGCAGCGCGCTTCAGGAACAGCACACAGAAGCTCATAGTCATCGCCACCGGACAGCAACGCCTCGATCCCAACGGCGCCGCGCGCAACGAGGCCGGCGGCCGGCGCCGACAGCGGCACGCTGGCCGTATCGATCGTGGCTGACACGCCTGAGGCCGCGCAGAGCTTGGCGAGATCGCCGGCAAGCCCGTCAGAGACATCCATCGCAGCGCTCGCACAGTCGCGCACCGCCTGCGCCAGCGCGTTGCGTGGCTGCGGAATGCGGTAGCGCGCGACCAGGATGTCCCGCGCGGCCGGATCGGACGCCAGCGCCTTCGCGGCAGCACCGCCCTTGAGCACATCGAGGCCGAGAGCGGCATCGCCAATCGTGCCAGTCACCATGATGCGGTCACCGGCCTTGGCACCGGTGCGGCCGACCATCCGCCCCGACGGCACGCGGCCGAAGGCCGTGATCGAGATCATCTGCGGCCCGGGTGTCGAGACCGTATCACCACCGAGCAGCGGGCACGCGAAGCTCTTGGCGTCCTCGCCCAGCGCACCGGCAAACGGCTTCAGCCAGGCATCGTCCTTGCTGCGGAGCGCCAGCGTCAGCACGAAGCCTGCGGGCGCGGCGCCCTTCGCCGCAAGGTCGGACAGGTTCACCCGCAACGCCTTGCGGGCGATGCTGTCGGGCGGGTCGCTCGCGAGATAATGCACGCCCTCGACCACTGCGTCCGTGGTGACGACGATGTCCTCGCCGGAGGATTTCAGGATGGCGGCATCATCGACCAGCCCGAACGCGCCGGGGTCAGTCGCCAGCGGCTTGAAATAGCGCGCGATGAGGGAGTCTTCGCCGGATAGCTGCTTTTTGTCCTGCGTCACGATAGCAGACCCGTCATCCTGAGGTGCGAGCTCTTGCGAGCCTCGAAGGATGCACGGCCGAGATGCGACCTCAGCGGCACGCCGTCACCCTTCGAGGCCTCCGCTTCGCTACGGCACCTCAGGATGACGGCTACGGCGAGGGTCATCGTTTTTGTCCTACCCTCGCCCGAACTCGTCGCCGCGAAAATGGCGGCCGATCTGGTCGAGCACCGCGTTGACCATGCCGGTCTCCTCGCGATCGACGAAAGCGTTGGCGACGTCGACATATTCGGAGACCACGACGCGGCCCGGCACGTCCTTGCGGTGCTCCAATTCATAGGCCCCTGCCCGCAGCACCGCGCGCAGGATCGCCTCGATGCGCTTCAGGGGCCAGCCCTTCGACAGCGCCTCGTCGATCAGGGGATCGAGCTTCTTCTGGTCGCGTACGACGCCCGAGACGACGTCGCGAAAGAAGGCAGCTTCCGCCGGCAGGTACTTGTCGCCTTCGACCTCGTTGCCGAGCCAATGGCTCTCGAACTCGGCGAAGATGTCGTTGATGCCGGCGCCCGCAATGTCCATCTGGTAGAGCGCCTGGACGGCCGCGAGCCGCGCGGCGCCGCGCCGGTTCGCCTTCTTCTCCGCCCCGCCGGGCTGTTTCTTGCCGGTGTCAGCCATGGCTCAGGCCCGCGCCAGGCGGCGCTTGATGCGCAGCATGGCAAGCGCCGCGCGGGCGGCATCGCCGCCCTTGTTGAGCTCGCTGGCGCGCGCCCGCGCCCAGGCCTGCTCTTCGGTGTTGACGGTGAGGATGCCATTGCCGAGCGGCAGTTTGCGTGCCACGGCCAGATCCATCAGAGCACGCGAGGATTCCTGCGAGACGATCTCGAAATGGATGGTGTCGCCGCGGATCACGCAGCCGAGCGCGATGACGGCGTCATAGGGTTTCCCGTTGCCCGCCGCAGCATCGACCGCGATGGCCACGGCTGCAGGGATTTCGAGCGCTCCGGGAACCGTGATCACGTCATGGGTGAGGCCGGCCGCCTTCAGCTCGGTGACCGCGCCTTCCAGGAGCGCATCCTGGAGGTCGTCATAGAAGCGCGCTTCGACAATCAGCGCACGCGCGCCGGAAATGTCGGTCTGGTCCTTCAGGGGTGCGCGCCGCGCGTCTGCCATAGTTCAATCCGTTTTACTGAGGTCGGCGCGTTATGTAGTCGCCGGGGGAGCGTAAGCCAAGCACGAATGCCAGAGAGAGCGTCATTCCGGGGCGCGAAGCGAACCCGGAATCTCGAGATTCCGGGTTCAATGCTCCGGGCCGCGCTTGCGGTCCCGTCGCATCGCCCCGGAATGACCGTGTAACAATCACTTCATTTCGGTCAGCCGCGCCGCATAGCGGGCCATCAGATCGACCTCGATATTGACCTCGTCCCCGGCGCGCCAGGCACCGATGGTTGTGACGCTGAGGGTGTGCGGGATGATCAGGACCGAAAAGGTCACGTCCTTGACCGTATTGATGGTCAAGGACACGCCGTCCAGCGTGATCGAGCCCTTGGTCGCGATGAAGCGCGCGAGCTCCCGCGTGGTCTTGAGCTCGAACCGCGCCATGTCGGGCAAGTCCTCGCGGCTGAGAAGCATCGCAATCCCGTCGACGTGGCCTGCGACGATGTGACCGCCGAGCTCGTCACCGATCTTGAGCGCTCGCTCGAGATTGAGCTTCGTGCCCATCTTCCAGTGCTTGGCCGTCGTCAGCGCCAGCGTCTCCGCCGCGGCGTCGACGTCGAACCAGGTTTTGTCGCCTTCGACGCCGGAAGCCACCACCGTCAAGCAGACACCGTTGCAGGCGATCGAGGCGCCATCGGCGATGGTCGCACGATCATAGCGGCAGGCAATGCGCAGCCGATGCAGCTGGCCCTGCGCCGTCGGCGTCAGGCCGACGATCTCGCCAATATCAGTGACAATGCCGGTGAACATTTAAGCGCGCTCGTAGATGGTGAGAGTATCTCTGTCGAATGTTTCGCTAGCATGAACCTTGAAGGCGGGCGACTGCGTGATTTTCGACAGGGGCAATGCATCGAGCGCATCGACGCCGCCCGCGCCGATCGCTTCCGTCCCGCGGAACAGCCAGATCTCGTCCACCAGATCGGCCGCGACGAAGGAGGAGGCCACGTGGCTGCCGCCCTCGACCATCAGCCGCGTGATGCCCTTCTCGGCCAGCGCGTGCAGCACCGCAGGAAGATCGAGCCCCGGCGTGCTGCCGGGCGGAATGCGCGTGACCTGGGCGCCGGCCGCGCCGAGCCGTGCAACTGCGGCAGCTTCCGCAAGCTCGGAGCCGATCACCCACAGCGGCGTCTCGCGTGCGGAGTGGACGAGCTGGCTCGATGCCGGAATGCGTAAACTGCGGTCGAGCACGATGCGCACCGGCGAACGTGCTTCCATGCCCGGCAGCCGGCAGGTCAAAAGCGGATCGTCCGCAAGCACTGTGCCGATGCCAACCAGAATGGCATCGCTCTGCGCACGCAAGAGATGCACGCGGTTACGCGCGGCCTCTCCCGTGATCGCGACCGGCTTGCCGCCGGCCGCCCCGATCTTGTCGTCGGGCGAGACCGCAAGCTTCAGGATCACATGGGGCCGGCGATCCCTGACGCGGCGAAAATGGCCGGCATGGTCGTAGGCCGCTTCCGCAGCACAGAGCCCGACATCGACCGTGATGCCGGCGGCGCGCAAGCGCGCGTGGCCTTGTCCTGCGACCTCCGGATTGGGATCCTCGATCGCCGCCACGACGCGCTTGATGCCGGCCGCGATCACTGCGTCTGCGCAAGGCGGCGACTTGCCGAAATGCGAGCATGGTTCGAGCGTGACGTAGAGCGTGGCGCCGCGGGCCGCCTCCCCCGCGCATCGCAGCGCCTCGCGCTCGGCATGCGGACGGCCGCCGGGTTGCGTCCAGCCGCGGCCGACGATCACGCGGTCCTTGACGATGACGGCACCGACCGCGGGGTTCGGCCAAGTGCGCCCCTGCCCGCGCCGGCCAAGCGCCAGCGCAAGCTGCATGAAGCGGTGATCAGCGTCCTTGGATTCTTTTTCCCTTTGCGCCTTCTGCGCGAGCTGATCCTCCAGGATGCGGAAGATCATTTGCGTATCGCGGCGAGCCGCGCTTCCTCCTCACCGGAGAGCTCGCCGAGCACGTCGGCAAAATCCTTGGCCTCGCGGAAATTGCGGTAGACGGAGGCGAAGCGCACATAGGCGACGTCGTCGAGCGCGCGCAGATGCTCCATCACCGTCTCGCCGATCACCTCCGAGGAGATCTCGGCTTCGCCGGCGGTCTCGAGCTCGCGCACGATGGCAGAAACCATCTTCTCCACCCGCTCCGGCTCGACCGGACGCTTGCGCAAGGAAATCTGCACCGAACGCATCAGCTTGTCGCGGTCGAACGGCACGCGGCGGCCGTTGCGCTTGATCACAGTGAGTTCGCGAAGTTGCACGCGCTCGAAGGTGGTGAAGCGGAAATTGCAGGCGACGCAAATGCGCCGCCTGCGGATCACGGACGAGTCTTCGGTCGGACGCGAGTCCTTAACCTGCGTATCGAGACTGTTGCAGTTGGGACAGCGCATCCGCTTGTTATCCGGCCTTACTGGTAGATCGGGAACCGATCGGTGAGCGCCTTGACCCGCTCCTTGATCGCGGCCTCCACCAGCGGCGCCTTGCCGTCGGAAGACTGCGCGATTGCGTTCAGGACTTCAGCGATCATGCCGCCGACCTGCTTGAACTCCGCAACGCCGAAGCCGCGGGTGGTCGCCGCCGGCGTGCCGAGGCGCAGGCCCGAGGTGACGAACGGCGTCTCGGGGTCGAAGGGAATGCCGTTCTTGTTGCAGGTGATGGCCGCGCGGACCAGCGCCTTCTCCGAGACGTTGCCCTTGATGCCCTTCGGCCTGAGGTCAACCAGCATCAGATGATTGTCGGTGCCGCCGGAGACGATATCGAACCCGTGGCTGCGCAGCGTCTCGGCGAGCGCCTTGGCGTTCTCGACGATGTTCTTGGCGTAGACCTTGAAGTCCGGCCGCAGCGCCTCGCCGAAGGCGACCGCCTTCGCGGCAATCACATGCATCAGCGGCCCGCCCTGGAGGCCCGGGAAGATCGCCGAGTTGAGCTTCTTGGTCAGCGTCTCGTCATTCCACAGGATCAGGCCACCGCGCGGACCGCGCAGCGACTTGTGGGTCGTGGTGGTGGTGACGTGCGCGTAAGGCACGGGCGAGGCATGCACGCCGCCGGCGACGAGGCCTGCGAAATGCGCCATGTCGACCAGGAGGTACGCGCCGACGCTGTCGGCGATCTCGCGGAAGCGCTTGAAGTCCCAGGCGCGCGAATAGGCCGAACCGCCCGCGATGATCAGCTTCGGCTTGACCTGCTCGGCCTGCTTGGCCACCGCGTCCATGTCGATGATCTGGTCCTCGCGCCGCACCGTGTAGTGCGCGGCCTTGAACCATTTGCCGCTCATGTTGACGGGCGAGCCGTGGGTGAGATGGCCGCCGGCGGCGAGGTCGAGGCCCATGAAGGTGTCGCCGGGCTGCATCAGCGCCAGGAACACAGCCTGGTTCATCTGGCTGCCGGAGTTCGGCTGCACGTTGGCAAAGTTGGCACCAAACAGCCGCTTGGCGCGATCGATCGCGAGGTTCTCGGCAACGTCAACCCATTCGCAACCGCCGTAGTACCGCGCGCCGGGGTAACCTTCCGCATATTTGTTGGTCATCACCGAACCCTGCGCTTCCAGCACGGCCCGGCTGACGATGTTCTCGGAGGCGATCAGCTCGATCTCATGACGCTGACGGCCGAGCTCGCCCTTGATGGCGGCGGCGATTTCCGGGTCGGCCTGCTCAACAGAGGCCGTGAAAAACGAATCGGGCGCGGAGGCGGTTTTGGCGGAAGTCATCGGCGAATATCTCCACCGCCGCAGCCTTTTCTGGCGGGCTACGGTCGGTCTTGTGTGGCGGTTGGAAGCACGCGCGATCTACCACATCGCCCCGGTCCGGCCAAGCATTTGCGGGTCCGGGGCGACAATTATGCCAGATATGGTGGGGATCGGGGGGATTTGGAGGCCTGAAAGACGACAGAGCCGCCTGTGCCGGGGGAATCCCCCAATCCTTGACGGATGGCCGTCATCACGCCCGACCACCGGGCTCCCCGACCGGCGGGTAGCCGACTCCCCGCTTGTGGGGTGGACTTGGCCGCCCTTGCCGCTACAGCCCCGTATAGCCCGCCTTCACCGGGTCGATGCTGCCGTCGAGCTGGCGCAGATAAGTCAGGCCGCAGACCGTCAACCTATGAGTGTCCTTCTCGCCCGCTTCAACCAGCGTATTGAGGTAGTTCGTCACCTTCGCCCTCGCCTCCTCGCTCGCCGCAGCGGTGCGGTTCGCCAACAGGTCATAGGTCTGCATGATGCGGTCGATGGCGGCTTCCATGGCATCCTCTGATTGATCTGAATTTTGGGGAATGCTGTCAGGCAAACGCGTCGGCCTCGAAGGCGGCCTCGAATTCGGCGATCGCCTTGTTGGCGAGCCTGATCTTGTTGAATTCGCCGTGCTGGAACAATTGCACGATGATCTTCAGCAGCCGTTCGTCGGTGACGAGCGTATCGGGGAGCGCGCCGGCCCTGCGCAGATAATTCGCGGCGATGGCATAGGCCTCGCTCACGATCTCCACGTTCATCCTCTGTAGCCCGCGCTCGACCAGCATCGCACGCCTCCGATCCCAAGGGGATAAGCCGCGAGCCGCCGGCTCGTTCCGCCAAGGCGCTACTTTTTTCGCAGGTGCAAAAAACACAAAACGCGCCGGTCCAGGCGAAGCCGGGCCGGCGCGATTGGGGAAGTTCAGGCACGTTAGGGAGGCGCGCCGGTCTTGTTGTGGGGCCGGCTTGGCCTTGATCCCTCCGAAAAAATCAGAGCCGATACAGGATCTGGTCGGTCCAGAACCGCTCGAGGCGATGCAGCGACTTGTTGAGCGTGGAGAACTCCTCGCCCGAGATGCCGCCGACCTGCTCCACCGTCTTGACGTGCTTCTGGTAGAGAGCGTCGACGATGCGGCGAACTTCCTGGCCCTGCGGGGTCAGGCGGATGCGCACCGAGCGGCGGTCAACGCGCGAGCGCTGATGATCGAGGAATCCGAGCTCGACGAGCTTCTTCAGGTTGTAGGAGACGTTGGAGCCGAGATAGTAGCCGCGCGTGCGCAGCTCGCCTGCGGTCAGCTCCTTGTCGCCGATGTTGTAGAGGAGCAGCGCCTGCACCGAGTTGATGTCGGCGCGGCCGCGACGATCGAATTCATCCTTGATGACGTCGAGCAGGCGGCGATGCAGCCGCTCCACCAGAGTCAGAGCTTCGAGATAGAGCGACTGCACCGAGCCCTGCTGGCCGGCGACGCGCTCTGCGGTATCTGCCGCAGTTGCGACGGCTTTCATCATGACACTTCCCCTGTTGTCGTTTTTGTCGACACTTATTTCGACGAAACTTTTGTCCCGCCTGATAGCTTCAACTTAAGGGGAGGCGTTTGAAGATCAGCTTAAATAAGAGAATAAAGAGATCATGAATTTAAGACAGTGAATCGCGGATTAAGCCTGTGCGGCAAGGACTTTTCGCAACCCTCTGTTGACGGTGGCAAGGTCCTGTTCACCCTCCGTGCGCACGTATTGTCGCATTCCAGAACAGCCCTGCCCTGTTTCGAAACGGGAGCGTAACAGCTGTGGCGGATCACGCGGGATCTTCGCAAACTTGCCGCAAATTTGAAGCAACCAACGGTCAACCATCGACGCGCGAAAACACACTGGCGTGTCCCTGATGCGCTGCAGCGTGCAACGCTCGGTGCGCAGAGCCGGGGCACGAAGACCATCACTATGGCGGGCGCTCGCGCGCGGCCATCCAGGCGAGCGCGAGATAGGCGGCGAGCATGAAGGCTTCGACCCCGACCACGATGAGGCTGCCGCCATAGATGCCGGGGAACATCAATTCGATCACCGCCATCGAAACCACGGTCGTGAGCCACACGACCGCGCCCCAGGGCGTGGCGAGCCACAGGCCGACTGCGGCGACGAGCTCGATCACGGCGAAGTAGACGGTTGCGGCTTGCCAGGCCATCGACTGGTTCTCGAACGCGTCGTCCTCGCCGCCGACGAAGCCGGTCACCTGGGCCCAGTGATAGAGCCCCTTCAGGATCGAGAGCAGCGCCATCACGCGCAGGAACAGCACGAGCCGCCGCGTCCAGACGTTCTCGTCGGACTCGGGCCGCTCGGACGACAGCGCAGCCACCGACATGGCGCTGTCTCTGGCGTTGTCCCTGGCGCTATCGCGGGCGGCATCGCGGGTTGATATCTCGGACATGGCTCCCCTTCTGGCCGCTTCGCCGGGCAAAATCAATCGGTCTGCTACCGGGTTGCGGAAGGTCAAGCCGCGGTGACGGGAACCATGCGAGCTGGTATAAGAATAGTTCTACTTCGGCATGATCCGGAAAAGTGTGCAGCGGTTTTCCGAAAAGATCATGCCCAAACAACAACTAAGCGCGATGATGAATCATCGCGTTGGAGATACCTTAAATGGCGATCAAGTACGGACGTCCGATCGAATTGCGCGAGGTGGCGCGCGGAAGCGCGGCCGCCCCTGGCAAAGATCTGGGCTTGGATCTGACCGTCCGACCGCGCCGTAACCGCAAGGCGGAATGGGCGCGGCGCCTGGTGCGCGAGAACGTGCTGACCACCGACGATCTGATCTGGCCGCTGTTCCTGATCGATGGCAGCAACAAGCGCGAGGCGGTCAGCTCGATGCCGGGCGTCGAGCGGCTCAGCGTCGACCAGGCGGTGCGCGAGGCCGAGCGCGCGATGAAGCTGACCATCCCCTGCCTTGCGCTGTTTCCCTACACCGAGGCGTCGCTGCGCGACGAGCACGGCTCGGAAGCGACCAATCCGGACAACCTCGTCTGTCAGGCCGTGCGCGCGATCAAGAAAGAATTCCCTGACATCGGCATCCTTTGCGACGTCGCGCTCGATCCCTTCACCAGCCACGGCCACGACGGCCTGATCGCCGACGGCAGGATCTTGAACGACGAGACTGTCGCCGTGCTCGTGCGCCAGGCGCTGGTGCAGGCGGAGGCCGGCTGCGACATCATCGCGCCCTCCGACATGATGGACGGCCGCGTCGGCGCGATCCGCGAGGGGCTCGACCATGCCGGCCTGCTCGACGTGCAGATCATGGCCTATGCGGCGAAATATGCCTCCGCCTTCTACGGCCCGTTCCGCGATGCGATCGGCTCAGCCAAGACGCTTGTAGGCGACAAGCGCACCTATCAGATGGACAGCGCCAACACCGATGAAGCACTGCGCGAAGTCGAGCTCGATATTTCCGAGGGCGCCGACATGGTGATGGTGAAGCCCGGCATGCCCTATCTCGACGTCGTGCGGCGGGTAAAGGACACCTTTGCGATGCCGACCTTCGCCTACCAGGTCTCCGGCGAATACGCGATGATCGCGGCAGCCGCCGGCAACGGCTGGCTCGACGGCGAGCGCGCGATGATGGAAAGCCTGCTGGCGTTCAAGCGCGCCGGCGCCGACGGCGTGCTGACGTATTTCGCGCCGAAGGCGGCGGAGAAGATCAAGGCGCAGAGTTAACCGCACACTGTCTCCACACGGGTCGTCCTGGCGAACGCCAGGACCCATTACCCAATGAAGCAGTTTGGCGAAGATCCGTCGTCGTGGGACTGCCACCGTCCGCCATCGATAGGATCCGCGGTATGGGTCCTGGCTTTCGCCAGGACGACTTTGGGGTTGCCTGTCGTGACCTCCTCACCGCCCCCGAATCGCCGGAATATTTCCGCTTGTTGATCCCTGCGGCCTTGGCAGGGGGACGGCCTGATCCCATGTGCTGCCATGGGTGTTTCCGATCGGGAGGACGGACCATGTCGTATTCGGAGCAGGGCGATGCGGGCTCCAACTCGGGTCCCTGGCGCAATGCCGGCGGGGTTCCGCCGCATGCCTTTGATCCCTACCTCCAGCCGGAGCTGTTCCGCGGCGTGTCGACGCGGCGGGTATTCGCCTTCCTGATCGATCTCATCGTGATCTCGGTCCCGGTGATCCTTGGCTACATCTTCATTGCCGTGTTCGGCGTGGTCACGCTCGGCCTCGGCTGGGCGCTGTTCTGGCTCGCCTGGCCGGCCTCGGTGATCTGGGCCGTGGTCTATTACGGCGCCTGCATCAGCGGTCCGCATTCGGCGACGGTCGGCATGCGGGTGATGGATCTGGAGTTGCGCACCTGGTACGGCGCATCCGGCTATTTCGTGCTCGGCGCCATGCACGCCGTGCTGTTCTGGGTGTCGATCTCGTTCCTGACGCCGTTCGTGGTCGTGGTCGGCCTGTTCAACGGCCGGCGGCGCTTGTTGCATGACATCGTGCTGGGAACGGTCGTCATCAACAACTCGGTCCGTTCTCCCGTGCCTCAGACGGCAAGAACCTACTAGAGCGTCTCTTTAAACCACCTTGCGAGCTGACCGATTGACCATGGGCCTGCGTAGCGCGATGCTGATACTCATTTCGGAGGCCCACGACGTCCCTTGACCCAGCACTCGCGCGACACCCCCCAATTCTACCTTACGGCGCCCTCGCCCTGCCCGTATCTGCCGGGTCGGCATGAGCGCAAGGTGTTCACGCACCTCGTGGGAGACCGCGCCGGCGACCTCAATGACCTCCTGACCCACGGCGGCTTCCGGCGCAGCCAGTCGATCGCCTATAGGCCCGCCTGCGACCAGTGCCGGGCCTGCGTCTCGGTCCGGGTCGTCGCCAACGAGTTCCGCCCGTCCCGCAACTTCCGCAAGGTGATGGCGCGCAACGCCGACGTCATCGGCGAGCAGCGCAGCGCGGTCCCGACCTCGGAGCAGTATTCGGTGTTCCGCGCCTATCTCGACTCCCGCCACCGCCATGGCGGCATGGCCGACATGACCGTGCTCGACTACGCCATGATGGTCGAGGACAGCCATGTCGAAACCCGCATCATCGAGTATCGCAAGCGCGGCCCCGACAGCGGCATCACCGGCCGCGGCGAGGAGCTACTCGCGGTGGCGCTGACCGACGTGCTCAGCGACGGGCTGTCGATGGTCTATTCCTTCTTCGAGCCGAGCCAGGTCAGCCGCTCGCTCGGCACCTTCATGATCCTCGACCACATCGCCCGCGCGCGGCGCCAGGGCCTGCCCTACGTCTATCTCGGCTACTGGATCGAGGGCTCAAAGAAGATGGACTACAAGGCGCGCTTCCTGCCGCAGCAGCGCCTCGCACCCTCCGGATGGCTGCGCATCGACGCTGAGGGCGACGTGGCGTCAGAGCCGCAGGATTAGGCCCTTTCGACGTCTTGCCGCTCAGGAGACTGCCGCTTCGGCATGGTGCGCCGCGGCCGTCCTGACGCCAGCGCGATGGCCGACGATGAAATTGAGCGCCGCGATCCCCGGCAGGAAGAAGTAGCCGCCTCCGAGCGGCTGCGTGAACGAGGCCAGCGTGACTTCGCTGCCGCTTGGCAATCCGGGAATGGTGAACGTTTTGGGGACGGGCTGCGAGCCGACCACCGGGTCGTCCTGGTCGTCGAGAGTCCCGAACCGAGGGTTTTGCACCCAGCGCTGGTGCATGAACTCGAACTGCCGCTCGAGATCCGCATTGCAAGCGATGAAGAACAGGCCGTCGCGTGGCGTGCCGCTTTCGGTCTCCTCGCGATAGGGCCGTCCACGGCGGAGCAATCGGTGCAGCTTGGATGATTTGATGCTCGATTGCACGTCAATGCCCAAGGAATCGCGCGGGTTGGACCGACGGACATGAGCCCCCTTGGGACAGACGAAGCCATTTGCGTCCTCGACACGGTAACGGAAGGCGTCGGCCGCCGAATCCGATCCCGGGGGGCCTTGCCACCCGAGCGGCATGCCATCCATCCGACGTCCCATCAGCTTTTCGCAGACGCCCTGGCCGTTCGCTTTCCTGAACTCCTCGAACGCCTCGACATTCTGCTCGATCTGTCGCACCGCCAGGTAGCTTCCGTTCAGCGTGAAGCGGTCTCCGGACTGCGGCCACTCCTTCACGTTGGGACAGTAAGTGAGTTCGTCATACTCGTTGCGATAGCCCAGAATGAATTCTCCGGGTTCGACGACACGATCTTCAAAGAAATGGCCGGCGTCCCGTTCGGCCTGCTTCCGCGCCGCGCCTCCCTCTTCTCTGAGGCCGCGGATCACGGGTTGCGCGAGGCCATCGCGAAACCCGAACGGCTCGCGCAGTCTGCCGTCACCTTTCGACTTGAACGAGCAAGGATTGTTTTCGACGGTCCTGACGATGAACACATCTGGATCGGGAGCCTCCATACGTGATTTTTCGTCGAGCACCCACCATTGCGCTACGAGAACATGGACCGTCTGGCGGCCGTCGTCGTCTTCAACGTCGGACCATCGCCATTGATCACGCGACGTGTCTCTCAACAGCTCCTTGCGCAACGCGCTTCCCATGCCGCTGCTGAAAGGAGTTGGGAACGGATGCGTCTCCGCCTCGGAACAGCCGAGCTTCTTCAGCCCTGAAAAACTGAAAGCGACCGCCACCGCTTCGCTGATCGATCCTTCCGATTGCGCCTTGCCTTCCCCGACGCGCTTGGCACTGACGACCAAGCCGCTGTTGGCGAGTTGTGCGAGCCATGCCCGGGCCCGGTCCTCGCGACCGTCGCGGATCGTCAGCAACCAGAAGCGGCTGGACTTGAGCCAGCCGAAGCCGCTCTTCAGCATGCCCTGGATGTCGTGCCTCTGCTTGGAAAGATGCGGCGCGTGCTTCACGTATTTCATGTCTCGATGGCCCTCATGATCAGGTCGTCGTTTTTCTCGTTGCGCTCTCCGAACAGGGCGTCGCGCAGCCCGGTGGCGAGATTGATCTCGTCGAGCGTCGCGTTGCACGCCACGAAGCGGTACAGATTCGGAAGCATGCTGTCGCGCGCGTAGGACTTGAACTTCAGCTCGCACTTCACTCCCCGGTAAATGAGGAACCGCGTCGGCGGGAAGCTGCGCGGCTGCGCGATGCCCGGCTGACCGGCCACCGCCGGTACGCGCGGGTTCAGCTCAGTCCACCGCCAGGCCAGCGTCGTTCCGCTGGAAGCGCCATTGATGAAGTCGTCGAGGTAGCCGCCAAAATTGCCGTCATAGTTCGAGCAAAACAGGAAACGGCGACCGTTGTCGATGATGTGCCAGTGGCCGAAATGGATACCCGGCGCATCTCCCAGCCATCCCTGCGTGAAAAACACCCGTCCTGCGAACGTCACGATGCGCAGGGAAACCCGGATGCACCACGCGCTCCACCCTTGCGGACCGCGCAAGTCCGTCAGGCTGATCATGTGCTGGATTCCGTTGACCTCTCGCGCCTCGCATCTCTCGATCGACGGGTGGATCTGCTGGGCGCGAGGAACGTCGTCTTCGAGTGGATGAAAGAACCTTTCGCTCAGCGTCGTGAACCGGCGATTGAGCCAGGAAAACAACGCGCCGATGCAAAGCACCACGATGATCGCGACAACGCCGATCTCGGTGAGCTCCAGCCCAGTCAGCTTTGGCATCTTCGTTTCGATGGTTCGTGCCATATAGTCCGGAGCCAGCGCGTAGGCCAAAGGAGCGAGAGTGTAGGCTATGGCGCACGCGGCGACGGCCAGGAGCAGCGGCACGCCGATGACCCAGCCGGCCACATAGGTAGACAGCGACGAGATCGTCTCAGTCGGCCGTTCGAGCTCGCGCTGAATGCTCTTCAACCAGCGTCTCCAGGACACGAATTGCGCCGGGAGCGGGACCAGGAATAGCCAGACCAGAAATGCAATCACCGCCAACGCCAGCAGAAAGTGTCCGCTCATTGCCAGCAGAATTTCGCTCGTCTTGCTTGCGGCGTCCTCTATCGCTTGCACGACGGGATGCGGCTCGCCGAAGAACCAGTTGTAGGCGCGCGGAAGCGCCCCCACGAGCCAGACCACGACGAACCAGAGGACGAGCGCGCGCACCGGATAGGCGAGCTTCGCACCGATGCCGGCGCCCTTCCCGCGCCAATAGGATCGCGGTGCAGGTTTGGCGGCCCACTCGAAGCCAGGATTCGTGTAAGCCCATCGTGCCAGCGCCAGGGCGAACGCGGTGCGATCATTGCCGTATTTCTGCTTCAGCGTCCGCGCTTCGCTTCGCGTCTGCTTGAGCAGCTCGGCTTCGATCTGGATCTGCCGGACCGACCGGTCGCGAGCGCCGACGAAAGCGCCATCGGCGATGCTGAGGCATCCCATCAGCCGGCCGAGCAATTGCTGCTTCTGCTGATCCGTCGGCTCTTCGGCATTGGGGGAATACATGCTGCCGAAGAGCGACCACATCGCGCCGCCGGCATGGTAGATGAGCCGATAGAGCAAGTCGTACGGGCTGAGGCCCTCCTCGACGGCAAGCTCGAGCATCAGCGACGGCCGCTGCTCCGCTGCATCGGCCATCGCCGGCAGGAGCCCGATCGAAGCGAAGTGCACCACCGCCACGTCATTGAACAGATCGTGCAGCGCTTGCTGGAGGGGCTGCGAAATTTCGCCTTCGCCGGGCCAGCCTGGCGCAACGATGCAGATCATCTGCTGCCGGACAATCTCAAGCATGGCTGTCCTTCTCCGCTTGCTTACTGGATACGCATGCGCATGCACGCCATCAGCGGCCCGTCGTACACGATGGCCTTGCCTTGATCGCGCGCCAGTTGCAGCCCGGGCAAGGTCAGCAAGCCGATCAGCGCGCTCGTCAGGATTTCGACCGCGTAGTCCCTGGCAGGACATTGGCGGTAGCCATATCCGAACATGAGATATCGCAAGGCATGTTCGTTGCCCCAATTGCGATGCGGACAAAATTTGCCGCTGTCGGGAACCGCGCGTGAATCGAACAGGGCTGCGATCCCAAAGAGCGATATCTTCCCGCCGCCTGGACATTTGGCATTGTGTTGCGCGCCGGTCTCGACTTCGGTATCCCGCGGCACATCGCGCGCGAGGAGCGGAAAGATCGGACGGAAACGCATCAGCTCGAGCACATGGTCGCGCACGACGCTGCGGAAATTGGCGTCGGTCCAGACGGACGCGCCAAGACTTTTGGCCTGCGATCGTAGCTGTTCGTAGACCTTTGGCCGTCCCAGGAGCTCCTGCACGGCAAGGGCTCCGGACTGCACCGTGACCGGATGCGAGATCCATGCAAGCCCAACGGCATTTCGTTCAATGTCCGCAGTGGAGCTTGTGACACCCCACGCTGTGCCGATGAGGCCGGTCACGCGATCGATCCGCGCCTGTAGCGCATCCCCGCAGGTTTCCGCCCGCCGCCGAACCCCTAATGTCGCCAAGCTGCCAGCCAGGAGCTGCCCCGCGACATATCGGATTTCCAGGAGGTACTGTCGTTGCAGGCCCTGATTGACATTGCCTTGCGCGGCCGCGGCCGGGGCCGCCGAGCCCGCAACCACGGCGCCCGTTGCCGTTCCGAACAAGGGCCTCATGGCATGAAACACGACCCACATCAGGTAATCATCGATCAGATCGAAAGCGCCCGCTCCGGGCTGGCTCAGAGTATTGATCCGTCGCTTGGCCTCAGCATCAGAGTCGACAGGAACGTTCAGAGCGGCCAACCGCTGATGGACCAGGTCCCTGTCGGAATCGTAGGTGGGACCTGGATCCATGCCGATCAGATAGGTCCCGGAGACCATGTTGGCCTCATGCGCCGTGTTGGAGAAGCTTCGCGTCCTGGTCAGGACACCTTTGACGGCGCTGGCGCGGGCCACCATGCCGAACAGGCCGCCCACCGAGGGCCAGCGCCTAAGCACAGCGCCGAACACACGCAGGACGATGATGTGACGATTGAGCCAGCAAAAGGCGCCATAGGAGAAGTTGCGGGCTCCCGGCGACAAGGCATCGGGTTCATACATCGAGAGTTTCATGCTGGGTGCCAATCCTCTTGTCGCGTTGCAAGCGCTGCAGCGGCCCGCCTCTGGTAGTAGGCCATGCCGAGACGACGCGCCGCCTCGGAGGTCTGTGCGAAACATGCTTTGGCCGCAGGCTCGTCGCCCGCGCGCCGCAGCGTCACGGCCAGTTCGTAAAGGGCTTCCGTCCGGTGCCCGCTCTGTTCGCCCGCCTGGTCGACTGCCTTGCGTCCGGTGCTGATCGCATCGTCCAGCCGTCCGAGAGCGCGATAGGCAATACCGAGACCGACGCGCATGAACGTCCTGCCGTAAGGATTGGCCGCGTCGTAGATGCGGTCTGCGAAGCCCTTTTCCAGTACCGCGACTGCTTCGGAGGCCTTGCCATTGCGCGCAAGTGCAATGCCGAGCACCCCGCAGCAAGCCGCCAGCGTGGTCGGCACCTTGTGCGTGATGCATTGCTGCACGGCCTTGCGCATCAAGGCCTCCGCACTGTCGAGTTCCTCCTCCTCGACCCAGATTTGTGCCTGGACCGTGTCGACTATCAGACGCGAATACGGATGATCGACCTTGGACAAAATCTCATAGGCGCGAGCGCAGACCTCGTGCCCGGCTTCGCAATCACCGAGGCGCCATAGCGTGCTGGCATGGAATGCGTACAGGTTGATGATGGGGATGACAGCCCATCCGGGTTGGACGTAGTGCTCAGCCAACTCGGGCGCGTAGTCGGCCAGCAGGACGCGGCCTTCCGCGGCCGCCTCCGAATACCGCCCGAGAGCGTGAAAGTGCAGGAGGCGCGCCTGACGCGCCGCCATCGCCATGTGGCGACGCTGGGCAAGGCGGGCCGCTTCCAGGCCATGCGTGGCATGCCGCAGCCCCTGTTCGAAGCGTCCGCGCATCCACAGAAACACCGCCGTCTGCGTCGAAACCGATGCGCGCGCGGGCTGGTCGTTCAGCTGCGCGGCAAGCGCTTCCGCGCGTTCCATGTTGTTGAAGATCTCGTCGATGTGTCCGAGCGCCATCATGGCGCCGATGGCTTCCAGCCGGAGCGCAAGTTCAACGCCCTGCGCACTCCGCGTGCCGCCGGCGCGGCGAGCCGCTTCAATGCCCATTTCGAACAGTTGCAGGGCTTCCTGATTGGCCGAGCGCGAGATGGCTCGCGCCATCGACTTCACGGCGTATCTTGCCGCATGCTCCCATTCCTCGCCCTTGAAGGCGTGATGCGCCAGAGCTGGAGCGGCATCGGCGTCCTCGGCACCCGGCTGTGACTGCAAGGCGAGGAAAGCGAGCCGATGCAGCGCCTTGAGGCGGGCGCGGATTAGCGTTCCGAGCACGACGTCCCGGACCAGTGCATGACGGAACACGAAAGCGTGCTGCTCCAGCGAACGACCCGTAGGATCGGGGCTCGTCAGCAAGCCGGACGAGACGCAAAGACCAAGCAACTCCTCGGTCCGCGCGAGGTCTTCGTCCTGCATGGCGGCAATCAGCTCCCGCGTGATGGGATCACCGAGAACGCTCGCCGCCTCCAGGGCCGACTTCGCGGCATCAGGCAGCCTGTCGACCCGCGCGCCGATCACGGCGGCGATGGAGCCCGGGACCCGCAACTCCCCGAGGGGGCGCTGCAAACGGTAGGCACCCGGAGTTCCCTCGAGTGATCCGTCATCGATCAGCGTGATGACCAGTTGCTCCATGAAGAAGGGATTGCCGTCGGCGCGACGAACCAGCTCGCTGGTCACCCCAAGCACCGAAGGATCATCGCCGAGCAAGGCTCGAGCGAGGGCGAGCATCTCGCCGTCCCGCAGGGGCTCGACCAGGTACTCGGCGAACCACGTCGTCTGTGCCCATTGATGCTCGAAATCCGGACGGTAGCTGACACAGACCAGGACCTGCAGACCCTGGAGCCTGGGCAACAAGGCCTCGAACAGCCGCCGGCTGTCGCGATCGGCCAGGAACACATCCTCAAGCACGAGCACGAACGGGCCCGCCCGGACGCGCTGGCGAACGAGCCACAGCAGCGCCTCGCCGATACGGCGCCGCCTTTGCGCCGGATTGAGCGCCAGCCAAGCTTCGTTCGGCGCAGCGAACCCGAGCAGATCGCTCAAAGCCGGGAGGTGGTCGGCGCCCTCTGCCGGCCATTTCGCGAGCAAGGCCTGCACGGCGGTCTGCTTGACGTCGGTCACGCTCGTGCGAGGCAACTCCAGTAGACTTGCGACCAAATCGGCCGCGGTGCTGTAGGCTCTCGTGCTCGCATAGCCCCTCGCCTGCGCGACGCACAGGTTCACACCGTGGCCTGCGAGAGCGGCTGTCCAATCACCGATCAGGCGGGATTTTCCGATGCCGGCATCGCCGCGCAGGCCAATCGTCCGCATGGCGCCTGTCCTGGCGGTTTCGAACTCCCCCGCCAGAATCTGCAACAACTCCCGGCGCCCGATAAGCGGTGCCCAGCGTTGCTTTCGCGTCAACGGGGCGGCCGCCGAGCTTTCGGTCTCGACCACGACGTCGTGAAGTTCGATCGGGGCGGCCAATCCGCGTACGGGCTTTATCCCGACCGGCCGTGTGTCGATCTGCTGTGCGACCAGGCGCTGCGTCGCCGCGCTGATCAAGATGCCGCCCGGAGGCGCCAGCTTCTCCAGCCGCGACGCGATGTGGATCGTCTGGCCGTCCGCACCGTAGTGCGACCACTGGTACTGTCCGACGATACCCACCAGGACCTCGCCGGAGTTGATGCCGATGCGCAGCATCGGGCAGGCGACGCCTTGCGCGTCGTGGCCGGGAATGGTTGCCCTCTGCATCTTCAGAGCGGCCATGCAGGCCCGCAAGGCGTGATCTTCCTGCGCCAGAGGCGCGCCGAACAATGCAACGAGGCCGTCTCCCAGCAATTGGCTGACGGTGCCTCCAAAGGTTTCGACCGCGTCGGCAAGCAGATCGAGCGTCCTGCCGAGATAGTTCCGGGATTCCTCGGGGTCGGCGTGCTGCAACAATGAGGTCGAGTCGCAGACGTCGACGAACAGCACGCTCACCTGCTTGTTTTCGGTCAGCAGTTGCGCCCGCGAGTTGGGATGTTGCGAAGCGGATCGCGCCTCGCGCTCCACTGCGCCTGAGGTTGAGGGCCCGGAAGACTTGTCGGCGGCACGGTTGAGACCGGCGCCGCATTGCGAGCAGAATCGGTGCTCAAGTTCAACTCGGGCTGAGCAAGCAGGACACTTGGTCACGGCACTCGCACTCATCAATGGCTTCAACGAATAAACCGACGCTCATCCGCATGATCATCGTCTTAAGGACGTGAACCTGCGCGCAAACAGAGTGGCGGGAAGCCTGATCAACGTGGCGAAAAGTCTTCCCGCCGGTAACAATCAAGACGCCGATATGCGCTTCGCGCGGCATATCAATTCTAGGCAGGTGCCAATTCTGAAATGCCGGCACCTCATGCAAACGAATAAACTTGTGTCCTGCCCTTCGAGACGCGAGGCCAACCTTGCCCCTAACAGGAGCCGGCCGGATCAAACCATTGGATTTGAACCAAAGGATCTAAACCAAAGGTCCTGCGCGGATCGAAGTCGCGCGTTGCCGACGAACGTGTCTGATGAAAGCGCGGTCGACGCGCTCATCTCAGCGCATCATTCCGCGGCGGGTGAAAACCATTTTGAAAAAACCAACGCCATTATGTGCCCCTATCAAAAATTGAATTCATTATACGCGCCTAGCCAAAATTGAAAAGGACGAATCCGTAAAAGCCCGGGGCCCCAGGCGCCAAGCCGTGAGCGAGGCTCGATTATTCCGTCAAACGGCCGAATGCGGTCTGGTTTTTGCGCCTTTTGAGGGCTCTTTCGAGCAGGGACGACGGTATCCCGGGATTTTCGCGCCGACTGATCTCTGGGAAGGCTGCCCCCAGCCCTCACCCGAACAGCGTATCGACCAGCAACTTCAGGTTGAGTATCACGATGACGCCGGCGACGATCCATGCGGCCGCGGCGACGCTGCGGGAAATCGCGAACTTGCCCATCTTGCGTCGGTCGGAGACGAAGCGCACCAGCGGAATGACCGCGAAGGGAAGCTGCATGGACAGCACGACCTGGCTGAACACCAGGAGCTGCCCAGTGCCCTGCTCGCCGTAGAGTGCGGTGACGACGATCACCGGAATGATCGCAATGCCGCGCGTGAGCAGCCGACGCGCCCAGCTCGGCAGGCGCAAGTCGAGAAAGCCTTCCATCACGACCTGGCCGGCGAGCGTCGCGGTCACCGTGGAGTTGAGGCCGGAGGCGAGCAGCGCCACCGCGAACAGGGTCGAGGCGATGCCGAGGCCAAGCAGCGGCGACAGCAGCTCGAAGGCCTGGCTGATCTCGGCGACGTCGGAATGACCGCTCTTGTGGAAGGTCGCGGCCGCGACCACCAGGATCGCGGCGTTGATGAAGAGCGCCAGCATCAGCGCCACCGTGGAGTCGGTCGTCGCCCATGTGATCGCCTCGCGCCGACCTTCGTCGGTCCGCTCATAGGCGCGGGTCTGCACGATCGAGGAGTGCAGATAGAGATTATGCGGCATCACGGTGGCACCGATGATGCCGATCGCGATGTAGAGCATCTCGGGATTGGTGAAGATCTCCGTCCGCGGCGCAAATCCGTGGATCACCTCCGCCACCGGTGGCGCCGCGGCAGCGATCTGGATCGCGAAGCAAACCGCGATCACGACAAGCAACGCGATGACGAAGGCTTCCAGGAAGCGGAAGCCGCGGTTCATCAGGATGAGCAGCAGGAAGGCGTCGAGCGCGGCAATCAGCGCACCGCCGATCAGGGGAATGCCGAACAGCAATTTGAGCGCGATCGCCGTGCCGATGACCTCGGCAAGATCGCAGGCGATGATCGCGGCCTCGCAGGCGAGCCACAAGAGCCAGTTCACCGCCGGCGGGTAGGTCGCGCGGCAGGCCTGCGCGAGATCGCGATCGGTGGCAATGCCGAGCCTTGCTGCGAGCGACTGGAGCAGGATCGCCATCAGGTTCGAAAGCAGGATGACCGAGAGCAGCGTGTAACCAAATTTCGCCCCGCCGGCGAGGTCGGTCGCCCAGTTGCCGGGATCCATGTAGCCGACCGAGACGAGATAGCCTGGGCCGACAAAGGCGAGCAGCCGGCGCCACCACGCCGCAGCCGCGGGGATCGCGACCGTGCCGTTGACCTCGGCCAGGCTCTTGGTGGCGGGAGCGTCAGTGCGCCAGGCGGCTGCGTCGGGGGTCAGGTCGGGTGATCGGGCATCCATGGGACAGGAGAATACCGAACTCGGCTCTTATTGCAACTCATTTGCAACTGCATCTAGCCGTATTGGTTCCCGGGCCGACCGGTCTTGTCGGGAAGCGGGTGGGTTTGGCGGTCCTGCGGGGCGAATACTGGCCTCCAGATCGACTTTCAGGGAATGACCGATGTCAACGACCCCTCGCCTCCCGGACACGTTCAACCGCCTCGCCTGGTCCAATCTTGCGGCGCAATCGGCGGAACAGATCGCGCTCGCTGCCGCCCCCATCGTCGCGGTGCTGACGCTGGGCGTCGCCGAAGGCCAGACCGGCCTGCTCCAGACCGCCCTCACCCTGCCATTCGTGCTGTTTGCGATTCCGGCCGGCCTGCTCGCCGACCGCATCTCGCGACGCGCGCTGATGGCGGGTGCCGAGGCGCTCCGGGCCGCGGCGCTTGCAGCCGTCGTGGTCCTGATTGCGCTCGGCGCGCTCAACCTGCCGCTGCTCGCAGCGCTCGGCTTTGCCGCGGTCTGCGGCACGGTCGTCTACAGCGTCGCGGCGCCGGCGCTGGTGCCCTCGCTGGTGCAGGCGGACGCCTTGCCCGCGGCGAATGCGCGGATCGAGCTCGCCCGTACCATCGCCTTTGCCTCCGGCCCTGCGCTCGGCGGCGCGCTGGTCGGCTGGCTTGGCGCCAGCCCCGCCTTCGGCTTCGCCGCCGTACTTTCGGCGATCGCCGTCGTGCTGCTCGCCGGCCTCTACGAGCCCGCGCGCGTACCGGCGCCGCGACGGCACCCGCTCCATGAGATCCGCGAAGGCGCTGCCTTCGTCTTCCATCACCCGCTGCTGCGGCCGGTGTTCGTCACCCAGTTCATCTTCAACACAGGCTGGTTCCTCCAGCTTGCAGTGTTCGTGCCCTACGCGGTGCGCCATCTCGGCCTGTCCGCGACCGGCGTCGGCGTGGTGCTGGCGATGTATGGCGTCGGCACGGTGATCGGCGCGCTGGTCGCGACGCGGGTGATGCGGCGCCTCGCCTTCGGCACGGTGGTCGGGCTTGGGCCGGTAACTGGATTCGTTGCAGCCCTGGTGATGGCGCTGACGGTACTGGTGTCTGCGGCGTGGCTGGCGGCGTTGAGCTTCTTCCTGCTCGGCCTCGGCCCGATCCTCTGGGTGATCTCGACCACGACGCTGCGCCAATCGGTGACGCCGCCGCGCCTGCTCGGCCGCGTCTCCGCAATCAACATCATGAGCTACGGCGCACGCCCGCTCGGCTCGGCGCTGGGAGCGATCGTCGGCGGCTTTTATGGCGCGGAGACGTGCCTCTATCTCGCAGCCGCGATCTTCGCGGTCCAGGCACTGGTGATCTGGCTCTCGCCGGCGGTGGCGCTGGACCGGCAGCCGGAGATGGTTCCGGACGGTGCCGTGCCGCGCGCTTGCTGATCGGGCCCGGGCGGACGACGGTCACCTCGTCTAGCGATCAAAGGCCCGGGCCAAACGCGCTATCGCCGGCGCAATGATCTGGCGCGGATAACCGCTGAAGCCCAGCATCAGCGCCGATTGCGCCGGCGCCTCAAGATACAGGCGGCTCATCGCGCGAACGACGACACCTTGCTCGCGTGCCCGCCGTTCGATCATCACGTCCGACAGTTCCGGTCGCATGTAGGCGACCAGATGCATCCCCTGGTCCGGTGGTTCGACGCTCAGGTGATCGCTCAGCCGGCGCTTTAGAGCCGCGACGAGCGTATCCCGTTGAAGACGGTAGATCTCCCGCATTCGGCGAATGTGAGCCGCAAAATGCCCCTCCTCCATGAAGGCGGCGACGACCGCTTGGCAGAGGCTCGACGGCTGACGGTCCATCAGATAGCGCGCGGTAACGAAGTTCCGAACCAGTGAATGCGGCACCACGGCGTAGCCGAGCCGAAGTCCCGGGAAGAGCGCCTTGTTGAGAGTTCCGACGTAAATGACGCGCCCGGCTTCGTCGAGGCCCTGGAGCGAAGCGAGTGGCCGGCCGCCATATCGGAATTCGCTGGCGTAGTCGTCCTCGATGATCCAGGCGCCCGACTCTCGGGCCCAGCCAAGCAGTTCGAGGCGGCGTGCCATCGACAGGGGCACGCCGCTGGGAAACTGATGCGAGGCCGTTATGAACACCGCACACGCTTTGGGCGCGCGACGGATGCCCTCGGCGACGTTCATGCCGTGCTGGTCAACCGGGATGGGGCAAACCTTCGCGCCCGCCGCGACGAGGGCAAGACGGGTCAAGGTGTAGCCGGGGTCTTCGGTCCAGGCCTCCTTGTCCGGCCCCGGCATGATGCGGGCCACGATGTCCACGGCCTGTTGCGTGCCGGCAGTGAGCACGATCTGGTCGGGCTCGCAGCGCAGCCCGCGCGCAGCCTGAAGATAATCGCAGAGCGACCTGCGCAGCTCCGGCAAGCCGCGCGGATCGCCATAGCCGAGATGATGCCGCTCAAATGACCGCAGCGTGCGAGCGGTGAGCTTGCGCCACAACTCGGCGCTACGTGCGTCCAGCAGGGTCCGGCCCAGGTTGAAGGGACGCTCATCGTCTCGCGCCGTCACGTCGACGAAATCGCCGAGCTCTGCGAAGGTGGCGACGGCTGCTTCAGCTCGCACCTTGCGGCCCTGAAAGGCCGCGAAAGGTTCAGGAAGATCGAAGGCAACGTAGGTCCCTGCGCCTCTCTTGCCGACGGCATAGCCCTCGGCAAGAAGCTGCTCGAAAGCCGAGACGACTGCGGAGCGCGAAACACCGAGTTGCGTTGCGAGTTCGCGCGTCGAGGGCAGCTTGGTCGCGCGACGGAGCGTTCCCGACAGGATCGCCGATCGCAGCCGCAGGTAAATCTGGCGGAACACCGGCGCATCCGCCGCGCGATCCACCTCGAACGCATAAAGCTCTGCCCAGCTTTGCCGGCTCTTCACGTGTCCTCCCCAACAAAGTGAGCTGTACGTCGGGACACGTGGTATGCCTCAACGAGCCAAAGTGGACCTTTCCATAAGACCACTGACATCCTATCCTATTTCGGATAACGAGCAAATTCCCGTTCATTCGAACGACCGTACGGAGCGTCCCAACCATGAGCTCACCGCAGATCCGTCGCGCAGACCGCGCCATGTCGCACGAGCGGATGCTGGAGATGCTTGCACAAGGTTATAGTGGCCATCTCGCGACAGTAAGCGAGGACGGCTTCCCCTATTGCATCCCGCTGCTCTATCTCTGGATCGACGGAGAGGTGTATCTGCACACAACAGGTGCCAGAGGACATCTGCGCGCGAACATCGAGCGGGACCGGCGCGTCTGCTTCGAGATCGATGAGCACGACGGTGTCTTCGACTATGGCCGGTTTGAATGCGATTCCGGTCTCGCCTATCGAAGCATATGCCTGTCCGGCCGTATCAGGATCGTGGACGACAGGGACATCAAGCAGCGGTTCTGCGAGGCGTTGATGGTCAAATACGGCAAGCCGGAAACAACGCGACCCAAGGGATTCTTTCCGCGGCTCGATCTCATCACCGTCTATGCGATCGCCATCGAGCGCATGACCGGCAAGGAGACTTCGATGCCGCCGCTTTCCGAACAATGGCCCGCCATGGATCGGACGAAAACACCGAATGCCTCATTGCCCGCGGACGGCCCCTAACCCGCCAGGTACCGTTCGTAGCTGCCCGTCACCGGCTCGTTCGTGTCGACGTCCGGGTCGAGCGTATAGAGATCCTGCGCGCGGCCGATGCCACGCAGTGCGTAGCGGCCGGTCGAGACGAGATAGCGGCGGCCCGCCGCATCGAGCCCCGCATAAAACTCGGCGGATGCGAGCAGCTCGCGATCGACCGAGCGGCTCATCGAGGCGATCCGACTGACCTCGTTGACCGTGGGCCCGACCACTGTGAAATCGAGCCGGTCCTCGCTGCCGATATTGCCGTAGAAGACCTCCCCGACATGCAAGCCGATATAGGCCGAGGTGGTCGGGCGGCCGTCGGCGGCCCGCTTCGCATTCAGCACCACGATGTTCTTGCGGAACAGATGCTCGGCCCGCAGCGCCGCGCGACGCGCCGCCGCCATGTCCTCGCCGGTGAACATCGCGAGCACGCCGTCGCCGATCAGCTTCAGCACGTCGCCGCCGGCGTCGTGGATCGCATCGATCACGGCCTGCGCGTAGTCGTTGAGGAACGGAATGATCTCGTCGGGCCCGATGCTCTCGCTGATCCCGGTCGAGCCGCGCAAGTCCGAATACCAGAGCACTGCGTTGATGCGCTCGGTGACACCGCGCGAGATGCGCCCGCGCAGCACCTGCTCGGAAGCATCACGGCCGAGATAGACGCGCCCGAGCGTGCGCACGATATCGACCTGCTGGGCGGATTTGATCGTGAGCCCCAGCACCGGCACGAGATCGCGCAGCGCTGCGAGCTCGCCCTCGGCAAAGCCTTCGGGCCGCCGCGTCGTCCAGCAGGAATAAAGACAGTCCATCTGGCCGAGCGCGCCGCTCTCGCCGAAGCGATGCACGAAGGCGAGGAAATGCCGGTGGCCTTTTTCCGCGAGCTCGCCAATCTGCGAAAAGTCGAGCGTGGCGACGTCCGCGAGATCGATCTGCATCTCGTCTTCGCCGTGCTCGAGCAGATGGTAGAACACGGAGCGACGCCAGTTCTTGGCCGGATCGCCCTGCGCCGTCGATCCATACTCGATGACGTCGCTCTCATTGCTCGGCACGTCGCTCCAGCGGAACGCGCGCCCCTCATAGATCGGGTGCAGCGTGTCGATGACGACGAGCCCGCGCGACAGCGCGATCCCCTCGGCGCGGCAGCGTTCGCAGAAGCCGCGGAGCATCTCTATCTCAGGCAGTCCGGTGAGCCCCTGGACGGTCAGCCAGTTGATCAGCGCGAGGCGGGGGGTCAATTCCATAGGCCATTATAGCCGTACCTTCGTGACGGACGAAAGGCGAACCTGACTGCGCGCAGCATCCCGCATGCCGCAGATCGAATATGCCGTGGGCGATGTTGACGTCACCCGCGCCAGGGAGGCAAAAGCCAATTGATGTTTCCGATGCGCTCGACGACCAGAAACGCCAAGATCAACGCAAGCACATGAGCCAGCGACAGCTTCCGATCATTCTGGCGCTCGGCACCACACAGACGCTGGCCTGGGCTTCGAGCTATTACCTGCCGGCGATCCTCGCCGATCCGATCGGGCGCGATCTCGGCGTCTCCTCCAACTGGATCTTTGGCGCCTTCTCCGCCTCGCTGGTGATCTCGGCCATGCTCGGCCCGCGCATCGGGCGGCAGATCGATCTCGTCGGCGGACGGCAGGTGCTCTCGGCCTCGAACCTGACGATTGCAGGCGGCCTCGTGCTGCTCGGCTTCTCCTATTCCGTCCCGGTGATGGCGATCGCCTGGCTCGTGCTCGGCATCGGCATGGCGCTCGGACTCTATGACGCTGCCTTCGCCACGCTCGGGCGCATCTACGGCACCGAGGCCCGCGGCTCGATCACGGGCATCACGCTGATGGCGGGATTTGCCTCGACCGTCGGCTGGCCGCTGACGGCCTGGGGGCTTGCGCATATCGGCTGGCGCGACACCTGCTTTGCCTGGGCGGCCGGCCACATCCTGATCGGCCTGCCGCTCAACCTCCTGATGCTGCCGAAGGTGAAGGGCGCCAAGGAGGCGGCGACGACGGCCGTCAAGCCGCATATCCCGCTCGACCGCACCATGATCCTTCTGGCTTTCGTCTTCGCCGCGGCCTGGACGGTCACCGGCGCGATGGCGGTGCACTTCCCGCGTATCCTCGAAGCCACCGGCGCGACACCCGTCGAGGCCATTGCCGCGGGCGCCTTGATCGGGCCGGCACAAGTCGGCGCGCGGGTTCTCGAGGCGAGCTTTCTGAGCCGCTTTCATCCGCTGTGGTCGACGCGGATCGCCTGCATCACCCATCCGATCGGGGCGCTCGTGATCGCCATCTTCGGCGCCGCCGGCGCGAGCGCCTTTGCGCTTCTCCACGGTTCGGGCAACGGCGTTCTGACCATCGCGCGCGGAACGCTGCCGCTCGCGATCTTCGGGCCGAAGAATTACGGCTACCGGCTCGGCATCATCGGCGCGCCGGCGCGGATGGCGCAGGCCATTGCCCCGCTCGCCTTCGGCCTTTTGATCGACGTCTTGGGCAGCAAGGTCCTGATCGTGTCCTCGGCACTGAGCCTCACAGCACTCGCGGCACTGTTCCTGATCCACCCCAAGCGCCGGCCTTCTTGAGGCCCCTTCCCTTCGCGGCTGCTTTCGCGCAAAAGCAGGGCATGACCGACGACACCGAGCCATCAGGCACATTCAAGCGTCTCGCACGATGGGCGACCACGCCGCCACAGGCCTATGGCGTCTATCTCGCCGCCGTCGTGCTGGTGTTCCTGCTCTCGTTCTACGCGGGCAGCCTGAAGCCGACGAAGGCGCCTGAAGGCGGGCCGCCGCCCGTGGCGGCGCCCAAGAGCTGATCAAGAGCTGATCAAGCGCTGATCAGGCTGGCTTCGCCCCGCTGGTGGCGATCCAGATGCCGGCAAACACCGCCACAAGGCCGACCAGGAGATTGGGGGTGACCGGCTCGCCGATCAGGAGCGCCGCGAGCGCTGCCGCGGCGATGGGATTGACCGTCATGGTGTTGGCAACGCGCGTCGGCGTCGCAAGCGCGAGCGCCTTGACCCAGAGAATGAAGGCAAGCGCACCGCCGCCGACGCCGAGATAGACCCCCGCGACCCATTGCGCGGTCGTGAAGTGATCGAGCGCCGCGAAGCTTCCGCGCACAACGCCGACCAGCACCAGCGCAATCGCCCCGGCTCCCATGCCGACCGTCAAAAAGCCGAGCGCGCTCGAGCGCTGCATCAGCGGCCGTGACAACACGTTGTAGAAGGCCATGCAGAAGACGGCCGCGGCCATGATCAGCTCGCCACGCCAGGCTCCGGGCGGACTTTGCGCCAGGCCCGTCGCGAGCGCGGCCACGACGCCGAGCACGGCAATGCCGACGCCGAGCGCCTTGCGTGCCGTCAGACGCTCGACGCCGAGGAGCGCGCCGACCACCATGGTGTGAAGCGGCAGCGTCGCGAGCGCGAGGCTCGCCCGCGCCGCGGTCGTATAAGAGATCGCGATATTGTAGAGGATGAAGAACAGGCCGAAGAAGCTGAGGCCGAGCAGCAGCACGGCCGGCAGGTCACGCCGCGACGGCCACCGCACGCGCAACAGCAGCGCAACCGGCAGCAGGCAGGCGAACCCGATCCCCCAGCGCAGGATCGCCAGCAGGATCGGATCAGCGCCACCGACAAGATAGCGCGTGATCGCCGCCGCGGTGCCGCCGATGCTGCTGGACAGAAGCGCGATCGCAACGCCCGCCCATTCGCCCAAAGCCGCCTCCTTCGCGAAGCCAGCTGGACGAACTAGCACCCCCCTGCTGACAGCATCGTGGCAGCAGCCCCGCCAATACGTCAGTCGTAAGACTCCGGCGCCATCTTCAGGGTATCGCGCTGCGCCTTGTCGTGGTTGATCCAGAGCTGCGCCTTCTCCTTCGCAAGCACATCGGCGATCTTCTGCATCGAGGCGACAGTCTGCTCCTTGCTGACGTTCATGCCGGGTACCACGCGGTTGTCCCAGTTGCTTTTGAAGTGGACCGCATCGCCCGACAGCACCACCGCGCCGGTTTTCGGCAATTTCACCAGCAGCGACTGGTGTCCCGGCGTGTGGCCGGGCGTTGCGAGAATGGTCAGGCTGCCGTCGCCGAACAGGTCCTTGTCGCCATCGAGCAGCACGACGGGATGCGACGGCTTGAAGCGCGGCTCGTTGTTGGGACCGGGCCATTCATATTCAGCCTTCTGAACATGAAGGACGGCCTGCGGAAACATCTCGACATTGCCGGTGTGGTCGGGATGGGTGTGCGAGACCGCCATCCACTTGATGTCGCTCGGCTTGAGGCCGAGCTGCTCGAGTTGCGCGAGAAGCGTCTTCGGCCGGCGCCAGACCGTCGCCTTCGGGTCGGAGGGAACGAGGCCATTGGGCATCGATGCAACCGCATCCGGGACACCGGTATCCCAGAGGAACCAGCCCTGGCTGTGCTTGATCAGGTAGCAGCTATCGACGAAGTCCATCGGCTTGCCTTCGTTCATGCCCGGCGTCCAGCGCGACACGTCGCTGGTGGCACCCTCCCCGCAATTGAGGATGTAGAGCCTTTCGACACCGGACTTTTCGGACTGGGCCGAGGCGGATTGGGTAAGCAAGGCGAACGCGATTGCAACAAGAGCGAAGCTGATCCGGGGCATCATTCTAGTTCCTCATTTTCGGAAGCGACGCCGGCGACGCAATCCGTGATCGCTGACGAAACCCCGACCACGCCCGGGAATTCCCGTCGGCCCCAACACGTCAATGTGGGCAGGTTTCCACCTCGACGGTGATATGGCTGAGCCCCTTCAGCCCCGCGAGCCGCTTCTTGTAGACGGCGGGCTGCTTGGGCTTGTCGGAGACGAGCGAGACCAGCACGGCGCAGTGGCCGGGGCCGACCTGCCAGAGATGCAGGTCGGTGACGCGGTCCTCGCCCACCTCCATGCGGGCGCGGATGACCCTTTCCAGCTTCTCGTCGGCCCGGACGTCGAGCAGCACCGCGCCCGAGGCCTTGATCAGGCCGAACGCCCAGCTCGCGATCACCACGCTGCCGATCAGCCCGACGGCCGGATCGGCCCACACCCATCCCGAATACATGGCGACGACGAGCGCCCCGATCGCCAGCACCGAGGTCGCCGCATCCGCCATGACGTGGATGTAGGCGGCGCGCAAATTGTTGTCGTGATGATGGTGGTGATGATCGTGGTCGTGATCGTCGTCGTCATGCGCATGCGCGTGGCCATGGTCATGGCCGTGATGGTGATGATCATGGCTGTCGCGGAGCAGCCAGGCGCTGACGAGATTGACGCAGAGGCCGAGCACCGCCACCGCGATCGCCTCGCCATAGACGATCGGCACCGGGGAGATCAGGCGCAGCACGCTCTCATAGGCGATCTGGACGGCGATCAGCCCCAGGATGATCGCGCTGGAAAAGGCGGCGAGATCGCCGAACTTGCCGGTGCCGAACGTAAAATGCGCGTTGCCAAGGTGCTGGCGCGCGAAGCGATAGGCGAACGCCGCGATCCCGAGCGCCGCCGCATGCGTTCCCATGTGCCAACCGTCGGCGAGCAGTGCCATCGAGCCGAACAGCGAGCCGGCGACGATCTCGCCGACCATCATGATGAGCGTCAGCGCCACTACGAACCAGGTACGCCGCTCGTTCTCGTCATGCTTGTCGCCGAGGAACGCGTGCTCGTGCGTCCATTGCTCGAGGGAATGTGAGTGCATCGGGCATATCTCCGAGAAGGAATCCGTTTGCCGGGAATATAGGCCGCGGCAGCAGAACTTTCTAAGGCTGATTGCCGGCCAAACCCACGATTGACAGGCACTCGCAGTTTCGCTGTAATGCGGCTCATGGGGATTTGAGCGATCTCCCCACGAGGCGACATGCCCAAGTATCGCGTCCCGTCATTCTTTACGAGGACGCATCATGTCTACTTTCACGACGATATCTTCTGACAAATTGGCGCGGCTGATCGGCACGGCCAATGCCCCCGCCCTCATCGACGTCCGGACCGACGAGGACTATGCCGCCGACCGGCGGCTGATCCCCGGCTCCATCAAGCTCAGCCACGACAGGGTTCCGGATTGGGGAGCCGACTTCGCCGGCCGCTCCGCAATCGTTTCCTGCCTGCGCGGCGAAAAGCTCGCACAGGGCACCGCGGCCTGGCTCCGGCGACTTGGCGTGCAGGCCGAAACGCTCGAAGGCGGTTTCGAGGGGTGGAAGGCGGCGAAGCTGCCCCTTGTCGACACCAGCAAGCTGCCGAAGCGGGATGCCAAAGGCCGCACGGTCTGGGTGACGCGGGCACGGCCGAAGGTCGACCGCATCGCCTGCCCCTGGCTGATCCGCCGCTTCGTCGATCCCAATGCGGTGTTCCTCTACGTGGTGCCCTCGGAGGTCGTCGGCGTCGGCGAGCGCTTCAATGCCGCGCCCTTCGACATCGAGAACGTGTTCTGGAGCCACCGCGGACCGCTCTGCACCTTCGACGTCATGGTCGAGGAGTTCGGGCTTTCGACCCCGCCCTTGCAGCGGCTCGCAACCCTGGTGCGCGGCGCCGACACCGCGCGGCCCGATCTTGCTCCGGAGGCCCCGGGCCTGCTCGCGGCTTCGCTAGGCCTGTCGCGAATGTATGATGACGACCTCGCGCAGCTCGAGGCCGGCATGCTGCTCTACGACGCCTTCTACCGCTGGTGCCGCGACGCCACCACCGAGACTCACAACTGGCCGACCAACAAAGTGAAGGCGTGATGGACACCCGCAACGTCGAAGCAGGAGCTGATGCCGGTCACGGCATCAGCTTCAACGAAGCCTTTCGCGTCTGGCTCCGGGTCGCCGTGCTCAGCTTCGGCGGCCCCGCCGGCCAGATCGCGGTCATGCACCGCATCCTGGTCGAGGAGAAAAACTGGATCTCCGAAGGCCGTTTCCTGCATGCGCTGAACTACTGCATGCTGCTGCCAGGACCGGAGGCGCAGCAGCTTGCGACCTACATCGGCTGGCTGATGCATCGGACGGCCGGCGGGTTGATGGCGGGCGGGCTGTTCATCCTGCCCGGCATCATCGCCATCATGGGCCTCAGCTACATCTATGCTGCCTTCGGCAATGTCAGCTTCGTCGAGGCGCTGTTCTTCGGCCTGAAGGCCGCCGTGCTCGCCATCGTCGTCGAAGCCGTGGTGCGCGTCGGCAAGCGCGCGCTGAAGAACCGTGTCATGATCGCGCTTGCGGCCGCAGCCTTCGTCGCGATCTTCTTCTTCGCTATCCCCTTCCCGATCATCATCATCGCCGCCGGCGTGATCGGCTATGTCGGCGCAAGAAGCGGCCGTCCGGAATTCGCGCCCGCGGCCCACGGCCATGACAGCAACACCGCTTTGATCGACAGCATGCTCGGTGAGGCCGTGCCCGATCATGTCCGCCCCAACACAGCGCGCGCAATCCGCGTCGGCGCGCTGTGGCTCGCGCTCTGGCTGGTCCCGGTGATCGCGCTGCTCGCGGCGTTCGGAGAGGCCAACGTGTTCAGCCAGATCGCGCTGTTCTTCTCCAAGATGGCGCTGGTCACCTTCGGTGGCGCCTATGCGGTGCTCGCCTATGTCGCCCAGCAGGCGGTGGAGCATTATCACTGGCTCAGCGCGCGCGAGATGCTGGATGGGCTCGGCATGGCCGAGACCACGCCCGGCCCCCTGATCATGGTGCTGCAATTCGTGGGCTTCATGGCCGCCTTCCGCGATCCAACGGGACTGTCGCCGATGCTTGCCGGCACGCTCGGAGGCCTGCTAGCGACCTGGGTGACCTTCACGCCCTGCTTCCTGTGGATCTTCTTAGGCGCCCCCTATGTCGAGCTCCTGCGCGGCAACAAAGGCCTCGCCGGCGCGCTCGGCGCGATCACCGCCGCCGTCGTCGGTGTGATCCTCAACCTCTCGATCTGGTTCGCGCTGCACACGCTGTTCCGCGAGACCGCTCCGGTGCATGCATTTCCGCTGTCCTTCGACATGCCGGTGCTGGCAAGCGTCGATATCCCGGCGCTGGTGCTCTCGATCGCGGCGGCAACCGCGATCTTCCGCTTCAAGCTCGGCATGCTGACCGTACTGGCGGGATCGTGTGCGGCGGGCGTGGCGTTGCGGCTGGCGGGAGTGATCTAGGAGCCAAGAGATACTTGGCGCTCACGGCTTCGAAGTGCCGGCACGGTGCTCGCCCATATCCGAAATTCCATTTGCTGCGATGCATGACACTTGAATTGCACAGCGGGCGCCGTGCACGACTTCGGGCTGTCGGCGCCGTCGGCCCCTGTGCGATCGGCCCCAGACCGACTGATCTGCTTCGCATGCGTTTCTAACGTGCTACAATTCCTACGTGAGCCATAGGTTTGCCAAGAACTGGGTTTGCCAAGAACTGGGTTTGCCAAGACTGGGTTTGCCAAGACTGGGTCTGCCATGACTGGTATCGCAGAGTGGCTAGCATCGATCGGCTTGGGAGAGTACGCTCCGCGCTTCAGCGAGAATGCCATTGACGTCTCGGTCCTGCGCGATCTCACGGAGCAGGATCTCAAGGATCTCGGCGTCTTGCTTGGACATCGCCGCAAGATGTTGCGAGCGATCGCAGAACTTGCGGCGGACGTTCCTCGACCCCTCCCGACCGGCCTCCAACCGGCATCGCGAGACGGCGCCGAGCGGCGTCAACTTACGATCATGTTTTGCGATCTGGTGGGGTCGTCGGCACTTTCGGCCCGCCTGGATCCGGAGGACTTGCGGGCGGTAATCGGCACCTATCACGCCTGCATCGCAGCGGTTGTCGCCCAGAAGGAGGGCATCATCGCGCGGTATATGGGGGATGGCGTGCTCGCTTATTTTGGCTATCCCCAGGCGCACGAGGACGATGCCGAGCAGGCGATACGCGCGGGGATGGCGTTGGTCGATGCCGTAGCTAACCTTCAAACGGATGTCGGTATCGGGCTGCAGGTGCGCGTTGGCATCGCGACCGGCATGGTGGTCGTGGGCGATTTGATCGGCGAAGGCGCCGCCAAGGAGCAGGCGGTCATTGGCGAGACGCCGAACTTGGCGGCTCGCCTGCAGGCGTTCGCCGAGCCCGGTGCGGTGCTGATTTCAGAGAGTACCCACCAGCTCAGCGACGGGCATTTCGAATTCCGAAATCTCGGCCCTGTCGCGCTCAAAGGATGGGCGGATCCCATACCAGCCTGGCGGGTACTAGGGGCAACCGGAGTCGAAAGCCGCTTTGAGGCGCAGCACAAGGCCAGATTGACCCCACTCATCGGCCGGGACGAGGAGATGGAGCTGCTGTTGCGCCGCTGGCAGCATTCCGCGCGGGGCGAAGGCTGTGCGGTGGTTCTAACCGGAGAGCCAGGTATCGGCAAATCGCACATTGCCTTGGCGCTTCAACAGCGGCTCGAGGCCGAACCGCACATTACGGTGCGGCAATTCTGCTCGGCGCACCACACCAATAGTGCGCTCTATCCATTGATCGCCCAACTCGAACGGGCTGCCCGGTTCGAGCGAAGTGACTCCCCGGCGGAGAAGTTCACCAAGCTTGAGACCCTGCTCCTGCGGTCCGGCGCTGACGCCGAGCGTGTGGTACCACCTCTGGCCAACCTTTTGTCGCTACCAACCAGCGACCGCTATGACGTGCCAGAACTGACCCCGCAGAAGCGCAAGGAAATGATATTGGCGGCGTTCCTGGCTCAGCTCGAGGGCTTGGCAGCGCGACAGCCCGTATTCGTCATCTTCGAGGATGTCCATTGGGCGGACCCGACCTCACTGGAGCTGCTCACGATCACATTGGAACGGCTGCCACGGCTTCGAGTGCTACTGCTCATAACCGCAAGACGAGAGTTCAAGCCGCCGTGGCCCGGTCATGCGCATGTTACGACGATCTCGCTCACGCGGCTGAGCCGGCGGGACGGAGTGGCGTTGATCGAACGGGTCACGGCCGGCAAGACGCTCCCGCAGGAGGTGCTGGACCAAATCCTCGCTCGCACGGACGGCGTGCCACTGTTCGTCGAGGAATTGACCAAGACAGTCCTCGAAACCGGACTTTTGCAAGAACGGGAAGATCACTATGTCCTGAACCGCCCGTTACCATCGATGGCGATTCCGACGACATTGCACGCATCGCTGATGGCGAGGCTCGACCGATTGGCACCGGTTAGGGAAGTGGCTCAGATCGGCGCAGTCGTGGGGCGCGAGTTCTCTTTCGAACTGTTGAGCACAGTCGTCGGGCTGCCAAAGGAGAGACTCGAGGAGGCGCTTGCCCAGTTGGTTCGGTCGGAGCTGATATTTTGCCGGGGCGAAGTGCCCCAAGCGGTCTATACTTTCAAGCACGCCCTCGTGCGAGACGCCGCTTATTCTGGACTTCTAAGGAGTCGACGTACCGGACTGCATGCCACGATCGCGGACGCGTTCGAGCAACGCTTCCCGGAAATCGTCGAAGCGCAACCCGAAACTCTTGCCCACCATCTCACCGAAGCCGGACTGATCGAAAAGGCCACAGGCTATTGGCTACAGGCCAGCAAAAAGGCTGCCATGCGCTCCGCCAATCTCGAAGCCATCGCACACGCGCAGCGAGGCGTCGAAGCCCTGCGTCATTTGCCCGACGGCGCAGCGAAGGACGGGCTGGAGCTTGATTTTCACCTCGTTCTGGGGCCGTGCCTGATCGCTACCCAAGGGCCAGCATCGAACAGATCGATGGCGACCTTCGCTCGCGCTCGCGAGCTGTGCGAGCGCCTCGGAGATCCCCCCGAGCACCTCCAGGTCTTGTTCTGGTTGACCACCGCGAGAGTCATTCGTGGCGAATTGCCGCTGGCCCAGGAAATGATCGCGGCTTTGCTTGAGCTCATCGAAGCGCGCGGTGAACGACCGGCATTGCTCAATGCGATGCGCGGACAAGCTATGATACGTCTTTTCATGGGGCATGCCAGCGCGGCCCGAGAATTGCTGCAACGCGCTTTCGAGGCATTCAATGCAAGCAGCGAAGAACAACAATGGGCGGCGCGCGCGGCTGGCCAGGATGCTGGAGTGGCTGACCTCGCCTTGATGTCGTGGTCCCTCTGGCTGCTCGGCCATGCGGATACGGCGATCACGCGAATAAATGCCGCCGTTCAGAGGGCCAACGCCATCGATCATCCGCATTCTCAAGCTTATGCCTACTATTATGCGTCCATTCTTCACGCTCTCCGCGGCGAGTTCTCGAATGCACATGGGTTTGCCGAGCGCTGTCTCGCCCTGTCGGAAGAACACGGGTTCCAGCAGTGGCGCGGCTTGGCGCGCGCCATTCGTGGCATATGCGTCACCCTGCTCAGCCCTTCGCCCAGCGTGATCGAGGAAGTACGGAGCGCGTTCGATGAATATCGTGGAGCGGGGTATCAACTCGGTATCACGGCGCTTTACGTCCTCTTGTGCCCGGCGTTGTTGTTCGGCCACAGGTACGACGCTGCGCTGGATTTGATTGAGCTGGGACTCGCCACCGTAAACCGAAATTGCGAGAAAATATTCGAGGCCGAATTGTATCGACTGAAAGCGCAGGTGCTGATCGTCCGCGACGCGGCAGCCGCCAGGGCGGACGCACAGTCTCTGCTTGAAACGGCATTGAGCACAGCAAGGAGCCAGGACGTCAAGGCACTCGAACTTCGAACTGCAAAGGACCTTGCTGCGCTGTGGAGCGATCAGGGAAGGCACGAGGAAGCGCTGGCTCTCCTGACGCCCATTTACGCCTGGTTCACCGAGGGCTTCGACACCCAGGACCTGAAGGAGGCAAAGGCTTTGCTCGACCTGCAACGGTGACTCGGCATCGACAGCGTTTCCAACGAATCCTTGCGACAGACTGCACAATCGGATCGAACGCGGCGGATCAACCGGCCACTGTTTCCATCCCCGCCTCGGCATCGGACGGAGATTATCTCCACCGACTATGAAATGCTTCACATTGGGTTGCAGGGCTGCATGCTATGCAACCGGCTCAAAAGGCGCACGTGCCTTTCCCCAACACAATGCTTTTGGAGCAGATTCAAGCGACCTTGCTTGAGAGGGGGAGTCCGATGAAGAGAGCAATTACGCTTGGTGGCGGCGGGCCGGCAGCTGGGTTGCACATCGGCATTCTGGAAGCTCTTCAGTGCCATCCAGAGATCAAGTTTGATGTGTGGTCATTGTCCTGCATCGGTGCGTGGGTAGGCATAGTCTATAATCAGTTCGAGGGACCGAACAAAGCCTGGCTCACATATCAATTCTTCAAGGATCACGTGTTTCGCGATGACGAAAGCTATGAACGCTTTCCCATAAACTCCGTGTTCGGAACGGACTGGTTCGGCAACACAAAAGCCTTGATGGACTTCGTATTTGACATCCGGAATTATGACAAGGTGTGGTTGCCGGGCAGAATGGTGAAGGCAGTGGGAGAGACCATGACGATGCTCTCCGACCCTGGGCAGAAATGGGATAGAGGAGATATCAACGGCTGGGTTTTGAACCAGGCGTTGGCGCCCAATCCCTTCGTCCGCTATCTGACGTCGCTAATGTATTTGTCCAGCGTCAATGGCCTGTCCAAGATCAACTACCCGGACAGCAAATTCATGAGAAGCATAAATTTCGGAAGGCTGATTCAAGGCGACATGCCGCTCATCTTTCACAACGCATTTGACCTTCACAGCCGGGAATTGGTGTTTTTCGACAACAACCGAATGCAACGCAATCGTGCCAGAGGGACCATCAGCGCATCTTCTCTATGCGCGTGTTCGGCCCTTCCATTCATCGAAGAAACCGTAGAGATAGGTGGGGTTACATATTGCGAAGGGGCGCTGGTTGACACGGTCAACTTCCAGACACTGCTCGAAGAACACGATGATCCAAATGAGCTGGATGAAATATGGGTGTGCAGGATTGTCGACAGGAAGCAAATCCAAAAGCCTGGCAACCTTCACGATTCCCTCGCAAATCTCTGCCAGCTATTCGCCGCGACCGTCGGCGAAGATGACGTGAAGCTGTTCAGGTACCACGTCAAGTATGACCCTCCCGCCAATGGAAAGAGATGGACGGGTACGGTCGTTGAGATCCACGTGCCGCACCACATCGATTTCAAATGGAACCACAGCAATCTGGATGCCGGCCGAGATCATGGGAGGAAAGCGGCAGCGAAGGCGATCCAGGCGTACAAGCGCGCAGGTGAGAGGTGCGCAAAGGACAATCCAGAAGTACGGTTCATAAATGAGATGCCTTCGCGATGAAGGATGCCCGACCGAGGCCAAGATCGGGCACGGACTTTCACAAATCGTCCCGGTTAAGCGGCGCGATGGGTTGCGACTCCCGCCGGTAGTCCGAGGATTTCGTCCCTCGCCGCAATCCCGCAGCAAATGACGGCACCCGCAGAGCAACGACGATGGGGATAAAGGCGCGCGTGCCGTGCGCCAAGTCCGATCATGTCGGCGCGATGGCGATATAGGGAATGCAGGCCACGACAACGGCAAGCTGGATCGCATTGCCCAGCATGCCACCCCAGTGCAGCCGCCGGAGTCGGCGCGCCGCCTCCATGTCGCCTGCATCGCCGTCACTGATCCGGGCATCCATCTGCCGCAGGAACCAGCGGCGCGAGGACACGGCGAGAGCCGTGATCAAGCCGACGCCCAAGGCCAGGACCGGGCGGCCGTCCACGGCGACGGCAATCGTGCCGACGGCGCCGGCAACGGCCAATGTCAGGAAATAGCCGTTGAACATGGCGCGCAACAGCAGGGCGACAGGTCGGACGTCCAGCTTCACCAGCAGAAAGGCCGGCGCCGCCAGCAGCAGGTAAAACATCGGAAGCAGCAGGATGATCGTGGCGAACAGGGCGACGTTGTCTGGCATCATCCGAACACCCCCCCTTTTCTGTGCCGGGCAAGGGCTTTCCGGCAGCGCAGTATCGGCCTCGACCTGTCACCGGCACCATTGGGCTTTGGTCGGATGCAATATCGAATGGCTTGTGTGCAGCCGTCGGCCCCGGTCTGCTCTGCTCCGGCTGCCGCTTTCGTCTCGCCCGGACTCCTCCGCTCCGGTGAAAGACGCTAAGGTGCGTTGGAGGGAGAATCTGCGCCGTGGAATCGCTTCCGGATCAGAAGGCCAGGCCGCGTCGACGACCGGTCATCGTTCTCGTGCTCCTGTCCCTCCTCCTGATCGCTTGCTTCGTCGCCATGTATTACGCCGGCGATCTGTCGAAGTATCAGGCTGTCGTTTCCGCCGAGGAGACCCGCGCCGCCTTGCGCGACGTGACCGATGCCGACCAGCTCGATCAGGTCATCAAGCTGCATCCTTCCAACAAGCTGCTCAGGCTGCTTGCGCTCGCAAACAGCGACGCCATGGAAATCGATGCCGCCATGAGAAAGCTGCTGGGCGAGGTCGAGCCGAAACCGCTGCCAAAACTCGGCGATCTCGGCGCGTCCAGCCGCGGTGACCTTGAGGCGTTGCGCCGCGATCTCAAGACCGCGGAAAGCAATGCGGCAAGTTTGGCACCTCGTTACGCCGAGGTGATCAAGACCACGCGTGACAGGATCGAAAACGACGCGCGCTCGCTGAACCTCGGGGATAAGCGGCTCTCGGGTTTCATGGCGCGGATCGACGAGCAGCATGCGGCATGGACCGCGCTCACCGCCAAGGCGCTCGCCTCGCGCGCTGACTACTTCAATGCCTTCGACAAATGTGTGGCGCTTTTGGTCCGCGAGCTCGGGGTCTACAAGGTCGCGAACGGTCAGTTCATCTTTCCCTTCCAGTCCACGGCCGACAGCTACAATCGCGCCGCGACTGCCATGACTGCTGCGGCCACACGCGCTGCCGAACTCGACGACGAAAGCAAGGGCCTGCGACCGTCACAGCTCGCCAAATGGAAGGCATTCGTCGACGGTTAGCGCCTGAAGGCCTCGCTCGCGGGGTGGCGGATTTGTCCCCCTGATTTGCCCGACGTGTCAATCTGTCCAGCATCGCCCTGGCACGCTGCCGGCGACTGGCGCGCTACTTTGCATGGGGTTGTTTTCGGGATTTTGGATGGGGGGCGCTGCGGCCGTATCCCACCACCGCCTTTGCAAGACCGGATCGCCCGCTTTCGCGGGCGATCACAGCAGTCTGCGAGGCAATAGCTCTGCGCGGTCCCCCTAACCGATCAACCGCCCGAACTTGTTCGACTTCGGGAAGCCCTTCGGCGGCATGCGACCGGCGTCGGCGCGGGTGCCCTGCCACTCGGCGAGCTCCTTCATGGTCGCGCTGAACTCGCGGCCGGCGGAGTCCTTCCAGGTCAGGCCCGCCTTGGCGTCGAACACGGCGATGTCGGACAGGCCGCCGTCCTTGTATTTCTGAAGCCGCACGCCGCGGCCGCGGGCCATCTCCGGCACCTGGTCGAGCGGGAAGATCAGCATCTTGCGGTTCTCCCCGATGACCGCGATGGTGTCACCGAGCACCTCCGTGACAGCGCGCGCCTCGTTCGGCATCTCGACGTTGAGGACCTGCTTGCCCTTCTTGGTGGTGCCGACGCAATCGTCCTCGTTGACGACGAAAGCCTGGCCCTCGTGGCTGGCGACCAGGAATTTGCGGCCGCCCTTGTTGACGAACAACGCGACGGGGGCGGCCTCCTGCTCGAGGTCGATGAACAGGCGGATCGGCTCGCCATGGCCGCGGCCGCCCGGCAGCTTCGCAACGTCCAGCGAGTAGAACTTGCCGTTGGTCGCAAACAGCAGGAGCTTCGAGGTCGTCTCGGCGAAGAAGGCAAAGCCGAGCTTGTCGTCCTGCTTGAAGGCAAGCCCCGACAAATCCTCGACATGGCCTTTCATCGTCCGGATCCAGCCCTTGTCGGAGACGACGACCGTGACCGGCTCGCGCTCGACGAAGGCTTCCTCGATCGCGGCAAGGTCGTGCTCGGGCGCGTCGGCAAAGGTGGTGCGGCGCTTGCCGAGCGGCGTCTTGGGTCCGAACATGTCGCGGACCTTGCCGACCTGCTCGCCGACCTTCTTCCACTGCTCGGCTTCCGAGGCGAGCAGGCCTTCGATACCCTTCAATTCCTTGCGCAGATCCCTGTCTTCATTGCGGATCTCCATTTCCTCGAGCCTGCGCAAGTTGCGCAAACGCATGTTGAGGATGGCCTCGGCCTGGACTTCGGTGAGCTTGAACGCCTTGATCAACGCCGGCTTCGGCTCGTCCTCGGTGCGGATGATCTTGATCACCTTGTCGAGGTTCAGATAGGCGACCAAATGTCCGCCAAGGACCTCCAGCCGGTGCTCGATCTGGCTCTTGCGGAAGTTGGAGCGGCGGATCAGCACGTCGCGCAGATGGTCGAGCCATTCGCGCAGGCACTCCGCGAGCCCCACCACCTTGGGGATACGGCCTTTGATCAGCACGTTCAGATTCAGCGGAATCTTGCTTTCGAGCTCGGTCAGCCGGAACAGCGATTCCATCATCAAGGCGGGATCGACGTTCTTCGACTTCGGCTCGATCACGAGACGGACGTCTTCGGCGGATTCGTCACGGACTTCGCCGACGAGCGGCAGCTTCTTCTGATCCAGAAGCTCGGAAATCTTCTCGACCAGCCGCGACTTCTGCACCAGCCAGGGGATTTCCGTGACGACGACCACCCAGGTGCCGCGAGCGCCCTCCTCCTGCTCCCATTTGGAGCGGACGCGGAAGGAGCCACGGCCGGTGGTGTAGGCTTCCGCGATCGCCTGCTTGGAATCGACGATGATGCCGCCGGTCGGGAAATCCGGGCCCTTCACCCACTTCAGCAGAGCCTTGGATTTCGCGTCGGGCTTCTCGATCAGATGCAGCGCCGCATCGCAGAGCTCGGCTGCGTTGTGCGGCGGTATCGAGGTCGCCATGCCGACCGCGATGCCTTGCGCGCCGTTGGCGAGCAGGTTCGGGAAGCCGCCGGGCAGCACGATCGGCTCTTTCGACTGGCCGTCGTAATTGGGCCGGAATTCGACGCCGTCCTCGTCGATGCCATCGAGCAGAAGCCGCGCGACATCCGTCATGCGCGCTTCGGTGTAGCGGTAGGCGGCCGGATTATCGCCGTCGATATTGCCAAAGTTGCCCTGGCCGTCGACCAGCGGGTAGCGCGAGGAGAAATCCTGCGCGAGGCGCACCATGGCGTCGTAGATCGCCTGGTCGCCATGCGGATGGAACGAGCCCATCACGTCGCCGACGATTTTTGCGGACTTCTTGAAGGCCGTGCCGGGGTCCAGCCTGAGCAGGCGCATGCCGTAGAGGATGCGCCGGTGTACCGGCTTCAGACCGTCGCGCGCATCGGGCAGCGCGCGGTGCATGATGGTGGAGAGCGCATAGGCGAGATAGCGCTCTTCGAGCGCGTCCCGCAGAGGCACCTCGTGAATTTCGGCCGGCTTCTCCGGCGGAATCAGTCGTTTTCCCATGCCGCCCGGTTAAACCGTGGAAGCGAATCGGGCAAGGATCGATTGGTTCCCTGTGGGCGGCTATTGCCCGGCCCAGCCTGCCGTCACCGTCTGCGTGGTTTGCGGGGTTTTGGCCTGCACGGGCGCATTGGCGAGGCAGCGGCGGGCGGCCTCGATCTCGGCGTCCGTCGCGCCGTGGGACCTGGCCCATGTCTCTGCGGCGACTGCCGAATATTTCGCAACATAGTACCGCACGACGGTGCAGGAGGCGCGGCGAAACAGGCCGGGCTGCTCAGCAGCCATTGCGTCTGGCGCCAGCGCAAGCAGCGCGGCGGATACCACGAATCCTCTAATCATGCGGAATTCCCCAGTGGAACCAAACCGACCAAACCGGCCAACCCACTTAGCGCGATTTGGTTCCACCTTTCACCGGCCGATCAGGCGGGGCAGAGGCGCGCTCCGCTCATGGCGAGGCAATCGCCTTGGCCTGCTGCCGCGTCAACGCATTGAGGAAGCCGCTTCGGGCGTCCGAATGGCCCTGCCCGCGCGGCTCCAGGACGTGGCGGAGCAGGAACAGGCCGGTGAGCCGAAAGCCATCCTGGAGGTCCTGGTCGGTGAGCTCGCTCGCCGTTTCGCCCTGCCGCAGGAACGGCGGCAGCCGCAGCAGCCGGTCGCGCCACGGCTCGCCGGCGGAGCGCGACACCGCGCCGCCGGATTTCGGCGAGACGTAGATCAGGTCCGTGGTCTCGCCGGTCACCGCGCAATTCTCCAGCGCCAGGCCGAAGCCGAGTTCGGCGAGCATCGCGAGCTCGAAATGGATGATGTGCACGGCCGCCCCGCCGATGTCGTCGAAGTCATCGAGCGCGTGCTCGAGCTGCGCAAAGATCTCCTCGTGCGGATCGCGCTCGGGCAACAGCCGCGCCAGCGAGGCCAGATGCGTGACGCCATAGACGCCGTGCGAGGACGCAAGCAGCCCCGCCGCCCGCAACCGCAGGCCTTCGATCGCATAGGTGCCGAGATGCTCGTCCAGCCGCGCCCGCCACACCGCGCGCACGCTGTTGCCGGGCTGGAGCAGCGGCCGCATCCGCGAGCTGGCCCCGCCGCGCACGAGCCCGAGATGCCGCCCGCGCGCGCGCGTCAGGAGCTCGACGATGGCGCTGGTCTCGCCATGCCGCCGCACACCCAGCACGATGCCGTCGTCGGTCCATTCCATGGAACAGACTCTACCGCATTTCATGCGTGCGTAGGGTGGGCAAAGCCAAGCGTGCCCACCAATTTGATCAACGAGCCGACGGCCAGTCGTGGTGGGCACGGCGCGCGAAGAACGCGCCTTTGCCACCCTACGGCATCGCGCGAGAGCTCACGCGTTGAACCAGCCCTGCGCGTCGCCGGTGAAGGAGAAATAGAGCCCGATCGTCGTCAGCACGCAGGACACGATCTCGATGCCGCTGTCGAGCTCGACGCCCTTCTCGCCGATGATCTGCGCAAGCGAGATCGCCGACAGCACGAGGGCCGCCGCCAGCACCCAGCGCGGCCAGTTCTTGCGCTTTTGCGCCGCCAGCCAGACGAAATAGACCAGCAGCAGGATCATCCCGCCAGCGATCAGCGTCGCCGTCGTGATCATCTGGTCCGTCATGTCGGGGTTCGGCGTGCGGTCCTGGAACGCGACCGACAGCGCATCCAGCATCAACGATGCGTAAAGCAGCACTTCAAAGCGCAGGACGTTGCGGGGCACGCTCATCACCAACCCATCTTCTTCTTGTTCATTCTTTGGGGAATTCCAGGCCCATTTCCCGATAACGGTCGGGATCGTCGCCCCAGTTCTCGCGCACCTTGACGAACAGGAAGAGATGCACGGGCACGCCGAGAATATCGATGAGTTCTTTGCGCGATTCCGCGCCGATCGACTTGATGGTAGCGCCGCCCTTGCCGAGCACGATCTTGCGCTGGCTCTCGCGCTCGACGTAGATCGTCTGCTCGATGCGCACCGACTTGTCCTTGCGCTCCTCCCATTTCTCGGTCTCGACCGTGGACTGGTAGGGCAATTCCTGGTGCAGCTTCTGATAGATCTTTTCCCGCGTGATCTCGGCCGCGAGCTGCCGCATCGGCGCATCCGACATCTGGTCCTCGGGATAGAGGAACGGACCTGCCGGCACCATCTCGGCAAGCGCATGCCGAATGTCGTCGACGCCATCGCCCGACAGCGCTGAGATCATGAAGGTCTTTGCAAAGCGAATGCGCTCGTTCGCCGCCTGCGCCAGCGCGAGGAGCTTCTCGCGCTGCACCAGATCGACCTTGTTGAGCACCAAAATCTTCTCGTGAGCGACGCTTGCGACCTTGGCGAGGATCGCCTCGGCCTCCTCGTCGAGGCCGGCCTTGGCGTCGAGCAGCACGCAGACGAGATCGGCGTCATGCGCCCCGCTCCAGGCGGTCGACACCATGGCCCGATCGAGCCGCCGCTTCGGCGAGAAGATGCCGGGCGTATCGACCAGAATGATTTGCGCATTGTCCTCGATGACGATGCCACGGATCAGCGCCCGCGTCGTCTGCACCTTGCGCGAGACGATCGTGACCTTCGCGCCGACCAGCGCATTAACCAGCGTGGATTTGCCGACATTGGGGGCACCGATCAGCGCCACGAAGCCGCAGCGCGTCGCGGGCACCGCCCCATCGTTCGATTCAGCCGTCATTGCCGCCGCCAACACCTTCGCGTTCGATCATGACGGAGGCTGCGACCTTCTCCGCCGCGCGCTTGCTGCCGCCAATGCCTTCCGCCGACTCCAGCCCCGGCAGATCCACGGCGACGCGGAACTGCGGATCGTGATGCGGCCCGGTGCGCTCAACCTCGCGATAAACCGGTGTCGGCAAGCCCTTCCCCTGCGCCCATTCCTGGAGCACGGTCTTGGGATCGCGCAGCGGCCGCCGCGGCTTGTGCATGCGCTCGGTCCAGTTGCGCTTGACGAACTCGGCCGCGGCCGCATGCCCGCCGTCGAGATAGATGGCGCCGATCACGGCTTCGCAGATGTCGCCGAGCACGGATTTGCGCAAGCGGGCGTCGGCGGCGGGGCCGACGCTGCCGAGCTTGATGTCCTCGACGAGGCCCAGCAGCTTCGCAACGTCGGCGCAGCTCTCCTTGCGCACGAGTTCGGCGAGCCGCTTCGACAGCTCGCCTTCATCCGCGCTCGGGAAGGCGTGATAGAGCATGTCGGAGACGACGAGCCCGAGCACGTGGTCGCCCAGAAATTCCAGCCGCTGGTAGCTGTCGCCGCGCTTGCGTCCCGACTTGAGAGCGGACACGTGCGTGATCGCCTGGATCAGCAGGTTCGGATCGGCAAAATTATGCCCGATGCGCGCCTCGAGCGCCGCGTTCGCGCCCTTGGCCTTGCCGCTCCTCGCCCGCTTCTTCTTTGCGGGAGCCTTGGGAGCAGCTTCGGCGTCAGGGCTCGCAGCGGCCTCGATCGGTTGGATTGCGATGTCCTTGGCTTCGTCTTTCATCGGACGATTTTGAACATTCGGTTCCAGCGCACCGCCCAGGGCCAGCGCCAGAACATCCAGGCATGCTCGCCTTCGGCGATGGAAAAGAAGATCATCTGGGCACGGCCGATCAGATTCTCCTGCGGCACGTAGCCCACCGCCGACTGCACGCGGCTGTCGGTCGAGTTGTCACGGTTGTCGCCCATCATGAAGAAGTGGCCGGCAGGCACCGTGTAGACGTTGGTGTTGTCGTAGAAGCCGTTGTCGACGCAGTCGAGCGTCTCGTAGGTGACGCCGTTCGGCAGCGTCTCCTTCCAGCGCTTCACCCGTGCGGTAGCGTCCGACGAGCCACAGGGGTCTTCGCCGACGAAGTCGCTCAAGCGTTCGCGCTGCACGGGCACGTCGTTGATGTAGAGCAGCCCTTCCTTCATCTGGACGCGGTCGCCGGGCAGCCCGATCACGCGCTTGATGTAATCGGTGGTGTCGTCCTTCGGCAGACGGAACACGACGATGTCGCCGCGGTTCGGGTCCGAGCCGAAGACGCGTCCCGAGAACAGCGGCGGCGAGAACGGGATCGAGTAATGGCTATAGCCGTAGGAATATTTCGACACGAACAGGTAATCGCCGACCAGCAGCGTCGCCTTCATCGAGCCGGAGGGGATGTTGAACGGCTGAAACAGGAACGTACGGATCACCAGCGCGATCAGGAGAGCGTGGATGACAACCCGGACGGTTTCGCCGAGGCCGCTCTCAGATTTGGTTCCTGAAGTCACGCTCATTGCTTTCCCAATTCCGGTCCCGCGGTCACGGAACGCCCGTTCCCGCGCATAGCCCCGTCGCTTTGCGGCGTAAGGAGATTGTCCTGATTCTGATAGTGAGGGCCAATTCCGGCGTAAAGCCGAATTTGCCCCGGCTGATTTTGTGCCGGCGAACTTTTAGACGGTTGTCGGCAGCCACGCAATCAAGGGCCGCATCAACAATATGCAAAGAACTGATTTTATTGGATTATTTTAATTTACCGGCCCGCAGATCAAGGTTTTGACAGCGGCACGGCTGAAATGATGACGAAGGCCTGGGCGAGCGGCCAGTCGTCGGTGATCGACAGGTCGATCCGCGGCTCGAAGCCCTCCGGCGTCAGCGCCTTCAGCCGGGCCAGCGCCCCGCCGGTCAGTTGCATGGTCGGCCGCCCCCCGGGCAGGTTGACCACCCCCATGTCGCGCCACCAGACGCCGCGCCGGATGCCGGTCCCGAGCGCCTTGGAGCAGGCCTCCTTGGCGGCGAACCGTTTGGCATAGGTCGCCACCACCATTTTCTCGTTCTTGGCGCGGCGCTCCGCCTTGGCGCGCTCGGCCTCGGTGAAGATGCGGTCGAGGAAGCGCTCGCCATGGCGCTCGATCACCTTGGCGACGCGGGTGATGTCGATCAGGTCGGAGCCGATGCCGATGATCATGCCTTGCTCCGGCCGCGGTCCATCGCGGCGCGCATGCTGCGCACCGTCTCGGCAAGGCCGACGAACAACGCCTCGCCGATCATGTAGTAGCCGATGTTCAACTCGACGATCTCCGGAAGCGCGGAGATCTTCTCCGCCGTCGCATAGTCGAGCCCATGGCCGGCATGGACCTCGAGGCCCGCGGCGCGCGCCAGCCTGGCGCCGGCCACGATGCGCTGCCATTCGGCCTCGGCCTTGTCAGTGTGTCCGTCGACCACGGCGTCGCACCACGCACCGGTATGGATCTCGATCACGGGCGCGCGCAGTCGCGCCGCCATCTCGATCTGCTTGGGATCGGCGGCGATGAACAGCGACACGCGGATGCCGGCGTCGTTCAGCCGGGCGATGAACGGTGCCAGCGCATTGTGCTGTCCGACCACATCGAGCCCGCCTTCGGTCGTCACCTCCTGGCGGCGCTCCGGCACCAGGCAAACCGCATGCGGCTTGGTGGCAAGCGAGATGCGCATCATGTCGTCGGTCGCCGCCATCTCGAAATTGAGCGGCTTCGAGATTTCCGCCTTCAGCCGCGCCATGTCCTCGTCGCGGATATGCCGGCGGTCTTCGCGCAAGTGTGCGGTGATGCCGTCGGCGCCGGCCTCGATCACCAGCAAAGCGGCGCGCACCGGATCGGGATTGCGGCCGCCCCGCGCGTTACGCAGGGTCGCGACATGGTCGACATTGACGCCGAGGCGAAGCGGAGGAACGGGCATGGCGAGGCTCACGTAGTCGGAGGGACAGGCAAACTCAGCCTATCCATTAACACGTTCGACGCGCGCGACGACCGCCTTCGCGCGCAACTGGGCTATGATCGCGCTCAGGTGCTTCAGGTCATAGACCTCGAGATCGATGGTCGTCTCGGTGAAGTCCGGCGAGCGGCGCTGCATGCTGATATTGTCGATGTTGCCGTCGTGCTCGGCGATCACGGTCGCGATCTGCGCAAGCGCGCCGGGCTCGTTGACGTTCTCGACCTTGATGCGGGCCGGGAAGCGCTGCGGAGTGGTGTCCTCGATGTCCCAGCGCACGTCGAGCCAGCGCTCCGGCTCCTCCTCGAAATCCTTCAAGGCCGGCGCCTGGATCGGATAGATGGTGATGCCCTCGCCCGGCGTGACGATACCGACGATGCGGTCGCCCGGCACGGCGCCGCCGTTCGGCGCGAACTTCACCGGCAGGTCGGAATTGATGCCGCGGATCGGGATTGCGGTCGGGGGGCGCGGCGTCCCCGGCACCACGGTCTCCTTGAGCTTGGCAGCCAGCCCCTTCTTGGCGTAGCGCCCAACCCGCTCTTCCTTGTAGTCGGGATACATGGCCCGCGCGACGTCAGAGGCCTTGATCTCGCCCCGGCCGACTGCCGCCATCACGTCCTCGATCGAGGAGCGGGCAAGCCGCGGCAGCGCGCCCTTCAGCTTGTCGTCGGCGTAGTCGATCTTGGCGCGCTCGAACAAGCGCTCGACGATACGCCGGCCGAGGCCGGCATATTGGTCGCGGACTGCGGTGCGTGTGGCGCGCCGGATCGCCGCGCGCGCCTTGCCGGTGACGGCAAGCGATTCCCAGGCCGACGGCGGCGCCGACTGCGCCTCCGAGGTCAGGACCTCGACCTCGTCGCCGTTCTGAAGCTCGGAGGACAGCGGCGCGAACTTGCCGTTGATCTTGCAGCCCACCGCGCTGTTGCCGACGTCGGTGTGCACCGCATAGGCGAAGTCGACCACATTAGCATGGCGCGGCAGCGCGATCAGCTTGCCCTTAGGGGTGAAGCAGAACACCTGGTCGTGGAACAATTCGAGCTTGGTGTGCTCGAGGAATTCCTCGGGATTGGTGCTCTCGGAAAGAATTCCAACGGTGTGGCGCAGCCACGCAAACGCATTGGACTCGCGCTTCAGGAACTCCGTCGGCGAGCCGGCGCCCTCCTTGTAGAAGACGTGCGCGGCGATGCCGCGCTCGGCGATCTGGTCCATCTCCTCGGTGCGGATCTGGAGCTCGACGCGCTGGTTGCCGGGGCCGATCACCGTGGTGTGGATCGAGCGGTAGTCGTTCTGCTTGGGCGTCGAGATGTAGTCCTTGAAGCGGCCAGGCACGACCGGCCAGGTCGTGTGGACGATGCCGAGCGCGCGGTAGCAGGCCTCGACATCGTTGACCACGACACGGAAGCCGAAGATGTCGGACAACTGCTCGAAGCCGACCGACTTACGCTCCATCTTGGTCCAGATCGAGAACGGCTTCTTGCGGCGGCCGTAAACGCGCGCACCGAGGCCCCTGTGGCGCAGATTGTTGGAGAGCTGAGCCTCGATCTCGCCGATCAAATTGCGGTTGCGCTCGGCCAGCGCATCGAGCCGCTGCATCACCACGTTGTAGGCTTCGGGATCGAGTGTGCGGAAGGACAGGTCCTCCAGCTCCTCACGCATCTCCTGCATACCCATGCGGCCAGCGAGCGGCGCGTAGATGTCGAGCGTCTCCTCGGCGATCCGGCGGCGCGATGCCGGCGGCACGAATTCCAGAGTGCGCATGTTGTGCAGGCGGTCGGCGAGCTTGACCAGAAGGACGCGGACGTCGTCGGCGATCGCCAGCAGGAGCTTGCGCAGGTTCTCGGCCTGCTTGGCCTCGCGCGACACCAGCTCCAGCCGCTTCAGCTTGGTCAGGCCCTCGACTAGCGCGCCGATCTCGGGGCCGAAGATCTGGTCGATCTCGGCGCGGGTCGCCTCGGTGTCCTCGATCGTGTCGTGCAATAGCGCCGCGACGATGGTGGCGTCGTCGAGCTTCAGGTCGGTGAGGATCGCCGCCACTTCGAGCGGATGGGAGAAGTATGGGTCGCCCGAGGCACGGGTCTGCGAACCGTGCGCCTTCATGGCGTAAACATAAGCGCGGTTCAGCAGGTCTTCGTTGGTGTTGGGGTTATAGGACCTGACGCGCTCGACGAGGTCATATTGCCTCATCATGCGCGCCCGCGGCTTTGAGGGCCGCGCCGCCGGCGCAGTCGGGGCCACGGCGACCGATTCGGTCGCGGCCTCCATCTGCGTAAATTTGCGACGCCGATACACCATCTCTGCCCGCGTCTTCCTGCCTTCAAACGAACCAGGAACTGGCCCGTTGTATACATCCTAACGCCGATCGTGCGCGTGTCCGACACTATCGGAAACGGCGCTCGCTAGCGCGCTATGCCGGCGCTATGGTAACCACGAAAAGGTCAACAAAAGCAAAGGCCCGAACGCGGGTTCGGGCCTTTGATGAAATCAAAATTTCGTCGGCGCGGCGCAAGGACGATTACTCGTCCTCCTCGGGCTGCTCCTCCGGCGGCGCGAGGCCCTCAAGGCCCTTCAGGAGCTCCTCTTCCGTCATGCGTTCGACAGCGACCTCGGTATCGTCGGCATCGACGCTGGCGCCAGCGGAACCGATCAAGGGCACGGTATCGGGCTCAGGCTCATCCACCTCGACGAATTTCTGGAGGGAGTGGACGAGCTCCTCGCGCAGATCCTCCGGCGAAATGGTCTGGTCGGCAATTTCGCGCAAAGAAACAACTGGGTTCTTGTCGTTATCGCGGTCAACCGTTAGTTGTGAACCGGATGAAATCATGCGGGCGCGGTGGGCGGCCAGCAGGACGAGGTCAAACCGGTTGTCGACCTTGTCGATACAATCTTCTACGGTGACGCGAGCCATTAGACTGTCGCTCCGCTCTAGGGTGGGTCAAAACATGTGGATGATGTGGGCTAGTTATAGAGGCCGGGGCGGTTTCGCAAGATCATTTTGTGATTTGGCCTCGCCAAACGCCTTTGATAACCCCACATTGGGGCTAGAATCGGCGTTTCCCGGGTCGCCAAGGAGGGCGGTACCGGACGGGCCGACCGCCATAACTATACCTTGGTTTGCCCCGAGTTCTCCGGATTTACTGCTACGACGGGTTTTGGCAGCCTCTTGATCTGCGCGGATTGCTGCCGTCGCGCCAACAATAAACGATTGAACACGAACATTACGCGAGCAACTGAATGTCACCTTCTCCAACCAACAAGATCGCGCTCTTCATCGATGGGGCCAATCTGTACGCGACGGCAAAAACGCTGGGTTTCGATATCGATTACAAGCGCCTGCTGAAGGAATTTCAGAGCCGCGGGACGCTTCTACGCGCCTTTTACTACACCGCCATCATCGAGGATCAGGAATACTCCTCGATACGTCCCCTGATCGACTGGCTCGACTACAACGGCTACACCGTCGTCACCAAGGCCACGAAAGAATTCATCGACGCCAGCGGCCGCCGCAAGGTCAAGGGCAACATGGATATCGAGCTCGCGGTGGACGCCATGGAGCTCGCCGAGCACATCGACCAGATGGTGCTGTTCTCCGGTGACGGCGATTTCCGATCTTTGGTCGAGGCCGTGCAGCGCCGCGGCGTGCGCGTCACCGTCATCTCCACCATCGCCAGCCAGCCACCGATGATCGCCGACGAGCTGCGCCGCCAGGCGGACGTCTTCACCGACCTCGTCGAGCTTCAGTCCAAGCTTGGTCGCGACCCGTCCGAACGCCCGGCTCCGCGCGAGCGGGGCGATCGCGAAGCACGTCATCACGCCCCGCAGTTCCTCCAGCGCGCGACCACGATGGCGCCGAGGGGCGATGACGACTTCGACGAGTGAAGCGACCCGGTTAAGCCGCGAGGCCCCCACCGTCGTACCCGACCGTGACTGTCCACTCTGTCCGCGCTTGGTCGCCTTTCGCGAGGCGAACCGGGCGCGTGAGCCGTCTTGGCACAACGCGCCGGTTGCTCCCTTTGGCGACATCAAGGCGCGCCTTCTGATCGTCGGTCTCGCACCCGGGATGCAGGGCGCGAACCGCACGGGTCGCCCGTTCACGGGCGACTATGCCGGCGACCTGCTCTACGCAACGCTGATCGAATTCGGGTTTGCCAAGGGGACCTATCGGGCGCGGCCCGACGACGGCCTGAAGCTGGTCGACTGCCGGATCGCCAATGCAGTGCATTGCGTGCCGCCACAGAACAAGCCGCTGCCGGCAGAAATCAACACCTGCCGCCCCTTCCTCGCCGCGAACCTCGAGACGATGCCGAACCTGCGCGCCATCGTCGCGCTGGGGCGGATTGCGCATGATACCGTGCTCAAGCCGCTGGGCCTGAAGGGCGCGCAAGCGCCGTTCGGTCACGGCGCGGTGCACCAGGCGGGCGCGCTCCGGCTGTACGACAGCTATCATTGCTCCCGCTACAACACGAACACCGGCGTGCTGACGCCGGCGATGTTCCGCAAGGTCTTTGCGAAGGTGAAGGCGGACTTAGATTAGGTCCTCGCCGGATTGGCCTTCAGCCAGTCCAGCACGTCGGCGGCGTTCCGATCGGGCGGGAACACCGGATAGAATACGTGCGTGACTTTCGCGTCGTCGATGATCAGCGCGAGCCGCTTGATCAGCGTCAGCCCGGCAATCTCCATCGTCGGCAGATTGAGCACGCGGGTCAGCGCGAGCTTCTCGTCTGACAGCACCGGGAACGGCAGATGCAGCCGCGAGGCCATCTCGGTCTGGTAGTCGTTACTCTGGGTCGAGAGGCCGAACACATGGGACGCGCCGGCTGCCTTCAGCTCGGCGAAGAGATCGCGGAACGCGCAGGTCTGCGGCGTGCAGCCGCGCGCGCCTGGGATCATGTCCCAGTCGTCGACCAGCGCGATCTTGCCGGGCTCGCCGGTGCGTGGATAGCCGAACACCACGGTGCGGCCGCTGAGCGCCGATAGCGTCACTGACGTATCGTCGGTCGCGCGCAGGCTCACCGGCGGAACTATCATCCCTTTCAGATGCGCCGCGCCGCCATCGTCTGTCGGCGCCGGGATCTTGCTCCAGTCGACCTCTAGCAGGTTTCGCTGGTTCATCGCCTCATCCCCTCGCCCGCATCAGCCGGCCCTTCTCCCGGCCCCAGTCGCGCTTCTTCTCGGATTCGCGCTTGTCGTGCAGCTTCTTGCCCTTGGCGACCGCCAACTGCAATTTCGCCCGCCCGCGCTCGTTGAAGTAAAGCTTGAGCGGGATCAGCGTCATGCCCTCGCGGTCGACCGCGCCGATCAGCTTGTTGATCTGCCGGCGGTGGAGCAGCAGCTTTCGCGGCCGCTTGGGCTCGTGGTTGAAGCGGTTGCCCTGGAGATATTCGGGAATGGTGGCGTTGATCAGCCAGATCTCGCCGTCCTTCGAATCGGCGTAGGATTCCGCGATCGTGCTCTTGCCGTTGCGGATCGATTTGACCTCGGTGCCGGTCAGTGCAATGCCCGCCTCGACCGTATCCTCGATGGCGTAATTGAAACGGGCCTTGCGATTTTCCGCCATGACCTTGATCGGGCGTTCGTTCTTGTCGGCCATGGAAAATAAACCTGATCGAGATACGCGCAGACGCTAACAGTTTGGACGAAGCGTGCGCGTCAAGACTTCTTGAGGAGATCGCGGATCTCGGTCAGCAGCTCGACCTCGGCCGAAGGCTTCGGCGGAGCGGCGGGCGCCGCCTCCTCCTTGCGCTTCAGCTTGTTCATGGCGCGGATCACCAGGAACAGCACGAAGGCAATGATGATGAAGTTGATCGTCAGCGTGAGGAAGCTACCCCAAGCCAAGACGGCCCCCTGCTTTTTCGCGTCCGCAAGAACGCTGGCGGTGACCTTGCTCGACAGCGGCGTAAAGTAATTCGAGAAGTCGAGTCCCCCGGTGGCCGCGCCGATGATCGGCATGATCACGTCGCCGACCAGCGAGTTCACGATGGCGCCGAAGGCCGCGCCGATGATGACGCCGACCGCGAGATCGACGACGTTGCCCTTCATGGCAAACTCGCGGAACTCCTGGAGCATCTGCATGCCCTTTTCCTCGACGCTCATGAACCAGTCCCCCCGGGAACGTTGACGTCAGTTGATCAGGCCTGCATGGACCATGGCGCTGCGCACCGCGACGCGGGTCGGCTCGGACACCGGCACCATCGGCAGCCGCAGCGTCTCGTCCATCTTGCCGAGGAGCGACAGCGCATATTTGATTGGCGCCGGATTGCTCTCGATGAAGAGGTTATTGTGCAGCGGCATCAGCTTGTCGTGCAACTTTAAGGCGGTTGCGTGATCGCCCTTCTGCCAGGCGGTGTGGAATTCCGAGCACAGGCGCGGCGCGACATTGGAGGTCACCGAGATACAGCCATGGCCGCCATGCGCCATGTAGCCGAGCACGGTCGCATCCTCGCCCGAGAGCTGGTTGAAATCCTCGCCCATCGCGGCGCGCTGCTGCGACACCCGCACCATGCTGGCGGTCGCGTCCTTGACGCCGGCGATGTTCTTCAAGTCCCACAGCCGCTTCATGGTGTCGACCGACATGTCGATCACCGAGCGCGGCGGGATGTTGTAGATGATGATCGGAATTCCAATCGCATCGTTGATCGCCTTGAAGTGCTGGTAGAGCCCTTCCTGGGTCGGCTTGTTGTAGTAGGGCGTCACCACCAGCACGGCGTTGGCGCCCGCCTTCTCGGCGTGCTGGGCGAGCTCGATCGCTTCCTTGGTGGAGTTGGAGCCGGCGCCGGCGATGACGGGCACCCGCCCCTTGGCCTCCTGGATGCACCATTCGACGACCTTCTTGTGCTCGTCATGGCTGAGCGTCGGGCTCTCGCCGGTGGTGCCAACCGGAACCAGGCCGTGGGTGCCCTCGGCGATCTGCCAGTTGACCAGCGAGCGGAACGCGGCCTCGTCCAGCGAGCCGTTCTTGAACGGCGTGACCAAGGCGGTAAACGACCCCCGGAACTTCGTCTTGGCTGCCATGGGCTTTCTCCGTACGCGTGCTGGCCTGAAAAGAGGCTTCTTTCATATCGGGTCTAACGGGCCGGTAAAAGGCCCGGTCCAAGGTGACGCACCGTTTAGGCCGCGATTTTGCCGCGGTGATGGTCCAAACACGGCCGCAGTAAGCGGCTGTTGGTATTTTTTCCGCATATTCAATCAAATACAGCTAAGTCTTGAGCCACTTGAACGATTCGGGGCGACGAAACGCCGTGACCTCCAGCGCCCGTGCCGCATGGCGATCCACTGGTCTGATCATGTGCCTGATGGCAGGGCTGTCGGTCGGCTGCGCCGCTTTGGCCAAATCCAACGAGACGACCGCAGAAGGCGTCAAGGAAACTGCCAAGGAGGCCGCCAAGCCTGCCACCAAGGATACCGCGAAGGGACCCGCCAAAGGATCGACCAAGGGAACCGGCAAGGAGACGGGCAAGGAAGCAACCAAGGGGGCGAGCAAGGGGGCAGCAGTCTCTCCCGCCAAGGACGCCGCGAAGAAGTCAGCCAAGGATGCCGGCAAGGATGCCGGCAAGGAACTCGGCAAGGACAAGCCCAAGCCCGCGGCAGCGGCCAAGCCCGCGGCAGCGGCCAAACCCGCGGCAGCAGCCCCCGCGCCAAGATCACAGCCGGCCGCCAACGGTTCTCCCCCCAAAGCCGCACCCGCGCCGGCCGTGACGGCCACCGTCAGACCTGCTGCCGCGGTCCCCAAACCGATCGCAGCTCCCGTGCTGGCACCGGCAACGCGCCAGCATGCCGCACCACGCAAGCCCGTCACGCCGGCCGCAGTCGCTGCGACCTCATCGACTTCGCAGGCCGACAAGGACACGCTGGAGAACGTCATCGAGCTCGTGCGCAAGCACAGGCCGGGCGATGCCACCGACAATGCGGCCACCATCTCGGATCCGGTCGCGCGAAAACTCGCCGAATGGATCATCCTGCGCAGCGACGACAATGGCGCCAGCGTCGAGCGCTACCGCGCCTTCATCAGCGCCAATCCGAGCTGGCCGTCGCAAACCTTCCTGCGCCGCCGCCTCGAAGCCGCGCTTTGGGACGACCGGCGCGAGGATACGGTCGCCTGGTCGTGGTTCGAGAACGAATCCCCGGTCTCCGCCAAGGGCCGCTTCTCGCTGGCCCGGGCGATGCTGGCGCGCGGCGACCGCGCCAATGCCGAGCGCCTCGTGCGCGAGGCCTGGCGCAGCGATCCGATGTCGGAGGAGACCGAGAACAACGCACTCGACCAGTTCGGCGCGCTGCTCACGCCGGGCGACCAGAAGGCACGGATGGACACGCTGCTCTATGGCAGCGAGCACGAGGCCGCGCTGCGCGCCGCCAAACGGCTCGGCGCGGGCTATGTGGCGCTCGCCAAGGCCCGCATCGCCTCCTCCAAGAAGGCGCCCAACACGCGCGCCTTGCTCGAAGCCGTGCCGCACGAACTGCATGGCGATCCCGGCTTCATCTTCAGCAAGATCCAGCTCCTGCGCCGCGAGGAGAAGTTCGCGGAAGCCGCGCAACTGATGCTCTCGGCGCCGAAGGATCCGAATCGGCTCTACAATCTCGACGAATGGTGGATCGAGCGGCGCCTGATCGCGCGCAAGATGATCGACACCGAGGAATTCCGCAGCGCCTATCTGATCGCGCGCGACGCGGCCCTGCCCTCGCGCGACATCTACAAGACCGAGCAGGAATTCACCGCGGGCTGGATCGCGCTCCGATTCCTCAATGATCCCGCAGCCGCCGCCCAGCACTTTGCCCGCATTGGCGTCGGCAGCGTCAATCCGACCACGCTGGCGCGCGCCGGCTACTGGCAGGGCCGTGCGGCGGAAGCCGCCGGCCGCCAGCAGGACGCGCGCAACGCTTATGCACGCGCGGCCGAGCAGTCGACGAGCTACTATGGCCAGCTTGCGCGGGCAAAACTCGGCCTGCCGCAGATCGAGCTCAACAGCGCGCCGCGCGGCCGCGGCGCCGAGCGGCTGGAAATCGTGCGCGCCGCGCAACTGCTCTACGAGCTCGACGAGCGCGAGATCGCGGTCCCGATGCTCGCCGACATGGGCGAGAACGGCGATCCCGAGGCCCTTGCCGGCCTCGGCGAGCTGACCCAGCGCTACAGCGACGCGCGCAGCATGCTGCTGCTCGGCAAGGCCGCGCTCAACCGCGGGCTGCCCTTCGACTTTTACGCCTATCCGGTCAACGGCATCCCGCAGTTCAGCCAGATCGGACCCGAGGTCGAGCGCAGCATCGTCTACGCGATCGCACGGCAGGAAAGCGCATTCAATCCCGCGGTGGTGTCGCCGGCGCAGGCCTACGGGCTGATGCAGGTGACGCCGGACGCTGCGCGCTATGTCTGCAAGCGACACGGCGCGACCTACGATCTGTCGCGGCTGAAGAACGATTCGGTCTACAACGCCACGCTTGGCGCGGCCGAGCTCGGCGGCCTGCTCGAGGACTACCGCGGCTCTTACATCATGACCTTCGCGGCCTATAACGCCGGCCGTGGCAGCGTGAAGAAGTGGGTCGAGCGCTACGGCGACCCGCGCGAGTCCAAGATCGACGCGGTTGACTGGGTCGAGCTGATCCCGTTCTCCGAAACGCGCAACTACGTGCAGCGCATCATGGAGAACCTTCAAGTCTACCGCGCGCGCTTCGGCGGTGGGACGCGGCTGCAAATCGATGCAGACCTGCACAGAGGCACGACCGGCAGCGTCGAGTAGCTGCTCGGCGCCGCGTTGGCTGCACCACTTCGGTGCATGTTACAAAGTCGATGGGCGACCGGCTGCGGCTTGCGCGGAGCGCATTCTCCGCGCCGGCTCGGCCGAACGAATGGACCGCGCAAATCGTACGTGCGACATCTCACATTCGAGATGAGCCCCCACAGATAAGCTGATTGGTGGGCACCACGAACCCGGAGACGCCTTTATGTCCCGTCTGATTTGTACACTGACTGCCTTGGCCCTGCTGCTGCCAGGACTTGTGTTACCAGGACTTGCCGTCACCAGCGCGCCGGCTCACGCCAAGAGTCGCTATCATGCCCCTCCGCAGGCCGCGGCCCAGGACCGCTACTGCCTGCAAGGACGGCGTTGGGGATACCCGGGCAATTGCCAATTCGCCACTTATAGCCAGTGCATGGCGACCGCATCGGGCACGATTGACGCCTGCGGCTTGAATCCCACCTACGCCTTCCAGGAATGGAAGGGACCCAAGTGGTAGCGATTCAACGATCCGCATCGGGTGCGAGCTTGCAGCAAGGCTGGTGAGCCATACCGGCCACAACCGGACGTCGTTCGTCACCACATCCGGCTCGGAGCCGGCCTGCCGGGAGCCCGGGCTGCGCCCGTTGTCGTCGACTGGGACCAATATGGGTTGTCCATGCACATCGCCGATAGTCCCGCCGCGGCCGCCTTGCACGCCTCCCAGGAGGGATAGCTGCAGTACACCGTGCTGCTGCCACCCCACTCCCACTTCTGGAGGCAGACGGGATATCTGGGATCGTAGCGTTCGGCCATGGCTGGCGCAGGAGCGAGGATCGTGGCGCCGCCCATGATCACCGCGCCGAGCACGCCAATCATCGCTGTCGTCCGAATTGTCCAACTGCTCACCGTCGAATCTCCAACTCCGCTCCCTCCACCGGAAAGAAGCCGTTACGTCCGAGACAATATACGCCGCAGCGTCCGCCAAGAAAAACCCCGGCGGTTGCCCGCCGGGGTTCTCTGATCGGTCGAGAGATTGATCTTAGAAGTTGCGCTGAGCGCGAAGCAGCATGGTGACGCTGTTCTGGTCCCTCAACTCATACGTGGCCTGCGGCTTGGCAAACGTCGCAGGAGGTGTAACGAAGACAGTACCAGAGTACTTCTGGTCCAGATGCGTCCAGTTGACGTCGGCGGTGAAGGCCAAGTTCTTGAGCGGGGTCCAAACGACGTTGGCACCGACTACAGCGAAATTAAAGTCGGGGTTGCAGTTGCCGGTCAGACCAAGCGACGCCACAGCGTTGGCGCAGATCGCGGTCGTGGCAAGAGAGCCGTAATCAACCACGCCATAGGCACCGTAGATGCCGCTCGCCCAGTTCGGCGACCAGTTGTGGGTGTAGCCACCGCGGAAGCCCCAAGTCTTCACAGTTTCAAGGCTGCTTCCGTTCACGAACACTGCATCGCCAATGGCGGCGAAGCCGAGGCTCTGGTAAGCACCAGGGGTGCTCGTGCCACCAAACATCGCGATGCCGGTCGGGAACAAGCTCTGGAAGTTATAGCGGCTTGCACCGTCCGTATAGACGGCCTGCAGGTTGATGCTGTCGCCGGGTCCAGTCGGAATGTTCTTGATCGACAACGACGCCTGAACGGCCCAACCCCACTTATCCGACGGGTGACCGCTGACTTCAGTCGAACCGTAGTAGCTAGCATGGTTGTCATGCGCCACTGCGGAGAACTGGAACAGACCCCAAGCCTGGTCGACACGGACTGCACCGACGATGTCGGGAGCAACCATGCCGGCGCCGATGCTGGGCGCGCCGTAACCCCCGAAGAAGTTCACAACGCCCGCCGTCACGCTCGGCGACGTCCCACCCGGGAATGACAGGTTCCAGATGTTCGTCGTGTCGTACACGGTCGGATCCTGCAACGCCACCGAACCGGTGATGCCCTGGCCGAAGTCAGCCGTGTAGGCCACCTGGTTCACGCCGGTGACATGGTTGGAACCGCCCGGCATGGTGTCGGGACCGCCAGCCGGATAGCTCTGCCACGGTGCGTCGAAGATCGACACCGTGCGACCGAAGGTGAAGCCAGCGAACTGGATGAACGCGTGGTAGAGACCGAGCGAAGCGCCGCCAATGGTGCCGGTGGTGCTGTTGTAAAGCGTCGCGCCGCCGCTCGTGTTGAAAGATGTGCCAGGCGCAACGTTCCCAGCACCGACGTACGAACCACCGGTCCAGGTGAAGACCATGTCCGCGTAGGTGCGAACCACGCCGTACTCGGTCGCAGTGCGGGTATCGACCGTGAGGTCCATACGGGCGCGGCTGGTGAAGTTATTGCGAAGACGGTTCTGCGCGCCATCCGGTGCGCCGGTGTTAAAACCGTAGTCGTTGCCGCTGTTGACCATCAGGTCGGCGCGCACATAACCGCCGAACTTGATGCAGGTGTCAGTGCCCGGCATATAGTAGAATCCGGCACCGTACAGGGAGCAGATCTTCACGTATTCGACCGCCTTGGCCTTCACGGGGAGATCGGCTGCCTGAGCTCCGCCAACGGCGATGAGACCCGCCGCTGAACCGAGCAAAAGGCTCTTAACCAACTTCATGTTAAACCTCCAAGTTTGCTCTATAGGGAAGGTTCCGGATCCGCTGGGTGACGACACCCTAAGGTTGGTTCCCTTGTCCCTTTAACTCACCGCTTAGCCGCTTCGCGCCTTCGGACACACCCGCATGAACGCGAGGGACTTAAGCGAACCACCTAAAACGGGACGACCTCGGGATGCCCCCCTCCGTCGCCTGGTCACAATTACCGAACGTCCTTGCACACACAACAACAGAACGCTCCGAACCGGCCCTACGAAGCGCGTTTTCCAACGGGTGTTGCACAAATAACACGCAGATGTGATTGCAGCGCGCCCGTAAGTAATTGTTTTCCATATTCTTTTCGAAGCAGTTCCAAATGGCGTCAAAATTTCCCGCCGTGAAGCGATGGGAGCGTCCGCTCGCTGTGGCGTCCTTGCGACGCACTCGAATCGGAGAATCGGCAACCGACTCGGAATGGCTGCTGGATGATCTCGTCACCGCGCCGTTCGACCGCCGGGCGCAGTGGTTTTAGCGAGCGCGACGCCGATATCCCGGGCCGACCAAGGACAGAGTGCGATTTCCCGCAAGGGGCTAGCTGCCGCCGGCCGGACTTATCCGGACTCTATATTGTGCAGAGATTTTGCGGGGGATTGCAGCGGCGCGCCAGGCTTCACGGCTGGCGGAGACGGAGGGATTCGAACCCTCGATAGGCCTTTACAAGCCTATAACGGTTTAGCAAACCGCCGCCTTCAGCCACTCGGCCACGTCTCCGGCTTCGCCGGGTATGCCCGACCCCGCGGCGAGCCGCAAGCGGCAGAATTGAGGCTGGCGGGTTTCTTTACAGATGAAAGCTTTGACGGCGACGGAAACCAAGGACGGGTCGGGACTGGCTGACGTCCAGAGCGCCGGCCGTCGTCCCGCCCTCACAGCTTGTAGCCGTCGCGTCAGTCGGCCGGAATCGAAAATTGTCGCGCACGAAATCTCGGCACAAGCACGGAAGTTTCGTGCCTTGAAGCACGAGCGGCGCGGCCGTTGTTCTCTCCAGCAAAGGCGACTAGAGTTTTTGCGCCAGTTCGCCAAAGCACAGACCCGTCATCAGGGTCCAGAAACCCAATCACATGTCGCAGCAAAGCCGCAACAAGGGAGCTTCGGCCCCCTCCTCACTCCATCGGTCGGCTTTTCTGGACCAGGCAATTGCGGCGCAGCGTTCGGGCAATCTGTCGGATGCGGAACGGGCCTACACGACCATCCTGAGGGGAAGCAGAACGCATCCCATCGCGCTCCACATGCTGGGGCTGTTGCACGCCCAGCGCGGCAATTTCGCGGACGCCGAGCCATTGCTCAAGAAGGCTGCCCGCGTCGACGCCGGCAATCCCGACGTTCTTTTCAACTATGCCAACGTGCTGCGTGCATTGGACAAGACAGACGATGCGCTCGCTTGGCTTGCGAAAGTGATTGCCCTGTCGCCGAACTTCGCCGATGCGCATCTCAATCGCGGAGCGATCCTGATGGCACGGCAGGAGCTGCACGGCGCAATCTCGGATTTTGATCGCGCCATTGCGATCGCACCATCGAGCGCAGCGTTCGCAAACCGGGGCAGTGCGTTCCAGCAGCTCGGTCAGCTCGACGAAGCGCATGACAGCTACCGACGCGCCGTGGAGCTTGCACCGTCGAATCCACAGAACCATTTCGTCTTGTCCGAGGTCCTTACCCAAATGGGCCGACACGACGAAGCGATCGGAGCGCTCGAAAGAACGGTCGCACTGAACAAGGCCTTCCCGTTCGCCTTGAGCAAGCTCGTTGCTTCCACGCGGAAGCGTGCCGACTGGCGCGGATTCGAACGTGAACAGGCCGCCTTGGACGAGGCCGTCGAATCCGGCGTGCCGATCGACCCCTTCACCTACTTTCATGCCTCGTCGTCTCCCGCACACCAATTGACCTGTGCGAAGACATATGTCGCCAACGTCGCCCCGGAACGAGATGCGGCGAGACCCAGAACGCCGTCATCGGTTTCCCGGCTGCGGGTCGCGTACATGTCTGCCGATTTTTACAGTCACGCCACCGCGCATTTGATGGCCGGACTTTTCGAGGAGCACGACCGCGAGCGCTTCGACGTCAGCGCCATCTCCTACGGACCGGATGATCAGAGCAAGATGCGCGACCGCCTCAAGGCCGCATTCGAACGCTTTGAAGACGTCAGCCATCTTACCGACGAGGACGTGGTCAAGCTGATACGCCAGCTCGACATTGAGGTCCTCGTCGATCTCGGAGGCTTCACCGCCGGTGCGCGGCCGAAAATCCTCGCGCAGCGGGCGGCTCCCATCCAGGTCAACTATCTAGGCTTTCCCGGCACGATGGGCGCGTCATATATCGACTACGTGATGGCCGACCGGATCGTCATCCCCGAAGGAGAGCAGAAACATTACGCCGAGAAGGTGATTTATCTCCCCGACAGCTATCAGGCGACCGACGCGAGGCGGCCGCTCCTGCCAAACGTACCGGCCCGGAGCGAGGTCGGACTGGCGGACGATGCATTCGTCTACTGTGCTTTCCACAGAACTCTCAAGATCACGCCCGTGCTGTTCGATGTCTGGATGCGGCTGCTGACCAGGACCGCCGGCAGCGTCCTTTGGCTGCTTGATGGGGACCCGCTCGCCAGGGAGAACCTGAGGCGTGAAGCTGTTGCCCGCGGCATCGCCGCCGAGAGGATCGTGTTCGCCCCAAGCGCCCCTGCCGACGAACACTTGGCGCGTCATCAGCTCGCCGATCTGTCCCTGGATACGTTGCCCTACAACGCCCATACCGCGGCCAGCGACGCCCTTTGGGCTGGCTTGCCGGTCCTGACCTGCCTCGGCACCGCCTTTGCCGGACGTGTTGCAGCCAGTCTCCTGAATGCCGTCGGCCTTCCTGAGCTGGTGACGCGATCGCTGGACGAATATGAGGCTTTGGCGCTTCGGATCGCGCACGATTCCGAACTTCGAGCCGCCCTCAAGAGCAAGCTGGCGACGCATCGGTCCACTTGGCCCCTCTTCGATACTGTCGGCATGACGCGACACATCGAAAAGGCCTTCACTGAAATGTGGCGCCGGCATTTCGCTGGCGAAGCGCCGGCCTCGTTTGCCGTCTAAATCTCATCGTGGGGCGCCTTGGCGCGATCGTACCGATCGGTCAAAGCTCGGTTCCCTACGGCCGAGTGAACCGGTCAGTGCGCGGTGACCCAGGCCCTCGCCTCGCGCTGCGCGGCCGCGATGTCGGCATCCGACATCTGCCCGGCAACTTCCTGGCGAAGCGCGATCGCGTCCTTGCGGCCCTTCGACGCCGCGAGGTTGAACCATTTATGCGCGGCGATGAGATCGACGAGGCCGGAGCGGCCGCTCGCCCAATACATACCCCGCTCGAACAGCACGTCCGACAACGCGGTCGCGTCGATCGGCGTCGCGGTCTCCAGATCGAAAGTCCCCTGAAACATGTCGCATCCCCTTTATTGTTGTGCCGCCTCGTTCCCCCGAGCGCGGCTCCCGTCCAAACTGTTCAACTCGTCCCCATGCCGTTCTTGCCGGCTTGTTGAGGGCGATCTTGGCGAGCAAATTTGAATGGCAGTTTAAGTATCGCGATGAAGGGGACGTAAACGCGAGGCCACCCGGCGCGGCCGCGAGAATGCAAGAAGTCCGGGATTCTCAGGCACTTCTGCGATTCGTCAGACTTGGTTTACCGTTCCGATTTTCGGACAATGATAACCATCGCGCGCGGTGAGGCGTGCATGATCGTAGCTGCACTCTGAGCTGTCATTCCCTGCGACCCGGCTACGCCAAGGCTTCGCCGAGGCGTGAGGTCTTGGCTCGCCGAAGCTTCAGCGAAGGCGGCGAGCCGGGCGATGATGCCGGAGTGTGAGCGCGCAGTCAGGCCACGGCGATCGCGAGCCTGTTCGGCTGCACTGTCACGTCGTCTGGGATCTGTGAAAAATGAAAAGGCCGGCGAGCATCCCGGCTACTCGAACGAGGGCGTCGGCGAACACGTCAGGACCAGATTTCATTTTGGCCGCGAGGCTACTCATGAAATTGCGGGGCCGATAAAGGCGAACCGCACCGAACGAAGAAAACTTGTTTCTTCTGCCGGACCGGACCTTAACGAGCAAGCTCGGCAAGGAAGGACGATCCGACCGTTGACCTGATGTCTCGCCGACACCCTCTATCGCCGATCAGAGCCCTGTTGACTGAGACCTGCCCTGCCGGAGGCAAACCAGATCGCAGAAGGCGCTGATGACGTGCCGGCCGTCAGAGAGGCCGGCGACTTCAGAAGCGAAGTTACTTCTTCTTCTTCGCGACCTTGCGGGTCTTCTTCGCAGTCTTCTTCACTGCGCTCTTCGCCTTCTTCGCCTTCTTCGCTTTCTTGGCCATGTTGCCCTCCGATGTGTGAGATGGCTTTAATCGCTGCGTGCACTCGGGGATCGAATGCACTTCATCCCGAATACACCAACACGGCGAAAAAAACATCTTCCCGCTTAAGGAAGTGTTGACGCAGCAAAGCGCGCACGCACTCCGCGCTTCGCGCGCGCGCTCGACGAGTCGTTCGATCGTCTATGCGAAATGTGCCTGCCGCATCGACGCCGGCGAAAGCATCGATTGCAGGAAAACCCTATGCTGCAAGCCCATTCCGCATTCGCACGTTGCGCGCGATCGACGCTCCGTCGCGCGTTGCATCTTGTTCGAAGGCGTACGAAGTAGGTTTCGCGGACTCTGAGTCGCGAATTTTGGCAACGAAAATATTTTCATGCTTAACGGCGCGATCGCTCGGCGGGGTGCGTTCGAAGCCGCCGCTTTCCGCGAATCGATGGCGGCGATTCGGTAGGGCTTGGACGGTGCGATCGAGACGACGTCGGTGTCGCCGCGTGCGAAAGACGGATGCGCGAAGGCAGGATCGCGGTGACGGCACGCGCCGTCACCGCGACGTGTCACAGGCCGAGCTTGGACTTGAGCAGATCGTTGACGGCTTGCGGGTTGGCCTTGCCGCCGGACGACTTCATCACCTGGCCGACGAACCAGCCGAGCGACTGCGGCTTGTCCTTGACCTGCGCCGCCTTGTCGGGATTGGCCGCGATGATGTCGTCGACCACCCTCTCGATCGCCGAAAGGTCGGTGACCTGCTTCATGCCGCGGCTCTCGACGAGCGCGCGGGGATCGCCGCCTTCCTGCCAGACGATCTCGAACAGGTCCTTGGCGATCTTTCCGCTGATCGTGCCCTCTCCGATCAGATCGATGATCGCGGCAAGCTGCGAGGACGTGACGGGAGAGGCCGTAATGTCCCGCCCCTCCTTGTTGAGACGGCCGAACAGTTCGTTGATGACCCAGTTCGCCGCCATCTTGCCGTCGCGGGTGCGATTGGCGAGCCTGTCGAGCACGGTCTCGTAGAAGTCAGCGCTCTCGCGCTCGGCGACGAGAACGCTCGCGTCATAGGCTGACAGGCCGAAATCGGCGACGAAGCGCGTCTTCTTCTGATCCGGCAGCTCGGGCAGCTTCGCCCTCAGCTCATCAACGAAGCCTTGCGAGAACTCCAGCGGCAAGAGATCGGGATCGGGGAAGTAGCGGTAGTCGTGTGCCTCTTCCTTCGACCGCATCGAGCGCGTCTCACCCTTGTTGGGGTCGTAGAGCCGCGTCTCCTGGTCGATCTCGCCGCCGTCCTCGAGGATCTCGATCTGGCGCCGCGCCTCGTACTCGATCGCTTGTCCAATGAAGTTGATCGAGTTCATGTTCTTGATCTCGCAGCGGGTGCCGAGCGGCCCGCCGGGCCTGCGCACCGAGACGTTGACGTCGGCGCGCAAGTTACCCTTCTCCATGTCGCCGTCGCAGGTGCCGAGATAGCGCAGGATCGAGCGCAGCTTGGTCACATAGGCCTTGGCCTGCTCGGCATCGCGGATGTCCGGTTTTGAGACGATCTCCATCAGCGCCACGCCGGAGCGGTTGAGATCGACATAGGACATCGTCGGCGACTGGTCGTGCAGCAACTTGCCGGCATCCTGCTCCAGATGTAGCCGCTCGATGCCGACCGTGACGCTGCGGCCGCCGTCGAGCTCGACCAGCACCTCGCCCTCGCCCACCACCGGCGACTTGTACTGGCTGATCTGGTAGCCCTGCGGCAGGTCGGGATAGAAATAGTTTTTCCGGTCGAACACCGAACGCAGGTTGATCTTCGCCTTCAGCCCGAGCCCGGTCCGGACAGCCTGCCTGACGCATTCCTCGTTGATGACGGGCAGCATCCCCGGCATTGCCGCATCGACGAGAGAAACATGCGTGTTCGGCTCGCCGCCGAATGTAGTGGACGCGCCCGAGAACAGTTTTGAGTTCGACGTCACCTGGGCGTGGATTTCCATGCCGATGACGATCTCCCAGTCGCCGGTGGCGCCTTTGAGAAGCTTGTGAGGGGCTGCGGGTGCGTTCATCGGTCTCGGTGTCCAGATAAGATCATATCGGGGATGGCAGGGCTTCGCGCAACGGATCGTGCCAGTCAAGCTGGAGAACCGGCCGCGCGGCGGATCGCAAGGCCTGCACGACCGGCGTGCAGCCCGCGCAACGCCATTGATGCCATGCACTCAGGCATTGACGCAAACCCATCGTAGCCCATACAAGTTGCATGCAGGGGGCAATGCATGTTTTTCCGCGTTTCGATGCTGGCGGCGATGGCCGCCGTTCTCGTGTCGTGTTCGACACCCTACCAGCAACAGAGCTTCACCGGCGGGTCCGACGTCAAGGAGCTGAGACCTGACGTCTACCGCGTCAGCTTCCAGGGCAATGGCTACACCACCCGGGAGAGCGTTCAGGTCTATTGGCTCTACCGTTCGGCCCAGCTTGCGGTCGAAAAGGGTTTTGCCGGATTTGAAATCCTGTCGGACGTTCACTTCGTGATGCGCAGGCCGCCGGCGGACGACCGGCTTGGCTCTCGCCTTGCCAGCGCCGTGCCGTCGCTGCGCACCCGCATTCCGGTGTCGCCCCAGGAAACCGCCGACTTCAGGATCTGGGATCAAAGCGATCTCGCCATCCGCTCGGATCAGCCTGTCCGGCTCGCGCGCGGCGGCGGCGTCTTCGTCTACACCGGCGGTGGAGCGGCGGCGCCAAAGCCCGGGCTCGAGGCCGACGTATACTTTCTGCCGGCACCAATCGTGTCGGCGCCGCCCAAAGTGTTCGATGCCAAGACGCTGATCGCCCAGCTCGAGCCGCTCATCAAGGCGGAGCGATGCAACCTCGGCAATATTTGTCCGCATGTTCACGAATATCTGTTGCCGAAGGGAACGTTGAGATAGCGGAGCGCGGGCGTATCACCGCAGGCCAAGCGTCATCACTTCGCGAGCAGCGTGGCAGCGATCCGCTCCCACTCCGCTTCCAATGAATCCTTTGCCGCGGGCTGGCCGGCCTGGCGGTACCAGTAGCCGGCATTGCCGAGATCGCCTTCGACGCGGTGCAGATAAGCGTGCACCCAGGCGGCGTCGCGGCCGTTTTCGTCCTGAACGATCTTGTGCGCCTGATCCCAGTCACCCTTGCCGGCCCACCAAAGACCTCTGAGCGGCGCGTTCAGATCCGGCGCGGGCGCCGCGCCGTCGAGGCTCGCGATAAATGCCGCGACATTCACCACCACCTCGCGGGCGTGAAGCGGCCTGCCGCCTGCTCGATCACCTCGCCGAGCGAGAACAGCGTCTCCTCCTCGAACGGACGGCCGATCAGTTGCAGGCCGAGCGGCAGACCCTGCGTGTCCTTGCCGGCGGGCACGGCGATGCCGGGCAGGCCTGCCATGTTCACGGTCACCGTGAAGATGTCGTTGAGATACATCTCGACCGGATCGGCGCCGCCCTTCTCGCCGATGCCGAAAGCGGCCGACGGTGTCGCCGGCGTAAGGATCGCGTCGACGCCCCTGGCGAAGCAATCCTCGAAATCCTTCTTGATCAGCGTGCGGACCTTTTGCGCGCGCAGATAATAGGCGTCGTAGTAGCCGGCGGAGAGCACGTAGGTGCCGATCATGACGCGGCGCTTCACCTCGGCACCAAAGCCTTCAGCGCGCGTGTTCTCGTACATCTCGATGATGTTCCTGCCCTGCTCGCGCAGGCCGTAGCGCACGCCATCATAGCGCGCGAGGTTGGAAGAGGCTTCCGCCGGCGCCACGATGTAATAGGCCGGCAGCGCGTATTTGGTGTGCGGCAGCGACACTTCGACGAGCTCGGCGCCGGCCGCTTTCAGCCAGGCCGCGCCCTCGCTCCAGAGCTTTTCAATCTCGGCCGGCATGCCGTCGAGGCGATATTCCCTGGGAATGCCGATCTTCATGCCCTTCACGGACTTGCCGATCGCGGCCTCATAGTCCGGCACGGCGATGTCGACGGACGTCGTGTCCTTCGGATCGTGGCCGGCCATCGAGCGCAGCAGCATCGCGCAATCGCGCACGCTGCGCGCGATTGGACCGGCCTGATCGAGCGAAGAGGCAAAGGCGACGATGCCCCAGCGCGAGCAGCGGCCATAGGTCGGCTTGATTCCGACGGTCGCAGTGAAGGCTGCCGGCTGGCGGATCGAGCCGCCCGTATCGGTCGCGGTCGCGCCCATGCAGAGCAGCGCGGCAACGGCCGAGGCCGAGCCGCCGGACGAACCGCCCGGCACCAGGGTCGTGTTGGAGCCCTCGCGCCGCCACGGATTGACGACCGGGCCAAAGCACGAAGTCTCGTTGGACGAGCCCATCGCAAACTCGTCATTGTTGAGTTTGCCGAGCAGCACGGCACCATCACGCCACAGCTGCTTGGTCACGGTCGATTCATAGGGCGGCTTGAAATCGCCAAGAATCTTCGAGCACGCCGTGGTGCGGATGCCTTCTGTCGCGAACAGGTCCTTAATGCCAAGCGGAATGCCGGCCAGCGGACCGCCCTCGCCCTTGGCGATCTTCTCATCCACGGCCTTCGCCATATCGCGCGCACGATCCGGCGTCTCCAGGACGAAGGCGTTGAGCGCGCGTGCAGCTTCCATCGCGCTCAGATGCGCGTCGGTCAGCTCAAGCGACGTGAATGTCTTGTCGGCGAGACCCTTGCGGGCCTCGGCGAGCGTCAGCGTTGTCAAATTGGTCATTTATTGATCGGGCTACAGAAGAACGGAGACAGGGTCTTGTCGTTGGCCGGGTCGTCTTTTTTGGCGGACGCATTCGCCGCCGCCTCGAGCTGGTCGAGCACGGCATTGACGGCCACGTTGGGATCGGCAGCCTTGCCCTGCCGCTCCATCGCGTCGAGATAGTTCATATAGGCCTGATAGGCCTTCTCATCGTCGCATAGCAGGCACATCGGACTCGTGTCCTAATTGGTTACTCGACGACCTTCGGCACCAGGAAGAAGTGACCTTCGGTCGCCGGCGCATTGGCAACGATATCGTCGCCGATCTCGCCGTCGTTGACCACGTCCTGACGCTTCTTCATCTCCATCGGGGTCACCGAGGTCATGGGATCGACACCCTCGACATTGACCTCCGAGAGCTGCTCGACAAAGGCAAGCATGGCGTTGAGCTCGCCCTGGAGATGCGGAACCTCGTCGTCTGAAACCGCAATGCGCGCGAGATGCGCGATGCGGCGGACGGTAGCGGCGTCAACGGACATAGTATAAGGCCTCGAACGGCAGAAATCAGGTCTGCCGTATAGCAGAGGCCGGTTTTGCGCCGCAACCGGCGCTTATCGCCTAGCCGGCCAGCGCTTTCAGGCGGGCCTGCGCGGATTTGGCCAGCTCCCGGGTCAATTCGGCCGCGGGCATCTCGCGGCCCATGCCGATGGCTTGGCCTGCCCAGAGATTGGTGAAATCCACCCTGCCCTGCTTTTCGGCAGCCGCCTTCAAAGGCCCCAGCGCGGTCGCGGCATGGGGAAAGGCCGGCGCGTCCGGCGAAATCGGGCCGGCTTCGCGCATCAGGCGGTTCTGCACGCCGCGCGCGGGCCGTCCGGTCATCACATTGGTAATGACCGTGGAATCGTCGCGCGCTTCGGCGAGCGCCTTGCGGCCGCCGGCGCTGACCTTGGATTCCGGGCAGCGCAGATAGGCACTGCCGATCTGCACGCCGGCCGCGCCGAGTGCGAAGGCGGCCGCGATACCGCGCCCGTCGGCAATTCCGCCGCAGGCGATCACCGGCACCTTCACGGCATCGACCACCTGCGGCACCAGCGCGAAGGTGCCGGGCTGCTCCGAGATATTCTCAGTCAAGAACATGCCGCGATGGCCGCCCGCCTCGGCGCCCTGCGCGATCACGGCGTCGACGCCGTGCTGCTCCAGCCAGACCGCCTCCTTTACCGTGGTGGCCGACGAGATGACGAGGCAGCCGGCCGCCTTGACACGCTTGAGCAGCGCCTCTGTGGGCAGGCCGAAATGGAAGCTGACGACTTCCGGCTTCAACTCTTCGACGACCTCGCAGAACGCCGCATCGAACGGCGCGCGGTTCGCGGCGTTGATCGGCGCCGACGGATCGAGACCATGCTCCTTGTAGTAGCCGGCCAGCCGCTGCTTCCAGCGCGCTTCGGCATCGGCGGTGAGCTCGAGAGGCTTATGGCAGAAGAAGTTCATGTTCACGGGCGCAGTGACCCGCTGGCGGATCAGATTGACCTGCTCGCGCGCCTTCTCCGCCGACAGCATCGCGCACGGCAGCGAGCCGAGCGCACCGCCATGCGCCGCCGCGATCACGAGCTCCGCATCCATCACGCCGGCCATCGGCGCCAGCACAATCGGGAATTCGGTCTTGAAGAGGTCGATCAGTCGACGGTCAGGCCACATGGTTGTTCTCTCTTGTTCAAGCGGTGGAAGCCACCGAGTTGCGCCGGCCGGCCAGCAACTGCTCCGCCTCCGTCGCGATCCGCTCGACGATCTCGGCCGCCGGCGGAATATCATGGATCAGGCCAACCGCCTCGCCTGCGATAACGGCGGCGACATCGAAATTGCCGCTCGCCTTTGAGGTGGCATAGTCAGCCGCAACCTTGGCGACATTCTGCATCAATTCGACCTCGCGGCCCATCCAGCGCCGGGCGTGATCGTTGATCAGGCACCGCCCGGTATACGGCGCCGGCCAGACATTGTTGCGGGAGAGATCGAAAATGATGCCGCGCACGGTCGAGCCGCTCGTCGCATCACAGATGCGCCGCTTCGCCTCATCCGCGCCGTCGGCCTCCTGGCTCGCATGAAAGCGCGTGCCGAGCAGCACGCCACTTGCGCCCAGCATCATCATGGCGGCGAGCCCGCGTCCGTCGGCGATGCCGCCGGCGGCGACCACCGGCACCCGCCCCGCCGCAAGATCGACGATGGACGGCACGAGATCGACGGTCGTGCGGGATGCGCCATGGCCGCCTGCTTCGGTGCCTTGCGCGATGAGAACATCCGCGCCGGCATCGAGCGCCTGTCGCGCCATGGTCTCGTCCTGCACCTGGCAGATCAGACGCGCACCGGCCGATTTGATCCGCGGTGAAAACGGCGCGGGATCGCCGAACGAGAGCATGATCGCGCTGGGGCGCACCGCGAGCGCGATGTCGAGAAGCTCCGGACGCCTGGCGAGGCTCCAGGTGATGAAACCGATGCCGAACGGCGCGCGCAGCTCTCTCAGCTTCGCAGTCTCCTGCTCCAGCCAGAGCCGCTCCCCATAGCCGCCGCCGAGAATGCCGAAACCGCCCGCGCGGCTCACCGCCGCCACCAACCGGCTGCCCGCAACGATGTCCATCGGAGCGAGCAGGATCGGGTGCTGGATGCCGAACTGCGCGGTCAGGGGTGTGGTGATCGGCATGGCTCCTCCCGTCTGGACAGCAAGACTAGGCGGGAATAACATTCTCGAAAATTGAATTGTTGCGAACGCTGCCATCTCAAAAACGAAACGAAGCCATGGAACTCAGCGATATCAAGACCTTTGCCGCGGTCGCCCGCACCGGCGGCATCACCCGCGCCGCCGAGGAACTCAACACCGTGCAGTCGAATGTCACCCAACGGATCAAGGCGCTGGAGTCCGAGATCGGCACGCCGTTGTTCGAGCGCCACAGCCGCGGCATGACGCTGACTGGCGCCGGCAAGAGGCTTTTGCCTTACGCGCGACGGATGGCTGCACTCTCGCGCGAGGCCGTGCTCGCCGCGCGCGACGATGGCGAGCCGAAGGGGCCGCTCGCGATCGGCTCGATGGAGACGACCGCCGCCGTCCGCCTGCCGCCGCTGCTCGCCGATTTCCACCGCCGCTTCCCGGCCGTGCGCTTGAGCCTGCGCACCGCACCCACCGCCGATCTCGTCGCCGCTGTGCTCGATGGCGCGCTCGACGGCGCCTTCGTCGCGGGTCCCATCGAGCATGCCGAGCTCACCGCCGTCAGCGCATTCCGCGAGGAGCTGGTGCTGGTCAGTGCGCGCCGCTGGGCGTCACTGAAGGAGCTGCGTGCCGGCACGCCTGAGTCCGGGCCGACGGCGCTGGTGTTCCGCACCGGCTGCACCTACCGCCAGCGGCTCGAGCAGATCTTCGTCGAGTTCGGCTGGCCGTCGGCGGCGCGCTTCGAGCTCGGCACGCTCGACGGCATGATCGGCTGCGTCGCCGCCGACATGGGCGTGACACTGCTGCCTCGCGCGGTGGTCGAACGCAGCGCCATGATCGGCAACGTGGCGATCCACACGCTGCCCCCCGCCTACGCTGGGGTTGAGACGCTGTTCATCCAGCGCCGCGCCGGCCACCAGTACAGCGCGCTCCAAGGGTTTGTCTCGTGCCTGAACAACGACGACGAGGTCATCGCAGCTTGAGCAACCAGCGCCTGAGCGCCACGATCGCCCAGATCGCCTCCACCACGCCGAACGGCCAGGCGCCTTGCAGGAAGCCGTAGGCCGAGCCGAGCGCACAGGAGACGGCGAACAGCAGCACGAACCAGTGGCTGCGATCCTCCAGCGCATAACAGACCAGCATCGCGCTCACGGCGAACAGGCCGAATAAGGTCAGCGCATCCATTGTTCTCGGTTCACTCCGCAGCGCTTCGCATGGTATGCGCTAACGCCATGCCGGCTCCTATCCTACCTCTCATCGACGCTGCAACCCACTGGCCCGCGCGCGGCGCGCTGATCGGGCTCGATCTCGGCACCAAGACGATCGGCGTTGCCGTCTCCGATCCGGACCGGCGGCTCGCGACCGGCGTCGAGACCATCCAGCGCAAGGCTTTCAAGCAGGATGCGGCAAGGCTTCTTGCGATCGCTGCCGAGCGCAAGGCGGTCGGCTTCGTGCTCGGCCTGCCCATCAACATGGACGGCAGCGAAGGTCCGCGTGCACAATCGACCCGCGCCTTCGCCCGCAACCTCGCCGGTCTCACGGCGCTCGCCATCGGGCTGTGGGACGAGCGTCTCTCGACGTCGGCGGTCGAGCGCGAGCTGATCGGCATGGATGTCAGCCGCGCTAAACGCGCCGAGGTGATCGACGAGCACGCCGCGATCTTCATCCTCCAGGGAGCGCTCGATCGTCTCGCCAATCTTCGCACGGCGCCCGGAACGGACTGACCCATGGCGGTGGTGATTGCAGCGCTGCTGCCGGTCTTCATTCTCATCGTGCTCGGCGTGGTGCTCAGACACAGCCTGATGCGGCTCGACAGCCAATGGCACGGGCTGGAGCGGCTGACCTATTACGTGCTGTTTCCGATGCTGCTGATCCAGACGCTGGTGAAGGCCGACCTCGACAAGGTACCGGTCGCAGGCGTCGGCGGCGCACTGCTGCTGTCTTCGCTCGCGATGTCGCTGTTATGCCTGGCGTTGCGTCCCGCTCTGGCGCGGCTCGATATCGACGGCCCCGCCTTCTCCTCGATCTTCCAGGGCGCGACCCGTTGGCAGACCTATGTGGCGCTGTCGGTCTCGGCCAACCTGTTCGGCGATGTCGGCCTCGCGCTCGCCTCCGTCGCGATGGTTGCGATCATACCGCTGGTGAACGTTTTCAGCGTCGCGGTGCTCGCGCATTACGCCTCGCCGGAGAAGCGATCCGTCGGCGCCATCGTTATGACCGTGGCGAGCAACCCGCTGATCTGGGCCTGCGCGATCGGCCTTCTCGTCAACGTCCTGCACCTGCCGCTGCCAAGGATCTGGCACGAGGTGGCGGATGCGCTGAGCCGCTCCTCCCTCGCCATCGGCCTGCTCGTCACGGGCGCGGGCCTGCATCTGAACGGCCTGCTCCGCCCGAGCGTGGGCGCCGCCATCGGCGTCGCCTTCAAGCTCGTGCTGATGCCCGTGCTCGCGCTCCTGCTGGCGCTGTGGTTCGGCCTGTCGGACAAGAGCCTCGCGATCGTCGCGATCTGCGCGGCGGTGCCGACTTCCCCCAGCGCCTATGTGCTGGCGCGCCAGATGGGCGGCGATGCGCCGCTGCTGGCGCAGATCATCACGTTGCAGACGATCTTGGCGGCGATCACGATGCCGATTGCGATCGCGCTGGTGGCCTAACCACCATCATCAGAGCGCGATTACCGGCAACCTCAACTCCCGAGCCACATCGTCAGCACCACCGCGGTCAGGTTGTTCAGCGCGTGGAGCACGATCGTGAGCCACAGCGAGTTGCCGCGGTAGCGCATGTAGCCGAACCACAATCCAATCGAGAACACCTCGGCAAGGAAATACATGTCGTATTGCAAATGCACGGCCGTCCAGACCAGCGACGACAGGATGATCGCGCCGGGCACGCGCAGAAAACTTTCCGACCAGCCGCGGTAGAGGAAGCCCCGCGCGATCACCTCTTCGGACATCGGCGCGGCAATGCTGAAGGCGAGCACGAGCATCGTCGCCGCGCCCTTGTCGCGGCCTGATTTCAAGAGATCGGTCATGAATCCCGGCGTCGCCTCGCGGCCCAGCGCACGCGACATCGTCTCCCAGATCACCACGATCAGGACGAGACCGACGGCACCAAGCAGAATCTGCAACCAGGATGGCCAGCGCAGCGCGAGGTAATCGGCGAAGGAAGCTCGCTTCAGGCGAATGGCCAGCCACACCGCGGCCAGCGTGGTCGGCAGACCCGCGATCACCGACAGCGCCAGCGCCTGCGGATCGCGACCGACGGACGCGAGGGACGCCATGTCGATCGGGCCGCCGCGATGCGCGACGAGATAGACGATCGTGCCGATCTGGCCAACGAACATCGCGGCGAACACGAACACGCCCCACAGCGCCGTGCCCCAGAATTTCCAGACGCGCGGCGCGCGGTCGGCAGGCGTCACGATGAGCGGCGGGTGGTCAGGATTGAGAATGTCCATCAGGAGGCTACGTCCTACAGGGGCGGCGGCTGGTTGAAGACGTCGTGGGTTGCGAAGCTCGGCTGGGTCATGGCGTGTCCTCGGACCGGAATCAGTTCCGCCGCGGCTGGATCGGGAAATCATAGGCGGCCCCGCCGGCCCCCGGCAGGGAAAAATGCCACCACTCCTTCGAATAGTTCACAAAGCCTTGCCGGGCCATCGCAGCGACCAGCCGCTTGCGCCAGGCACGCTGATCGGCCGTGATCATTGGCGCGGCGGTATGGCCCTTCGCATCCGTGCAGTCATAGCCGGTGCCCATGTCGACACTGCCTTCCGGCGGCCTGGCCTCGACCGGCGCCGTGCAGTCGCCATAGGCCTTCGCGGAATCGTACTTGGCGGAGTTGTCAGCCTTGAGATCGACCAGCGTCAGATCGAGCGCCGCACCGGTGGAATGCTGCGAGCGGCTCGCGATGTAGCCGAGCCGAAACAGCTCGGTCTTGGGAATCTTGGGGTTGTAGCGCCGCTCGGCCGCCGGCTCCCGGCCGTTCTGCGCCCACGCCACCATATCGAGCGACGCGCGCACCGGCCGGTAGCAATCGAACATCTTCAGCGAGAGACTCTGGCTGGCGAGTTCCTGCTGGATCGCCTTCAGCCGCAGCCCCACCTCCCGCTTGACCACGCATTCGCCGGCGCCGTAGCCGCTCAGCGGATGGCCGGTGAAGTTGTTGGAGGTCGCGTAGCGGATGTCCTGGATGATGGTGGGATCGATGTCCCGCAAGTACACGAAGCCACCGGGGAGCAATTGGGCGGAGGCCGACGAAATTGAGACGATCGTTACAAGTAGAGTGAAAATCGGCTTCACGTGGATCTGACCTTCCCCTGTCATTCCGGGGCGCGCGCCAGCGCGAACCCGGAATCTCGAGATTCCGGGTTCGATGCTTCGCATCGCCCCGGAATGACGACAAGATTACAGATCAGGGGATAACTCACTTCCCTACCTTTGGCCCTTGCCCCCTTACCCATCCCCGCCTATAGCTCTGCTTTTAATGACCCCTGCATCGAAATCGACCTTCGTCCTCGGTCACCGGCATTTGCTGGGCATCGAGGGCCTTTCCGCGGCCGACATCACCGGCCTCCTCGACCTGTCCGAAGAATATGTCGAGGTGAACCGCCAGGTGGACAAGAAACGCGCCGTCCTGCGTGGGCGGACGCAGGTGAACTTGTTCTTCGAGGCTTCCACCCGCACCCAATCCTCGTTCGAGATCGCCGGCAAACGCATGGGCGCCGACGTCATGAACATGTCGGTCTCCTCCTCCTCCATGAAGAAGGGCGAGACGCTGATCGACACCGCGGTGACGCTGAATGCCATGCACCCGGACATCCTGGTGGTGCGGCATCATGCCTCCGGCGCCGTGGAACTTCTGGCCCGCAAGGTTGACGGTTCCGTGATCAATGCCGGCGACGGCGCGCATGAGCACCCGACGCAGGCGCTGCTGGACGCGCTGACCATCCGCCGCAACAAGGGCCGGATCGAGGGCCTCGTGATCGCGATCTGCGGCGACGTGCTGCATTCGCGCGTCGCCCGCTCCAACATCATCCTGCTCAACACCATGGGCGCCCGCGTCCGCGTCGTCGGGCCCTCCACGCTGCTGCCGCCCGGGATTGAGCGGATGGGCGTCGAAGTTGCGCGCGACATGCGCGAAGGCCTGGAAGGCGCCGACATCGTCATGATGCTGCGGCTCCAGCGGGAGCGCATGAACGGTTCCTTCGTGCCGTCCACCAGCGAGTACTTCAACTATTTCGGGCTGGACCAGAAAAAGCTCGCCTACGCCAAACCCGATGCGCTGGTGATGCACCCCGGTCCCATGAACCGCGGCGTCGAGATCGACACCGCGGTCGCCGACGGCGCGCAATCCCTGATCCGCGAACAGGTGGAGATGGGCGTCGCCGTGCGCATGGCGGTGCTGGAAGCGCTCGCCCGTAACCTGCCGAACGCGTGATGCCCATGCTGACCGACCGCCGCCCGATCCTGCTCGCCAACGCCCGCGTCGTCGATCCCTCCAGGGATTTTGATGGCATCGGCGACGTCCTGATCGCCGATGGCACCGTCCGCGAGACCCGCCGCGGCATCGGCGCCGCCGGCGTCCCCGAGGGCACCGACATCGTCAACTGCTCCGGCAAGATCGTGGCCCCCGGCCTGATCGATATGCGCGCCTTCGCCGGCGAGCCCGGCTATGGCCATCGCGAGACCTTTGCGAGCGCGAGCCAGGCGGCGGCGACCGGCGGCATCACCACCGTGATCTGCCAGCCGGACACCTTACCCGTCATCGACAATTCGGCGACCGTCGACTTCGTGATGCGCCGAGCCCGTGACACCGCGATCGTCAACATCCAGCCGATGGCCGCCCTGACCAAGGGGATGCGCGGCGAGGAGATGACCGAGTTCGGTCTCCTGAAAGCTGCCGGCGCGGTCGCCTTCAGCGACGGCGACAGAAGCGTCACCAATGCGCAGGTGATGCGCCGGGCCCTCACCTATGCGCGCGATTTCGACGCGCTGATCGTGCATTACACCGAGGATCCCAACCTCGTCGGCGAAGGCGTCATGAACGAGGGCGAGTTCGCAACCCGCCTCGGCCTGATGGGTATCCCGAACGCGGCGGAAGCCGTGGTGCTGGAGCGCGACATGCGCCTCGTCGCGCTGACCGGCGGCCGCTATCACGCGGCCTCGCTGTCCTGCATCGACTCACTCGATATTCTCAAGCGCGCCCGCGACGCCGGTCTTGCCGTCAGCGCCTCGGTCTCGATCAACCATCTCGCGCTGAACGAGAACGATATCGGGCCTTACCGGACGTTCCTGAAGCTGTCGCCGCCGCTGCGCACCGAGGACGACCGGCGGGCCCTGGTTGCGGCCGTCGGCTCCGGCCTCGTCGACGTCATCATGTCCGACCACAATCCGCAGGACGTCGAAGGCAAGCGCCTTCCGTTTGCGGAAGCAGCTCCCGGCGCGGTGGGCCTCGAGACCATGCTGTCGGCGGGCCTGCGGCTGGTGCATAATGGCGAGATGGAGCTGAAGACGCTGATCCGGGCGATGTCGACGCGGCCGGCCGAACTGCTCGGCCTGCCCGGTGGCACCTTGCGCCCCGGCGCGCCGGCCGACGTCGTCGTGATCGATGCCGACACGCCCTGGGTGCTCGATCCCGCCGACCTCAAATCGCCGTGCAAGAATACACCGTTCGACGAAGCCCGCTTCTCGGGACGGGTGGTGCGTACCGTCGTCGGCGGGCGGACGGTGTTCGAGCATGTCTAATCATGCGCGGGAAATACACCGGACATGGGGATGCGGCGATGGGACTTGAAGCTTTCCTCCCCGTGGCCTTGGTCATCGGCTATTTGCTCGGCTCGATCCCCTTCGGCCTCGTCCTGACGAAACTGGCCGGCACGCAGGATCTGCGCTCGATCGGGTCCGGCAATATCGGCGCCACCAACGTGCTGCGCACCGGCCGCAAGGGGCTTGCGGCGGCAACACTGCTGCTCGACGCGCTCAAGGGCACCGCGGCGGTGGTGATCGCTGGCTATCTCGCCGGGCCCAATGCGGCGATGATCGCCGGCCTTGGCGCCTTCCTCGGCCACCTGTTCCCGGTCTGGCTGAAATTCAAAGGCGGCAAGGGTGTTGCGGTCTATATCGGTATCCTGCTCGGGCTGTTCTGGCCGGGCGCGCTGTTCTTCTGCCTGCTGTGGCTCGCGACCGCCTTCACCTCGCGCTACTCCTCGCTCTCGGCGCTGGTAGCGGCCTTCGTGACGCCGATCTTTTTGTGGTGGTTCGGCCACCTCGCGATCGCCTCGCTGTTCGCGGTGCTGACGCTGCTCCTGTTCTACATGCACCGCGAGAACATCAGGCGGTTGCAATCGGGCACCGAGAGCCGGATCGGCCAGAAATCCTAGTCCGGAAAAAATACGGATATCGCCGCACCCCTTCCGCAATATATGCCAATTCCTGTTCGCAACTTTCGGCCTGTTCCCGGCCGGAGTGGTCAACGGGTTCCAGGCCTGTCATCCTGACGGCAGAAATGGCGTTACGCGGTAGCTCAGAATGAGCAAGAAGATTGTCGGCGCGCATGACGAAGGTAGTTTGCAGGGTGCTGCGCGCACGCCCGCAAGCATGCTGCTCTCCGCCGCGGACATCTGGTCTAGCGCGCCCTCTCCGCCTCCTGTCGCTGAGATTGCGCCCGTATCGCCGCCATCACCCGCGCCTGCTCCCGTCGCGCCGGCAGTTCCGCCGATCGAACCAGTGACCGCCGTCGCGCCGAGCGTGACACTCGCCGAGCAATGGCCGCCGCGAAAATTGTCGCTGGCGCTCCAGGGCGGCGGCACCTTTGCGGCTTTCACCTGGGGCGTGCTGGAGCGCCTGCTGGAAGAGCCGGGACTCGAATTCGACACCATCAGCGGCGCCAGCGCGGGCGCCATCAACGCACTGCTCCTCGCTGGCGGCCTCGCCGAGGGCGGCCGCGAGGGCGCGCGGGCCCGCCTCGAGCGGTTCTGGGTGCGGCTGATGCACGAGGCCTCATTCCGCTCGCTGATGCTGGTCGGCGGCTTTTCGCCGGCGGGAAGCTCCGTGGCATTCGGGCCGACGCTGCGCTCCGGCCAGTTCGATCCGTTCGATCTCGATCCGCTGCGGCAGGCGCTGTCGCGCGACATCAATTTTGCGGCGCTGCGCGGCAAGGCCTGCCCCAAGCTCCTGATCGCGGCGACGCGGATCCGTGACGGGCACCAGCAGGTGTTTTCGAACGACGCGATCACCGCCGACGTCGCGCTGGCCTCGACCTGTCCGCCGCTGGTGCATTGCGCCATCGAGATCGAAGGCGAGGCCTATTGGGATGGCGGCTATGGCGGCAATCCGCCGCTGGTGCGGCTGGTGCAGGAATCGCGCGCGTCCGACGTGCTCGTCGTCCAGGTGACGCCCTCGCGCGACAGCTACGTGCCAATCACACTCGCCGCGATCGACCGCAGGCTCGACCAGATCGCGGCCAACGCCGCGCTCAATGCCGAGATCGCCGCGGTGGAATGGGCACGCGCCGGCTCCGCACCGGCACTGCGCTTATTCCGGATCGCGGCGGAGGACGAGATCGAGGGGCTGGCGCAGCGCTCATCGACCGATCTCGGCCGCGGCTTCATCCGCCTGTTGCACCGGAGCGGCCGCACCGCTGCCGACCGCTGGCTGCTGCAGGAGACGCGTAGCGAGCGGTCCGTTCAGCGCATGCCCGCCGAGCCCGCGCTAGCTTGACGCCGCGAGCGCGTTCTCGAGGAAGCGCGCTGCGGCCAGCGCGCCCGCATCATTGCCAAAGCGCGCGATCACCTGCACGCCGACCGGCAGGCCCTCGACCTTGAGCGCCGGCACGTTGACGCAAGGATTGCCCATCAGCGTCCACAGCCGGTTGTAGCGGGGATCGCCGGTCGACGAGAGCCCCTTTGGCGCGGTGCCCGGCGCGGAATAGGTCAAGAGCACGTCGACCCCCTCAAAGACTTCGCCAAGCTCGCGGCGGCCGCGACGGCCGATCCGGCGCGCCTCGTCATATTCGCGCGGCGTGACCCCGACGCCTGCATCGAGGGTCGCGCGCAGCATCGGCGCGATCTCGTCGTGACGCTCGGAAAACTCCCAGGCGAGCGCACGATGCGCCTCGAACACCTGGATCACGGGGTGAATGCGCCAGGCCTCCCGCACCAGTTCCGGCAGGTCGACGCTCTCGACGCTCGCGCCGGCACGCTTCGCAGCCTTGATCGCGGCGGCGAGCCCCTCTTCGGCTGCGGGCTCGACCGGACCGGCGAACTCCTGCCCGACCACGCCGATGCGCGGCGACGTCGCCGCGACGATGTCGGAGAATTCCGCCCGGCCGGTCATCCCGAACAATCCGCGCGCGATGTCGTCGACGCCCGCACCGAACAACCCGACCGTGTCGAGCGCCCAGGAAAAGCATTTGACGCCCACCGTCGGCAGAAGGCGGAACGACGGTTTTATCGCCGCGACGCCGCAATAGGCCGCGGGCCGGATCACCGAGCCGCCGGTCTGCGTGCCGAGCGCGAGCGGGATCATGCCGGCAGCCACCGCTGCCGCCGAGCCCGCGGAGGAGCCGCCCGGCGTGTGGCCGGGATTGTGCGGATTGAGCGTGACGGTCGGATCGTTCGCGGCGAAGGCGGTCGTCGTGGTCTTGCCGATGACGGTGGCCCCGGCCCGCTTGAGCATCATCACGACCGGCGCATCCGCGCGCGGCTGCCAGCCACGATAGATCGCCGAGCCCATCTCGGTCGGGAAATCCGCGGTGTCGATGATGTCCTTGATGCCGACCGCAACGCCGCGCAGCGGACCCGAGCGTTGCGCCTTCGCAGACTTGGCGTGGCAGACGAAGGCCCGGACGTCCTTCTCCCGCGCCTCGATCGCATCCAGCGACTGCGCGATCGCCGCATCCGGAGAAAGCTCGCCCTTGTCGATGCGGCGCTGGAGGTCGGCGAGTGAAATCATGGGCAAATCCTTGTTGTTGGGAGCGCTTTTAACATCGCGAGGAGGCCGCGCAAGCGCAGGCACCCTGTTGCCCACGCGCCCAGGTTGTTCCATGCTGCGCGCGCAAGGAGACGCCGTGGACGCCATCAACTCAACGATCGAGCTGACCGAGGCCGACAGGATCGACCGCTTGCGGCTGATCCGCTCGGACAATGTCGGCCCGCGCACTTTCCGCTCGCTGGTCGATCACTTTGGCAGCGCGCGCGCCGCGCTGGAGCGGCTGCCGGATCTCGCGCGCCGCGGTGGCGCGGCGCGGTCGGGACGCATCTGTTCGGCTGACGAAGCCAAGGCCGAGCTTGCGGCGAGCCGGAAACTCGGTGTGAGCTGGCTTGCGCCCGGCGAGGACGGCTATCCCTCGCGGCTGGCGACCATCGACGACGCGCCGCCCATGCTTGCCGTGCGCGGCGACGCCGCGACCTTGATGCGGCCGATGATCGCGATCGTCGGCTCGCGTAACGCTTCCGGCGCCGGGCTCAAATTTGCCGGTCAACTCGCGCGCGAGCTCGGCGAGGCCGGCTTCGTGATCATCTCAGGGCTTGCGCGCGGCGTCGACCAGGCTGCGCACCGCGCGAGCATCGCGAGCGGCACGGTCGCCGTGCTGGCCGGCGGCCATGACTGCATCTACCCGCCCGAGCATGAGGATCTGCTCGCCGCGATCCTCGACCAGAGCGGCGCCGGGATCTCCGAGATGCCGCTCGGCCACGAGCCGCGCGCACGCGACTTTCCCCGCCGCAACCGCCTGATCTCGGGCGCCTGCCTCGGCGTGGTCGTGGTCGAGGCCGCGCAGCGTTCGGGCTCGCTGATCACTGCGCGCATGGCGGCCGAACAGGGCCGCGAGGTCTTTGCCGTGCCGGGCTCGCCGCTCGACCCACGCGCCGCCGGCACCAACGATCTGATCAAGCAGGGCGCAACGCTCGTCACGGAAGCCGCCGACATCGTCAATGCGGTGCAGCCGATCATGGAGCGCCCGATCATGCATCCGGCCGGCGAGCCCGACAGCGAACCCTTTGAAAGCGATCCGCAAGGACATGACCGCGACCAGATCACCGGCCTGCTCGGCCCCGTGCCGATCTCGATCGACGATCTCGTGCGGATGTCCGGCGCCTCGCCTGCGATCGTCCGCACCGTGCTGCTGGAACTCGAACTCGCCGGCCGCCTCGAGCGTCACGGCGGCGGCTTGGTCTCGCTGCTCTGAGGCACGAACCGAAAAAGGTCGAAAACAACCCCATGCAAAGTAGAAAGCCCGCCATAGGCGGGGCGCCGCAGGACTTCGTGCCACCCCCGAGGTGGACCGGGCTAAATCGCTCCAACCAAACGTGATTCAGCCCAACAGCTCACATCAGCCCTGATTGCGTTTGTCGAAGCGTGCCCGCGCCGCCTCGATCTGGGTCTGATGCTCCTTCGCCCACATGCCGAGCGCCTCGACCGGGCGAGCCAGCCCGCGGCCGAGATCAGTCAGCTCGTAGTCCACGCGCGGCGGAATGGTCGGGAAGATCGTGCGCGTGACGAGTCCGTCGCGCTCCAGCCCGCGCAGCGTCAGGGTCAGCATCCGCTGCGAGATGCCGGCGATCATCCGCTTGAGCTCATTGAAACGCTTCGGCCCGTCGCCGAGCATCATGATCACGAACACGCTCCATTTGTCGCCGACGCGCGCAAGGATGGAAGCGACGCCGCGGCAGTCGGCATGGTCCGGATGCGGCACCGGCAAGACGGGCAAATGGCTGTGTGTCGGTTTCAAAAATGTGCCCTCGGCTCAAAAAAGTGCGTTCTTGCGGGGATTCCGGTAGTCACTCATGTAGTGCGGGTTACAAATCTATACCATAGGTGACCCCAATGAAACTCCTCCACATCGACTCCAGCGTCCTCGGCCCCCACTCCGTCAGCCGGCAGGTTTCGGCGGCTGTCGCCGACCGGCTGCGCCAGGCCACGCCGTCCCTCGACGTCGTCTATCGTGATCTGACCCAGGCGCCGCTCGCGCACCTTTCCGGATCGCACCTTGCCGCCGCACAGGGTGCCCCGGCGCCGGCCGAACTCGGGCCCGACCTCGCCGCCAGCAAAACCGCGCTGGAAGAATTCCTCAGCTCGGACATCGTCGTGATCGGCGCTCCCATGTACAATTTCACCATCCCGAGCCAGCTCAAGGCCTGGATCGACCGCATCATCGTGGCAGGAAAGACCTTTCAATATGGCGCCACGGGACCCGAAGGGCTTGCCGGCGGCAAGCGCGTGATCGTGGCGATCTCCCGCGGCGGCTATTACGGAGCCGGCACGCCGCTCGCTGCTCTGGAGCACCTCGAAACCTATCTGCGCAGCGTGTTCGGCTTCATTGGGATCAGCCCGGAATTCATCATCGCCGACGGCATCCAGGTCGGACCGGATCACCGCGAGAAGGCCATCGCCGGCGCGCTTCAGGCCGCGACCAGCCTGCGCGCCGCATAGGCCTCACGCCGACGCCTTCTGTCGCCGCCGCATGCGGGCGGCGGCAGTTGCACCAGCGCGTCTCTTGCCGCGCTAAAACCACATCCCCTGAATGCCGAAGATGACGGCGACGAGCGAGATGAACAGTCCGATGCAGGAGAACAAGGCGACCGCAACGAGCTGATGCGAGTCTGACTTCTTCGCAGGGATGGCAGAACGTTCGGTGTAAATACGCGGTGCTGAAATCGATGAAAAAATACGTGCTGCTTTCGGCATCACGGGCTCCCTTAAATGGGTCTTATGACCCCTGCCCGTAGAAGGGTCTATGCAGCACACGCCAAGGTTCAACGCATCACGGACAGTTTTGAAAATACCTCCGTGAGACGAGGGAACCGGCCGGCGCAACCGCTCCGCCGGCCGATTCAAATTTTCACTTCATCCGATCGACATCTGATCAACCGCGAAAGATCGGCGCGCCCGCAGGCGAGCCGGTCGCGCCACCATCGACGAAGATCTCAGCACTCTGGACGTGCGCGGAATCATCGGAGGCGAGGAACAGCACCGTCTTCGCAATGTGATCTGCTTCACCAATTCGCCCCAGCGGCGTGGTCTTGGCGATGCGGCTCTCCAGCGCGGCAAATGCCTCGTCTGTCGGTGCTGCGCCCTTCCAGATCGGCGTGCGGGCCGCGCCCGGCGCCACCACGTTGACGCGGATATTGCGCGGCGACAGTTCGGACGCCATCACGCGCGCCATCGCACGCACGCCGGCCTTGCTCGCGGCGTAGGCGGAATAACCGGGATTGCCAAGCACCGAGATCACCGAGCCGTTGAGTATGATGGAGGCGCCGTCATTGAGATGCGGCAGCGCCGCCTGCACGGTGAAGAACACCGATGTGATGTTGGTGCGGATCACCTGCTCGAAGGCGGACAGCGTGGTGCCGCCGAGCGGCGTATTGCCGGGGATGCCGGCATTGGCAAAGACGATGTCGAGCTTGCCGAATTTTTCGACAGCGCGCGCGATCGCCTTCTCGGTCGCGGCGACGTCGTTGATGTCGGCTTCCACCGCAAGACCGTTGGTCCCGAGTTCCTGCGCGGCAGCCTCCAACGTCTCCCTGTTGCGCCCGGTGATGGTGACCTTGGCGCCCTCCGCCACGAACAGCTTTGCCGTCGCAAGCCCGATGCCGCTGTTGCCGCCGGTGATGAATGCCGTCTTGCCTTTCAATCTCACGCTCGCCTCCAGTGGTTGCATAATGAAACTCGATTGCCATCTAGGCCATCTGGTTTTATAATGCAACCACACAAGCGCGTGATCGGCGCGAGAGCGCGCAGGCAAACGGAAACGGCACGATGGTGAAACGAACGAGCTTCGAGGGCGACTCCTGCCCGATCGCGCGATCGCTGGAGGCGATAGGCGACTGGTGGTCGCTCCTCATCATCCGCGAGGCGTTGTTCGGCGTGCGCCGCTTCGGCGAGTTCCAGGGCAAGCTCGGCATGGCCAAGAACATCCTCGCCACGCGGCTGCGCGCGCTGGTCGACCACGGCATCCTGAAGATCGCCCCCGCCTCCGACGGCAGCGCCTATTCTGAATATGTGCTCACACCAAAAGGCCGCGGCGTCTTCCCCGTCCTGGTCGCGCTCCGCCAATGGAGCGAGGAGTTCGACGATCATCCCGAGGAGATCGCAACCATCCTGGTCGATCGCGACAAGGGCCGCCCCGTGAAGAAGCTCGAACTGCGCGCAGAGGACGGAAAGTTGCTCGGTGCCGCCGACACCATGCTCAAGCCGCGGCGAAATCGGCGCGCAGGCTAGCGGATGTCAGCTTTTCGCGGCGGGGTGGAAACGCTCCGCTTGATCAGAACTTGCCGGGCTTTGACCCGAAGCTGGCATTTGACGCGGTACACGCAGCATACCCCGCTAGCGCGAGGCCGGTCCCTATGGTTTGATACTTTGGCTCCAATCAACCACCGGGTGCTTCGTGGCGGGCGAGCGCGTCGAGCGTCGACTAGTAGCTGTTGTGGCCGCTGACGTGGCTGGCTATTCGCGGCTTATGCACAAGGATGAAGAGGCCACGCATACCAAACTGGCGGCCCTCCTCGCGGATGGTGTCGCGCCCGCGATCACGGAACACGGGGGCCGCATCGTGAAGAACACGGGCGACGGGTTCCTGGCAGAGTTTCCGAGCGCGGTCGAAGCTGTTCGAGCTGCTCTGCAGTTCCAGACCCGTACCAAGGAACTTACAATCGGTGAGGCTGAAGACCGGCGCATCGCTTTCCGCGTGGGCGTCAATATCGGCGACGTAATCGTCGAGGCCCACGACATCTTTGGAGACGGAGTCAACATTGCGGCTCGGCTTGAGAGCATCGCAGAACCCGGCGGCATCTGCATCTCGTCATTTGCCTATGATCAGGTTCGCGGCAAGGTCGCTGTTGAGTTCGTCGATCTAGGCGAGCAGAACCTCAAAAACATTGATCGCCCCGTTCGCATCTACGCAGCAAGATTGAAGGACGGAGCGGTTTCTGCGCCGGCTCCAGAGGCCAGGAAGCCGCTGCCGCTCCCCGAAAAGCCTTCCATAGCCGTCCTGCCCTTCGAGAACATGTTGGGCGATCCCGAGCAGGAATACTTCACGGATGGCATGGTGGAGGACATCATCACCGCGCTCTCGCGGTTCAAATCGCTGTTCGTCATCGCCCGCAATTCGAGCTTCACCTACAAGGACAAGGCTGTCGAGATCAAGCAGGTTGGACGAGAGCTGGGCGTCCGCTACGTGCTGGAAGGTAGTGTCCGAAAGACTGGCGGCAAGATCCGCATCAGCGGCCAGCTCATCGAGGCCGCTACCGGAGCACATCTATGGGCTGATCGGTTTGACGGACCTCTGGATGACATCTTTGCGCTTCAGGATAAGGTCACATCCAACGTAGTCGCGGCAATCGAGCCGCGCCTTGTACAGGCGGAAATCGATCGGTCGGAGCGCAAACCGACTGAAAACCTCGACGCCGTTGATCTGTATTACCGCGCTCTCCACTCTCATCGGCGCGTTACCCGCCAAGGATATGAAGATGCTTTGCGGCTTGCCCGGCAAGCGATTTCACTCGATCCCAATTTTGCAGCCGCGTATGGCCTGGCCTTGGACTGTTATATTGGGCAGGAAGAGCTTGGTTGGATCACAAACGACGATGTTGCGGCCGAAGGCAAGCAATATGCTTTGCGCGCAATCGAAGTGGGAGCGGATGACGCGTTTGCCCTTGCGCGGGCAGCAAACTTCTTCGGCCGTAATCTAGGGGACACCAGAACTGCGGATGTGATTGTGGATCAAGCAATTGCCGTAAACCCCAATTTGTCCGTAGCTTGGCGAATGCGCGGCTGGATCAGTGCTTATCTCGGTCAACACGAGGCCGCCATCGAACAATTCCAGCACGCCATGCGGCTCAATCCCCTCGATCCGGAAATCTACCTTGTGGAGTCCGGACTGGCGTTCGCCAATTTCTTTTTGCGTCGCTTCGAGGTTGCCGTTTCATGGGTTACCAAAGCGCTGGCCCGTCAAAAAAACTACGTCCCGGCCATCGCGATTGCCATGGCGAGTTACGCCATGCTGGGCCGTATTCCCGATGCGCAGATGTTGGTGGCCCGTCGGCGTGAAGCCGGCTTTGTTTGGACGATTTCTGGAAGTCGGAAACGGGTTTCAAAGATGTTTCGGCAGGAGGATATTGAACTCTATATCGAAGCCTGTCGTATCGCTGGCGTGCCCGAATGAGATGACCTGCCTTGGCTCACCGCCATTCGCGTTCGACCTTGAATGTCGAGTATTGGCTGCGAGCGCAGCGAAGCAATCCATTCAGCTAACCGCGGGAAAATTCTGGATTGCTTCGCTGCGCTCGCAATGACGCGTTGAAAGCCGCTTGCTCAAATCATAGCCCGTCACCCTGAGGCGCCGGAGCGAAGCGGAGGCCTCGAAGGGCGATGGCCTGGCTGCAGCAGCGGGGCCGTGCATCCTTCGAGGCTCTCAGCGCAGTGCCGACGCACTGCGCTGCTCGCACCTCAGGATGACGGATTCAGCTGCTACGGCAGCCCCCTCACGACAGCTTGCGCTTGCTGCGCAGGCGGAGGTGTTCGTCGGCCTCTAGCTGGGTCATGCCGAGGAGATAATGCAGCACGTCGAGCTTGTGGCGCTCGGCGATCTGGCGCAGGTGAACCACCTGCTCGGCGATGAACGCGACAGCCTCGTCCGCCCCGCCCTCGCCCGGTTCCTCGCTCCGCGAACGCTTTCCTCCGGCCGAGGCCGCCTGCGTTCGCTTCCTTGCTGGTTTTGTCACCAGACCCCATCCGAATCCTAGTCCGGCCCGGAGTCTACGCCGCCCCGCATCACAACTCCAAGGCGGTATTTTACAACTTTCTCGATATGAAACTTTGCTCATTTTCGACTTGTTCAACACCCCTCGATTTGACAGGGACGGCCTCACCACCCATGTTCGGGTCGAAACGGCCGACCCGAGTCCCTTCGAATTTGGCCTAAATTTCTCCCGTAAGTTACTGGAACTACATGAATATCGTCATTGTGGAGTCGCCGGCGAAAGCCAAGACGATCAACAAGTATCTGGGCTCGTCCTACGAGGTTCTGGCCTCGTTCGGCCATGTCCGCGACTTGCCGGCCAAGAACGGATCGGTCGATCCGGACGAAAATTTCAAGATGATCTGGGAGGTCGACCCCAAGGCGGCCGGCCGGCTCAATGACATTGCCAAGTCGCTGAAGGGCGCCGACCGCCTGATTCTGGCGACCGACCCCGATCGCGAGGGCGAGGCGATCTCCTGGCACGTGCTGGAGGTGTTGAAAGAGAAGCGCGCGCTGAAGGACCAGAAGATCGAGCGCGTGGTGTTCAACGCCATCACCAAGCAGGCGGTCTCGGAAGCCATGAAGCATCCGCGCCAGATCGACGGCGCGCTGGTCGACGCCTATATGGCGCGCCGCGCGCTGGATTATCTGGTCGGCTTCACCCTCTCCCCCGTGCTGTGGCGAAAGCTGCCGGGCGCCCGCTCGGCCGGCCGCGTGCAGTCGGTGGCGCTGCGCCTCGTCTGCGACCGCGAGCTCGAGATCGAGAAATTCGTCGCGCGCGAATACTGGTCGCTGATCGCGACCCTGCTGACGCCGCGCGGCGACGCCTTCGAGGCGCGCCTCGTCGGCGCCGACGGCAAGAAGATCCAGCGGCTCGACATCGGCACCGGTGCGGAAGCGGAAGACTTCAAGAAGGCGCTGGAACTGGCCACCTACGCGGTGACCGCGGTCGACGCCAAGCCGGCCCGGCGCAATCCGCAGGCGCCGTTCACGACTTCCACCCTCCAGCAGGAAGCCAGCCGCAAATACGGCTTTGCGCCGGCGCATACGATGCGGATCGCGCAGCGGCTCTATGAGGGCATCGACATCGGCGGCGAGACCACCGGACTCATTACTTATATGCGTACCGACGGCGTGCAGATCGCGCCCGAAGCGATCACCCAGGCGCGCAAGGTGATCGGCGAGGATTACGGCAACGCCTACGTGCCGGACAGCCCCCGCCAGTACCAGGCCAAGGCCAAGAACGCGCAGGAAGCGCATGAGGCGATCCGCCCGACCGACCTCTCCCGCCGTCCCGCCAGCATGGCCCGGAAGCTCGATGCCGATCAGGCCAAGCTCTACGAGCTGATCTGGAAGCGCACCATCGCAAGCCAGATGGAATCGGCTGAGCTGGAGCGCACCACCGTCGACATCACGGCGAAGGCAGGCTCCCGCACGCTGGAGCTGCGCGCCACCGGCCAAGTCATCAAGTTCGACGGTTTCCTGGCGCTCTACCAGGAGGGCCGCGACGACGAGGAGGACGAGGACTCCCGCCGCCTGCCCGCGATGAGCGAAGGCGACGCGGTGAAGCGTCAGTCGCTTGCCGTCACCCAGCATTTCACCGAGCCACCGCCGCGCTTCTCGGAAGCCTCGCTCGTCAAGCGCATGGAAGAGCTCGGCATCGGCCGGCCCTCGACCTATGCCTCGATCCTCCAGGTCCTGAAGGACCGCGGCTACGTCAAGCTCGAGAAGAAGCGCCTGCATGGCGAGGACAAGGGCCGCGTCGTGGTTGCGTTCCTGGAGAGCTTTTTCAGCCGCTACGTCGAATACGACTTCACCGCCGGTCTGGAGGAGCAGCTCGACCGCATCTCCAACAACGAGATTTCCTGGCAGCAGGTGCTGAAGGATTTTTGGCGCGACTTCATCGGCGCCGTCGACGAGATCAAGGATCTGCGCGTCGCGCAGGTGCTGGACGTGCTCGACGAGATGCTCGGGCCGCACATCTATCCGCCCCGCGCCGATGGCGGCGACGTCAGGCAGTGCCCGAGCTGCGGCAGCGGCAAGCTCAACCTGAAGGCCGGCAAGTTCGGCGCCTTCGTCGGATGCTCCAACTATCCGGAATGCCGCTACACCCGCCAGCTCGCCGCCGACGGTGAAGCGAGCGCCGACCGCTCCCTCGGTCAGGATCCCGACACCGGCTTCGAGGTCTGGGTCAAGGCCGGCCGCTTCGGGCCCTACATCCAGCTCGGCGAGCAGAAGGACTATGCGGAAGGCGAGAAGCCGAAGCGCGCCGGCATCCCGAAAGGCACCTCGCCCGGCGATGTCGACCTCGAGCTTGCGCTAAAATTGCTGTCGCTGCCGCGCGAGATCGGCAAGCATCCGGAAACCGGCCAGCCGATCACCGCCGGTCTCGGCCGCTTCGGGCCGTTCGTGAAGCACGAGAAGACGTATGCCAGCCTGGAGGCCGGCGACGAAGTCTTCGACATCGGCCTCAACCGCGCGGTGACGCTGATCGCGGAAAAGGCGGCCAAGGGACCGAGCCGGCGCTTCGGCGCCGATCCCGGCAAGGCGATCGGCGATCACCCGACGCTTGGTACGGTCACCGTGAAGGCCGGCCGTTACGGCCCCTACGTCACCGCCGGCGGCGTCAACGCCACGATCCCGAGCGAGATCGAGAAGGACGCGATCACGCTGCCGCAGGCGATCGCGCTGATCGACGAGCGCGCCGCCAAGGGTGGCGGCAAGGCCAAAGCAAAGAAGGCGAAGGCGAAAAAGACCAAGGCAAAGACCGCCGAGGGCGAGGACGCGCCCAAGCCAGCAAAGAAACCGGCCGCGAAAAAAGCCGCGGCCAAGACGAAATCTGAATCAACCAGCAAGGCGCGCGCAGCCGTGTCGTCGACGGCCAAGACGTCGCCGACCAAGGGATCTGCCGCGGCCAAGGCACCGGCCAAGAAGAGTGCCGGCAAGAATTAGAGGTTAAGTGAAACGTAAGAATGACCTTGGCTTTCCCGATCGGAACGCCATCGTCGCCTTCATCAAGGCAAATCCAGGAAATGTCGGCACGCGCGAAATAGCGCGCGAGTTCGGCCTGAAGAACGCCGATCGCGTCGAGCTCAAGCGCATGCTGCGCGAGCTTGCCGACGACGGAATCATCAAGAAAAAGCGCCACACGGTTTCGGAGCCGGACAGCCTGCCGCCGACGCTGCTCGCCGACATCACCGGCCGCGACAGCGATGGCGAGTTGATCGCCTCCCCCGCAGAGTGGGACGAGGTCGAAAGCGGCGAACCGCCAAAAATCCTCATCGAGATGCCGCGCCGGCCGAAACCGGGCACGGCGGCCGGCGTCGGCGACCGCGCTTTGCTTCGCATCGAGCGCTCCGACGAGACCGAAGGTCCCGCCTGGCGGGGCCACATCATCAAGGTCATCGACAAGGCGAAGAGCCGCATCCTCGGCGTCTTCCGCAGCCTGCCCGAGGGCGGCGGACGGCTCGTGCCGGTCGACAAGAAGTTCGCCGACCGCGAACTCAACATTGCGAAGACCGAGACGCAAGGCGCGCAGGATGGCGACCTCGTCAGCGTCGACATCGTGCGCTCGCGCGGCTTTGGCCTCGCGTCGGGCCGGGTCAAGGAGAAGCTCGGCTCGGTCAAGTCGGAGAAGGCAATCAGCCTGATCGCGATCTACGCCCACGATATCCCCCTGCAATTCTCCCCCGCTGCGGAGCGCGAGGCAGAAGCGGCTGAACCGGCGAACCTGAAAGGGCGCGAGGACTGGCGCGACGTCCCGCTCGTCACCATCGATCCGCCCGACGCCAAGGATCACGACGACGCGGTGCATGCGGAGGCCGATCCGGATCCGAACAACAAGGGCGGCTTCATCGTCAATGTCGCGATTGCGGATGTGAGCTTCTACGTCCGCCCGGGCACTGCGCTCGACCGCGACGCGATCGACCGCGGCAACTCCGTCTATTTCCCCGACCGCGTCGTGCCGATGCTGCCTGAGCGGATCTCCAACAATCTGTGCTCGCTGGTGCCGGGCGAGCCGCGCGGCGCCCTCGCCGTGCGGATGGTGATCGGCCCCGACGGCCGCAAGCGCTCGCACTCGTTCCATCGCATCCTGATGCGCTCGGCCGCAAAACTGCATTATGCGCAGGCGCAGGCAGCGATCGACGGCCGGCCGGACGACACCACCGGCCCCCTGCTCGATCCGATCCTCAAACCCCTTTATGCCGCCTACGCCTGCGTCAAGCGCGCCCGCGACGAGCGCGATCCGCTCAATCTCGATCTGCCCGAGCGCAAGATCCTGTTGAAGAGCGACGGCACAGTCGATCGCGTCGTCGTCCCCGAAAGGTTGGACGCGCACCGGCTGATCGAGGAGTTCATGATCCTCGCCAACGTCGCGGCAGCCGAGATGCTGGAGAAGAAGTCGCTGCCGCTGATCTATCGCGTGCACGACGAGCCGACGCTGGAAAAGGTCCACGCGCTCCAGGAGTTTCTGGAGACGCTCGACGTGCCCTTTGCCAAGAGCGGTCCGCTACGCCCGACCCTGTTCAACCGCGTGCTGGCCCAGCTCGAGGGTCACGACTACTACCCGCTGGTGAGCGAGGTGGTGCTGCGCGCGCAGGCGCAAGCCGAATATTCCGCCGAGAATTACGGCCATTTCGGCCTGAACCTGCGCCGCTACGCGCATTTCACCTCGCCGATCCGCCGCTACGCCGACCTCGTGGTGCATCGCGCGCTGGTTCGCGCGCTGGGCCTGGGCGAAGGCGCACTGCCCGACAGCGAGACGCCGGAAACCTTAAGCGAAGTCGCCGCGCATATTTCGGTCACGGAGCGGCGCGCGATGAAGGCCGAGCGCGAGACCGTCGACCGGCTCATTGCGCATCATCTCGCCGATCGCATCGGCGCGACGTTCCAGGGCCGGGTCTCCGGCGTCACGCGCGCCGGCCTGTTCGTCAAGCTCGACGACACCGGCGCTGACGGCTTGATCCCGATCCGATCCCTCGGCACGGAATATTTCAACTATGACGAGAGCCGCCACGCCCTCGTCGGCTCGCGCAGCGGTGCCATGCACCAGCTGGGTGATGTCGTCGACGTCCGTCTGATAGAAGCTGCTCCCATAGCCGGCGCGCTGCGCTTCGAGCTGCTGTCGGCGGGCGAGAGCACACCGCGCGGCCGCCGGGACTTTCGTCCGCAGCGCAAATCGGCGAAGGCGCGCCCCGGACGCAGTCCCGAGAAGAAGCGCAAGCCGGAGCGGCAGAAGAAGTCCGGCAAGGGAAAGAAGGGCAAGGGCGCGAAGGGCAAGGGAAAGAACAAGGCATGGAAGCGATGAGCACGGCGCCAAAGATCTGGACGCGCGAGACCGGCCTCACCGAGAAGCGCGACGTCTGGGATGCGATGAAGCGCGGCTTTCGCGGCCGCTGCCCGCGTTGCGGCCGGGGCAAGCTGTTCCGCGCGTTCCTGAAAACCGCAGACAACTGCTCGGCCTGCGGGCTCGACTTCACGCCGCATCGCGCCGACGACCTGCCGGCCTATCTCGTGATCGTCATCGTCGGCCATATCGTGGTGCCAACCATCCTCTGGATCGAGACCAACTACACCACGCCGGTCTGGATCAGCTTCGCCGCCTATCTGCCCTTCACCTTCGTCGCATCGCTCGCGCTGCTGCAACCGGTGAAGGGCGCCGTGGTCGGCCTGCAATGGGCCCTGCGCATGCACGGCTTTGACGACAATCCGCCGGATGGTATTCCGCCGGTGTAGAGCATGATCCGGACCCGAAGGGCCGCGTTTGCGCAAAGCGTGCAGCGGTTTTCCGATCAGATCATGCTCAAAAAACAAAATGAAGAAAACAGTTCGGGTGAGGACATGACGGATACGGCGCAGGCGGAGAAAGAAAGGGTTCACGACGAGAAGGAGCCCGATCACCATCCTTATTTTCGGCCGAAGGATGCTGCCACCCTGATCCTGGTCGATCGCAGCGGCTCCGTTCCAAAAGTGCTGGTCGGCAAGCGCCACGACAAGGTGGTGTTCATGCCCGGCAAGTTCGTCTTCCCCGGCGGTCGCGTCGACAAGGCCGACTATCGCGTGCCCTGCGCGGCGCCGATCACGCCGGAGCTTCAGGCCAATCTGTTCAAGGGCAGCCCGAAGACCGAGGCCTCGCGTGCAAAATCGCTGGCGGTCGCCGCGATCCGCGAGGCCTGCGAGGAAACCGGTCTCTGCCTTGGGCGTCAGCATGAGGGCAAGGCGCCGAAGCTTGACGGCCCCTGGCAACCGTTTGCCGATGCGAGCCTGCTGCCCGATCCCTCCGGCCTGTTTCTGATCGCGCGCGCGATCACACCACCCGGCCGCGTCAAGCGCTTCGACACGCGCTTCTTCACCGCGGATGCCTCGGCCATCACCCATCGCGTCGAGGGCGTGGTGCATGCCGATGCCGAGCTGGTCGAGTTGGTCTGGGTCGAGCTCGGCTCACAGCCCCTCGCCGACCTGCATCCGATGACGCGGAACGTGCTCAACGAGCTGGACAAGCGGCTCGCCACCGGCCCGCTCCGCCATGACGCCCCGGTGCCGTTCTTCCATTTTTACGGCGGCAAGATGCAGAAGGACATTTTGAGCTGACCTGAGACGGATCACTCGTCCGCGTCAGGCTCGGTGCCGACATAGTCGCGTGCCGGAAGCTTGAGCTTGCGACCGAGCTCATTGGCAAGCTCGGTCGCGTCTTCGCGCCTGGTGAAGCTCGACAGCGTGATCGGCGTGGTGCCCTTGTTGCCGCAGAGGTTGACGTCGTACATCGTCAGCTCCGGATCGCAGTCATCGGTGATGCTGATGAGGTGGTAGTCCGACAGACTGCGCGAGCTGCGGATATTCAGCGGTCCGAACTGCCTGGTGATGACGACCTGACGCTGTGTGTCGTTCAGAACGATGAAATAGCGGAATGTCAGCAGGATGAGGCCGGGAATGCCGACCACAAGGCCGAGACCCGTGAAGACCAGCACAGGCCCCCAGTCATCCGCCAGCCGTCCGAATCCAAGCAGGTCCTGTCGCAGCCCGAGGCCCACGTTCCAAAGCAAATAGGCGCTCGCCGCAAGCAGCGGCAGCGACAACAGCCGGCCGATCCAGGGCATCGGCCGATCGATGCGGATTGAGCCGTCCACTGCCATTGCGCTGGCCATTGCCTGTCTCCTCACGGGTCGAAGTCATGGCTTGGTCGGATCAGGATGCCGATCGGTTCGACGGATTCCGGGCTCGCCGCTCACGCGGCGCCCCGGAATGACGTGCTGAGTGTGCATCAAAAAACGGAAAAATCTTCCAGCCTCCAGCGATGGCGGAGCTTCACGCCGCACCTATGTCTCTTGCAACGACACCCAACACGGAACGGGGCGATGGCACAACGGCAACTCAAGCTCGGCGCGTTCATGCGCCCGATCTCAATTCACACCGGCGCCTGGCGCTATCCGGGCGCCTGGCCCGACGCCAATTTCAACTTCGGCCACATCAAGACGCTGATCAGGAAGCTCGAGGCCGGCAAGTTCGACGCCTTCTTCATGGCCGATCACCTCGCCGTGCTGAACATGCCGATCAATGCACTCAAGCGCAGCCACACGGTGACGTCGTTCGAGCCGTTCACGCTTTTGTCAGCGCTCTCCGCCGTGACCGAGCGAATCGGCCTGATCGCGACGGGCTCGACCACGTTTGATGAGCCCTATCACGTCGCGCGGCGCTTTGCCTCGCTCGACCACATCAGCGGCGGTCGCGCGGGCTGGAATATCGTCACCACCTCGAACCCGGACGCGGCGCTGAATTTCGGTCTCGACGACCACATGGAGCACGCCGAGCGCTACAAGCGCGCGCGAGAATTCTATGACGTCGTTACCGGTCTCTGGGACTCCTTCGCCGACGACGCCTTCGTGCGCGACGTCGAAGACGGCCTGTTCTTCGATCCCACGAAGATGCATGTGCTCGACCACCAGGGCAAATATCTGAAGGTACGTGGTCCTCTCAACATCGCCCGCCCCGTTCAGGGCTGGCCGGTGATCGTGCAGGCCGGCGCGTCCGAGGACGGCAAGCAGCTCGCAGCCGAAACCGCGGAGGCCGTGTTCACCGGCGGCGGCAGCCTTGCCGACGGGCAGAAGCTCTATGCCGACATCAAAGGCCGGATGGAGAAGATCGGGCGCGATCCCGAGCACCTGAAGATTTTGCCGGGCGCCTTCGTGGTGGTCGGCGACAGCGTCGATGAGGCCAAGGAGAAGCGCGCCCTGCTCGACAGCCGCGTGCATTACGACAGCGCCATCGCCTCGCTCTCGGTCATCCTCGGCACCGACGCGAGCGGCTTCGACCCCGATGGGCCGTTGCCGCCGATCCCTGAGACCAACGCCAGCAAAAGCGGCCGGCAGCGGATGGTCGATCTCGCGGCGCGCGACAAGCTCACCGTGCGCCAGCTCGCCCAGCGCGTCGGCGGCTATGGCGGGCTCGCCTTCGTCGGTACCGCCAAAACCATCGCCGACCAGATGGAGGAATGGCTCCTCAGCCGCGGCTCCGACGGCTTCAACATCATGTTCCCGTTCCTGCCCGCAGGCCTCGACGATTTCGTCGACAAGGTCGTCCCGGAACTGCAGAAGCGCGGGATTTTCCGCAAAGAGTATGAAGGGGCCACTTTGAGGGAGAATCTGGGCCTGCCGCGGCCGAAAAACCGGTTCTTCGCGGGTTAATCGGGCCGATTTGGGTGCTTTTCGTCCCCTAAAACCTTGACATCAGGCGGTTTGTGGCTAGGTTGCCGGCCAACGCGGGCCGTTTGGCCGGCTCCAGATTCCCTTTATTTCAGAGGTCCTGAACATGGCCAAAGCGGTCACCATCAAGGTCAAGCTCGTGTCCTCGGCTGACACTGGCTTCTACTACGTCGCCAAGAAGAATTCGCGCACCATGACCGACAAGCTGGTCAAGAAGAAGTATGACCCGGTCGCGCGCAAGCACGTCGAATTCCGCGAAGCCAAGATCAAGTAAGATCGCGGAACGCTGAGCGACTTAGGCGGGGCCCTTCGCGGCCCCGTTTTTATTTTGCGGCCGTTTTTATTTGCGGCTGTTGGTCGTAGCCTTCACGTCCATGATCGCAACCCTGGACGAGGGAAACGTTGGTGGCTACTCGGTCGCCTATGGCCGCGACGACACCTATTTCCCCGTCTACGTGACGGCGGCGCTGGCCGCGATCTTCTGCACAGCCGCCCTCCTCACCGGCGCGCTGTATTGGCTTGTGCTCGCAGCGCTCGCTGCCGGCTTCACCTACTACAACATTCCGCTGCTCGAGACCGGCCGCCCCACGATCGGTGCCAATCAATACGGCATCTTCATCCAGGCCTTCGGCCTAGTCCGGTGGCGCGCAATCGAGCGCATCGATCTCGTCGAGATCGCCGAACGCGCGATGACGGTGCACGAGCTGCAAATCGTCCTCAACGCGCCTTTGACCAGCGCGCTGGTCGCCGACTGGCGCAAGCAGCCGTCCTGGCGCTGGCTGATGCGCCTGCCCTGGCGGATGAGCCACACCAACATGGTGCGGATCAATGTCGAGCCGTTCGACCAGCCGCCCGACATGATCCATCGCACGTTCCTGAGGATGTGGCGCTACTACCGCAGCTAGGCGCGCACGCATGGGTCATGTCCGCTTCGCTCCAATAATGACCACTTTTGTGCAGGAGCAGCAAAACGACGCGATGGCCAGGAGCGGACTCAGTGTCCTCAGGAGCATTATGCTAGGGCGTGTACTCATAAAATGCTTCGAATGCGGAAGCGTCCTCATCGGTCCGCAACCAGAGCGCGCCGTCAAAAGTCTTTTGGTGACCATCGCGCGGGTATAATATTGTTTGGAGCTGCCGACGGGAAACGCCGAATTCCCGGTGGTGCGACACAGGCAGCCATCGTGCTGTCGGCAGGCAAATACGTCTCAAATTACGATTTTTAGTTCTGTCAGCGATTGGGCGCTGTCCCATCGCTTTTGCACCGGGAGGTCACAATGAATCGGAAGACTCTTTTCGCCGGCATTCTAGCCGCTGGCTTCATGGCAACGTCTGCGATGGCTCCTAGCGTCGGGCACGCTCAGGCAGACCCGAGGGTCACAAAATCCATGGAGACCTTGAAGTCTATGACAGCGAAACTGGGAGCGCCAAAGCTCGACGGCAAAGAGGCGGTCGGCGGCAAGGAAGCTCCTGCCCTGTATTTCGGTACGACCAAGGTCAACAACAATTTCGATATTGTTGACGCAATTGGAAAGGAAGACGGCAAAGGGATGACGGCCACTCTGTTCGCGAAAAGTGGAGACGAATACATCCGCGTCGCCACGAGTGTACCGAAGCCCGACGGCAGCGGTCGAGCGGTGGGCACCGTACTGGCAGGACCGGCGCTCGAGTCGATCAAAGCAGGCAAAGCGCATTATGGCGAAGTCCCTATTCTGGGAACACCCTACGTAACGGGCTACGAGCCGATGATGGATAGCTCGGGCGCTCAAATTGGCGTCTACTATGTGGGTTACAAGAAATAACTAGCCCGTTCTCGGAGTTTTCTTGCTAAAAACCGACGAGCCGAAACGAACTCGACGCGAGGGGGACTATTTTGCGTAGCTGGGGTTCGAAGTGGCCAGTCGCTGACCCGCCTGCGTTGGTTTATGAGTACACGCCCTAGCTTTTGGCTGACGGCCGCTCCTTTTGCCATTGCACGAGAAGGATCGCCCTAAGCGTCAGCCCAGCGCCAGCCGACACGTCCGTCAGGCGACGGCCGCCTACCGGCGTTGTTGAGATGATCGTTGCAGCGTTGAAAGAAGGGACCCGCGCGCTAAAACGACACTTCTTCGCTGTGGTCGTCGAGCCAGGCGGATCAGCAGCTTTGGTGATGCCGGCAACTTGGCATCGACCAAGCGCTGTGTCATGTTGCATGAATAATGACGAGGGAGGATTGTCTCTTGTCCCGGCACGTTGGAGCTCCATGCTCGGCCGCAATGCTCGTACTTTGGTCTGCGTCGGCTGGCCTCGCTGGCGACTCAGAAAAATGTCGGGAAATCGGCCTTCGGTTTCAAACCGCGCAATCTCAGATCACTGCAATGGAGGTATCGTTACTTCTATTCTCGGTAGCGGACGAGAATTGCACCGAGTTGGCGACCGAGCTGCTGGACTATGGCGCGTCGGTGGACGCGCGCGACCGGTTTGGAGCCCGCCCGCTCAGCCACGCCGCGCGATCCGGCCACTTGGAAATGGTCGATCTTTTGCTTGCGCGTGGCGCTCCAATCGATGCGCGCAATCTCGCAGGCGCGACAGCGCTATACTTCGCGGCTGAACGCGGTCAGGTCGCTGTCGCGCAGCGACTTGTTGAACGCGGCGCCGACGTCAAACTCACCGGACGCAGTGGAGTTTCACCGGTCGCGGCCGCCGCCTATGCGGGCAGCGACGCAATCATCGAGACGCTACTCGCGCATGGCGCCGACGAACGCGTCTCCGACGACACCGGAAAGCCACCGATTGTCTACGCGGCGGCCCGCGCCCGGCTTGACATTGTGAAGCGCCTGCTTTCGCGAAGCATCGATATCAATGCCCGCTATCGGAATGATCTGACGCTGCTGATGTGGGCTGCGGGTCCGGATGAAAAAATTCCGGAGACGGAGGCCGTCAAGGTCGTGAAGTATCTACTGGAGTCAGGCGCGCACATCGATGATCGCGATGCCCGCGGCCGGACGGCTCTCATGATCGCCGCCGAAGGCGGGCGCGCTGAGATCGCCGGTCTCCTGCTCGCGCGAGGCGCCGATCCTTCGCTCAAGGACAACGCGGGCAAACGCGCCGCGGATCTCACCTCACTATCGTTGTTGCGTGATCGACTGGCCACACCGTAGCGAGGGCACGTCCTAGAGCATGATCCGGAAAAGTGTGAAGCGGTTTTCCCTCGCGACAAACGCGGAACGCGTTTGCGCGGAGATCATGCTCAAACAAGAAGCTAAAGCGCGATGATGACCCTTCCCAATCTCATCGAGCTTTAGTCTAAAGACCAGCGAGATATTGCACGAGCGCTGCAAGATCGTCGACAGGCGTGGCGAGCATCAGATCGGTCATGCCGGGGTTGTTGCCGCGCGCACGGGTGCGGAAATCGGCGATTGTCTTGGCGAGGTATTCCCGGCTCTGCCCGGCCAGGCGCGGTGTGGTGCCACTACCTTGAAACTGATCGCGATGACAGCCGGTGCAGCCTACCGAATGCTCGGCGCTGAGCGCCTGCTGGGCCACATGCTTCGGCGCGCGGGGTTGGCCCAGATCAGGCCACGGCTTTTGTGCGAAATACTCCGCGATCGCCAGCATATCGTCCTTCTCGAAGGACGACACGGTCAGCTGCTTAATCTCGTTCTTGCGGTCACCCCGTTTGAAGTCGCGCAGCTGGATGTAGATGTAGCCGGCTTGCTGTCCCCAGATGATGGGAATCGACTCGTTGCTCGGCTTGCCGTCCTGGCCGTGGCAGCCGGCGCAGACCTCGACTTTTTCCGCGATGCTTTGTGCAAAGGCGGGGGCTGCGGTCAACAATGCCCCGAGGATCGTCCCGATCGAAATCACCCAGTTCACATTGCAGACCGTCGAATTCCGGTGGGGTTTACAGAAGCGGGGCCGACCATGGCCCCGCATCTGTGATCGCGACGTTCGTTCAATCGAGCGTAAAGGCGATGATGTTGTTGCCACGCCTGAAGTTCACCTGAGTGTTACCGCCCGCGCCGACCACGATGTATTGCTTATCGCCCACCGAATAGCTGGACGGCGGTGCATTGACGCCCGCACCGGCGCGGAAGCTCCACAATTCCTTGCCGGTGGACGAGTTGTAGGCAGCGAACTTGCCGTTGCCTTCACCAGTAAAGACCAGACCGCCCGCGGTGGCGAGAATGCCGCCGATCATCGGCTCTGGCGTTTTCACCTGCCATCTGATCTTGCCGGTGTTGTAGTCGACTGCGGTGATATTTCCCGCCTGCTTCTCACCTGGAATGGCCGTGAAGGCGCCACCAAGCCAGAGCTTGCCGTTCGGATAGGGCGAGTTCTCGACCCGGTAGTGCATGGGCTGATGCAGATTGATGGCGTAGGCGAGCCCCTGTCCGGGGTCGGTAGCGATCGGCGACCATTCGACGCCGCCGTTTGCCCCTGGAAGCATGCGCGCGCCTTCCTTGGTCGGCAAGGTCCACATATTCTCCTGCGGCACCATCGCCTCAGAGAACCGGATCAGGCTGCAGTCTTTCCGGTCGTGAACATAGATGTGACCGGTTTTGCCGGCATGGATCACGCCCGGAATGGTCTTGCCGTCCTTGTCCTGCACATCCACCAGCACCGGCGGGCTCGCGGCATCGAGATCCCAGACGTCGTGGGCAATATACTGAAGGTGGCAGACGAAGTTTCCGGTATCCAAGTCAAGCGATACCAGCGAGTTGGTGTAGAGATTGTCGCCGGGGCGCGGCGCACCGTCGAGGTCGGGAGATGGATTGCCGACCACGAAATAGATCCGGTTGGTGGAGAGATCGACAGCGGGATTTTGCCAGACGCCGCCGCCCAGCTTCTTGTAGGGGTCGCCGATCTTGGCGAGTTGGTCCTTTTCAGCCTGGATATCGCGATGCATGTCGCGCCCAGTAGCGTCCTTGGTTGCCCAGACGCCGACGGAATTTTCTGGGATGGTGTCGAAATTCCAGACCAGCTTGCCGGTCTTCGCATCATAGGCCCTGACAAAGCCGCGGACGCCGTATTCGCCGCCGTTGGTGCCGATCAAGACCTTGTCCTTGACGACCGTCGGAGCCATCGTCTCGCTGTAGCCGAACTCGGGATCAGCGATATCGCTGCTCCAGACGACTTCGCCGGTATTCGCATTCAATGCCACCAGCTTGGAGTCCAGCGTGGCCAGGTAAACCTTGTCACCGAGAACCTGGACACCGCGATTATTGGGACCGCAGCAGTAGGTCGTTATGGGCCCCATCTTGTGGCTATAGTGCCAGAGCTGTTCGCCCGTCTTAGCGTCGATCGCATAGACATGGCTGAACGATGTCGTCACGTACATCACACCATCGATCACAATGGGCGACGTTTCGAGGGATTCCTTGACCTCGGCCTGGAAGATCCAGGCGACGTGCAGGTTTTTCACATTGTCGCGGTTGATCTGCTTTGCAGGATGAAAGCGCGTTTGAGCGTAGTTGCCGTTGGTCAGCAGAAAGTTCGTTGCATTCTTGTCCGCTGCATTGAGCTGGTCTTGAGTGACCGGAGAAACCTTCGCCTCGCGCGGAGGCGACCATTCATCCTGCAGCTTGACTTCTTGCGCATGACTTGATGCTGCGAGCGTGCAGCCCAGACCGAACAACGTGGCGTATGCGACAGAATATCTTTTCATGGCTCAGCCCCGTAATTATTCGAATTATCGGAACAGGCGCTCATGTACGTCTGCTCTTGAATTCTGATCGTGCGAAACCTGTTTTACAAGCAGAAAGCCACTAGGGGCGCGAGCCTCGGGGCGCTCAAGCCTTTGACGCAGCGGGCGTTGCAGTGCCTAAATCTCCGCGACGCGACCGCTGCAGTGCCGCATGCAATTCAGCAGGTCAGGTCACGGATGCAGACAAGCGTGCGCTGCCATCAGAGAAATGTCGGCAAGTCGCAACAGCTCTCTAGGTCATAGTCCCTACCATAATGCAGAGACCTATGTCCGAGTCGGGTCAGTTTCGACGGATTCAGCGGGCGTCATCGGCTGGTTGAAGTCCGCTTTGCCCCGAAAGCGCCGAAGCCGGGAGCGTTGCGTTTGGCCGCCTTGCTGCGACCTCCTTGCCTTCGTCCAGTGGCAGCGATCGGCTATGGCTGGCTACGCGCCAATGACTCACGTCCGCTGCACGAGCTGCGCATAGGCCTCCGCCCGCATGCCGTAGGTCCAGGCGACCGCCTCGCGCGCGGTGCGCAGATTGGCCGGCACCTGGACGAAGAAATGCCGGCGCGTGCCGTCGGGCTCGGGCGTGGCGTTGACCACCTCCACCGCGGCCCAGGCGTCCGCGGCGAGCCAGTTCCGCCGCCACAGGATTCCGGTCTCGTCTTCGGCGATGCGGGTCGCGCCGCCGAGCGCGACATAACGTTCCGGCGTCATGATCTCGATCATGCAGCGGCGGACCTGGACATCGATCTGCTCGTCGATCGCGGCCAGCGTGATCCGGTCCTTGTGCTCGATGATCCAGCGCGGCACCTCCACCCCGCGCCAGGCCCAGATCGACCAGCCGTCCGGATAGCGCATCGCCGGACCGCTGGCGTGATGCAACCGGTCGCGCGCGTCACCGCACAACAAATTCGGTCGCTCGACGAGCCAGCAGGTACGTTCATGCGGCTGTAGCCAGCCGACACTGGTGGCGAGCAGCATCAGGCCGCGCAGCGGCTGAATGTGCCGCTGACCAGCGCACTGGTCGCAGACTGGCGCAAGCAGCCGTCCTGGCGCTGGCTGATGCGCCTGCCCTGGCGGATGAGCCACACCAACATGGTGCGGATCAATGTCGAGCCGTTCGACCAGCCGCCCGACATGATCCATCGCACGTTCCTGAGGATGTGGCGCTACTACCGCAGCTAGGCGCGCACTCATGGGTCATATCCGCTTCGCTCCAATCATGACCACTTTTGTGCAGGAGCAGCAAAACGACGCGATGGGGCAGAATCAGAAGTTGACCGAAGACAAAAAGCTGCCTTGTCAGCCGCCTTACTTCGCGCGGATCAACGATTGTAGGGTTACGTTGAGGCCGGGCCTCAACAGATAGTCTGGGTTCGGAAACTCCACAGCGATCTGGGTCGTCTGCGTTGCTACATCGAACTCGTAGCTCCCTGCGGCGAGACGTCCCTTGTGTGGATACTTGTCGCTGTTTGGCAGGACGATGCCGAACTCACGCCGCTCGGCAATCTGCTCAATGCTCGGGACCGTTTCGCCGCGCTGAAAATACATGGCGGCAGGCGCCTGACCGACCACATGAATTGGATCCAATTGGACGATGGTGGCGAGACGACTCTGATCGCGCGCCTCCTTGGTGATGTACGCTCCTTCATTGACCAAGGGACGACCGATGATGCCAGATATTGGCGCGTAAAGCTTCGTTTGCTGCAAAGCCAGGTCGGCAAGCTGCACGTTGGCACGTGCTTCGTCGGCCTTGGCCGCCGCGAGATCGCGCTGTGCTTCCGCCTCCAGCAACTGCATTTGGGAGGTAACGTTGCGGGTCCGGAGGGTCTGCGCGTTCTTTAGCTTGACCTCGACAAGGCGCAACTGCGCCTCCGCCTCTTTCAGGTGTGCCTGGGCAACTGCGACGGAGAGTTCCTTGTCCTTTGACGCGAACTCGAACAGAAGATCGCCTTTCTTGACAAGCTGGCCGGCGGTGAAGTTGATCTTGAGCAGAAGTCCATCAAGCCGGGGCGCTACTTCCGCTTCGCGCGCAGCGGCCACCGTTCCCTTGTATTCAAGGACGTCAGGCGTAGCCGGTTGCTGGGCGGCGGCCGCCTGGATCATCAGGCAAGCCACAGCGAATGTCGGGATGATCCGCAGACGGAGCGATCTTAGGCTGTCGATCTCAATTGCGCTCATTGCAGCCTCCTGTGCAGTTACTCGTATTTAGCGTACGCCGTGGGTCGTGGGCCCGGTGGCTCGCATCCGCTTGCGCCACAGTTGGTAGGGAGCGACAGCAATCTCGCTCACGATGACGGCGAATAGAACGCCGATTGGGGCCAGCGGTTGATCCATGAGACCCGCGACGACGATCGCGACGCCGGGATGACGCGATACCGTCGCAAACGCGAGTACGGTGCGGTCGTCCGGGCCGGGCCCGCCGAGAAAATGACCGACGGCGAGCCCAATCAGCGTCACCATGGTAATTGCCGTCAATGTGCCTTCCTGGATGACCAAGCCCAGGCGAGACCAAACGACAACCAGAAGGGCGACATTGCAGACAGCGAGCACGACAGAACTCACCGTCTGAATCGCGGAGTTCCACCGCGTCGCTGCGGGCCACCACCGCGCGATCGCAAGGCCGATGCCGAGTGGCAGCAGCACGGAACTGACTACCACTTCCGTGACCGACAGCGGATTGACATGCACGTCCCCGCCGAAGATCACTTGCATCAGCTCGACGGCGAGCGGCGTGAGGACCACCGACAGCACGATGCTCGCGAAAAAAAGCCCTCTCGCGTAGACAGCATTTCCGGGCGCCACAAGTGGCAGCATGCCCTGCGAGAATAGGGATCCCACCGGGGCGACAGCGAGCGTAACGAGCGCGAGAGTCACCGCGGGATGCAGCGAGAACATTTTGCAGATCAGCACGGCGATGATCGGCGCCAGCACGTTCATGGCGAGCAGAGACCGCAAGAGAAGCGAAGGCCTGCCGAAGAGATATCGCAAATCCGCGGGCGCGACACGCATGCCAACTGCCAGCACCGCGAGAAAGATGCTGGCCGTCAATGCAAGCCCTATGAGCGCCAAGACGCTCACGCCGCTTCTCCTACACCACTGCGTTCTGCCGGGCCGCCTCCCGGAACCACTCGGCGCTCAGCTTCGGGATACGCTCCAACGTGTCGAAGTTGACGTAGATCAGCCCGAACCGGTTGCCGAAGCCGTCAATCCACTCGAAATTGTCCTGCGCGCTCCAGAGGAAGTACCCATCGACCGGCACGCCCTCCGAGGTCGCCCGCTGGAGTTGGCCCAAACAAGCGCGCAGGAACATCACCCGGTCCGAGTCGTACACCCTGCCGTCCTCGGCAACCACGTCGGACGCTGCGCAGCCGTTCTCGGTGATGAAGATGGACCGCGCGCCCCAGATCTTCTGCATATGGCGTGACGCCCAGTACATGACCTCCGGGTCGAGGACATGCCACGACGACTGCATCTTTGGATGGGAGGCGTTAAGCGGGATGTCCCGGTAGCCCGGCGGCTCGTCGGACGGCTCTACGTACCAACGGGGCTTGTAGACGTTGATGCCGACGAAATCGAGCGGCGAGGCGATCGTCTTCAGCTCCTCCTCGGTGAACTTGGGAGCCCCGCCGCCGGGCTCGGCCAGATACGCCTCGGTGTACCGCCCCTCGAGCATGACCGTCGTGAAGCCGGCGTTGCGCTCGCGCGTCACCGTCTCCGCGGCCTTTACGTACGCGGGCTCATCGATGACCGGGACCGCGACGCTGAGGTTTTCCGCGAAGCCGACCTTTGTGCCGGCCGGCGAGCGGGCCCGGATCGCCTGGACAGCGAGGCCGTGCCCGAGCACGGCGTGATGCCGGACCTGCTTCAGTTCGGAATCGGAGAGAGAGAGAGCCCGGGCGCACCGCCAAGGCGGACCTTCTTCCCGCCGCCAACGTCGACGTCGATAACCTGGTAGCCGCCCTCTACGAACGAGCGGAACTCGTTGATCGTGAAGTAGTGCTTCACACGGTCGCCAAGCTGCTCGGCCACGTAGCCGGCGTAGTCAGCGAATACTTTCGCCGTCTGTTTGGACCGCCAGCCGCCGTACTTGTCTTGCAGCGTCTGCGGCAGGTCCCAGTGGTAGAGCGTGGCGAACGGCTCGATTCCCGCGCCGAGCAGCTCGTCGACGAGGCGTTTGTAGAAGTCGAGCCCCTTCTGGTTGTGCTGGCCGGTGCCTTCAGGGAAGATCCGCGGCCAGGCGATCGAGAACCGGTACGCCTTGACGCCGATCGATTTCATCAGCGCTACGTCTTCCTTGTACCGGTGGTAGTGGTCGTTCGCGACGTCGCCGTTGTCGTCGTTCTTGATGTTGCCGGGCGTGTGCGCAAACGTGTCCCAGATCGACATGCCCTTGCCATCGTCGTTCCATGCTCCCTCGATCTGGTACGACGACGTGGCGACGCCCCAGTAGAACCCGTCAGGGAAGCGGCGGCCGATGGAAGCGGGCGACTTGGCTGCTATGGCGTTCATTGACGGACCCTCCGTTTTTCCAAGCTATCCCGAGGTGATCAAACGGTTCTCTTACGAATCCAACATCGTGACAGAGCGAGCGCTCCTCGCCTTCGTGACGAGCAGTTTTCCGATTCTGGTGAGCTTGGCACTGGACGGTAATGTCGTTCGAACTGCCCGCGCTCATCACTACCGAACGGCTCGATGACGACGTCGCCGGAGAACCCAGTGTGCGGGCCAGCAGGCTCATCTCCTCGTCGAGGAAGTGCAGCCGCCGCTCCTCGCTCTTTCAATATCCGGCACCGGCCAGCTTCCAAATATGCGTGCGTAGGCGCGAAAGTGCGGGACCAACTTGCCCGACAGATAAATAGGGTGCCGCACAGCGGTTTTTGACCTAGATCAAGGGTAGTCCGCGTCAGGTCTCCATAAGTTCTTCACGGCTGTCGCGGTAACGCTGTGATGTCATTCAGCATTGAAGCGTGCTTTGGCTGCGCTCCGCACCGTGCCTAACGAAGTGTCGAAAATCTGAAAGGCCGAGGCCTCCGTCGCACGAGCAGACACTGAGGGCACGCCGGCCGTGTGGGCGATCAAGGGAGGAATGGGCAATGATTGCGCACTTCACCCGGCGCGGGGTTGCAAAGCTAGGCGGCTAAGCAGCGTTTGCGAATTCCAGCGACGGCCCCGCCGTCGCACAAACAACCTCGCCGAGGCCAGCCATGTCATCACCCGATGAGCGCGCGCGCGAAACGGAACAGAAGTTGACCGATGACGAGCGGTTCTCGCTCATCGTCAGCCTCGTCGGAGCCGTTCCTTCCATTGGCGTTCCTCGTGACAGGCGCATTCCTGAAGCCGTCAAGAACATGAGTGCAGGCTATACGCCCGGAGTTCCGCGGCTGGGCATTCCGGCGCTACAGTCGAGCGACGCCAGCATGGGCGTCACCAACCCAGGCTATCGGCCCGACGACAAGGGCGCGACAGCGTTCCCGGCGTCCATTGTGGTCGGCTCGACCTTCAATCCGCAGCTCGCACGTTATGGCGGCGCCGCAATCGGCCGCGAGGCGCGGATGCGAGGGTTCAACATCATGCTCGCCGGCGGGATCAACCTCGCTCGCGATGTCCGCAATGGCCGGAACTTCGAATACTACTCCGAGGATCCGTGGGTGAGCGCAGTATTCGGCGCGGAAGCCGTCAACGGCATTCAGGCTGAGGGTGTCATCTCGACTCTCAAGCACTTCACACTGAACTGCAACGAGACCAACCGCCACTGGCTCGATGCCGTTATCGATCCCGTCGCGCATCGCGAGTCCGATCTGCTCGCGTTCCAGATCGCGATCGAGCGCTCGCAGCCTGGCTCGATCATGAGCGGGTACAACAAGGTCAATGGCTTTTACCTCAGCGGAAACCATCACTTGCTGAATGAAGTGCTCAAAGGCGCCTGGGGCTACAGGGGCTACGTGATGTCGGATTGGGGCGCGGTGCCCGAATGGGATTACGCGCTCAACGGACTCGACCAGGAATCCGGGATCCAGATGGATGTCAAGCAGTGGGGCGCCGAGGCGTTCACCGACCGGCTGAGGAAAGCTTACGCCGAGGGGAAACTGCCGAAGGAGCGCCTCTCCGATATGGTGCGCCGCATCCTGCGCTCAGCCTACGCGGTGGGCATCGACAAGTGGGGCGCTGCGCCCGCAGTCGACATTGGCAAGCACAACGAAATCGCGCTTGAAATCGCCCGGCAGGGCATCGTCTTGCTGACGAACGACGGCGCGCTGCCGCTCGCCACGGACAGGCCGCTAAAGATCGGCGTTGTCGGCGGCTATGCGCAATTGGGTGTGCCGAGTGGCACCGGTTCAGGAGCCGTTCTTCCGGTAGGCGGCTTTGCAGCAACCGTAAACATCGGAGGCGCACACGGCGTGATGGGAAACATACGCAACCTGTTCCTCCTGCCATCGTCGCCGCTCGCCGAGCTAAAGAAGCTCTTGCCGCAGGCTCAGATCGAGTTCGACGGAGGGTACACGCCGGCGGAGTCGGCCTTGCTGGCGGGGCGATCCGACGTGGTCATCGCATTCGGGATTCGGGTTGAGGGCGAAGCGTTCGACCTCCCCGACCTTTCCTTGCCGTGGGGCCAGGACGCGATCATCGATGCGGTCGCGACCGCCAACCCCAACACCATAGTTGTGCTGGAAACCGGCAACCCGGTGTCCATGCCGTGGCGCGACAAGGTCAAGGCTATAATTCAGGCCTGGTATCCCGGGCAGGCGGGCGGGCAGGCCATTGCCGAGGTGTTGACCGGCAAGGTCAATCCCTCGGGAAGGCTGCCGATCACCTTTCCGGCGAGCCTTGTCCAAACGCCGCGGCCGGAGCTATCCGGCATCGCGACTCCCTGGGGAACGCCAACGACGATCCGCTACGACGAGGGCGCGGAGGTTGGCTATCGCTGGTACGCGCACAAAGGCGTCGCGCCGCTCTACGCTTTCGGCCACGGTCTGAGCTATACGACGTTCTCCTATGGCGATTTGAATGTGAGTGGCGGCGAAACCGTCACCGCCATGTTGACCGTGACCAATACTGGTCAACATGAAGGCGCCGATGTGCCGCAGGTTTATCTGACCGAAGCTGCGGGCTACAAACGCATGCGGCTCCTCGGGTTCGACCGTGTCGTCCTGAAGCCAGGCGAATCGAAGCGCGTGACCATCACCGCCGATCCGCGCCTCCTCGCCCGCTTCGATGACAGTGCCGGCCGCTGGCGCATCGCCGCTGGCACCTATCGTATTGCAGTCGGCAAATCGGCCGAAGATCTGCCGCTGAACGCCGACACCCGATTGGATACGCGGCTGTTTGGGTCGTGACGCGAAACGGCTCGCGTCTGACTCGGTGAAGGGGCTTGAGTCCGCTCCGGGTCATTTTCGACGGATGCAGCGGGCGTCATCGGCTGGTTGAAGTCCGCTTTGCCCCGAAAGCGCCGAAGCGGGGACAGGTCGGGAGCGTTGCGTTTGGCCGCCTTGTTGCGAACTACCTTGCCTTCGTCCAGTTGCAGCGATCGGCTATGGCTGGCTACGCGCCAATGAGTCACGTCCGCTGCACGAGGTGAGCATAGGCCTCCACCCGCATGCCGTAGGTCCAGGCGACCGCTTCGCGCGCGGTGCGCAGATTGGCCGGCACCTGGAGGAAGAAATGCCGGCGCGTGCCGTCCGGCTCGGGCGTGGCGTTGACGACCTCCACCGCGGCCCAGGCGTCCGCGGCGAGCCAGTTCCGCCGCCACAGGATTCCGGTCTCGTCCTCGGCGATGCAGGTCGCGCCGCCGAGCGCGACGTAACGTTCCGGCGTCATGATCTCGATCATGCAGCGGCGGACCTGGACGTCGATCTGCTCGTCGATCGCGGCCAGCGTGATCCGGTCCTTGTGCTCGATGATCCAGCGCGGCACCTCCACCCCGCGCCAGGCCCAGATCGACCAGCCGTCCGGATAGCGCAGCGCCGGACCGCTGGCGTGATGCAACCGGTCGCGCGTGTCGCCGCACAACAGATTCGGTCGCTCGACGAGCCAGCAGGTGCGTTCATGCGGCTGTAGCCAGCCGACACTGGTGGCGAGCAGCATCAGGCCGCGCAGCGGCTCGGTCTCGGCACGCAAGCCCAGCACCTCGCGGAGATAATCGTAAGCGCCAAGCCACGAAAGATCATGCGGCCCCGCTGCACAGGACGAAAAACTCCGCGGGGCAAGCATCGCCTGGAGCACGCCGGACCATGACAGGCCATGGCGGCGGAGATGGCCCAGCACGGACAGCGTCTGCTCAGGCACGCTCTGCGTCACCGCCTCGGCCGCAGCGGCGACCAGCGAGTCAGCGGGATTGACCGCGCTATCGATCGCGGCAAGCAGCTTCCGCTGCACACGCGTCTCAACCACTGAATCTACGCGCCGACGAAGACGATCGACGAGACGGAAGCGCACATTGGGGCCATCCTCGCGCAACATCCTGTGAGCTGGCTCGGCCAACGCCAGCGGGCCGTCGCACCAGACGATGCGCGCCGGCAGCGCAAGTCCTGCGGCACGATAGGCAAGCTGCACTGCCTGCTCCGCCGCGCCGCGATCGGCAGGCGCAGTCGATCGGCGAACGGCAGCCCACCGCACACCGTAATCCGCAAGCGCCGCCGTCTGCTCCGCCGTCAGCGCCTGTCTAGTCGGCAATGACGCGCGCATCGCGTGGCCCAAGCTCGCGCTGGCGGCGCACCCGGTAGGTCCCTCGCGGCAGCGTCAGCGGCGCATGTTCCTCATGCGTCACCCGCGCATAGGCTGCACCGATCAGGAGATGCCCGATATAGAGTCCGGCCGGAATGTCGCGCGCCAGATCATCGTCGCGAAACAGCGTCACGCGCTCGCGGATCGCATGACAATGTCCGGTCGCCTCGCCCTCCAGCAGGACCAGCGGCATGCCCTCGGCAGTTTCGGCGAGCGTTCCCGATGGCGCCACATCGGGTACCCGCTCGATCAGCAGGTCACCTTGCGCAAAGATCTCGGTCATCGTTCCCTCTCCCGTGCCGGTGCATCCGCGGCCAGCGCGGATGCCCGGATTGGCTTCACCATTGGTATCGTTGATCTAGTGCACGACCTCCCCATGCAGTGCGAGGTCGAGACCGTCGCGCTCCATATCCTCCGACACCCGCAAGCCGACGAACAGCTTGACCACATAGAGGATGATCAGGCTGACGACGGCGTCGTAGACGAACACCGTGGCGACGCCGATGCACTGGTTGATGAACTGGCCCGGATTGCCTTCCAGCGCGCCCGCGGTGCCGCCATATTGCTCGACAGCGAAGATACCGGTGAGCAGCGCGCCGACGATGCCGCCGACGGCGTGAACGCCGAAGCAATCGAGCGCATCGTCGTAGCTGAACATGGCCTTCAGCCCGGTACATCCCCAGTAGCAGAGCACGCCGGCTGCGATGCCGATCACGAAGGCGCCGATCGGGCCGACGAAGCCGGACGCGGGCGTGATGGCGACGAGGCCTGCGACCGCGCCCGAGCAGATGCCGACGACCGTCGGCTTGCCCTTGAGCGACCACTCGACCAGCATCCAGGTGAAGCCTGCGACCGCCGTTGCGATCTGCGTCACCAGCATCGCCATGCCGGCCTGCATGCCCGCCGTCACCGCGGAACCCGCATTGAAGCCGAACCAGCCGACCCAGAGCAGCGAGGCGCCGATGAAGGTGAGCACCATGTTATGGGCCGGTCCCGTCTCCTTGCGCTTGCCGAGCATGATGGCGCACATCAGGCCCGCCACGCCGGCGTTGATATGCACGACGGTCCCGCCGGCGAAATCCAGCACCTTGACCCAGGCGGCGTCGTTGCCGGAGGCGAAGATCCCGTCGGGGCCCCACACCCAATGCGCGACCGGCGCGTAGACGAAGATCGCCCACAGGCCGATGAACCAGAGCATCGCGGAGAATTTCATCCGCTCGGCAAAGGCTCCGGCGATCAGCGCCGGCGTGATGATGGCAAACGTCATCTGGAAGCAGATGTAGACGCTCTCAGGAATCGTTGCCGCGAGCGGATTGGGATTGCCGATGCCGCCCTTGCCGATGTCGCTCAGGATGTCCTTGAGGAACATGCGGTCCAACCCGCCGATGAACGGCGTGCCGGCGCGGAAGGCCAGGCTGTAGGTCACGATCGCGAACAGGATCGTGACGAGGCACGTCACCGCAAAGCTCGTCATCACGGTGTCGCCGACGTTCTTCTTGCGCACCATGCCGCCATAGAACAGCCCAAGCCCCGGGACCGTCATCATCAGCACCAGTGCGACGGAGGTGAGCATCCAGGCGGTGTCGCCAGGATTAGGCGTGCACCTCTCGAGGATCTTGCCGCCGCAAGCCGGCGGCGCCGCGTCCTCGGCAAGAGCAAAATCGCCGAGGGCGAGGTAGAGCAGCGCAATTCCCAGCAACGCGACCAGCAATGTCACGAGCCTTTGGCGCGTGGATGTTCTCGATTCCATCGTCATCCTCCCAAGTCGCAAGAGATGTCTTCCGGCGATTGCCTTGACTGGAACCCGCGACACGAACGTTCGCGCCGGCGCGATTGGGCCAGCGTGATCAGCTCGGATTTTCGGGACACAATGATCGCGGCTCGGCGCGATGAGGTCGTCGAGTGTCGATGGCTGGAGACTGGCAACGACCAGCCTCATGGCTTATCGGCCTTTCCCTTGTCGCCAGATCGGAAAGCGTCAGAGACGGTTCCAATTCCTGGTCAAGGAGAAGCAAAATTCACGCCATTGACGCTTCTCGCTCAACCCACTGAACGCGCATCGATTCCAATTTGCTGCTGTGCGACAAGCGTCACGCGCGCTGCTTCACGCAGAAGCGCTTCGCCCAACGAATGAGCAGAGGCCGACGATGCCTACGCCGTCTGCAACAGCGGCGGCGCCGTCGGGCGGATCAGCGCGAAGGCGATCTGCACGATACCCGCGGCAAGTCCCACCGCGACGCCGATCCGCCAGGCCATGTTGTAGGAACCCAGCGCGTCATAGATCAGCCCGCCGCCATAGGCGCCGACGAAGCTGCCGATCTGGTGGCTCATGAAGGCCAGCCCCTGGATCATCGCCTGCCATTGCAGGCCAAACATCTCGGCCACAGCGCCGGCGACGAGCGGGCCGACGCCGAGCCACAAAAATCCCATCAGAGCGCCGAACACGAGCGTCGAGGCCTCAGTCGGCGGCAGCATGAAGTACCAGGCGAGCACCAGCGAGCGCGCAACGTAGATGCCGCCCAGGAGCGCGAGCTTGTTCCAGCGCTGGCCGGCCCAACCGAAGAACAGCGAGCCCAGCACGTTGAAGCCGCCGATCACGCCGAGCGTCTTGGCGCTCAGCATCGGGTCCATGCCACAGATCTGAAGGTAGGACGGCAGGTGCGTGGTGATGAAGACGAGTTGCATGCCGCAGACGAAATAGGCGGCGGTCATGACCGAGAAGGATGCGTTGCTGAACGCGGTCACGGTCGCCGTCGTTGCCGAGACGTCACCGAGGCCCTTCGTCCTGGGCAGCGGGATGCGATCGATGCGCCCGGCGAACCAGGCCGCCGGCAGCATCAAGAGCGACAGCAGCACGAAACCGGCGAGCCCGATCCGCCAGCCATAGCCTTCTGCGAGCACCTGTCCGATCGGCGCCGACAACAGCGCGCCGAGCGAGCCCGCGGCCGAGACCATGCCGAGCACCGTCGAACGCACGCTTTCAGGCGCCGCTCGCGCGGCGACCGACATCGCCATCGCAGCCGCCGTGCAGGCGAGCGAGGTGCCGATCAGCACCCCTGCCCCCAGCATCACGAAAATCATGCCCTGGGCACTTGCCATCAGCGCAAGGCCGACGATGTAGAGCAGCGCGCCGGCCATCATGATCACGCGAAAGCCGTGGCGCACGGTGAGCGCGCCGGCGAGCGGTTGCAGGAAGCCCCAGGCGAGGTTTTGCACGGCGATCGCGAGGGTGAAGTCGGTGACGGAGATGCCGACGTCGTGGGTCAGGGGCTGAAGGAAGATGCCGAGCGACTGGCGCAGGCCCATGCTCAGCGTCAGCATCAGCGAGGCGCCGATCAGGATCGGGAGCGTCGGACGGAGCGCTTGCAGCAGCGGCATGGTTGTTCTCCCTTTTCTTGTTACGGCCGAAGGATTGCCCCCCGAAGCCGCGGCCCGTCGCCGCATTCGGCTTGATTACACAGGTCTGTGTAACTAAGATTGGAAGTTGGAATGGCTGTCAAGCGCCAAGTAAACAGATCTGTGTAATGGCTGCTACCACAAAAACGGATATGGCGGAGCGGATCCTCAAGACCGCCGACCGGCTGTTTTACCTTGAGGGCATCCGCGCCATCGGCGTCGATACCATCGCGGCCGAAATCGGCATCTCCAAGCGCACGCTCTACAACCACTTCCCATCCAAGGACGCGCTGATCGCGGCCTATCTCGCGCGACGTTTTGTTCAGCCTCGTCCCTCGGACAAGCCGCCGGCCGAGCAGATCCTCGCCACCTTCGATTCGCTGGAGCGCCGCTTCGCCGCCAAGGATTTTCGCGGCTGCCCGTTCGTGAATGCGGTGGCAGAGCTCGGAACCGAAGACCGCGCCGTGAAAAAGATCGCGAAGGCCTTCAAGGAGAGCCGCCGGCTCTGGTTTCGCGACCGGCTCATCGAGCTCGGCGTGACTGACGCCGAGGCGCTGGCGACGCAGCTCGTACTGCTGGTCGACGGCTCGATCGCGCAGGACCTCGTGCGCGACGACCCTGCGATGGCCCGCGCGGCGAAGGAAGCGGCGAAGGTACTGCTGCGGAATGCGGGGGTGGATGTGGGAGATGGTGCGAAGGAGACGGCGGCGAAGCGAGGCAAGTAGGCGCAACAATGACAGCCGTCGTCCCGGACAAGCGAAGCGCAGATCAGGGACCCATAGCCACAGGAAGTCGTTTTGGCGAAGACTCGTGGTCGGTTGTACGCACCACAACCCTCCCTGGGGTAATGGGTCCCGGCTTTCGCCGGGACGACACGGGAGTTTGTAGCGCGCCTATTGCGTCCCTGATCCGTCCCTACGCCGCCTGCGACACCACGCGGTTGCGGCCGTCGTGCTTGGCGCGATAGAGCGCGGTGTCGGCACGCTTGAGCACGTCGGCGACGGCCTCGCCCTTCTGCTCCAGCGTGGTGAGGCCGATCGAGATCGTCACCTCGATGCGCTTGGTACCCTTGTGGACGGAGAACGGCTCGCCCGCGATCGAGCGACGCAGGCGCTCGGCGACCATGCCGGCAACGTGCAGGTCGGTCTCCGGCATCACGATGACGAACTCCTCGCCGCCATAGCGACAGGCGAGATCGATGCCGCGGATCGACTTGCGCACGCGCACCGCGAATTCGCGCAAGACGTCGTCGCCGGCGTCATGCCCGTAATTGTCGTTGATCGACTTGAAATAGTCGATGTCCAGAATCATCAGCGCCAGCGGCTTGCCGCGCGTCGAGGCCTGTTCGGCGAGCGTCGCCAGATGGCTCTCCATGTAGCGGCGGTTGTGCAGGCCGGTGAGCGCGTCGGTGATCGCCATCTCGATCGAGTTCTGCACGTTGTCGCGCAAATGATCGGTGTAGCGGCGGCGGCGGATCTGCGTGCGCGCACGCGCGAGCAGCTCATTCTTGTCGACGGGGCGGAGCAGATAGTCGTTGACGCCGATCTCCAGCCCGCGGAGCAGCCGCGTGCCGCTGTCGGCATCGGCAATGGCAAGGATCGGCACGTGGCGGGTGCGCTCCAGCGAGCGCGCCTGGCTGCACAGGCGAAGCCCGTCGAAATTGTTGAGGTCGAGCGAGACGATCAAGAGGTCGTAATTGCCCTCGGCGGCGTGGAACAGCGCCTCCGTCGGGTTGGGCTCGACGTCGACCGTATGCTCGGCGGCAAGCAGGGTCGCCAGCCGTTCATAGGAGGATTGGCGGTCGTCGACCAGGAGGATGCGGCCGCCCTTGCCGGTGTCGGCCACCGCGCTGCGCTCCGGGGCCTGCACGCCGATCTCGAGCGAGGTGATGGCGCGCATGCGCAGCTCATCCGTCATCATCTTCAGCCGCGTCAGCGATCGCACGCGCGCGATCAGCACGACGTCGGAGACGGGTTTTGTGAGAAAATCGTCGGCGCCCGCTTCCAGGCCGCGGATGCGGTCGGCGGGGCTGTCGAGCGCGGTCACCATCACGACGGGGATGTGATGCGTCACCGGATCGGTCTTCAGCCGGCGGCAGACCTCGAACCCGTCGATGTCGGGCATCATGACGTCGAGCAGGATGATGTCGCACTCGGCTCTTCGGCAGATCGCCAGCGCCTCGGCGCCGTTCGAGGCCGTCATCACGTCGAAATATTCGGCGGAGAGGCGGGCTTCCAGCAGCTTGACGTTGGCGGGGACGTCATCGACGACGAGGATACGCGCGGACACTGAAATTACTCCCCTACCCGATAAAACGCCGGACCGTCTCAATGAACTTGCCGACCGAGATCGGCTTGGAAAGATACGCCTCGCAGCCGCCCTCGCGTATGCGCTCTTCGTCGCCCTTCATCGCGAATGCGGTCACCGCGACCACGGGAATGTTGCGCAGCTCCGGATCGTCCTTGATCCAGCGCGTCACCTCGAGCCCCGACACCTGCGGCAACTGGATATCCATCAGCACGAGATCGGGACGCATCTTGCGAACGAGATCCAGCGCCTCGTAGCCGTTGCTGGTGCCCGAAGTCTGATAGCCGTGCGCCTCCAACAGGTCGCGGAAGAGCTTCATGTTGAGCTCGTTGTCCTCCACGATCAGGACGGTCTTAGTCATCCCGTCCCTCCCCATTGTCAGGAGACCTGTTCGACATGTGACGCCTCAGGCGCCTTCCGCGGGCGCTTCGAAAACTGGATTCAAACTAGCCTCAGATTCGCTCTAGTTTCGTTAAACCCGAGGGCCAACTTTCCGAGAAGTGGTTTCCAGTTGCTTGTCTGGGATCACCAGACTCGGGCATGATGATTCCAAATTAGAGACCGAAAGTTAACGGAAAGGCAAACTGTCCGCTTGAAAAAGCCTGTTCAAAACCCCCGCGAAGTAGCTGAAATCGTTGCGATTCAGGCATTGTCCTTCGTCGCCGGCGATCCGGAGCGGCTGGGCCTGTTTCTGGCTGAGACAGGCATCGGCCCGGAGACCCTGCGAAACGCGGCCTCAGACCCGAATTTCCTGATCAGCGTGCTCGATTTCGTGCTGCGCGACGACGCAACCGTGAAGGCCTTTGCGAGCGCCTCGGAACTCCATCCGACCAACATCGCTGCGGCCCGGCAAGTGCTCGGCGACCCGCACTGGGAGCGCGACGTGCCGTGAGCACCCCTGAGGCGGCCGGGCCCCGCTGCTTCTGCCGGGATTGTCTGGCCGACCAGGGCATGCCGGCGCGGCGCTGTTCCGCCTGCGGTTCCCCGCGCCTCGTCCGCCACCGCGCGCTCGCCGCCCTGACGATCGCCCATATCGACTGCGACGCCTTCTACGCGACGGTCGAGAAGCGCGACAATCCCGACATCGCCGACAAGCCCGTGATCATCGGCGGGGGAAAGCGCGGCGTGGTGTCGGCGGCCTGCTACATCGCACGCACCTTCGGCGTGCGCTCGGCCATGCCGATGTTCAAGGCACTGGAAGCCTGCCCGCATGCGACCGTGATCCGGCCCGACATGGCCAAATATGTGCGCGTCGGCCGCGAGGTGCGCCACGCCATGCAGGCGTTGACGCCGCTGGTCGAGCCGCTCTCGATCGATGAAGCCTTTCTCGATCTCTCCGGCACCGAGCGCGTTCACGGCATGATCCCGGCAAAGGTGCTGGCGCGCTTTGCCCGCGACGTCGAACGCGACATCGGCATCACCGTGTCGGTCGGGCTGTCCTGCAACAAGTTTCTGGCCAAGATCGCCTCCGATCTCGATAAGCCGCGCGGCTTTGCGAGCCTCGATCAGGAGGAAGCGCGCTCGATGCTTGCTTCGAGGCCGGTCGGCTTCATCTTCGGCGTCGGCCCGGCGACCCAGGAGCGTCTGGTGCAACGCGGTTTCCGCATCATCGCCGATCTGCAGAAGGCCGACGAGATCGAGCTGATGCGGCAGTTTCCGAGCGATGGCCGCAGGCTGTGGCGGCTCGCCCGCGGCATCGACGATCGCCGCGTCGAGCCGGATCGCGGCGCCAAGACGATTTCCAGCGAGACCACGTTCGAGACCGACATCCGCGACTTCGCGACGCTGGAGAAGATCTTGTGGCGGCTGTGCGAGAAGACGTCGTCGCGGCTCAAGAGCAGCGAGCTTGCGGGCGCGACCATCACGCTGAAGCTGAAGACCGCCGACTTCCGCCAGCGCACCCGCTCGCAGTCGATCAACGCGCCGACGCAGCTCGCCGCCAAGATCTTTTCGATCTGCCGGGAGATGCTGGCCAAGGAGATCGATGGCACCGCCTTCCGCCTGATGGGCGCCGGCGTCAGCGCGCTGCGCACGGGCTCGGCCACCGACGACACCGACATGCTCGACCGCCGCGCCGCCCACGCCGAACGCGCCATCGACGGCTTGCGCAAGAAGTTCGGCAGCGCCGCCGTGATCCGCGGCATTGCCTATGACGGGCCGGAGAAGACGGAGCCGGAGTGAGGGACGGAGCGTAGCGGACGCCTAGGCCAGCCCCGTCATCCTGAGGCGCTCTCCATGCGGCGCAACGCACCGCATGGAGAGCCTCGAAGGATGGACGGCCCGGCTGCCGCAGAAGGGCCGTCGCCCTTCGAGGCCTCCGCTTCGCTCCGGCACCTCAGGGTGACGGTGAGAGATCGAGCGCTGTGGCCTCAATCCGCGACTGCCACCGCCTCGATCTCGATCAGCCATTCGGGTGCCGCGAGCGCGGTGACGCCGACGAGCGTGCTGGCAGGCGGCTCCATGCCTTGGAAGAAAGCGGAGCGGGCCTTGCCGATGATCGGGCGCAGCTCGGGCTTGTAGCCGACGACGAAGGTGGTGATCTTCACGATGTTCGCGTAGCTCGCACCCGCAGCTTTCAGCGCGAGGCCAAGGTTCTGCATCACCTGCGTCGTCTGCGCGGCGATATCGCCCTCGCCGACGATCCTGCCCTCCTCATCGGTCGATACCTGCCCCGAGATGTAGATGGTGCGCGCGCCGGAGGCCGTGACGACGTGTGAATAGGCCGGATTGTGGTGCAGGCCGCTTGGGCGGAGATGGTCGATCTTCGGCATGTGCGCCTCCCTGACGTTTATGATTGGGAGGGAGCGTAGCGAGGCTCGGCGCTCAACGCCAGCTGTCAATTACAGGGCTTGCTATCTTTGACGTCGAACTTGCCGAGTGCGCCGGAGATGACGAAATCGTTGTAGTCGAGCACCAGCGCACGGGAGACGCCGTTTTCGTAGAGCTCGAACGACATCGCGTAGACGGGCGTCTGCTCGCCCTCTTTCTGCTGGGCCTCGCGGTCGAAATAGCTGACGGTGACCGGCCAGCGCGTCAGCGATTTCATATGCTCGTCCGACGTCGACGGATCGGGCGAGGACGCCGCGCGGTCTGGCGTGATCGGCTGGCCGATCACGGTCAGCGTGTTGTAGACCTTCTCGCCATTGTCGGAGCCGTCATAGACGGAGAGCTCGAGCAGCGACTTGCCCTCCTTGGCGGCGGCAATGATCCGCTGGATCTGCTCGGTCGGAAACACCGTCGTGCCGTCGAGCGTGAAATTCTTCGGCACCGGCAGCTTCAATTTGACGTTGATGTGGTCGCCATCGCGCTCGGCCGATCCGTCGACCTGGCCCGAATCGACCTCGTTCATCCGCGTCTCGATCTTGAAACGATAGCTCTTGCCGGCCGCGTCCTCCCAGGAGTTGGAGCGAAGGTCGCTGAGCGTGACCTTGCCCTCGCCGCTGTCGAGCTCCGAGACCTGGCGGAATTCCGACGTGTAGCCCTCGCAGGAATTGCCGGCGAAATTATAGAGGATGCGCCCGCGCGCGCTGTTGATCGAGTTGGAGCGCGACTTGACGAGGCTCAAGTCGTACAGGGCCTGGTGCGAGAGGAACGGACCATTCGCGGCCTCAGCCCCGCCAGAAACGCCAACAGCGACAGCCGCGAGCGCCATGACACCGAGCGACGTCCGGAAAAGGTGCACCATGAATATCCCTTGGGAAATCGAGATTCGTCATTTTAATGACCGCCGCATTGCGTCGCAACTGCGGCCGCTTCACGGAAAGTTGCGCTTTTTTCTCAGAAATACACTGCCTTGCCTCGGAAAGATGCAACCCTGCCGGGCGCCCGGGCCACCGCCTCGCCGCCTTGCATGTAACCGCGCAATCGGCGAAACAGGCGCGCCGGCCGACTTGAGGCCGGACAGAATTTCCAGATGACATCGAGGTCGGAACATGGCGGGCACGGTCGAGCAGAAACTGGCGGAACAGGGCATCAAGCTGCACGAGGCCCCCACTCCCGTGGCCAATTACGTGCCGTTCGTGCGAACCGGCAACCTGCTCTTCGTTTCGGGCCAGGTCTGCTTCGATCCCGCCGGCAAGCTGATCGCCAAGGGCAAGCTGGGCGCCGGCGTCTCCATCGAAGAGGGTGCGGCGGCGGCGCGCGGCTGCGCCATCAACCTGCTGGCGCAGGTCAAGGCGGCGCTCGGCGACCTCGACAAGGTCGTGCGCGTGGTGCGGCTCGGCGGCTTCATCAACTCGGCGCCGGATTTCGTCGACGGACCGAAGGTGCTGAACGGCGCCTCCGACCTGATGGTCGCAGCCTTCGGTGACAAGGGCCGCCACGCCCGCACCACCGTCGGCGTTGCCTCACTGCCGGCAGACGCCGCGGTCGAGGTCGAAGGCCTGTTCGAGGTCGCCTGATCCGGGAGCATGAGACGTGCGTGCTCCGGATTGGCTGACGGCGCGGCCGGTCGCCCATCGCGGCCTGCATGACATTTCACGTGGCATCGTCGAGAACATGGCGGGCGCGGTGCAGGCTGCGATCGCGGGCAATTTCGCCATCGAGGTCGACATCCAGCTCTCCGCCGACGGCGAGGCCATGGTGCATCATGACCACGCGCTCGGCCGCCTGACCGAGGGCGACGGCGAGCTGATCGAGAAGACTGCGGCCGAGCTCAGGGCTGTCAAATTCAAGGACACGTCCGAGCGGATGATGTCGCTGTCCGACCTCTGCACCATGGTCGCCGGGCGGGTGCCGCTGGTGATCGAGGTGAAGAGCCATTTTGGCGGCGACCGCAAGCTCGTCAGGCGCATGGCCGAGGTCTTGGCGACCTACCAGGGTCCCGCCGTCGGCATGTCCTTCGATCCGGACCAGGTGCTGGCGCTACGCGAGCTGTTGCCTTCGCGCCCACGCGGCATCGTCGCGCAGCGGAGCTACGAGGACGAGTACTGGGCAAAGCTGACGCAAGCCCAGCGCGACAGCATGCTGTACTTGCGCCACGGCTTTCAAACCCAGCCGCATTTCGTCGCCTTCAGAGTCGACGATCTGCCGACGCCGGCGCCATGGATCGCGCGCAACGTCTTCGGCTGCGCCCTGCTCGGCTGGACCGTCCGTACCCCCGAGCAGCGGACACGGGCCGGGCAATTTGCCGACCAGATGATCTTTGAGGGGTTTGTGCCGTAGGGTGCCGTCGTCGCATAGCGCAAGCTCTCGTGTCCCGGACGCGCTGCAACGCGCCAGCGTTGCTGCGCAGAGCCGGGACCCAAGCGGCCCACGAATTTATTCGCGGCATGGGCCCTGGCTCTGCAGCGCACCGCCAAGGCGCTGCGCTGCGTCCGGGGCACGTGTGGTTCCCGCCCCTTGAAGTCGCTGCTGCAATGCACGATCTTCTCTGCAGGGTTCTTCAAGACACGCGATGGCATCATCCGAAATCACGCTCGAGGCCGTGCCTTCCATTGGCGATGTTTTCGCTGAGGATTGGGACGCTTGCGCCAATCCTGCTCGTGTCTGCAATGGCAAGGACGCGGGAACCTCATCCGGGCTATCCGGCACCTCCATCGCACTTTCAAAGCCCGCCTATAACCCCTTTGTTTCCCATGCCTTTTTGTCGGCGGCGGAGAATTCAGGTTCGGCGACGGCGCGCACCGGCTGGGGGCCGTGGCACCTCGTTGCCAAGCTCGATGGCCGCGTCGCGGGCGTCGTGCCCTGCTATCTGAAATCGCATTCGCAGGGCGAGTACGTCTTCGACCGCGGTTGGGCGGATGCCTATCAGCGCGCCGGTGGGCGCTACTATCCGAAGCTCCAGGTCTCGGTTCCCTTCACGCCGGCGACCGGCCCGCGCCTTCTGATCCGCGAGGGCGTCGATCGCGAGCGCATTGCCTCTGCCCTGGCGAGCGGGCTGATCGCGTTGTGCGGGGTGAGCAAGGCCTCCTCGGTGCACGTCACCTTCGCGCGCGAGGCCGAATGGAAGCTGCTCGCCGAGCACGGTTTCCTGCAACGGACCGACCAGCAGTTCCACTGGCACAACGAGGGCTTCGCGACCTTCGACGACTTCCTCGCCACCCTGAATTCGCGCCACCGCAAATCGATCAAGCGCGAGCGGCGCGATGCGCTTGCCGCCGGCATCAGCATCCACTGGCTGACCGGCAGCGACATCACCGAGGAGGCCTGGGACGCGTTCTTCGACTTCTACATGGAAACCGGCTCGCGCAAATGGGGCCGGCCCTATCTGACGCGAGAATTCTTCTCGCTGATCGGCGAGACCATGAGCAACGACGTGCTCCTGGTGATGGCCCGCCGCAATCACCGCTGGATCGCGGGCGCCATCAACTTCATCGGCTCGGACACGCTGTTCGGTCGCAACTGGGGCGCGATCGAGCATCATCCGTTCCTGCATTTCGAGGTCTGCTACTATCAGGCGATCGATTTTGCGATCAAACACGGCCTGAAGCATGTCGAGGCCGGCGCACAAGGCGACCACAAGATCGCACGCGGCTACCTTCCGCGAACGACGCATTCGGCGCATTTCATCGCCGATCCCGGCCTGCGCCGTGCCATCGACGATTACCTCAAGCGCGAACGTGCCTATGTCGCGGAAGCTGGTCGCGAACTTGCCGAATTGGGCCCGTTCCGAAAAGCCGCCGAAGAGGCGCCTTGACGGCTTCTCTTGGGTGATGACAGTAAGGCCGCAACTTCAGGAGCAGCCGCATGAGCGCCTACGATCCCAACAATGTCTTCGCGAAAATCCTGCGCGGCGAATTCCCCTGCTACAAGGTCTATGAGGACGAGCACGTGCTCGCGTTCCTCGACATCATGCCACGCTCGCCCGGCCATACGCTGGTCATCCCGAAAGCCCCTGCCCGCAACATCCTCGACATCAGGCCGGACGACTACGCCCATGTCGCGCGCGGCGCGCACAAGATCGCAGCCGCCGCGATGAAGGCCTTCGACGCCGACGGCATCACCGTGCAGCAGTTCAACGAGCCCGCCGGCGGACAGGTCGTGTTTCACCTGCACATGCATGTGATGCCGCGCCACGACGGTGTCGCACTGCTGCCGCCCGCGAGCCGCAAGGAAGACGGCAAGGTGCTGGAAGAGCACGCGGCGAATCTGATCGCGGCGTTGAAGCAAGCCTAACTCGCTCCGCATTGTCTACCGCCCGATGGATGCAGGCTCGCGACTTCGTCGCGCCCCGGAAATGACGAGGTGGAGACAGCGCGCTCCCTACTCTGTCTCGAAGTCCCCCGCCTGCGGTGCGGCGAGTGGCGTGAACTCGCAACGATCCGGCTTGATGTCGATCAGCGGCGTGTTGTCGATGCAGTCGAGGCCGCGCACCAGGATCGTGTTGCCCTCGATGCCGACCAGCTTGACGATCGAGGTGCCGATCGGATTGGGCCGCACCGGCGAGCGCAGCGAGAACGTGCCGCGGGTCTTCTCGTTATTCTTCGGGCTCTGCAGGATGATGTCGCGACGCGACCGGTCGAGCCAATAGAGCACCTCGAGATTGCTGTAGAAATCGACGCCCTTGATCGCCGGCACGAAGGGCTCGAAAATCTCCAGCCGGCACACCGGGCCGTCATGCCGTCCCTGCCGCGGCGTCTGAAGCCGCGAGGTCCAGGGCGTGCGGATCCGGCCGATGAAGACGAGGCCGGCATCCTGCGTCGCCGGCAGCTCGATCGCGACCTCACCTTCGCGGAGCTCATTTTCGCGAACCATTATTCATGTCCCTTGCTGTTCGAGCAGACTCTAGCCGATCAGCACACTGCAGCAAACACGACTCTCTCCCCTCATCCTGAGGAGCGCGGAACGCGCGTCTCGAAGGATGAAGGCCACCAGCCGGGCCTGCATGGTTCGAGACGGCCGCTCCGCGGCCTCCTCACCATGAGGGGCAGCAGCAGCTAACCCAGCCACCACTTGCCGGCCAGCATGAACAGCTCGCCGGTGACGACGCCGGCAAAGGTCGAGCGACGGCTCAGCATGAAGACGATGAAGCCCGCGACCACCGCACCATAGCGCAAGACATCGGGCACGCTGGCGAGCGCGCCCGGCGGCTGGACCACAATCTGGGCGATAACGCCGGCCAGGATCGCGGTCGCCACCGCCCTCACCCAGACCAGCAGCTCCGAGCCCTCGTCGATACCGCCGCCGAACCACAGGCCCAGCATGCGCCATATCTGGTTGGGAATAACGCCGGCCACGAACAGCACGGCAAGTGCATGCCAGTCGCCGATGAAGGCACTCATGCGCGCGCCTCCCGCCAGAAATGGACGCCATAAGCGATGGTGCCCGCCACGACACCGCTGACGAGGATGTCGAGGCCGCTGTTCATCCTCGCGGCCAGCGGATAGAGCACGAGCCCGAGCACCAGCGCGACGACATCGGCGATCTCCCGGCTGTTGCGCGCCGTCGAGAACAGGAACGACAACGGCGTGAGCAGCAGGATCGCCGCGCCCAGCGCCTGCGTGAGGTTGGCGGCGAGGACATAGCCGACGGTGTTGGCGGCCAGGCACACCGAGACGAGGCCGCAGCCGAGCCCGTGGACGAAGGCAATCCGCCGCTCGCGCGGCACCTGCGGCAGGAAGCGGTGGCATTCGACCCACAGCGTCACGGCGGTGAGGTGCGCCGCGAAGATCAGCTCGCGCCGTTTTGTCGCCGGCGTGCGCATCAAGGGCAGGACCGACACCACCATCGGAAACAGGCGGATGGCGCTGACGGTGACGGCAATCGCCGACTGGATGACGGTCGCCCCGGAGCCGAGCGTCGTGATCAGGATGATCTGCGCCGGCCCCGCCCAGACGAACAGCGTCGAGGCCAGCGCCCAGGCCAGGCTGAAATGCGTGTCATGCGCCAGCGCCCCGATGCCGAGATAGGTCACGAACAGCACGATGGTGAGGATGGTCTGCGTGATCGAGCGCAGCCCCCACGCAAAGGCGCGCCAAGGGCTGTGCCAGTCAGGCGAATCGAGCGGAGGAAGCGCCACGGGGAGCCGGGATGGGACGAGGAATCGTGACGGCATAACGGGGGATGCGGCGGCGCGCGTCAAGGAAGTGCGAGGCTGGGCTGGCATGCGCGCCTCCCTACCCCGTCACGCCCCGGTTCTTCAGCACGAAGCAGGCGCCGCCGGCTTTGCGGATACGGTTGCAGAGATCATCCGCCTCTGGCCGCGTATCAGCGCCGATGCGCACCTGATAGAAGGCGTGGGTGCCGCGGCTGCGCATCACCGAGGAGAGCAAGCTCGGGTCGCGGTCACCGACCACCGAGCTCAGCCGCGTGACCGCGCGGGAATACATCGCGAGCGCCTTGTTGCGGTCGAAGCCGGCGGCGAGCTGCACGCCCCAGATCTTGGCGGCGGCGAGCTCGACGTGCTGCTCCAGCCCTGCGACGAACGGGTTGGGCGCACGCTTGAGCAGCGCCATCAGCTCGCGGCAGCTCGTCGGCGGTGAGCTTTGCGGCGCCTTGCCACCGCGCCCGGCCGCAGCCCAGGCCTCGACCGTGGACCCTGTGATGGCCACCACGTAATTGCGGGTCTGCTCCGGCATGCCGCCGGTGCCGGCGAGCCATTCCTGCACCCGGCGCGGACCGGCATTGTAGGCGGCCGCCGCTAGCCCGAGATTGCCGAACTGGTTGCGCAGCTCGTTCAGGAACTCTGCCGATTTCGGCAACGCCTGCACGGGATTGAAGGGATCAAGCAGCCCGCGCTCGCTGGCGGTGCCGGGCATGAACTGCGCGATGCCCTGCGCGCGGTCGCCGCTGCGCGTCACCGGGCCCACCGCGTCGCTCTGGAACCGGCTTTCCTGCCAGATCACGCGGGCAAAGAATTCGAGCGGCAGGCTGGCATCGCGCGCCGCCGCTTCGATGATCAGGCAGATCGATTCCCGTGTGTCGCTCTCGCGCGCCGCCTCCGCGGGCTTTGCCGGCGGCATCGCGAGCTCCTCGACGCTCGGATGCACGACGGGACTCGGCTCATCCTCGGCCAGCGCCGGCGCGAGCAGAAGCAGCGCGGTGGCGGCCTGGCAGAGCGCATATCGGGCTCGTGTCATCGGCAGGGTACCGGCGATATCGGGCAGATCGGCCTTGAACTCCAAGGCCCTTGAACTCCAAGGCCAAGCCAACTAGCAACTGGCGGCATAATCAACGCAGGCCGGGGCGGAATGGCAACAATCTATTTTGATCTCGACGGCACGCTGACCGATCCGAAACCGGGGATCACCCGCTCGATCCAGTACGCGCTGGAACGGCTCGGACAGCACGTCCCGAGCGAGGACGAATTGACCTGGTGCATCGGGCCGCCGCTGCATGCCAGCCTGAAGAAGCTCACCGGAACCGACGAGCTCGCCGACCGGGCGCTGCTGCTGTATCGCGAGCGCTTTTCCGATGTCGGCCTGTTCGAGAACGAGGCGTATGGCGGGATCGCGGAGACCTTGGCTACGATCTCAGCGACCGGCGCGCGCATGTTCGTCGCGACCAGCAAGCCGGCCGTCTATGCGAGCCGCATCGTCGATCATTTCGGCCTGCGGCGCTATTTCGAGCAGGTGTTCGGCTCCGAGCTCGACGGCACCCGCGTCGACAAGGGCGATCTGCTGCGCTACGCGCTCGACACCGCGAAGGTAGACCCGCAAACAGCGGTCATGATCGGCGACCGCAGCCACGACGTGGTCGGCGCGCGCAAGAACGGCATGACCGCGATCGGCGTGCTCTATGGCTATGGCAGCGAGACCGAGCTCAGGGACGCCGGCGCGCATCACATCTGCGCCGCGCACCCCGAGCTGCTCGCCCATTGCGTGGCATGAGCCCTCAGGCGCCGACGGTCTCGACTGCCGCCAGCATGCCCGTCTTGGGATGGCAGTTCAGATATTCGAAGAACTGCTCGTCCGCGGCCGCGACCGTGACCTCGTGATACAGCCGCAGCTTCGCTGACGGCCCGAGCGTCGAGAGGTATTTCATCGCCGCGCCAAAAATCCTGACGTGGGTCGGATGCGATTCCGCCCAGCGTTCCAGCGTGGCCAGACTCTTCCACCAGCTCTGGCCGTAGGATTTTTCACTCGGTGTGCCGTCGGCTCCGAGCACGCGCATGTAGCGGTTGGCGTAGCAGCCAATGCTGAGCCCGTCGTCGCGCAAAAAGTCCATGCCCTCCCGCAGGACCGGCTCGACGTCGTCGAGATAGAGCTTGCGCTCCGAGGTCTCCGTATCGCTCCAGTCCTGCCCGGAGCGGATCAGGCAGAGATTGTCGTGCGCCTTGACCCGCAGCCGCGCGCCATCGCGGATTAGTTCGGGATCACCGCCGGGCGCCATCGCGTCCATCTGCGACAGCGGGATGCGGTCGCGCATCCCGCCCCAATAGGCGTGCTCCTGCACCTCGCCGCTCATGCCATCGGCAATCACGGCGACGCCTTCGGGCCGGCCGAGCGAGGAGAATAGCGTCTCGTGACGCGCAACCACCGGCCGCAGCACCTCGATGAAGGTGCCGATGCCCTCGCTCGCCTTCCCGGTCCAGGCCTCGCGCGCCGGTGCGAACCAGGCATCGAATCGCGCGATGTCGTCCCAATAGGCGACCGTGACGATGTTCGAATAACCGGCTTGATCGACATAGTGCGCCCGATCCCAATGTGAGGGACCGTCGCCTGCGGCAAAGCGCTCCGCGATGTGCGCCAGCGCCTCGGTCGCAGCCGCGGGGGTGCTGCCGCGATATTGTATGCCGAAATAGGCCATCACGACGCGGTTCACGGCCGGCTTGTAGCGCGCCACGAACGACGGATATGGCGGCTGATAGTCATCCGGAACGCGCTTGTGACGCGAGCGCACGGTCTCAAGATGCGAAGGAATTGCGGATTCCATGATCATGCCCTCCCGAGTACGAGCGCGACAATCAGCTCGCTGCCGCCGCGATGTCCGCGGGCTCGACGCTGTCGACCGGCAGCGCGAACTGCTCGACACGCTTGGAGGGCTTCTTGTTGAGCAGCAGCCGCGTGACGTCGGGCCGCGAATAGTGCCCGGCGGGATCGGCCGCGTTCTTGGCGACGCCGATGGCGCCGAGATCGATCTCGGCGATCAGAAGCCCTTCCTGATCCGGCGCCAGCTTGTCGCCGATCTGGCTGCCGTCGGGTCCATAGATCGCGGCAAAGCCGCCGCCGGCATGCAACAGCGCATGCTTGTCCGGCCGGTCGCAGAGCTCGTCGATCATCGCCTGCGAGACGGTCGCGCATGGCGCAAGCACGAAGCACGAGCCCTCCACCGCATAGACGCGCGAGGCGGCGTTGTTGACTTCTGCTCCGAGGGCGGGCGCGAAGGGATCGTAGAGCGAGAAGCTCGGCCAGGACGCCACATGCACCTGCTCGTTCTGGGCGTACATCGCGTATTTCGACAGCGGCTGGAGATGCTCCCAGCAGCACAGCGCGCCGAGCCGTCCGATGTCGGCGCGGTCATGGACGGCAAGATCGCTGCCGTCGCCCTCGCCATAGACGGTGCGCTCGGCATGGGTCGGCCGCAGCTTGCGGCGCTTTGCGATGGTCTCGCCATCGGGCCCGATCAGCCATTGCGCGATGTAGAGACTGCCGCCGTCGCGTTCGGAGAGCCCGATGACCGCGGTCAGGCCCGCCTTGCGCACGGCCTGCCGCAGCTTTTCGGCCTGCGGGCTGTCGTAGGCGAGCGAATTGTCGAAATAGCGCTGCACGAAGCCGCGGCCGATCGACCAGGCCGGCGAATCCAGCCAGATATGCCAGGGGTATCCGGGGATGAACACCTCCGGGAAGGCGATCAGCTTCGCGCCCTTGCTCGCGGCCTCCTCGATCAGCCCGATCGACTTATCGACCGACGCATCAAGGTCGAGCCAGGCCGGCGCCGCCTGCACCACCGCAACCCTGTATTTCGGATGTTCGATGCCCATTCCCGCCTCCATGCTCTCTAGGACGGGGCCGCTTTCCAGTTGATCGAAGGCCCAAGTCCGATGCAATCTTCCGATGCAGTTGATTGGGCCACGGCCGGACGACGCTCGCTCGACCGTCACGGCACGAAAATTCGACCGGGACGGCGGTCCGGGATTTGCTTCCGGTGGGGCAAGCGCACGCAGCTTTCGGAATGTGAAAGGGAGGCCTGCCGATGACCATCCAGTTCACCACGGACGGCAGCCCCGGATACCGGCGCCTGGCGCTCTGGCAGGACATCGTCTGCGACGTCTTCGTCGAGCTCGACTGCAAGTCGGATCTCGGCAACGCCTTCCGCGGCTCGGTGACGCAAGCCTCCCTTGGGCGCGCGGTCTGTTCGGATGTCTGCTCGGACCGTCAGCATGTCTTCCGTACGCCGTCGCGGATTGCGCGCTCGGATCTCGACTTCGTTCTCGTCGCGCTCGGCAATCAGGGCGTCGGCGGCGTCGTGCAGGACGGCCGCGAGACCGTGATCCATCCCGGCGAGTTCGCGCTCTACGACACCACGCGCCCCTATGAGCTGAAGTTCGATCACGCCTTCACGCAGACCATCTTCAAGGTGCCGCGCGAGATGCTGCAGCGGCGCCTCGGCGCCACCGAGGCGCTGACCGCGATTTCGTTCGGCGCGGACGCACCGCTGCAAAAGCTCGCCTACGATTTCATCTTCAAGCTTTGCCACAGCGCCGATCAGATCGATCCGCAGCACGCCGTCGCGCTCTCCGAGCAGGCGGTCGATCTCGTCGCCATGGTGCTGAGCGAACGGCTCGGCAAGATGTCGCCGCCCTCCTCGACGCATCGCTCGGCCCTGCTCTACCGGCTGAAGTCGCACATCCGCGGCCATCTCGCCGATCCCGATCTGTCGCTGTCGGACACTGCGGCCGCGCTTGGCATCTCGCCGCGCTATGTCAACGATCTCCTCAGCCAGGAGCACACCTCGTTCCAGCGTTACGTGCTTGCGGAGCGTCTTGCCCAGTGCCGGCGCGATCTCGCCTCGCCCGCTCTCGCAGGGCGTCAGGTCGGCGAGATTGCGTTCGCCTGGGGCTTCAACGACCTCTCGCATTTCGGCCGCGTCTTCCGCGAGCATTTCGGGATGTCGCCGCGCGACTTCCGGCAGAGCCAATTGCCGCACTAGACTGGAAATGATTTGATGCTTTGCGCCAATCTCGCGGTCCGTTTTCGTGCAGGGACCGGTCGGCTATTCCTGATGCGCGTGCGCTGCGCGGCGCTTGACGCAGCCCTTGGGCTGGCGTTGGCGCTATTTGTCTGCATCTCCGGCTCCATGGCCCAGGAAGGGACCACCAAGCTCCGGGTGGCGACCCGCATCGTGCCTCCCTTGGTCATCGAGAAGAACGGCACCCTGGGTGGCTTCAGCATTGAGCTCTGGAACGGCATTGGGGAGCGACTGCATCGCGAGACCGAGTACGTCATCACGCCCGATGTCGGCGAATTGCTTGCGGCCGTGGAAAGCGGACGGGCAGATCTCGGGATCGCAGCCATCTCGATCACATCAGATCGCGAGAACAGGTTCGACTTCTCCCAGCCGATCCTGAATTCGGGACTACAGATCCTGGTGCGCGGTACCGCTGCGAATGTCGAGCCGAATCCGCTGCTCGAGTTCGTGGAGTTGTTCTTCTCCCGCACTCTCCTGATCTGGCTAGGCATTGCGCTGCTCCTGATCCTCATTCCGGCGCATCTGATTTTCCTGGTGGAGCGACATCATCACAACGGAATCATTCCAACGAGCCGGTATTTTCCGGGAATCTTCCATGCGATGTTTTGGGCCGCAGGCACGCTGGCGACCCAGGCGGATCAAATGCCCCGGCACTGGATCGCTCGCATCGTCGCCGTGCTCTGGATGTTCACGGGCGTGGTCTTCGTGGCCTTCTATACGGCGCAACTGACGGCATCGCTGACGGTCCAGCAGATCAGGGGACCGATCAATAGTCCGCAGGATCTCGTCGGCAAACGCGTCGGCACGACACGGGGAAGCACGGCCACACTCTATCTGAATGAGGTCAAGGCCGAGGTCCGCGAGTTCGATAAAGTCGATGACCTCTACAAGGCCCTGTTGGATCAGGAGGTCGACGCGGTCGTCTTCGATTCACCTGCGCTGCTTTACTACACAACCCACGACGGCAGGGGATTGGCACGAACCGTCGGCAGTGTCTTCCATCGGGAAGACTACGGCATCGTCTTTCCGACCGGCAGCCCGCTGCGCAAGCACGTCAACGAAGCGCTTCTCGCGCTGCGCGAGAGCGATGCGTATCAGCGGATACACGAGGAATGGTTCGGCAAGCGCTAGGCCAGTGACGCCGCAGCGCCGCGCCCGATGCCGCCGATGTGACTGATCGTGAAGCCGCGAGCGATTGCGGTGCCGCAAGCCGAACCTCACCTAAGGTCGGTATCAGGTTCCATCGGGGAGAACGCAATGCGTCCCGTCTTGCTCTTGAGCCTTCTGATCGCGCTATCCAGTGCCGCCAACGCCGCTCCGGTGCATCACACGCACCGGCACTATGCCGTTGACCCTGCCCCTCGCGCGTACAGGGATCCCATGTCGAGTTTTGGCTATGCGCAGCCTCGGGCACCGGCCCCCTATCTGTACGTGCCGAGCGATCAACCCGATCCGACGGTTGACAGTCCCTACAAGAACTGGGGCGGCTAGCTGATATCGCATGCAGCCCTTTCGCCCGGCTGCATGCCCGTCGCGCATTGACGTGCATCAAGCCGACCTTCGCCGGACGTGCCATGGTCTACGCGCGAGGATTGTCGATGCGCCGATTTGCCATGAAGGCATTGTTCACCGCCCTTAGCCTCAACAGAGAGGAGAGGAAGCGGATCGATTGGGATCGCAACGTCCTGATCTTCTCGACGGTGGTGACTGCAGGCCTGATCGCGCTCTATGTCTTCGGCAAGGCAACGTCGCGCTGGTAGGACGACGCCGACTTCGTGCAGCGCCTGCAGAAGGGCTACAGCAGCATTCACCGCTTCAGCCGACCTTCCGTTTCGAGCGTGCCGATGCCGAGGCCGAGGTCAACTACCTCAAGGCGATTCAGAAGCTAGGGAAGCAGAAATAGCGCCGTAACGGCACGCGGGTCGCCGATCGGCCCGCGCGGGGCCCTCCGCCGGCGCCAGCCGCGAGAAAGCCGCGCCCGCCGCGGGCACCCGACGCCGGGACCTAACGCCGCCGCAATAGACACTCGACAAAAAAGGCCGGCTTCGCAGCCGGCCTTTTTCAGTTCATGACGCTCCCGATCAAACCTTGACCAGCGGCCCCTTGGAGGTCGGCCCCTTGGAGGGGCCACCGGGTCCGCCCGGCTTGGACTTGCCTGACGGTGGGCGCTTGCGGGCGCCGGGCAGCTTCTCCTGCTTCGGCGTGACCGGGCCCTCGACGAACTCGAAGCCGATCTTGTCCTTCTCGGCGTCGGCCTCGTCCTTGACCAGCACGACGCGGACATGACCGCCGCCCTTGAGCTTGCCGAACAGCACCTCGTCGGCAAGCGGCTTCTTGATGTGCTCCTGGATCACGCGGGCCATCGGCCGCGCGCCCATCTGCTCGTCATAGCCGTGCTTGATCAGCCAGGCCTTGGCCTCCTCGGACAGCTCGATCGTGACGTCGCGGTCGCCGAGCTGCGCCTCGAGCTGAAGCACGAACTTCTCCACGACCATGCCGATCACGTCGGCATTGAGATGGGCGAAGGAGACGATGGCATCGAGGCGGTTGCGGAATTCCGGCGCGAACTGCCGGTTGATCGCCTCGTGATCGTCGCCTTCCCGCTTGGAGCGGGTGAAGCCGAAGGCCTGCTTGGCAAGATCGGCCGCGCCGGCATTCGTGGTCATGATCAGGATCACGTTGCGGAAGTTGACCTGCTTGCCGTTGTGATCGGTGAGCCGGCCATGGTCCATGATCTGGAGCAGCACGTTGTAGAGATCGGGGTGCGCCTTCTCGATTTCGTCGAGCAGCACCACGCAATGCGGATGCTGGTCGACGCCGTCGGTGAGCAGGCCGCCCTGATCGAAGCCGACATAGCCGGGAGGCGCGCCGATCAGACGCGACACGGTGTGCCGCTCCATGTATTCGGACATGTCGAAGCGCAACAGCTCGACACCGAGGCTGGAGGCAAGCTGCTTTGCGACCTCGGTCTTGCCGACGCCGGTGGGCCCTGAGAACAGGTAGCAGCCGATCGGCTTCTCCGGCTCACGCAGGCCGGCACGCGCCAGCTTGATCGAGGCGGACAGCGACTCGATCGCCTTGTCCTGGCCGAACACGACGCGCTTCAGGGTCTGCTCGAGATGCTTGAGCACCTCGGCATCGTCCTTCGACACGCTCTTCGGCGGGATCCGCGCCATCGAGGCGATCGTGGTCTCGATCTCCTTGATGCCGATCGTCTTCTTGCGCTTGTTCTCGGCAACCAGCATCTGCGCCGCACCGGATTCGTCGATCACGTCGATCGCCTTGTCCGGCAGCTTGCGGTCGTGGATGTAGCGCGAGGAGAGCTGCACCGCGGCCTCAATGGCCTCGTTGGTGTATTTCAGCCGGTGGTAGTCCTCGAAGTACGGCTTCAGCCCCTTGAGGATCGCAATCGCGTCCTCGACCGTCGGCTCGTTGATGTCGATCTTCTGGAAGCGCCGCACCAGCGCGCGGTCCTTCTCGAAATGCTGGCGGTATTCCTTGTAGGTGGTCGAGCCCATGCAGCGGATGGTGCCCGAGGCGAGCGCCGGCTTGAGCAGGTTCGACGCGTCCATCGCGCCGCCCGACGTCGCACCCGCACCGATCACGGTGTGGATCTCGTCGATGAACAGGATGGCGTTGGGATGCGCCTCGAGCTCCTTCAGCACCTGCTTCAGGCGTTCCTCGAAGTCGCCGCGATAGCGCGTGCCCGCGAGCAGCGTGCCCATGTCGAGCGAGAACACGGTCGCGGCCGCCAGGACCTCCGGCACCTCGCTGTCGACGATGCGCTTCGCAAGGCCTTCCGCGATCGCGGTCTTGCCGACGCCGGCCTCGCCCACGAACAGCGGGTTGTTCTTCTGCCTGCGGCACAGCACCTGGATGGCGCGGTTGATCTCGGAATTGCGTCCGATCACCGGATCGATCTTGCCGTCGCGCGCCTTCTTGTTGAGGTTGACGCAATAGGTCTCGAGCGCCTCGCCCTTTTTCTTGGAGTCCTCGTTGCCCTTGGTCTCGGTTTCCTCGTCGACGCCGCGAACGGGGCGCGCCTCGGAGACGCCCGGCCGCTTGGCGATGCCGTGGCTGATGTAGTTGACCGCGTCGTAGCGCGTCATGTCCTGCTCTTGCAGGAAGTACGCGGCGTGGCTCTCGCGCTCGGCGAAGATCGCGATCAGAACGTTCGCACCGGTCACTTCCTCGCGACCGGATGACTGCACGTGAATCACCGCGCGCTGGATCACGCGCTGGAAACCGGCCGTCGGCTTGGCGTCGTCGGCTCCATCCGTCACCAGATTTTCGAATTCGGTCTCAAGATAGTTCACGAGACTGGTGCGCAGCTTGTCGAGATCGACGCTGCAGGCCCGCATGACGGCTGCTGCGTCAGAGTCATCGATCAGCGACAGCAGCAAATGTTCGAGCGTCGCGTATTGGTGATGACGCTCATTTGCGATCGCCAGTGCACGATGCAGGGATTGTTCAAGGCTTTGAGAAAAAGTCGGCATTCGCGTCCTCTGTGGCCCCCACCATCATGATCGCCATCGCCCGGTCAGGCAACAACAACCTTTGTCACATATAGTTATACAAGATCGCGGCAAAAGACCGGTTCCGCGACACTGGACTCACGCGCGGTACTTTCGATGCAAAACCCGTTCCGATTTGGGCGGGACTGGCGCCAGTACCCCTGCTCCCCGTAGTTCGCCGGCCATCGCGGCCGTGAGGATAACGAGCTGGGTGACACGAATGTCAGAACGCCAGAAGTCGGGACGCGCCTACTTCTTTTCCATCACGCATTGCAGGGGGTGCTGATGCTTGCGGGCAAAATCCATCACCTGAGTGACCTTGGTCTCGGCGATCTCGTAGGTGAAGACGCCGCATTCGCCGATGCCGTGATGGTGGACATGCAGCATGATCTTGGTCGCGGCCTCGATGTCCTTGTTGAAGAACTTCTCCAGCACGAGAACCACGAACTCCATCGGCGTGTAGTCGTCGTTCAGGATCAGCACCCGGTAAAGGTTGGGCCGCTTGGTCTTGGGCTTGACCTTGGTGATGACCGAGGTGCTCGGGCCGGACGGACCATTGGGACGGTTCTCGTCATTGCTCATCCGGGGAGCATAGGCGACGGCTGACACTGGCAGATCGAGGCTGGAAGTTAGTTGCGGCATGGCACAGGCGTTCAAAATCCCCACGGAAGCGTATAGCAGCCCTCCACGCTGCTCCGCATCGGAGCCTCGCATAGGCGCGCCGTCTTGTTCGATCGCCGCTCCCGACCGGTCCGGTCCTCACCGGAACGGCATCAGTGAATATGGGCCTGCCCCCGGCCCGCCGCAAGCGTGCAAGGCTCGACCTATGCGGCCGCGGCGGTCCCGATTCCCGGTTCCTGGCGATCCTGACCAAGGTTAGTCAATCCTGACCAATTTGACAAAAAAATCCGATCGGCAGGTTCTTCTGCCCTCAATCAGGAACCCGAGGTCAACCCGCGGCAGCCAGTTCACGGGCCGCCACACCTCCGGCCTTCTACGGTCGAATTAACCAGCCATGCAATTGCGCGCTCTTCACCGACAAAGCCTCGCTGCCGACCAAGCGTCACGGTCGACCATACGTTCGCAAGCAGCGGCAGCGCGGCAACCACGGCTGCTCTCCGCGGTCGACGAACAACGGCGCGGCGACATCTCGACAACGTCAGAAAATTGCAACGACGCGCAAACGGCAGCCAGGTTCGCAAGAGCGGCGCGACTACAGGCAACAGCGCGACGATCTCGATCAACGGCGCAAGCGTTCAAAACTCATCTCGCCTCACGCGCCATGCAACGGCTGCCTGAGCAGCTCAGCCGATCGGCCGCCAGGAGACCTTGTGCAGCGGCCCCCGCGAACGCGTCCACGAAAAAAGCCCGGCTGAATCAGCCGGGCTTTTCCGATTCCAGGACTTGACGAAGAGTTACTGAGCGGCCGGGTTGAACTTCGAGACGATGGTCTCGACCGGCTTGAACGCCTGCTTGGCGAGGTCGTTGTAGAGGCCGGCGATCTTCTGCGATTCCGCAACGAAGGTCTCGTAGGCGGAGCGCGCGAAATCGGTCTGCGCTTCCATTGCCTTGTCCAGCGACTTCACGCCGGAAAGCTTCTCAACGAAGGACTTGGTGTCCTCGAACGACTTCTTGGTGTAGTCGCCATAGGCGCTGGCGATCGCCTGGATGCCGTGCTGCACCGAGGTCGCGGAGGCGACGCACTGCTCGAACTGCTCTTTGCCGTAGTTCTGAAAGTCTTCAACCTTGAACATCATGGAATCCTTTTTTTCCCTGGCTCTCGTCCGGAAGCCTTAGATTTTTCAAGCCTTGGATATCAAGCCTTGGAGTTCTCCTCGGGGCCGCCTGACGCTGCCCATAATTAGTGCAACGCACAAAAAAGTCAAGAATCTTTGTGCGGCGCACAATAATGCATGCAACTTGAGGTGATTCCGGGATATCTACGCAAGGGTTCCTTAAGCTTTTGGAAACCGGGCGCCCCTACCCTGATTCCCTGGACGTGTTCAGCTTCCGACAGGCGGTCAAAAGCCGTTTGCGAACATCGCCTTAGCCAGAACAGCGGCTTGAGCTTCGGTCGCCGGCGATCAGCGCCGGCGGATTGGCGGTTCAAGCAGGTCATGGTCCCGGATCTGGAGGGCACAATTTTGCCTCACGAGCCGGTGATCAAGTCAGAAACGGGGACGGGGTTTCATGCTTCGTAAGAACTGGTCTTCCTCGCGCTTGGCGCGGGCTGGGGTCTTCGGGCTTCTTACAGTCACCACCGCGGTCATCTTCACCAGCGATGCTGCCGAAGCGCGTCGCCACCGCGGCCGGCACTACGCACACCATCGCGTGCATCGCGACTCCGGCGAGAGCTATAGCCCGCAATTCGCCTCGATCATCGTCGACGGCAATTCCGGCGCGACCCTCCAGTCGACGAGCCCGGACGGGCTGCGTCATCCCGCCTCCCTCACCAAGATCATGACGCTCTACCTGCTGTTCGAGCGTCTGGAGTCCGGCAAGATGAAGCTCGACACCGAAATGCCGGTGTCCCAGCATGCCGCCGACCAGGATCCGACCAAGCTGGGCCTTCGCGCCGGTCAGACCATCCGCGTCGAGGACGCGATCAAGGGTCTCGTCACCCGTTCTGCCAACGACGCGGCCGTCGTGATCGCGGAAGCGATCGGCGGCGATGAAGACGGTTTCGCCCAGATGATGACGCGCAAGGCGCGCGCGCTCGGCATGTCGAAGACGGTCTACCGCAACGCGTCCGGTCTGCCCAACGACGAACAGATCACGACAGCGCGCGACCAGGCCACGCTCGGCCGCGCGATCCAGGATCGCTTCCCGCGCTATTACCGCTATTTCTCGACCACGGCCTTCAACTTCCGCGGCCACACCATTACCGGCCACAATCGCCTGCTCGGCAGCGTCGAAGGCGTCGACGGCATCAAGACCGGCTACACCCGCGCCTCCGGCTTCAATCTCGTGAGCTCGATCCACCGCGGCAACCGCTTCCTGGTTGGCGTGGTCCTGGGCGGCCGCAGCGGCGGCTCGCGCGACGCCATCATGCGCAACCTGCTCGCGGAGAACCTCGAGAAGGGCGCAGGCACCCGCACCGCGGCAGCCATCACCGAGCGCAATGGCGCCGACACCAGCGTCGACGTCGCCGACGCTTCCGACACGCCGGCGCGAGCAGCACCGCAGGTTCAGGCGGCAGCAGCCTCCGCTCCCGAAGCGCCGGCGCCGCGCCCCGCCTCGCGCCTTGCCGCGCTTGCCGCCGCCACCGCGGCGATGCCGCCGGCCGCCAAGCCGGAGCCCAAGGCCGTCGAATCCAAGGTCGAACCCGCGCCGCTGACCAATGGCGTGATCTCCAGCCAGCCGCTCTCGATCATTCCGGGCTCGTCCGAGCCGATGAAGCCGGTCAAGGTGAAGACGGTTCAGGTCAAGGCCGGCGCCGTGAAGGTCGCTTCCGCCGTCCCGTCGCAGCCAGCACCGCCGATTACCAACACGATCTCCAGCGCGCGTGCCGAAGTCGCGGAGACCTCCGGCGCCGTCGTCGCCAAGGCAGATCTCGTCAACAAGCCGGACGTCGTCGCCAAGCCTGAAGTCGCCCGCAGCGAGCTGCCACCGCAGCCGCCCGGCTTTGGCACCGGCAACGGCATCCTTGGCGTCCTGCCGGCGTCCGGCGCCGCGGCCCCCGCGCCTGCCGCAAAACTCGCCTCGGCCGAACCGGCCCCGCAGCCGATCCAGATGAGCGCGACGACCAAACCGGTTGTCACGCACAGCGGCTGGATCGTTCAGGTCGGCGCACTTGAAAGCGAGAACGAGGCGCAGCAGCGCATCGAGGCCGCCCGCAGCTCGGCCCGCGGCCTGCTCAGCAAGGCCGACCCCTTCACCGAAGTCGTTGCCAAGGACAATCGCAAGCTGTTCCGCGCCCGCTTCGCCGGGCTCGAGCGCGACCAGGCGGAAGCCGTCTGTCGCACGCTGAAGCGCGCCGACATCTCCTGCATCACCGTCCGCAACTGACGCCGACCAAATCGATCCGATCCCAACGCCCGCGCCTTCCGCGCGGGCGTTGTCGTTTCAGGCGGGGTCGTTACAGGCAGGCGCAAAGACTGCTTCGCAACAACCTCTCGTCAACGATTTACGGTTAAGTTTTTGCTCAAGGGATCGACCACGCCGACAACGGCGGGCGACATCGGGGCGACGGCAGACAGAGCAATACGGAGCTGACGCGGTACGGGCGTTTGTAGCGTTGTTGCCGGAGTTAGCCGTTATGCGTGCGAAGCAGAGTATCCTTGGCCTCGTTTACCCGGGCAGCGAGATACGTCGAGCCCCCCTGGTCGGGATGCAGTTTCTTCATCAGGGTCTTGTGGGCCCGGCCGATCTCGTCGCGCCCCGCGCCCGGCTGCAGGCCAAGGATCTGATAGGCTTCCTCCGCCGTCATTTTGCCGCTCGGCGCCGCGCGGCCCTGCCGCCCTGCCGCATCGCCCTGCGCGTTCTGACGCCAGGCGGGAAACCGGCGGTCCAGATAGCTTTCGAGTAGCGCGACGCTCTCCGCGTCGAAGGCGGGGCACATCGCAAGCAGCGCGGTGAGATCGAACTCGTCGAGCGAACGCCCGGCGTAAGGCCCTGCGACGATCTCGCCTGCAAGCTGACCGGAATCGTGGTCCAGCCGCATATCCAGAAATTGCGAGCGGACGCGCGAGGTCTGCCCCGACGAGCGCGTCGCGCCGCCGAACAGCCCGCCGATATTGCCGAAGGTCGAGTTCGCGAGCGGCGTCCAGCCGAGCAGGCCGGCACCGAAAATGCCGAGCGGAATCGCGACCGCCAGCTCGCCCCGCAGGCCCGTGAAGGCCGCAACCGCCAGCGCCACGACCCCGCCGCCGACCTTGATCGCGCGCGCGAGCACCGCCGGATTGGCGGAACGGAACATCTGCAGCAGCAGGTAAAGGGTGACGACGGCGACAGCGCCTGCGATCAGGGTCGGCATGATCGCAATATAGTCGCCTTGGTCACAAAAAGCATGCGGCCCCGTTTCGCTGTGGACGGCCAGCGCCTCACTTCATCTGCCCGATCAGCTTGGCTGCGCCGCTCGTCGTCTTGGCCAGCCTGAGCAGCGCCTCGCGGCCGCCGGCGGCGTAGGCCGCCGCCGCGCGCAACAGCTCGCGCAGTTGCGCGGCCGCGCCCGGATCGAACCTGCACCAGGCCCCGCCGGTCAGGCGCGCGATCTCGCGGAACGCCTGCTCGGCGGTTGCATCATGACCTTCCTGAAACATGAAGACGGGCACCTTGAGCATGCCGAGCTCGCCCGCTCTGGCACAGAGCTCGTCGACCTTCTCCTCCATGGCATCGCCGACGAAAACCACCGCGCGGACGCCGGAGGATGCCGCTTCGCGCCGCGCCTCGGAAAGCACCCGGCCGATCTGGGTGTCGCCGCCGCGGCAATCGATCTTGCTCATCAGGCTCGCGAGCTTGGTGCTGTCGGAGATCCATCCTGTCGCACGGCACTCGTTGAAGCCGCGGTAGTAGACGAGCCGGATATCGAGGCTGCCGAGCGCCGCCGCCTCGCGGAACATGTCCGCCTGAAGCGCACAGGCCATGTCCCAGGTCGGCTGCCGGCTCATCGTGGCGTCGAGCGCGAAGATCAACCGGCCCTTCGCGCCCGGCGCATGCGGCGACATCGCGCGCGCCTTGGCGACGAAGGCGGCGATGTCGTCGCTGGTGGAGGTCTTGGCCTGCGGCAGCCTGCCGTCGGCCTCGGCCCGCGCCGATACCGCATCGCCGCTGCGTGGTTTGGTCGGTTCGCCGGACATCCCTGCTCGCACATTGGACTACACCGCCAATATGTGGCGAGCGCGCCGTGATCGGTCAATGTGCAAAGGCCTCCGCAGCGGTCAGCAGCGGAGGCCTGGCGGGACGAATTCTGGGTCGACGGATGCGGTCAGCTCTTGGACGGCGCCATCAGTGCGACCGGACCGGGTTCGAGCGCGCTGGGCGGCGCCTTCAACGTATCGACGGGCGCAATCTCGCTATCGGTATCGGCGAGGAATTTATCGAGCATACCCTGGATCGAGTTCTTCGCGCCGTCCGGACCGGTGTCGCGCATGTCGTTGTGCTGGAAGTCAGTCTTGACCACCGTGATGCCCGCCTTCTCGCACTCCTCGTCCGTCGGGAGCACGCCCGCATCGGTCTTGAACTGCGGATCCTTCGAGCGGAAGGACAGGATCTTGAACTTGCCGGCGGTGACGAACGGGACGCGCAGATTGTCCAGCGTCACGACCTTCTTGACCTCTTCAGGATACTGCTTGGCAAAATACATCGAGATGTCGCCGCCCATGGAATGGCCGACCATGGTCACCCTGGCGTAGTCGGCGTTGGGCTGGACGCCCTTCATGTCGTGCAGCGCCAGATGGATGTTGGCCACACCGCGCAGGATCTGCGGCAGACGGCCGACATAGAGCTCGCCCGGCTTTGTCACCATCGGCGGATCGGTCGGCAGGTCATGCTGCGGGCTGACCACGAGGTAACCACGCATCGCGAACACGTTGGCGAGGAAGCCGTACTCGGTGTTCTTGACGGTGTTGCCGTGATTGAGGACTGCGACCGGCAACGTGATCAAGCCGGCATCGGCCTGCATCTCGCGATCGCGACGGACGGCAATATCGACCGGCACCGGGCGGTTGTCGCGCGAGGCATCATAGAAGGTGATGGTCTCGTGCTTGATCGCCCATTTGCTCATCGTGAAATAAGCGACGCCTGCAAGGGCGGTGACTGAAACCAGAATGGCAATTCCACGCTTCATTTTCGTCCTCAGCCTCACGCTCAGGCTCTTCTGGCCTGAACTCCCGTTTGAATTCGTGTTGCTCGAAGGCTCTAGGGCCCCTTGTCGGTTATTCCCTAATATATGTCACAGCGACGTGACAGGAAGACCAAATATTGTGAAGTAGCAGCCCTTTCGTTGTGCGCTGCACTCGTTTCGTGGGCACGGTATTCCAAGACCACTACGTCAGGTACACTGGTACGCCAGACGCAACCTCTCTGCGCCGGTTCAATCGCGATGGCCCCGCCCGGTTCCCGTGGAACCGGTGGCTTGATCGAAAAATCTTCGGTGGAAGTAGCTGCCTACCGCGCCCGGGTCAGGCGCCGAGGATGTCGTGAACCTCGAGCGGCTTGTCGACCTGGCTGAACCATTCGGCGCGGTTGGCGGCGCGGCGGCGTCCGCGCTCGTCGAGCGGCAGCTTGAGCTGGCGGAGCAGGCTCGTCACCTCCTCGCGGGCGGTGACGTGGCCGAGATTGGGCCGCATGCCGAGGGTCGCTTCATCGATATCGTCGAGAGCCGTCAGGCCGCGCGGGAAAAATTCGCGGTAGACGACACGCTCGGCAAAGCCGTCGACATAGCGGAAGCCGAGCCGCAGCGACAATTCCTTCAACCCGTCGGCAACGAGCTGCTTGTTGCGCGAGCCCAGCATCGACAAGCGGTTGCGCACCACGATCCAGTCGGTGGTCGAGCCGTCGAGCTGGCGGCGCTTGCGGCGGGTGTCGCGGACCATCTCGGCATAGTGGCTCTCGCCGATCACCGCATAGTTGGCGGGATCGACGGTGCCGAGCACGTCGAAGTCGAGGAAGCTGTCGTTGATCGGGGTGACCAGCGTGTCCGCCATCGAGTGGGCGAGCCGCATCAGGTAGCTGTCGGTGCCGGGCGTATCGATGACGATGAAATCGAAGTCGCTCTCGACCGCCGAGACCGCCTCCATGAATTGCAGGAACTCGGAGTTCTCGTTCTCGGCGATCTGCATGGTCTCGCCGAGCTTGATGCAGCGATGCACCGGCAACTCGAGGGCGAGGCCGGTGCGGCGTGCCCAGGCGGAACGGTTGCTGATGTAGCGGGTAAAGCTCTGCTGGCGGCAGTCGAGATCGATGGTGGCGACGCGCTGGCCGGCCTTCAGCAGCGCGACCGCGATGTGCAGGGCCGTGGTGGATTTCCCCGAGCCACCCTTCTCGTTGCCGAGCACGACGACGTGCGCCGAGCCCGATTGGCCTTGGCTAGCCTGCACAAGCATTTTAGGAATCCTCGACGCCCCTAACAAATATCTTCAAGTTGACCGGGTCTGCGGTCAAGTGAAATGCGTGACAGGAAATGCAAATCGCAACGCGCGGTTCTTAATCATGAATCGCGCGCGTGCTTCGCGGCTGTGATCCAGCCGACACAGCCGACATCGTCGCGCCGCGCGAAACATTCTCTGACGCCTGCGGATGCATGGCGTCCACCCGTTCCGCTTGTTAAGGTTAGCCTCGGCCCTGCGGACCGCCGCGCCAGCCGCACCTCCAGCCGCCAAGACTTCAACCAAGAGTCCAGATGCCACGAAGCCCCTTGATCGCCCGCACGGTCCCTGCCCTGCGGCGCAACCTCGACAATCTTCGCAAGCGGAAGGCCACGGTCGCGCTGGTGCCGACGATGGGCGCGCTCCATGACGGGCATATGTCGCTGGTGCGCCTCGCCAGGCGACGCGCGAACAAGGTCGTCGTCTCGATCTTCGTCAACCCCACGCAGTTCGCGCCGACCGAGGATTTCGGGGCCTACCCGCGCACCTGGAAGGCCGATATCGCAAAGCTCGCGGCGGAGGACGTCGACCTGGTCTGGCACCCGACGGTCGAGGCCATGTATCCGGAAGGCTTTGCGACCCGCATCGTGCCGGAGGGACCGGCGCTTGCCGGACTCGAGGACCGCTTCCGGCCGCATTTCTTCGGCGGCGTCGCCACCGTCGTCGGCAAGCTGTTCACGCAATGCCGACCGGAGGTCGCGATCTTCGGCGAAAAGGACTTTCAGCAATTGCGGGTGGTCACTCAGATGGCTGGAGATCTCGACCTCGGCGTCAAGGTGGTCGGCTCGCGCACGGTGCGCGAGCGCGACGGGCTCGCGATGTCCTCGCGCAACGTCTATCTGTCGGCCGATGAGCGCCAGCGCGCTGCAACCCTCTATCGCGCCATGAAGGAGAGCGCCGGGCGGATCCGCGCCGGCGAGGCGGTCGCGCCGGCGATGGCCGCTGGCGCGGGGATGATCGAAAAGGCCGGCTTTGCGCTCGACTATTTTGAAGCCCGCCATGCCGAGACGCTGGCGCCGGCCAGTTCGCGCAAGGACGGGCCGCTGCGCATTCTGGTGGCGGCGCGGCTCGGCACCACCCGCCTGATCGACAATATCGCGGTGTAGGACGCCCAGGTTGCGCTTGCGCGGTCCCTCGCCCGCATGGATGATTGGCGCGAGACGGAAAGCCTATGGGCAGGGCATGTCATCCATCCGCACGATGGTCGCGAGCTGTGTGCTGGCGCTCGCCGCCGGCAGCGCCGCGCAAGCGCAGCAGCGGCCGCCGATCGGCGTGTTCGGGTCGCCGCCGAACGCCATGATCTTCTATGTCGCCCATGGTCCGGTCGGCGCCTGCGGACCGGGCTGCGCGGACTGGATCGCCGCCGAAGGCACCGTGCAATGGGACAGCTACAAGCGGCTGATCGCGATCCTCGACCGCCAGCAAGGCCGCAAGCTGCCGCTCGTGATCCATAGCTGGGGCCAGTCCGATCTCAATGTCGCAGCGAGCCTCGGCCGCATCCTGCGCGACCGCGGGATCGACGTCACAGCGGGCGAAACCGATGTCGAGGCCTGCGCCGGCAAGTCGGAGGCCGATTGCTTTGCGCTGAAGCGTCCGGGCGGATCGCTGGACGCCCAGGTATCGTTACCGGACCCCGCCTGTGACCTTGCCTGCGTGCTGATCCTGGCAGGCGGTGTGCATCGCAGCCTGCCAACCGGCGCAAAGGTGGTGCTGACCGGCCAGACCATCTACAACCGCCGCGCGCCCAACGTCTCGGCCGAGCGGCGCGAGAACCTGACGGTGCTTTTTGGCGAACAGCAACGGAGATACCTGCACGACATGGGCATCGAGCAGGAGTTGACCGATATCGTGGACAGTCTGCGAGAAGGCGGCGGACGGCTTGAGGTGCCGGCGTCCGATTGGGTGCGGTTGCACCTCGTCACGCCGCCGTAGCGTTACAGCAAGCCGAGATCGCGCAATTCGCGCCGCATCGGCTCGGGCATCGCTGCGATGGTTCCGGCCGCGGCCTTGCCGAGATCGGGCGGCACGGAATCTTCGGTCAGATAGCGCCAGCCCTGGAACGGCCGCATCGGCCGCGGCGATACCGTGATCACCTTGGGCTGCATCACGATCCGGCAGCGTCCGATGCCGTCCTTGTCGCGGAACGGCTCGATGCCGATGATCTTTTCGCGCGCGGCGATCTCACCCTTGATCACCCAGTAGAGCGAGCCGCCCGACAGGATCTCGGCGTCGCGCTTGGGGACCATGCGCGTGACGTGGATGTGATGTTGCGGCAGGCCCTTCTTCTTGGCGGCCTGCATCCGTTCGGCGATCCACTCCTTCAATTCCTTGACGGAGTCGCAGCCGACGGCGAGCTTGATCAGATGTAGTGGCATGCCCCAGCATTAGCGGGCCGGCCGCGCATTTGGAATGCCGAACTAGTTGTTATCCGCAGCCGCGGGGGCCGGCGCCGGCGCAGGCTGAGCAGCCGGCGCGATTTGAACCGGTGCAGACGCAGGCGCGCGCGCGGCCTTCGGAGCGGGCGGCTTCTTCGCCGCCGGTGGCGGCGCCGAAGCCTGCGCCGAGGTTGCCGCAGCGGGCGCGCGCGGTGCAGCCGGCGCCGCTGCGGTTCCGGACGGCGCCGAGCGTGCGGGCGGTTCCGGCGCCATGATGCTCACGGCCGGCGTCGATGCGGCGCTTGGAAACTCGGCATTGGTCGGCTTGCCGGTCGGAACCGACGGGGACAGCCCGGCAATCGCACCGGGCATCGGCGTCGCCGGCACATTCCAGGTGGCTGCATAGCGTGCGACCAGCCCGTCATAGATATGCGCATCCATGTTGGCGGCGACATGCTGCTGATCCGTCAGTGAACGGAACGCGGCGCAGTCGAATTGCGTGCAGCCGTCGCGGGCGGCCAGCACCTGCGCGACGAGGCCATAGCGGTCGCGCTCGATGGCCCGCCGCAACGCCTTGAGTTCCGGGGTCGGGTTCTTGCCGGCGGCAGCGACATCGCCGAGCGCGGTGAGCCGGCTGATCTGGGCCGCGGTGTAGGAGACGGCGGCGGCGGCCGCTTCAGGCGAACCAAACAGCGCCTTCTCGCAGGCCGCCAGAACGGTGTCGCCGGCCAGATCGTCGATGCAGGATAGCGCGGGCAGAGCGGCGGTCGTCACGGGCTGCGCGCGGGTTTCGCTCGTGGGACCTTCCCTGCCCGGTCCATAAGCGCGCATGGTCGCAGCAACCGCGATGCCGATGGCGAGCAGTGCAATCACGGTGAGCGCCCCGTTGGCGACCGAACGCTCGGCGCGCAGCAGCGTGATCAACAGGATCAGACCGAAGAAGCCGGCGGCCGCCAGCGTCAGCCACATCGGAAAGCCCGGTGAGCGCCAGATTTCGTCGAGCGAATTGGCCCATGCCCAGTTCATGCGCGATGTCCCCTCACGCGAGCCAAGATCGCATCAAGATCAAATTCAGTTATGGCAACTGCCCACGAAGCGCGAGCTCGCTCACCATGTTGACTTGAACCGGGCCTTTTGACGGCGTGACGACATTCAATTCGTCATCCCACCCTTGCTTATCGTCAGGACAGGGCGAGCTGGCTTTCCTTGGCAACCCGTTCGAAGGCTTCGGTCGAGCTCTTGATCCGATACTGACAATCGTCACCCTCGGTCGGCAGCAGGCGGATGACCTCGTAGGTCCCGCTGGCAGCCGGGCGCGCGATATTGCTGGCCGTGAAAAGGACGCGCGCGCCCACGGGGAATTTGTGCTTCAACACCCTCTCCATCACTCAAACAACGCCTGCCGCGCCCACGTGTCCCGCTGCGGCGGCCGGCCGGAAACCCGGCGCGGTGTATAGCACGCGGCCGGCCTTCTTGGCCAGCGCTATACCACTATGGCAAACGTGTGATTTTGGTAATATTTTCAGCACGATAGCGGTCAGACCGCGCGTCGAAACACCGTCCGGAACCGTAGAACTACGGCCTATCTCAGGCTCCGTGTGGCAGCCTTCCATCAGGGCTCGCATTGTCCACAGCCTTGGGCAGCTCCTGGGCCAGGATCTGGCTGAGCTGGTCGACCGGAATGTTGTAGCGCGCGGCGAGCTGCCTGACCGTATCGTTGCCAAGCACCTGGCGGAGCTGGTCGGCCGAGATCGGCAGGTTCTGGCCGTTGCCGAGCCACGACTTCACTTGGTCGCCGAAGCCCGCCTGCTCGAGCTTCGCGACGATGGCACCCAAGCCGCCCTGGTTGTTGCTGCCGAGCACCTCGTTGAGCACGGCCGGCAACACGGCTGCGCCAAGCTGGCCGAGCGCGCTGCGGAATGCGGGGTTGTTTTCCAGCGCGTCGAAGATTCCCATGGCCCGTCTCCCCTTGCGCCTGATGCGCGTTGCCTTCGCCGATTGAGCGCCGCCCGCCGGCCTGCCGTCAAGCCGCGCCCAATCACATTCCTGTCTGCGGCTCGATCCGCCCCGCTTACGCGGTTTCGAACTTCTCGATGACCAGCGTTTCGGCGAGCCCGTCCCGCGTCCATTCCTGGAATGCCGGCTGCGCCAGCATGGTGTCCATATAGGCGCGCGTCTGCGGCGTGACCTCGATCGCATAGGTGCGGAAGCGGTGTACCACCGGCGCATACATCGCGTCCGCCGCGCCGAAGCGGCCGAACAGGAACGGTCCGCCCGCGCTGTAACGCTCGCGGCACTCCTGCCAGATCTCCTGCACGCGCGCGACATTGGCTTGCGCATCCGCCGACAGCGTCACGGGCCGCACCGGCCGGTGCAGGTTCATGCCGCATTCGCCGCGCAGCGCCATGAATCCGGAATGCATCTCGGCGCACACCGAACGGGCATGCGCACGCGCCGCGGCGCCGTCGGGCCACAGCTTCTTCTCCGGAAAGCGCTCGGCGATGTATTCGATGATGCTGAGCGAATCCCACACCGTGACGTCGCCGTCGACCAGCACCGGCACCTTGCCGGCGCGGCTGAAGGAGATGATGCGCTGCTTGTCCGCGGGATTGTCGGTGTAGAGCGGGATCACGACCTCCTCGAACGGGATGTCGTTGGCGCGCAGCGCGAGCCAGGGCCGCATCGACCATGACGAGTAGTTCTTGTTGCCGATCGCGAGCTTCAGCGCCATGTGACTGGTCCTTCTCAAATGCTGGTCCATCAAGCCGCTGCTTTTAACGCCATCGCCTGCACGCAATCAATCGTTGCCGCGACGGAACATGCATGGCAATCCTGCGCGCCAACGAGGGGATCACAATGAGCGGATACTGGGTCGACATCGCCGCGGTCGGCTTTTTCGTGCTGGAATGGTTCGTCTACGCCATGACGCTGGAGCATTCGGCCTATGGCCGCGACAGCCTGTCGGCGCGCATGAACCGCTACCGCGAGGTCTGGGTCCGCCGGCTGCTCGACCGCGAGGCGCGCATGGTTGACATGCAGATCATGGCCTCGCTCCAGAACGGCACCGCCTTCTTCGCCTCCACCAGCCTGTTCGCGATCGGCGGCGCGCTGGCGCTCTTGCGGGCGACCAACGACGCGCTCGCGATCCTCTCCAAGCTGCCGGTCGATCTCAGCCCCTCGCCCGCGCTGTGGGAGCTGAAATGCGTCGGCCTCGTGCTGATCTGCGTCTACGCCTTCTTCAAGTTTGCCTGGGCCTATCGCCTGTTCAACTATGTCGCGATCCTGTTCGGCGGCATGCCACCGGCCTCGCAGCGCGACACGCCGGAAGCCGAAGCCCACGTTCTCCGCGCCACCCGCCTGTTCGAATCGGCCGGCCGTCACTTCAACCGCGGCCAGCGCGCCTTCTTCTTCGCACTCGGCTATCTCGGCTGGTTCGTCAGCCCCTGGGTGCTGTTCGTGACGACGGCGGCGGTCGTCATCGTGACGTGGCGGAGACAGTTTGCATCGAGCGCGTGGGCGGCGATGGCGCCGGAGCCTTTGGCCGCGGATGGCGATGAGGCGCGAAAGCGCAGGCACTGACTTCAACTCTCGCGTCCCGGACGCGCTGCAACGCGCGGTAAGCGAAGGGCGGGCGCAAGCCGCTCAGTCAGGGACACATGTCTTTCGAGCTGCGTCCCAAACTCCATCCTGACATGGGATATCCACAAAATCGGCGAGAAGGTTGGCCGCAAGCAGCGCAAGACCGGTGACCAGCAGGATAGCCAGAGCGACAAGCCATTTTCTCATTCCAGGAATCCTACTTCCGCACCACCAGCCAAGCGCGGACCGCAGCCGCAGAGCCGGGACGATGGCGACGAGTAATTTTGTGCACTGGACTGCACCCCTTGCGGCTGAAGGCACTCTAGGAAAGACTGGCGGCATGATCAAAGCTCATGCGGTGCCCGTGCCGTCCGACTGCGTGCTGGCGCCGCGTTATGTGGGCGCGGACCTGCTGGATGCGTTTGCGATTCAGCTGCCGGCGGGGGCGAACGACGATCTCGAAGTGCTGGCGCGCGCTGGGTTCGAGCGGCCGGCGGGGTGGATTCGCGCGCTGACGTGGGTGCGTGATGCGATGATGGCGACGGTCGGCGTCAAATCGTCTCGCGCGATCGGTGCTGCTGCCGCGGCGCGGGGGCCGGTGATCGGCTACTTTCCGCTGCTGTCGAAGAGTGCGGGGGAGTTGGTGGTGGGCGAGGACGACCGGCATCTCGACTTCCGCGTCGCGATCCTGCTGCGCACGGGCGCGGCGGGCGGCCGGGAGCTCGTCGTGGTGACGGTGGTGCATTGCCATAACCAGCTGGGGCGGACCTACCTGGCGGTGATCGCGCCGTTTCACCGCGCGATCGCGCGGGCAAATTTGGAACAGGCGGCAAGGGTGACGCAAGGGTGATCGAGCGCTAGATCAGTTCGACGGGGATGCCGAGGATTGGCGCGGGAAGAGTTACGGTGACGGTGCTGGACTGCATCGACAATGTCGCTCTCAAGGTCGGCTTTGACGACCCGGGCTATTTCACTCGCTTGTTTCGCCGTAATGCATTGTTTGCACCGCCCCCTCACCCATCACGGGTCGATTGAACCGGCTGACGGTATCCTGCGACGAACAGCGCGGGAAGCGGCCGTCCCTCATGCACGGCCGGGTTTATTCATGAGGGCGCTCTTGAAAATCTCGTCTACGATCTTCGCCGCCGCGGTTATCCTGCATTGTGCAACCGCCATGGCACAGCAACAACAATCCCCGTCTCCCGATCTTGGCCTGCACGAGATCGCGGATTCGGACATGGATCGTTACATCGCGAAGTCCAACGGCGTCGTCGGCCTCCTGAACGCCTCGCTGCGCGGCAAAGATTCCTGGAACAGGTATCTGAGCTGGGTCGATGTGAAGCGCGGCCCGACCGGCAAGGAGCGCATCATCTATGGCCTGTATTCGGTCGGATCGTCGGCCAAGGACGCGATAGAGAAGGCGCGCAAGACAGCGGGCGACAAGCCGGCGATCCCTGCGCTCGACGACGCAGCGAAGCAGCTCGCCTCAGCCTTTGAAACGCTGATTCCGATCCTGAACGAAGCGGAAGCCTACTACGATCGAAAGGACTATCTTTCCGACAACATGACCGGCGGCAAGGAGCTGCATGAAAGGCTGCTGCCGGCGGCAACGGCGTTTCTCGCTGCGCGCGCCACGACCGAGGCACTGCAGAACCAATTCAAGGACATGCTCGACCGTCAGCAATTGGCGAAGATCGAAAAGGCCGAAGGCAGAAGCGTGCGCTGGCACGTGCTCAACACCATGACACTGGCGAAGAAGGCGGTCGACCTGATGCCGTCGAACCCGAAGGGCGGTGCAGACCTCCAGCAGTTCGATGCAGCGCTTGCGGCTTTCGGCAGCGCCGCGCGTGACTTCGATACGGCGATCCGCGAGTCCGGAAAATCCACCTCGATCGATTCGTCTCCGCGAGAGATTCTGGGCAAATTGCGCGAGATGCGCGACAACATCGCCAAGGGCCACGCCGACAACATGACGTACTCGATGGACTATAACGGCGTTATCCAACGGTATAACATGATGGTGACGATGTCGAACGCGTTCCGTTGAACTGACGGTCGACGGACTTTCCTGACGCCCCACGGCCAAATCGAGTCCGCTCGCGTGCTTCGCTCAAAGCGCTATGGCAGTCGCTTTCGCTCCTCGAACTACGGTGCCAGTCCAGCACTGTCACCGGAATTAAAGAACTCGCATGCAGGAACATGATAATGAGCGACGAACAAGAAGTGCCGCAGGCACTCGTTAGTCTGCGTCAGAGCATCGACAACATTGATGCTGCATTGGTTTACATGTTGGCCGAACGCTTCAAATGCACGCGGCTGGTTGGCGAGCTCAAAGCTGCTTCGGGATTGCCGGCGGCCGATCGCAGCCGGGAGGAGGTGCAAATTTCACGGTTGAGACGGCTCGCCGACGCAGCGAACTTGGATCCTGTTTTTGCAGAGAAGTTTCTCAAGTTTATTATCAACGAAGTCATACGACATCATAACGAAGTTGCCGCCACCGGATCTTCGGATCAATGAGGTCGCCGCAGGTTCTTTCCCGTGACTCACTACTTTAATTGGCGGCACACGCCCTCGCCTTCGCTCAACTGGGCCACAATATCTTGTGCTGCCAGTCGAGGCGGCGATGGGGTTGATTTCGAGGAATCAGATTTGGCATCGGGCAAAAGTCGCTCCGCACCGCCAACCTCGACCGCTGCGCTCGCAATGACGGGAGCTACGGCGCCCCGAAGTCCCTTGGCGTGAAGGTGAGGTCCAGCACCTTCCACTCCTCGTACTTGTCGGCCGGCAGCATGGTGTAGGGCTGGCAGGCCTGCAGCGCGGCCTTGGCGGCCTGCATCAGGGCGAGGCCCTTGGCGGGCGATGCGCTGGCCTCGATCAGCGCGGGGACGGTGGCGAGCTGGCCGTCGCTTGTCATGAATGTGCGCATCTTGATGTGCACCTTGTCGGACGGCGCGATCGTCTCCGGCAGCTTGGCGCAGTTTCGCAAGTGACGGCGGAATTCGGCGATGACGTTGGCCGGAAGCTTGGCCGCTTCGGCGTCCGCGGCGCCGCCGCCGTCGTTGTCCCTGGGGGCGTCCTTCGGCGAGGGCGGCAGCTCGGCGGGCAATCCCAGCATCACGCCGTATTTGAGGGTCACGTCGGGCTCCGGCTGCTGGTAGCTCGGCGCCTGCGGCGTGGGTTGTGGTTGTGGCTGAGCCTGCGGCTGCGCATTGGCGTCACGCTTGGCCGGTGACGGCTGCGGTGAAGGCTGTGGCCGCGGCGAGGCCTGTGGCGTCGGCTGTGGCGGTGGCTGCTGTGCGGCTTGCGGAGGTGGCGGCGGTGCAGGCGCCTCCGCCTTGTCCTTCGCGGTCAGCTCGGGCAACGAAAGTTGCGGCGACGGCGTCGGCTCCGGTTCCTTCTGCTTCAGTTCCTCCGGCGTGACGATGTCGACGGCGACCGTGTCGCTCGGCGGGGCATGGAACGGATGCACCTCGCTGATCAGGACGATCAGCGCCACCAGCGTCAGGTGCACGACGGCCGACGCCGCAATGTCCGTCCGTATGATCCGCCGCCAGTCCATGGCCCAACTTCGGTTGTCACCCCTGGTCCTAAAGCGCGCTGAGATTGGGATGAATCGTCATCGCGCTTTAGGTTGTTGTTTGAGCATGATCTCCGCGCAAACGCGTTCCGCGTTTGTCGCGAGGGAAAACCGCCTCACACTTTTCCGGATCATGCTGTAGCATATGGGCGCGGCGCCTCAATCCCATTTCGGCGCGAAGCCGAAATCGGTCAGCCGGCCCTTGGCATGGGCGAGCGCGGCAATCTGGCTCATCTCGTCGCCCGACAATTCGAAGTCGAAGATCTCGATGTTTTCCGACAGCCGTTCGATACGCGAGGTGCGCGGGATCGCGACCACGTTCTGCTGCACCAGCCAGCGCAGGCAGATTTGCGCGGCCGTCTTGCGATGGACCCGGCCGATCCTGGCCAGCGTTTCGTCGCTCTTGATGCGGCCCTTGGCGATCGGGCTGTAGGCGACGAGCGCAAGGCCGTGCTGCTCGCAGGCCGCCCTCACCTTGGCCTGGTCGAGATAGGGATGATACTCGACCTGGTCGCAGACCAGCGGCTCCGGACACGCGGCGACCGCCTCTTCGATCAGCGCCACCGTGAAGTTGGAGACGCCGATATGCCGCGTCAGCCCGAGCCGTCTGGCATGCGCCAGCGCGCCGAGCGTCTCGCTCAGCGGCACGTGCGGATTGGGCCAATGCAGCAGCAACAGATCGACCGACGGCTGGCGCAGCCTGACCAGGCTCTCCTTGACCGAGCGCTCGAGATCGTGAGGCGCGAAATGATTGGTCCAGACCTTCGTGGTGATGAAGACATCGTCGCGGCGCACACCTGAGGCGCGAACACCGTCGCCGACCTCGCGCTCATTGTCGTAGACCTGCGCGGTGTCGATATGGCGGTATCCGAGCCGCAGCGCCTGCTCGACCACGCGGGCGCAGGTCCGGCCGCTCAGCTCCCAGGTCCCGAGTCCGAGAGCTGGAATGTTTGCACCATTGGCCTCGACGAACAGCATGAGGAATCCTCTCCTCGCCCGCCCCGGTCGCATTATGGACCCCACGCACGCGGCTGCCAACCGAGGCCGCCGGCATTGTCGTCAGGCTTGTCGTTGTCAGGCTTTGGCGAGCGCCTGGAAGACCGTGTCGGGCGCATGCGCGATCACCGCGAGCAACGCTCGTGCGGGTCCGCGCGGCGCGCGCTTGCCCTGCTCCCAGTTGCGGATGGTCTCGACGGGCACGCCGAGTTTTGCGGCGAATTCCATCTGGGTGAGACAGGCGCGGCGGCGCAGGTCGCGCACTTCGAGCGGGCCGGCTTCGCTCGGCGCAGCCGCGCCTTGCAGCGGAAGCTCCTGCCCGTCCCGCAATTCGACGATCCGTCCGTCCGCTTTCAGCCGCAACCGCATGTTCATCCCCAAGCGGAGCGATCATGATCGAGGTGGCTTAAGTTCGGATTAATGATAACGCGATGGCAGCTATTTCAGCCCGAACCACAAGGTCGCAATGCCGAGGAAGGAGAAGAAGCCGACGACGTCGGTCACCGTCGTGACGAAGGTGCCGGAGGCGACCGCGGGATCGGCCCGCACCCGCTCGAGCCCCATCGGGATCAGAATGCCGCCGAGCGCGCCGGCGACGAGGTTGCAGATGATCGCAAGCCCGATGACGATGCCGAGGCCCGGGATCCTGAACCAGGCCACTGCAGCAATGCCGGTGATCACCGCAAAGGCGAGGCCATTGACGAGACCGACGAAAGTCTCGCGCATCACCACGCGCCAGGCATTGGAGGAGCCGAGCTCGCGGGTGGCGAGCGCCCGCACCGCGACCGTCATGGTCTGGGTCGCCGCGTTGCCGCCCTGGCTCGCCACGATCGGCGCCAGCACAGCGAGCGCCACCATCTTTTCGAGCTGCCCCTCGAACAGGCCAAGCACGGAAGACGCAAGGAACGCGGTGGCGAGATTGACCAGCAGCCAGTTGAAGCGGGCGCGCGCAATGGTCAGCACGCTGTCGGACAGTTCTTCGTCGCTGGTGACGCCGCCGAGCGCCTTGAGGTCCTCGTCCGCCTCCTCCTCGATGACGTCGACGACGTCGTCGACGGTGACGACGCCGACCAGGCGATCCTGGGTATCGACGACGGGAGCGGCAACCAGATTGTACTTGCCGAACATGCGCGCCACCTCCTCCTGGTCCTCCAGGACGGAGACGCGGCGGCGATCCTCGTCGCAGAGGTCGGCGAGCGGCACCGGGCGGCGGGCGCGCAAGAGCACGTCGAGCGGAACGGCGCCCTGCCAGTGCTGGTCCTTGTCGACGACGTAGATCTCGTAGAAGCGGTCCGGCAGATCGGGCGTCTCGCGCATGTAGTCGATCGCCTGGCCCACGGTGAAATCCTGGGGCACCGCGATGAACTCGGTCTGCATCCGCCGGCCGGCGGAGTTTTCCGGATAAAGCAGGCTGCGCTCGAGCGCGACGCGCTCGGGCAGCGGCAGCTTCTCGAGGATCTCCTCCTGATCCGCCTCATCGAGCGTCTCGAGCAATTCAACGGCATCGTCGGATTCGAGCTCGCGGACACCCTCGGCGACCGTTTCCGGCGGCAGCTCCTCGAGGATCTCCTCGCGCACGGCCTCGTCGACCTCGTTCAGGGCCGAGAAGTCGAAGTCGCGCCCCGTCAGCTCGACCAGCCGGACGCGGTCGTCGGGCTGGAGGGCCGCAATGAGGTCGCCGAGGTCCGCCTCGTGCAGTTCCGCGACGATGGCCCGCAGCAGCGCGCTGTCGGAGGCTTCGATGGCCCGCGCGATCTCCGCGACGAATTCGTGACGAATTTCGCCATCTTCGTTGCGCATGGGAACGTGGTCGAGGACCGAGGCCTCGGCGGATGCGGCAACGTCCATATGTTCGTCCATGGCGCGCCTCGCCGTTTGACAGGATGGTTCAATTGGTTTGAGCTGAGGCTCAGGCAATAGTCACAGGGCAATCAGAAGCGCAATGACAAAGATGCGTCTGCACCAATGGCCCCTGCAGCTCGCCGCCGCCACCGCGCTGCTTGCCGGCATCACGGCTGCGGACGCGGCCGACTGCCCGCGCGAGGATGCACTCGGCACCGCGCGCGTGCTCAGCGTCGATACCAAGACCTATCCGCGCGTCGGGCTGAAGAGCTTTCCGCAGACCTTGCCGCTCGCCGATCACGAGGTTGTGCTGACATTCGATGACGGGCCCCGGCCGCCGCACACGCAGAAGGTGCTGGCGGCGCTCGCGCATGAATGCGTGCGCGCCACCTTCTTCCTGGTCGGCCAGTCATCGGCCGAATCTCCGGCACTGGTCAAACGGATCGCCGCCGAAGGCCATACGGTGGCGCATCACAGCTGGTCGCATCCGATGTCGTCGAAGATCTCTTTCGAGCACGCCAAGGAAGACATCGATCGCGGCATCGCGGCCGACGAGATGGCGCTGCATGGCGTCTCGACCACGACGCCCTCGACCCCTTTCTTCCGTTTCCCCTATTTCGACTCGACGCCCGCAACCCTCGATTTCCTGCAATCACGCGGGATCGCCGTGTTCGGGGCAGACCTGTGGGCCAGCGACTGGGAAGACATCACCCCGGAGCAGGAACTGAAGAAGGTCACAGAGCGGCTCGAGGCCGCCAAGAAGGGGATCATCCTGTTTCACGACGCGCAGGCGCGAACCGCGGCCATGATGCCCGCCTTCCTGCGATACCTGCACGATAACGGCTATCACATCGTTCACATTGTTCCCGCAGCGACGCAAAAGAGCGTCAATGCGCATTGATGCCGGAATGTCACGGCAGCCCAAAATGGGCTGATTGCGGACCAATTAAGCCTCCGTTCATGCTAGGCCGTGCAAAAATGGACTAGGAACGGCGCTTGAACCGTTTCGGACAGGCTTCGACCAATGTTCGGGCGTAGCATGGATGTTCAGTCGCGGATCGCGTACGAGGGCAGACGGAGAGCAATGATCGGTCGTAGAGTTTCCTGCCGGACGCGGTCCTGGATCGTCTGCCTCGGATTTTTGACCGCCGGCCCCGCCGCTGCGCTCGCGGCCGACTGTCCCGGCCATCCCGACGCGCTCGGCACCTCGCGCACGATCGTGGTCGATCCCCGCGAGCATCCCCGCATCGGCACGATGCAGTATCGCGAAACGCTGCCGCTCAGGGATCACGAGGTGGTCCTGACCTTCGACGACGGGCCGCTGCCGAAATATTCGAACCAGGTGCTCCAGATCCTGGCCAATGAGTGCATCAAGGCGACCTTCTTCACCATCGGCAAGCAGGCCCAGGCCAATCCCGAAGGCGTGCGCAAGCTGGTCGCGGCCGGCCATACCGTCGGCACGCACAGCTACAGCCATCCGCTGACCTTCGAGAAGATGCCGATCGAGAAGGCGCAGGCCGAGATCGACGGCGGCATCCAGTGGACCTCGGCGGCGATGACCGATCCGTCTGCGCTGGCGCCCTTCTTCCGTATTCCCGGACTGCTGCGTGCCCAGGGCGTCGAGAACCTGCTCGCCTCGCGCGGCATCCAACTCTGGAGCGCCGATTTCCCGGCCGACGACTGGCGGCACGTCTCGCCCGAGCGCGTCTATCAGCTTGCCATCCAGCGGCTGGAGGCCAAGGGCAAAGGCATTCTGCTGCTGCACGACATCCAGCCGCGCACCGTCGCGGCGCTGCCCAAGATCCTCCGTGAGCTGAAGGCACGGGGCTATCGCATCGTGAATGTGGTGCCGGCGACCGCCGACCGGCCGGCGACGCCGACCGAGCTGGTCGAATGGCTGCTGCATCCGCCGAGCGAGAACGTGGCCGCGGTGCGCTGGCCGAGGATTCCGAGCTTCGTCTTCACACGGAGCGAAACGCTGCGGGCCCCGCTGCTGTCGGACCTGAATGCCGAGCTGCCGCGCCAAGTGGCCTCGTCGCATTGGGGCGTCGCGAAGGCCGGCGCGGAGAGCCTGGCCGTTCCGAGCCGGGACCTTTTCGAGATCAAGGAAGGTTCGCTCGAGGTCCTGATGGCCACAGCGGCGTCGCGCCATGTCGCGACAAGGCTGGCGCGGGCCACCACAGCCGATGCGGTCTCCTCAGGGAATGCAAAGGGTCGCGGCCAGGCTGCAGCGGTCGCCGCGCATGGTGGCAAGCATGGGCAGACCACACACGCTACGGCCAAGCGCACGGCGCGGAACGCCAACGCAAGCGCGGCGCGCCCGACCAAGCTCGCGAGCCTGAAGAAGCGGCAGCAGTAGCCTTACGAGCTGCCTACTGCCGCACGATGGCGGCGACGCAGAGCAGCACGATCAGCGCCAGGAAGAACAGGTCCATATAGGACTTGAGCTCGCCGTCGCGGCGCAGCCGCGCCACATCGGTCACGATCTGCTTGCGCGCATTGGTTCCACCGCTGCCGTCATTGATCGGCGCCTGCAGGCGCCGCGTCTCGCCTTCCAGCTTCTCGATCTTCTGGTAAAAATAGAATGCGCGCAGCGTCGAGGCCGCGCGCATGCCGGCGTAGACCAGCACCAGAATCGCGAGGATTGCGCGGTTCGGATACTTCTCCATGAAGTTCAGGCTGAAATAGACCATCGCCAGGAACGCGAAGTTGGTCACAAAGCGGTAGACGAAGCTTAGAAAGACCATGCTGGCTCCAGCGAAGGGCGGTGCGATCGCACGACGTTGCGAATTGCTGAGATGTTGGAGGCAAGCCGGAACGGCCGGCCTGGAATGCTGTCGGTGCTGGTCTACGCCAACATTGTGCAGCCAAGATTAAGAGTGCCCGCGCGGCGCAGGCCGGGAATCGACCGGGTGGCCGGACGCGCGCGTGCGCCTTTTAGCTGCGCTTGGCCATAATGCAAGAGAGCGCAGGCGGCCTGCCGCGACGTCGCGGACGGCGGCGGCCGCACCGGCTCAATGGAGATTCAGCAGAAGTCGCGTTACACTGCGTTAGTCACCAGGCTTTGCCAGCCGATGTGGGGTCTGCCGATGCCGAAGAAGGGAATCACGGGCCACGACGAATGGGTGCTCACCGAGGCGCTGGCAACCGCGCTGGTCGCGCTGGAGCAGCTCGCGCCGAAGCACCAGCCGCGCGCGCATATGGACGACATCCGCAAGTTGCTCGCCAACGGCAATGAGCCGGCCGCCGTCAGCCTGCATCTCGCCCAGGCCAAATGCCGCCTGTTCCCCGACACCGATCCGCTCGAGATCTACCGGGAATACGGGATCGGCGAAGAATATGGCTGAGCGGAGCCTGAAGGCCCGTGAGGACGCCCACGTCCTGGAAAACTGGGAAATAAGAGGGGTGGTGCGCTCGGAAGCGCCATCGCATTTGCTGCTGTTTCAAGGACTTGCGAAGATCACCTAACGTTTCTGACCGGTTTCCACCAAACCCAATTCCTTTGTGATCCATCGCGTAAAGGTGCGGACTGAGCGCCGATGCTTGGCCTGCGGCGGACAGACGAGATAGTGCTCGACATAGGACGGATCGTTCGCACGGCCTGCCAGCGGAGCCACCAATCTTCCGCTTGCAAGTTCGCGCTCGGCAAATCGTGTCGATTCAAGGGTCACGCCGAGACCATCGACGGCCGCGGCAATCGCCATGAAGCTGCGATCGAACCGAAACCCGCCCGGGCCCGGCGCCGAGAGACCGTTTGTCGCGAACCAGGCATTCCAGCGGACACGCTTTTGCTCGCTTTCGATCAGCGGGAGCTTGAGCAGGTCAGCGGGTTCGCGGATGGCACCGGCAAGCGAGGGGGCGCACATTGGACGTATGATTTCCTCGCCGAGCGGCAGGACAACCATGCCTTCCTGGCGCGGCGGTCCGTAACAAATATCGACGTCGAACTCGTCGTTGCGGAAATGGGGATAGTCCGTTCCTGCGGCCAGCCTCACCTCCAGCTCGGGATGCTTCTCGATCAGTCCGCGCAGCCGGGGCATCAGCCATTGCGCCGCAAGACTCGGCGCACAATGAACCCGCAAGAGGTTGGAGGAGCGTGCGCTGGCAACCTCAAGCCCGTTCCTCAGCTCGTCAAAGGCACCGGACACGCGCCGCAACAGTTCCTCGCCGGCCTGATTGACCAGCATTCTGCGTCCGGCACGCTCGAACAGCGTCGTCCCGATCTGCTCTTCAAAGTCCCGGATCGCGTGGCTGACCGCGCTCGGCGTCAGCCCGAGCTCGCCCGCAGCCGCGCGGAACGATCCCGTGCGTGCGGCCGCCTCGAAAACCCGGAGAGCCCGAAGGGGTAGCGGAGCCATGCGATAGGTGAGCACGATTCAACTATCAGTGCAAATTTCGCGTATATTCGTACTATCTGGCCTCAACCATAGTCCCCTCCAATCGAAACAAGATTTCTCGGAGGGAATATGCTTCTGGCGGGCAAAACCGCGATCATTTCCGGCGCGGCTGGCGCGCGTGGCATTGGCTTCGCAACTGCAAAAACATTCGCCGCCCAGGGTGCGCGGGTCGCGATCCTCGATCTCGACGGCGCCGGCGCAGCAAGGGCAGCCGCCGAACTCGGCAAGGAGCATCTCGGTCTTCCCTGCAACGTCACCGACAAGGCTGACTGCGAGCGTGCAGCGTCCGAGGTAATCGCGGCCTTCGGCCAGGTCGACATCCTCATCAACAATGCCGGCATCACCCAGCCCGTGAAGGTCTGGGACATCACCGCCGAGGATTGGGACCGCATCCAGGACGTCAATCTGCGCGGCGTGCTCTATCTCTCGCAGGCGCTGATGCCGCACATGCGTGCGCGCAAGGCGGGCGCGATCGCCTGCATGTCGTCAGTCTCCGCGCAGCGCGGCGGCGGCATTCTCGGCGGTGCGCATTATTCGGCCGCCAAGGCCGGCGTGCTCGGCCTCGCCAAGGCGATGGCGCGCGAGCTCGGCCCCGACAACATCCGCGTCAATTGCGTCACACCCGGGCTGATCGTCACCGACATCAACATCGGCAAGATCCCGCCCGAGAAGGAGAAGGAGATTCTCGCGGGCATTCCGCTGAGCCGCCTCGGCCGGCCGCAGGACGTTGCGAACATCTTCCTGTTCCTGGCCTCCGATCTGTCGGCCTACACGACCGGCGCCGTGATCGACGTGAATGGCGGCATGCACATCCACTGATGATAGCCAAGGGACGAGCCATGGCCGGCACCAACCTGCGAACCAATGAACCCGCGCTGGCGGAACGCGCCTACCGCATCCGCCGCAATGCGCTTCGCATGGGTGAAGTTCAGGGCCAGGGCTACATCGCCCAGGCCCTCGACATCGCCGACGTGCTGGCCGTCGCCTACTTCCATGCGATGCGATACCGCCCGGAAGAACCGACCTGGGAGGGGCGCGACCGCTTCCTGCTGTCGAACGGCCACTACGCCATCGCGCTCTATGCCGCGTTGATCGAGGCAGGAATTATTCCGGAAGCGGAGCTCGAGACCTACGGGTTCGACGACAGCCGGCTTCCGATGTCCGGAATGGCCTCCTACACGCCGGGCATGGAGATGTCGGGAGGATCGCTGGGGCTTGGCCTGAGCATCGCTGTCGGCATGTGCCTGGGTTTGAAGCGCAAGGGCTCCGACAGCCGCGTCTACACGCTGTTCTCCGACGGCGAGCTCGACGAGGGCTCCAAGTGGGAAGCCATGATGTCCGCGGCGCACTACGGGCTCGACAATCTCATTGCGGTTGTCGACGTCAATAATCAGCAGGCCGATGGGCCTTCCAAGCAGATGATGGGTTTCGAGCCGCTTGCCGACAAGGTGCGCGCATTCGGCTGGTTCGTGCAGCGCATCGACGGCAATGATCTCGATGCCGTGGTTGCCGCCTTCGATGCCGCCGAAAAGCATGAAGGCGCAAGGCCGCGCATGATCATCGCGGACACGATGATGGGCAAGGGCGTGCCGTTCCTGGAGGCCCGCGAGCGCAATCACTTCATGCGCGTCGATCAGCACGAGTGGCAGCTCGCGCTGCAGGCTCTTGAAGACGGGAGGCACGCATGAAGGCGACCAGCACAACGACGGCGGCCTCGGCCGCCAAGCCGCGCCTCACCACCTCGGCCATGATCGCTTCGATCGCTGCCGAAGGGCAGCGGACCAAGCCGGCGCCGTTCGGCAATGCGCTCGTCGAGCTCGCGCGCGAACGCCATGACATCGTCGGCATGACCGCCGATCTCGGCAAATATACCGACCTCCACGTGTTCGCGAAGGAGTTTCCCGACCGCTACTATCAAATGGGGATGGCCGAGCAGCTCTTGTTCGGCGCCGCCTCCGGCATCGCCGCGGAGGGTTTCACCCCGTTCGTCACGACCTATGCGGTCTTTGCGGCCCGCCGCGCCTACGACTTCATCCACCAGACGATCGCGGAGGAGGATCGCAACGTCAAGATTGCATGCGCCCTGCCCGGTCTCACGTCAGGTTACGGACCGAGCCACCAGGCGGCGGAAGATCTGGCGCTGTTCCGCGCCATGCCGAACATGACCGTGATCGACCCCTGCGACGCCTGCGAAATCGAGCAGGTCGTGCCGGCAATGGCGGACCATCATGGTCCGGTCTATATGCGCCTCTTGCGCGGACAGGTGCCGCTCGTGCTCGACGAGTACGGCTACAAGTTCGAGCTGGGCAAAGCCAAGCTGCTGCGCGACGGCGCCGACGTGCTGTTCGTGACCTCGGGACTGCTGACCATGCGCGCGCTCGAGGCCGCCAAGCAGCTCGAAGCCGACAAGATCCAGGCGGCCGTTCTGCATGTGCCGACCATCAAGCCGCTCGACACGGAAACGATCGTGGAGGCATGCCGCAAGCCCGGACGCCTCGTCGTCGTCGCCGAAAACCACACCGTGATCGGAGGACTGGGAGAGGCCGTGGCTTCCGCGCTGATGCGTGCGCGGGTCCATCCCCTCTTCCACCAGATCGGCCTGCCCGACGAGTTCCTCGCGGCAGGCGCGCTACCGACATTGCACGATCGCTACGGCATCTCGACGCAGGCGATATGCAGTGCCGTCAAGAGTTGGCGGTGAAAACACCGCCTTCCAAGACACTACAACAATAAAGACACAGACACAGGGAGAACGAGATGACCAAGGTATCCAAGACGGGCCTGAGCCGACGCGTCGTGCTGGCTGCGGGCGCATCCATTCCGCTCGTATCAATTCTCTCGCGCCGCGGTGACGCGGCCGAGTTCACCCTCAAATTCGCCACCGGCCAGGATCCGTCGCATCCGGTCAACAAGCGCGCGCGCGAGGCGATCGACCGTATCAAGGAAGCAACGAGCGGGCGTGTCGAGATCAACCTGTTTCCGGCGAACCAGCTCGGCTCCGATACTGACCTCCTGGGCCAGATCCGAAACGGGGCAGTCGACTATCTGAACATCGGCTCCTCTGTTCTCGCGACGCTCGTGCCGACCGTCGGCATCGTCAACACGGGCTTCGCCTTCACCTCCTATGACGAGGTCTGGAAGGCGATGGACGGAGATCTCGGAAAGTTCGTCAAGAGCGAGATCGAGAACGTCGGCGTCCTTCAGATCGGCAAATCCTGGGACAACGGATTCCGTCAGCTCACCTCGTCCACGCGCGAGATCAAGACCCCGGACGATCTCAAGGGCTTCAAGATGCGCGTGCCGGCCGCCCCCATCCTGACCGGCCTGTTCCAGGCGCTCGGCGCCGGCCCGACGCCGATCAACTTCAATGAGGTCTATTCGGCGCTCCAGACCAAGGTCGTCGAAGGCCAGGAGAATCCGCTCGCCATCATCGCGACGGCGAAGCTCTACGAAGTGCAGAAATATTGCAGCCTCACCAGCCATGTCTGGGACGCCTACATCATCCTCGGCAACCGCCGTTCCTTCCAGCGCCTGCCGGCCGACGCCCAGGAGATCGTCACGCGCGAATTGAACAAGGCTGCCGACGCCGAGCGCGCCGATATTGCCGGGCTTTCGAAGTCGCTGCGCGACGAGCTCTCGGGCAAGGGCTTGCAGTTCGTCGAGGTCGACAAGGCCACGTTCCGGACCGCGCTAGGCAAGACCAGCTTCTACAAGGATTGGCGTACCAAGTTCGGCGAAAAGGGCTGGACGCTGCTCGAACAAGCCGTAGGCCAGCTCGCATGAGCGCCGAGCCGCTGTCGGGAGAGCTGGTGGCGCCCGCACTGGGCGTCGCCGCACCGCTCGATCGGCTGCTCGCGCTCGTCACCGAGCCGCTGGCAGCCGTCGTGGTCGTCGCCGAGGTCCTGGTCCTGCTCACGGGCGTCATCTCACGCTTCGTTTTCAACCATCCCCTGACCTGGTCGGACGAACTCGCCTCCATCATGTTCCTGTGGCTGGCGATGCTCGGCGCGGCAATCGCGCAGCGGCGCGGTCAGCACATGCGCATGACGGCGCTTGTCGGCAAGTGCTCGGGCTCGCTACGCGGCTTGCTCGAGGCGGTCGGCGCGGCGGCGCCCGCGCTGTTCCTGCTGCTCATTCTCGGCCCGGCCTACAATTTCACCGAAGACCAGACCTTCGTTCATACGCCGGCACTCGGCCTCAATGACGCCTTTCGGGCAGCCGCCCTGCCGGTCGGCGTCGTGCTCATGCTGGCAGCGAGCCTGGTCCGCTGCGCCGATCGCGGCTGGCGCGACCTCATCCTCGCCATTGTCGTCATCGCCGCGCTGGGCGGCGCACTGCATGTACTCGGCCCGTGGATCAAGTCGATCGGCAACTGGAATCTCGTCATCTTCTTTGCGGTCCTGCTCGGGCTCGGCGTGCTCGCCGGCGTGCCGATCGCGTTCTGCTTCGGGCTGTCGACCGTCTCCTATCTCCTGTTGACCACGACCACGCCGCTCGAAGTGATTCCGGGCCGCATCGACGAGGGCGTCAGTTCATTGATCCTGCTGGCGGTGCCTCTGTTCATCCTGCTCGGCTACCTCATCGTCATGACGCGCATGTCGACCGCCATGGTGAATTTCCTGGCTGCGCTGGTCGGTCATATCGAGGGCGGCCTCTCGTATGTGCTGCTCGGCGCAATGCTGCTGGTCTCGGGCATTTCCGGCGCCAAGACGGCCGACATGGCGGCGGTGGCTCCGGTGCTCTTTCCGGACATGAAGAAGCGCGGCATCCACGACGGCGAGCTCGTATCGCTGCTGGCGGCGTCAGGCGCGATGGCCGAGACGATCCCGCCGTCAATCGTGCTCATCATCATCGGCTCGGTGACGGGCGTCTCGATCGCGGCCCTGTTCACCGGCGGTATCATGCCCGGCATTGTGCTGGCACTGGCGCTGGCCCTGATCGCGCGGCGGCGCATGGTGGAGCGCAAGGGGGTGGAACGCGGGACAACGAGCCCAACCACGATCGGCCGCACCTTTGTCATCGCTGCGCCAGCCCTGATGCTGCCAATCATCATCCGCGTTGCCGTGATGGAAGGCGTGGCGACCGCGACCGAGGTCGCCACGATCGGCATTGCCTATGCGATCGTGATCGGAATCCTCGTCTATCGCTCCTTCAACTGGCGCGAGCTCTATCCGGCGCTTGTCGGCACCGCGACGCTTGCGGGCACCATCCTGTTCATCATTGGCGCAGCGACCTGCATGTCCTGGGCATTGACGCAATCGAACTTCTCGCACGCGCTTGCTGCTGCGCTAGCGCAGGCTCCCGGTGGCAAGTATGGCTTCCTGGTCGGCTCCATCGTGCTGTTCATCGTGCTCGGCAGCGTGCTCGAGGGCATCCCGGCAATGGTGCTGTTCGGGCCCCTGCTCTTTCCGGTCGCCAAGCAGCTCGGCGTGCATGAGGTGCACTATGCGATGGTCGTCATCCTCGCCATGGGCATCGGCCTGTTCGCACCGCCCTTCGGGCTCGGTTACTACGCTGCATGCTCGATCGGCCAGGTGGACCCCAATGCAGGCCTGAAGCGCATCTGGAGTTATCTGGCGGCACTGGTGGTCGGACTGCTCGTCGTAGCCTTCGTTCCCTGGATCTCCACCGGTTTTCTCCCGTAACGCGCCGGACGCGGGCCCGAGTGCTGCGGCGCAGGCCCGGTTACGCCGCATGAAGATGGTGCTTGCCTATGTCAGATGAAGCCTCCGTGATCTCCGCCTCTGCCTTTCCATCGGGCGAGGTCGGCAAGCGTCAGGCCGACGCGATCCGTTTTCTGGCCGTGGATGCGATTCTGAGCGCCGGCGAAGGCCATCAGGGTGTTCCGCTCGGCATGGCGGAGATTGCGACCGCGCTCTTCACGCGCCACCTGAAATTCAATCCGAAGGATCCGCTCTGGCCCGATCGCGACCGTTTCGTCGTCTCGAACGGCCACGGATCGATGCTGCTCTATGCGCTGCTCCATTTGACGGGTTACGAGAAGATTTCGCTTCCTCAGGTGAAGTCTTTCCGCGAACTGGGCTCGCACTGCGCCGGGCATCCCGAATACGATCCTGCCGCCGGCATCGAGACGACGACCGGTCCGCTCGGCCAGGGCATCGCGAATGCGCTGGGCATGGCAATTGCGGAAGCGCGGTTGCGGGCACGTTTCGGGGCCGAAATCATCAACCACATGACCTACGCCTTCGTCGGCGACGGCTGCCTGCAGGAAGGGGTGGGCCAGAAGTCATTTCGCTCGCCGGACATTTGCGCCTTGGCCATCTCGTTTTTGTCTGGGACGACAACAGCATCACCGACGACGGCGCGACCTCGCTGAGCATTTCCGAGAACGTGGCCGAACGCTTTCGTGTAGCGGGCTGGCATGTCGCGGAGGTCGATGGACACGACATCGAGGCCGTGAGCGATGCATTCGCGGCGGCAAGAAAGAACGATCGTCCATCGCTGATCGCGTGCCGAACGACGATTGCGAAAGGCATTCGCCGGCTTCAAGGCCAGCGCGGCGGACACAGCGGCAAACTCTTTGCCACCGATCGCGATGACATGGCGGCCTCGCGGGGCTGGCCGGCGGCGCCCTTCACCTTTCCGAACGACATTGCCGCAGCCTGGCTCGACGCGGGAATCCGCGCGCGCGGCGAATATGACGCCTGGCAGCGACGCCTCGCGACGCTGAACGGCGCCGACCGCGCCGCGTTCGAACGCGCTTTCGGCGGAGTCCTTCCCAGCGATTGGCGTGACGTCACGTCGGCTTACAAGGCGCGTTCGATCGCGGAGCAAAAGCCGGCCTATTCCATCGAGACCTCGGGCGACGTTGCAGGTGCGCTCTATGATCTCGTGCCCGACATCATGACCTGCTGCGCAGACCTCGAAGCGCCGACCAACCACAAGCGGCAGCTCCAGGCCTTCACGGCCACCAATACAGGGGGACGCTATGTCCACTGCGGAGTCCGCGAACATGCGATGGGCTCGCTCGCCAACGGCATGGCCGCCCATGGCGGCGTGATCCCGCTGGCCGTGACGTACCTCGCGTTCGCCGATTACGAGCGCCCCGCGATGCGAATGGCGGCCCTCATGGGCCTGCCGGTCAAGTTCATCTTCAGCCATGACTCGATCGGGATCGGCAAGAACGGTCCCACCCATCAGCCGGTCGAGATTTTGGCCTCGTTGCGGGCAATGCCGAACATGCTTGTGCTGCGTCCGGCCGATGCCGCCGAGATGGCCGAATGCTGGGAGATCATGCTCGAGCACACGAGCGGACCCGTGTCCCTTGTGTGCGCCCGCCAACAACTTGACCAACTCAGATCCGACGCATCGACGGACAACCAATCCCGACGCGGCGCCTACGTCCTCGCGGAGGCCGACGGACAGCGCCGTGTCACGCTGCTCGCCACTGGCTCTGAGGTCGCGTTGGCGATGAACGCGCGGACCATCCTGCAAGCGAAAGGCATCCCGACAGCGGTCGTATCCATGCCGTGCTGGGAGCTGTTCGAGCTCCAGGATGCGAGCTATCGCTCTTCGGTTTTGGGGGCTGGCACCGCCCGGGTCGGCAGCGAGGCTGCGATGAAATTCGGTTGGGAGCGTTGGTTGGGCGACAACGGCGCCTTCATCGGAATGACAGGATTTGGCGCGTCAGGTCCTGCCGACGCGCTGTACAAACGCTTCAAAATCACCGCAGATGCGATCGTCGCTGCCGCATTGGCAATTCTCTAATTTGATCGCGTCGCCACCGTCGCAAAACCCCCGGGAGAGCCAACCATGAAGGCCGCCGAACCCGCACGCATCGTATTCCTCGATCGCGACACGATGCCGGCCGATATCAGCCTGCGTCCATTTGCGTTTCCGCATGAACTGGTCGAATTCGGCGCGACCAACCCCGATCAGGTTGCCGAGAGAATTGTGAGCGCCGATATCGTCATCACCAACAAGGCACCGATCCGACGCGCCGAATTGACCGCGGCATCGAAGCTGCGCTTGATCGCGATTGCGGCAACCGGCTCGGACGTCGTCGATATCAAGGCTTGCACGGAGCGCGGCGTCGCCGTCTCCAACATCCGCGGCTACGCCGTCAACACCGTGCCCGAGCACACGTTCGCGCTCATTCTCGCGCTGCGCCGGAGCCTGACAGCCTATCGTGACTCCGTGCGTGCGGGTCGCTGGGCCGAATCCGGACAGTTCTGCTATTTCGACCACCCCATCAATGATCTCTCGGGGGCTACGCTCGGCATCATCGGCGACGGCGCGCTCGGCCGCGCGGTTGCCGACATTGGAAGGGCATTCGGGATGCGCACGCTGTTCTCGTCCTACAAGGGCGTAGCCGGCATGGGCCCCCTCTACACGCCATTCGAGGACGTGCTGCGACAGAGCGATATCATCACCTTGCACGCGCCCTTGATGCCGCAGACGCGCAACATGATTGCAGCGCCCGAATTCGCGCTGATGGAGCGCAAGCCGCTGCTTATCAACACGGCGCGGGGTGGCCTGGTCGACGAGGTCGCGCTGGGCGAGGCGCTTCGCTCGGGCCAGCTCGCCGGTGCGGGCTTTGACGTGGCGACGGTCGAGCCGCCACACGCCGATCATCCGCTGATGCAACTGGTCGACTTACCGAATTTTATCCTGACACCGCACGTTGCCTGGGCCAGCCGTGAAGCTGTCCAATCGCTCACTGATCAGCTCGTCGACAATGTCGAAGGGTATTGGAACGGCACGCCGAGGAACTTGGTGGCTGAGGTGCCCCCGTTGTCTCGCCCATGAGCGGGCGTGATCGACTCGTTGGGGGCCAGGCGAAAGCGCGCGAGACAAAGCACTGATCACTTGCCGCAGCTACGCTCGCTAGGCGCGACGAAAACGCTTTTATATCAATGTCTTATTGGGTGGTGCGCTCGGAGGGACTCGAACCCCCACGGTGTTACCCACTGCCACCTCAAGGCAGCGCGTCTACCAGTTCCGCCACGAGCGCTTTAAGAAACCGGCTTGGGCTCGCGCCGGCCGGATCAACCGGCGCCGATCTAACAAATCCATCAGGGGGGTACAAGCCTGCTGAGGCTGCAAATTCCACAAGCTTCTGAGGAAAGTTTCGCCCCTGCCCGTCCCTAGCGGGTCCCGGGCGAGCGCGGCAGCATCTGCTTGACTTCGACCGCGATCCGATTGCGGTCGACCAGCACGACGCCGCTGGCGACGGGCAGATTATTTGCCAAAACCTTGACCTCGTCGGCCTCGGTTGCGTCCAGTTCGATGATGGCGCCGCGGGAAAGACGTAATACTTGATGGACCGGCATGGTGGTCGTCCCGAGGACGACCATGAGATCCACGGTGACTTTGTCGAGAGTGGGCACGTCAGCACCGCCGCAACTGGAGACTCTGCATTTGCGCCTGTGATGATCACCACGTTATGGTTAGCTAATGGTTAATAGCCCCGAAAATCAGCGCCAAGACCTCGATTTGACACCGTTTTCCGCCTCCTCGGGCCAGCCCGTGGAGTGGCGGATCTCGGACGCCCCGGTGTCCTATCCCGAAGCCGTCGCCGCCATGGAGGCACGGGTTGCGGCGATTGCCGCGGGCGAAGCGCCGGAACTGGTGTGGCTGCTCGAGCACCCCCCGCTTTACACCTCTGGCACCTCCGCCAAGGCGTCCGACCTGCTCGATCCGCGCTTTCCCACCTTTGCCGCGGGGCGCGGCGGGCAACTGACCTATCACGGGCCCGGCCAGCGGGTGACCTATGTGATGCTCGACCTCAAGCGACGACGGCCGGACGTACGGGCCTATGTTGCGAGCCTGGAGGAATGGATTTTACGCACGCTCGATGCCTTCAACGTCCGCGGCGAGCGGCGCGAGGACCGGGTCGGCGTCTGGGTGAAACGGCCGGACAAGGGGCCCGGTCATGAGGACAAGATCGCCGCGATCGGCGTGCGACTGAAGCGCTGGGTGTCGTTCCACGGCATCGCCATCAACGTCGAGCCGGACCTGTCGCATTTTTTGGGGATCGTGCCCTGCGGCGTCGCCGATCCCCGCTATGGCGTCACCTCGCTGGTCGACCTCGGCCACCTCGTCACGATGGCCGATGTCGACGTCGCGCTGCGGCGGGCTTTTGAGGAGCTGTTCGGCCCGACCAAAGCAGTGCTTCCGGAGGCCGTGATTTAGGCGGCGGCGCGGTCCGGCGCGACTTCGAGCTTGCCGGCGATGTAGCGGCGCTCCTGGGTGAGGCCGCCAAAGCCGTAGGCATCGCCCCTCACCTCGTCGACATGCAGATAGGTCTCATGATGCAGGGGCCCGAGAATCTCGGCCATGCGCTTGAACATCGCGGCGAGATAGGCGGCCTTCTCGTCCTTGGTGTTGGTCCCCTCGGAAACATGGATGTCGATCCAGTAGCTCGCGAGCTTCTGCTCGGCGAGCGACTTGCCGCCGGCGAACCAGTCGTTGGCGTCGACCGATTTCACGATGATGGCGGTGACCGTGGGATCCTTGTGCAGGATCTTTGCGGTGAGCTCGGACACGGTGCTCGCGATGTCGGCCTTGAGCGACGGCGACTGGCGGGAGGTCGAATAAGACACAGTAATCAGGGGCATGGTGGTTCTCCTTGGAAAGCTTCGGCGCAGCTACTGCGCGGCGTCCAAGGAAAACTAGACCCGGCCGCATCATTTTGGTATCTTATCTTTGTTGATATCAGTGATAACAATTTGCAATGACAGCAACGCTCGACATCGCCACGGTGCAGGCCTTCCTGCTGGTCGCCGACCTCCAGAGTTTTACGCGCGCGGCTGAGGCGCTCGGAACAACGCAGGCGGCGGTGAGCCTCAAGCTTCAGCGCCTTGAAACGCTGCTTGGAAAGCGCCTCGTCGAGCGCTCGCCGCGCGCGGTGAAGCTGACCGCCGAGGGCGTTGCGTTCCTGCCGCGAGCGCGGGCGCTGATGGACGCCCATGACCGCGCGCTGTCGGGCGAGGCGGAGACGGCGCAACTGTTGTCGCTTGGCATCTCCGACCATGCGGGCGGCTCCGAGCTCGTGCCGCTACTGGAGCGGTTGCATGCAATGTCCTCGACGCTCGCCCTTGCCGTCACCATCGGCTTCTCGCGCGAGATGCTGGACGCTTACGACGCGGGCCGGGTCGATGCGGTGATCGTCCGTCAGGAAGGCAGCCGGCGCGGCGGCGAAAAGCTCGTCGAGGACACATTCGGCTGGTTCGCGTCAAAGCGCTTCACCCTGCCGACAGGCGACGCATTGCCGCTCGCAACCCTGGCACCGCCCTGCGGCGTGCGCGCCATCGCGGTGCGCGCACTGGACAAGGCCGGCATCCCCTGGCGCGAGCGCTTCCTCGGCGGTGGCGTCACCGCGGTCGTCGCCGCTGCGCTTGCCGGCCTCGCCGTCGCGCCGCTGGCACGGCGGATCGCGCCGCCCGGACTCGTCGATATCGGCCCGGTCCACAAGCTGCCGCCGCTCGGCACCTCAAAGGTGATGCTGCACTCGAAGGTCAGCGATCCCACAAGCCTCGCCGCGCTGCGCACGGTGGCGGCGACATTCCGGAGCGTGGCAGGCGCGTAGACCTCACAAGATCGCATCAAACGCGCTGCGCAGCGTCTCGTGCCTGAAGACGAAGCCGCGGCTCAGCGCCTTGTTCGGCAGCACGCGCTGGCCGCCGAGCAGAAGCTCCTCGGCGAAGCCGCCGCCGATCCGGCGCAGCAGGCCGCCAGGAATGCGAAACACCGCGGGCCGGTGCAGGCGGCGGGCGAGCTCATCAGTGAACTTTGCATTGGTGACCGGGATCGGCGCGGTCGCGTTGATAGGGCCGGCGAGATCGGGTGTCGCGACGACATAGGCGATCAGGCGGATGAGATCGTCGCGCTCGATCCAGGACATCCACTGCCGGCCCGTCCCGAGCGGGCCGCCGAGGCCAAACTCGAACGGCGTCAGCATGCGCGTGATGAAGCCGGTGCCGAGCACGAGGCCAATGCGCAGGTAAATCACGCGAACGCCGAACTCCTCTGCCGGCCGCGCTGCCTTCTCCCAGGCATCGCACAACTCATGGCTGAAGCAGGCGTGCGACTTCGCCGATTCTGTCAGCACCTGGTCGGCCCACAGCCCGTACCAGCCGATCGCGGAGCCACTGACCAGCACGGCCGGCTTGCGCACCAACCGCGCGATCAGCTTCACGACCTCACCGGTCATGTCGATCCGCGACTTGAGAATCTTTGTACGCTTCTCCTCGGTCCACAGCCCGTTGCCAATCGGCTCGCCGGCAAGATTGACGATAGCGTCAATGCCCATGTCCGAGGAAATCTGATCGAGGCTCGTGATCAGCGTCACCGGCGGCGGCAACATCTGAGCCTTCGCCGGATCGCGGATGAGCGCGACGACCTGATGCCCCGCCTCGGCCAGGCTTGCCGCGAGCCAGCTGCCGATGAATCCGGTGGCGCCCGTGATCAACACGGTCTGGCAGCCGGCGAGTTTGTCAACGAGGTCACGCGCGGGGGCGCTGGTCATACGCGCGAGCCGCCTCGTCACGGCAAAGTCGCGCAGGCCGCACAGCGCCGCGCCAACCGCGCAGGCGGTCGCGGCAATGCTGAGGAGACCGTGATAGACGACCGTCGCGCCGAGCGGCTGCATGGCCCAGCCGATCAGGACCGGCAGCAGCAGCACCAGGATGGCGCCGTAGTTGATCGCCAGCAGCGTGTGGTTGATGCGCTCGCTCGGCGGCAGCTTGCGACTCAGATCCTCCTCGCGAAATCCATCAGCGTGATGACGATCTCGGCGATAAGCACCGCGACGATGAGAACGGCAAGCAGCCCATGCACCTCGAGCCAGCCGAGCAACAGGAACAGCAGCGCATAGAGCATGTTGCGCACCGCGTGGAGTTTCAGCTCGAAACGCTGTGACGGCCGCCAGGCAAGGCGTTCTGTGAATTCGTGATGATAGAAGGTATCGAACACCCCCATCACGATCTGGAGGCCAATGAGGGTCCACAACAGCGATGTCATGACACGGCCTCCCTGAACACGGCAGACTGGTGGATCAGCGCGCCGTAACGCGGGTGAGTGACGTCGAGGGTGAAACGGAAGGCGCCCTCGCTGAGATCGCGGTGCGTCACCGTGAGATCGCCGGGCGTCAGCCATTTCGGCAGCGGCAGCCAGAGCCGGCCGATCTGGAGTCCGTAGCCGGCACTGCGAAACTCAAGCACCTCGTCCACGACCGCGATGCGCAGCGCCATCGACACGCCGAAGCCGACATATTCCTCCAGCCCGGTCGGCCCCTCAAACCGCTTAGCGGAGTGGATGACCTGCGGAAATCCATCCCTGCGCGCACAGATGCGCGTCCAGGTCTGGCCGGCGCTCTTCGCGTCCTCGGTGACGGTGACGATCATGGGTACGCCGATGTCGCGGCCGGTCGGCAACGGCCCGCCGATCAGGCGCGCGGCCTGCGCGAACCACCAGCCGAGATCGCTGAAGCTGACCTCGTCGACGACGCCGACATAGACGACGCTGTCGCCGTCGCGTACGCGCTTGGAAAACCTCCGCCAGGTCGCAAGCGGCAGGCGCCCCCAATCCTCATCCGGCAACAGCGCACGGAAGCGGCGATCATCGAGGAATTTGGTGTGAGCGGGGAAGGACGCGTGAGAGCCTGGTAATCTTGCCGACGTCATCGCAACCCCCCTCGCGCTATTTGGCTTTGCCCAGCGGCAGCAGATTTGCGATCTTCTCGCCGAGCTTCATCAACGCGATCAGCCGCGGCCGCGGCACTCTGAGCATCTGCATGAACCAGTGGTCCGCGAGCTCGGTAAAGGCGAGCATCTCCTTCAGCCGCTTGGCTGCGACCGGACTGATCGTCGGATCGTCGGTGGCATCGGAGACGCAGGCCCGCAGGGCCGCAACCGCAGGATCGATCTCCCGCTCCTTGCGCCGTGCCGCGATCCGCGCCGCCACCTCCCAGATGTCGGTCTCCGCCTCGAAATGATCGCGGCGGTCGCCGAGGATCGGCACGCGCCGGATCAAATTCCAGGCCAGAAGCTCCTTGATCGAGTTGGAGACGTTGGACCGCGCCATGCCGAGCGTCTCGGCGATGTCCTCCGCCGTCATTGGCGCTTCCGCGAGATAGAGCAGCCCATGGATCTGGCTGACCGAGCGGTTGACGCCCCACTCGTCTCCCATGTCGCCCCAGTGCAGGATGAAGCGCTCGACGGCGGCAGGCAGTTTCTTCTTACCGGTTGTTTCTGTCATAACAGAAATATCTGACGATATCGATTTCCCGTCAAGGGGAGCAGGCGGGATTTAATCCTGCATACCGTTCCCGGCATTTGCCTAAAAACACCTCAGCCTCCCGGAACAATGTCTGCATTGAGGCGTTTGCCCGGGTCGAGGCTGGGGCCCAGAAATGGCGCAAAAGTACAGACAACAGCGAGACTTGTTCGATAGCGAACGCAGTTTCAGGCTGTTGGTCGAGGGGGTTGCGGACTACGCCCTCTATATGCTCGATCCCACCGGGATCATCACGAGCTGGAACATCGGCGGTCAGCGCATCAAGGGCTATTTGCCCGAGGAGATCGTCGGCCAGCACTTCTCGCGCTTCTATACCGAAATCGACCGCGCCAACGGCAAGCCCGCGCGCGCGCTCAGAATCGCACGAGAACAGGGGCGCTACGAGGAAGAAGGCTGGCGCGTCCGCAAGGACGGCACTTTCTTCTGGGCCAGCGTCGTGATCGATCCGATCTACGAGAATGGCGAGCTCGTCGGCTTTGCCAAGATCACCCGCGACATCACCGAGCGCCGCAACGCCGAGCTCAAGCTCGAGGCGATGCAGAAGCAACTTGCGGAGTCCCAGAAGTTCGATGCGCTCGGCCAGCTCACCGGCGGCGTCGCGCACGACTTCAACAACCTGTTGATGATCATCAGCGGCAGCCTTCACGTTCTCAAGCGGGTCGCCGAGCAGGACGCCAAGCTGGAGCGCGCGATTTCCGCGATCGATACGGCGACCAAGCGGGGCGCCGCGCTCACGGCCCAGCTGCTGACCTTTGCCCGGCGGCAGAGCGTCAATCCCCAGGCGATCCATTTCGGTGAGCGGATCAAGGCGATCCGCGAAGTTCTCCATGCCGGCGTCGGCAGCCCCGTGCGGCTCGCCTTCGACATCGACCGCGAGATCTGGCCGATCAGGGCCGACGTGTCCGAACTCGAGACGGCGCTGCTCAACCTCGTGATCAATGCGCGCGACGCGATGCCCGACGGCGGCACCGTGACGATCGGCGCCCGCAATGTGGTGCTGTCCGAACAGCTTTACGCCGGCGAGTTCGTGGCCATCAGCGTTGCCGACACCGGCCTCGGAATCCCCTCCGACGTGCTCGACAAGATCTTCGAGCCATTCTTCACGACCAAGCCAGTCGGCAAGGGCACCGGGCTCGGCCTGTCCCAGGTGCACGGCTTTGCCCATCAGGCCGGCGGCACCGTGAAAGTGGACAGCGAGCTCGGCAAGGGCACGGCATTCACAATTCTCCTGCCGCGCGAGACGAGCGAACCACAGCGCGAAGCCGCAGCCGCGCCCTCGCGCGGCAGCGGAACCGTGCTGCTGGTCGAGGACAATCCGGACGTCGCGCTGGTCAGCACCACGCTGCTGGAGCAACTTGGCTATCAGGTACGCCGCGTGGCGGACGCCGAGGAGGCGCTGCGCGAGATCGAGCATGACGGCGTCGACTTCGTATTCTCCGACATCGTGATGCCCGGCAAGATGGACGGGCTCACCCTCGCCCATCGCCTGCGCCAGATCCGCCCCGGTCTGCCGATCCTGCTGGCGACCGGCTACAGCGATGCCGCTGCCGGCGTGCGCGGCGATTTCCCGATCCTGCGCAAGCCCTACGAGATCCACGAGCTCAGCGACGCCATCGCCAGGCTGCCGCGGTGAAATCTACACCGTCGGCAGGACCGAGAACGCCTCCCCTGCCCGCCGCAGGTTCAAATCGTCCTCGCCTGCGGTCTCGCTGGTGACGTTGTCGACGCGCGAGGACGGCGGACCATGCCGGCACAAGGCCACCATTTCGGCGACGCGGGTCGGCGCTCCCGCAAACAGCGCCTCCACGCTGCCGTCGCGCCGGTTGCGCACCCAGCCTTCCAGCCCGCTCGCGCTCGCCTGGTATTCGACCCAGGCACGATAGCCGACGCCCTGCACGCGGCCGCGGATCATGACCTGGAGGATGGCTCGGCTCATCTCTTCAACCCGAGGAAATCGGCACTGCGCGCCTTCACGTCGGCCTCGCGCATGATACGGCCGGTCAGCTCCGACGATGCGAGGCCTCTGAGGTCTTTCGGCGGCGTCCCCTCGCGCAGCGCCTTCAGCGTGTCGTAGACCGCCTGCGTTGCCACAGCGATCGGTGCGTGGCCTTGCAGCGCGATGCGCACGCGCTGACCGGCGAGATAGTCGAGCGCGTTCAGCTCGTCGGGCGCGCCGCCCAGCACGATCGGCAGACGCGTCGCCGCTGCGATCGCCTCAAGCTCGGCGCGCGACTTGATGCCGGTGAAGAACAAGGCATCGACGCCGGTTGCCTGATAGGCCTGCGCTCGCTTGATGGTGTCCTCGAGCGAGGTGACCGCGGCGGCGCCCGTGCGGCCCATGATGACCAGCGAGGGATCGCTGCGGCCATCAAGCGCCGCTTTCATTTTGCCGACGCCCTCTTCCAGCGAGATGAGCTGTGTCTTCGCCTCGGCAAAAGCCTGCGGGAGCAGCGTGTCCTCAATGGTGAGGCCGGCGCAGCCCGCGGCCTCCAGCTCCTGCACCGTGCGGCGGACGTTGAGCGCGTTGCCGTAGCCGTGATCGGCATCGACCAGCACCGGCAGCACGGAGGCCCGCGACATCCGCCGCATCTGCTCGGCAAGCTCCGTGAGCGTGATCAGCGCGATGTCGGGATCGCCGAGCACCGCGAGCGAAGCCACCGAGCCGCCGAACATCCCGAGCGGAAAGCCGAGATCCTCGGCAATGCGGATCGAGATCGCGTCATAGACCGAGCCGGGACGGATGCAGCCCTGACCGGTGAGGATCGATCGCAGTTTTTCGCGGCGTTGACGGAAGGCCATGGTTGCTTCGCTCCCAGTTCCTCGTCCTGAGGAGCGCGGAACGCGCGTCTCGAAGGACGAAGGCCCCGCTCTCGGCCTCGCCCTTCAAGACGCGCGCGAAGTGCGCGCTCCTCAGGGTGAGGGTCTACATTTAGAACTGCGCCGCCGCCTCACGCAAACTCCAGGATCAGCGCGTCCACCGCCAGCGTGGCGCCGGCGCTGGCGTGGATCTTCTTCACCGTGCCGTCGCGCTCGGCGCGCAGCACGTTCTGCATCTTCATGGCTTCGACGACCGCAAGCGTCTCGCCGGCCTTGATCTCCTGCCCTTCGGCGACGGCGATCGAGACGACGAGGCCGGGCATCGGACAGAGCAGCTTCTTGCCGGTGTCGGAGGCCGTGGTCACCGGCATCAGCCGCGCGGAGGACGCTTCCGTCTCGGTCCAGACATAGACCTGCACCTCGACGCCTTGATGGGCGAGCCGCATGCCGTTCGGGATCGGCCTCGCCTGCACGGCGATGAAGTGGCCGTCGATCGTGCCCTGCCAGACCGGTTCGCCCGGCTTCCAAGGCGACTCCAGGAGATGGGTATTGCCCGCCTTGCCCTCGGCATCGAGGAAACGCACGGCGATCGCCTCGCCTTCGCGCGCGATCTCGAGTGCGATCTCCTCGCGGTCGAGCCACACCGCGCGGCGACGCTCGCGCTGCACGACGCGGCCGCCGAGCTGGCCGGAAATCTGTCGCTTGCGCTCTCCCAACACGTGATCGATGGCGGCACCGACGGCGGCGATCCGCCGTGCGACCTCGCCTTCAGGCACCCGCGCCGAAAAACCCTTCGGGAATTCCTCGGCGATGAATCCGGTCGACAGCCGTCCCTCGCGCCAGCGCGGATGGTTCATCAGCGCGGACAGGAACGGAATGTTGTGGCGGATGCCGTCGACATAGAACGCATCGAGCGCGGTCGCCTGCGCCTCGATGGCGGCGGCGCGCGAGGGCGCATGGGTGACGAGCTTGGCGATCATCGGATCGTAGTGGATCGAGATCTCGCCGCCCTCCTGCACGCCGGTGTCGTTGCGCACGGTGATGCCGTCTTTGCTTAGCTCCGCCGGCGGGCGGTACTTCACGAGGCGCCCGATCGAGGGCAGGAAATTGCGGAAGGGGTCTTCGGCGTAGAGACGCGATTCCACCGCCCAACCGGTCAGCGCGACGTCCTTCTGCGCGATGGTGAGCTTTTCGCCGGCGGCGACCCGGATCATCTGCTCGACGAGATCGATACCGGTGACGAGCTCGGTCACGGGATGCTCGACCTGGAGGCGGGTGTTCATCTCCAGGAAATAGAAGCTCTTGTCCTGGCCCGCGACGAATTCGACGGTGCCGGCGGAATCGTAGTTCACGGCCTTCGCCAGCGCGACCGCCTGCTCGCCCATCTTGCGGCGCGTGGTCTCGTCGAGCAGCGGCGACGGTGCCTCCTCGATGACCTTCTGGTTGCGGCGCTGGATCGAGCATTCGCGCTCGCCGAGATAGATCACGTTGCCATGCTTGTCGCCCAGCACCTGGATCTCGATGTGGCGGGGATCGACGATGAATTTTTCGACGAACACCCGATCGTCGCCGAACGAGGCCTTGGCTTCGGCTTTGGCCAGATTGAAGCCTTCGGCGACCTCGCTCTTCGAATGCGCGATGCGCATGCCCTTGCCACCGCCGCCGGCGGACGCCTTGATCATCACGGGATAGCCGATCTCGTCGGCTATGCGCACCGCTTGCTTGTCGTCTTCGATGACGCCGAGATAGCCGGGCACGGTCGAGACTTTTGCCTTGGCGGCCGCCTTCTTGGACTCGATCTTGTCGCCCATCGCCGCGATCGCGCCGGGGTTCGGGCCGATGAAGACGATACCGGCCGCCTCCAGCGCGCGCGGAAACGCCTCGCGCTCGGACAGGAAGCCGTAGCCGGGATGCACGGCCTGCGCCCCCGTCTTGCGGCAGGCCTCGACGATCTTCTCGATCACCAGATAGCTCTCGGCCGCGGCCGGTGGTCCGATCAGGACCGCCTCGTCGGCCATCTCGACATGCAGGGCATCGCGGTCGGCCTCGGAATAGACCGCAACCGTCTCAATTCCCATCCGGCGGGCAGTCTTGATGACCCGGCAGGCGATTTCGCCGCGATTGGCGATCAGAATGCGCTTGAACATGCTTTTCTTGGTTCTTCGACCTTGGGCGGGACCCATCCCTCACCCGTTCGGGCCGATGGGACAGGCCGTGATGTGTCCGTGGTACAGCAAAATCGGCCGGAGGCAACGGTCTAAATCCGCACCCCGCCCTGGCGTACCAGCGACGCGCGCCGGCCTTATCGCCTCGCCAAAGCCGGCCTTATCGATCCCCTATCGACTGCCGGCTTTGGTCGCACCCCGCACCAGCTCGTGGACAAAGCCCAGCTTCCCGATCACCGCGGGTGACAGGATGAAGGGATAGAGGTCGCGGGCGCCCATCGCCCGGTTGACGCTGTTGATGGCAAAGGTGAAGGGCAGCCACGCGTTGACGAGCTTCTCGACGTCCGCTGCCATGTAGGGGTTGAAGCGGATGCGCGCCGTCAGCTCGCCGTCCCGATCGATCCTGGGACGCACCTCCATGCCGAATTCGGCGGCCATCTCCAGGGTGTCGACGATGTGGAGGTAGTGCGCCCAGGTCTCGGCGAAATCCTCCCAGGGATGCGTGGTCGCGTAGGCGGAGACATAGCTCTGCTGCCAGTCCGGCGGCGGCCCCTCCGCATAGTGGCGCTGGAGCGCCTGCCCATAGTCGATCTGCTCGTCGCCGAACATCGCGCGGAATTCGTCGAGCTTGCCGCCGCCCCGCACCAGCACGTCCCAGAAATAGTGCCCGACCTCGTGGCGGAAATGGCCGAGCAGCGTCCGGTATGGCTCGCCCATCTCGAGCCTGCGCCGCTCGCGTTCGATATCGTTGGCTTCCGTCAGCGCGATCGTGATCAGGCCGTTGTCGTGGCCGGTCATGATCCGCTGGCCGCTGTAGGGATCATCGGCAAGGAAGTTGAAGATCAGCCCGTGCGCGGGATCCTCTGCCCGCGTCGTCAGCGGCAGCTTCCAGCGCGAGAGCGAATAGAACAACCGGTGCTTGGCCACCTCGAGCTCGCGCCAGCCGGCAAGCTGCGTCGGATCGGACAGGTCGGGCACCGTGCCGTTGTGCCGGCAGGCGCGGCAGTAGAGATCGCTGCTGCCGGGCTCGGTCAGCCAGTTGCAGGCGTCGAACTCGGCATTGGCGCACAGCATGCGGCCCTTGCCCTTGTCGGCCAGCGTCGCCCAGGCCGTCCCGTCGGGCTCGATCGCGGAGAGCATCTCCTTCTCGGGGAGGAAGGCAACCCGGTGGCCGCAGCGTTCGCAGGCGCGGTTCTCGAAATAGAGGACGTTGCTGCAGGCCTGGCAGACAAATAACTTCAAGGTTTACATCCCCCGGTAGAAGTCTCGTGAGCCTATCTTGAATTCGATCTTGGGCCCGGCGACGACGCTTCGCGACGTTAATCGTTCCTGCGGACGGAACAAAATCCTCTGGCGCGACGTTGGTCCGCCGTCCACACTTCCCCGACATCATTCTCCACCGTCCGATCGTTGCAATGGGTAGCCATCGCGCCCGGTCTGTGTGAGTATTGCTCGGGCACGTGCATCACAGCGGCCGACGCCTTGAACGATCCTTTACCCGAGACCATCGCCGCCGAAAGGCTGCGCCAGCATCTGGAGGAGATCGCCCGCGAGCGCGACAACGCCTATCGCGCCTTGCAGGAGCGTGAGGCCGAGCTTGCGCGCATCCAGCGTATTGCCGGCGTCGGCGGCCTGGAGATCGATTTCCGCGGCGGCGTCAGGAACCGCCGCACCCCCGAATATCTCCTGATCCACGGCCTGCCGCCGGAGGCGGCCAGCGAGACCTACGAAGACTGGGTCGGCCGCATCCATCCGGAGGACCGCGAGCGGACAATCCAGCACCTCTTCGGCATACTCAAGAGCGGGGGCGAAGATTACTCCGACACCTACCGCATCAATCGCCCCAGCGACGGCGAGGTGCGCTGGATCCGTGTCGTCGGCAAGATCGAGCGCGATGCGGGCGGCCGCGCGGTACGGCTGGTCGGCGCAGACCTCGACGTCACCGACCAGATGCTGGCGCAGGCGACGTTGCGGGAAAGCGAGGAACGCTTCCGCCTGATCGCCGATAGTGCGCCGGTGCCGATCTGGGTCACCAAGCTCGACCGCAAGCGCTCCTTCGCCAACCAGGCCTATGTCGACTTCCTCGGCCTGCCCTTCGAGGAGGCGATCGATTTCGACTGGCGCAAGGTGCTGCACCCGGACGACCTTCCGCAGGTGCTGCAGCAATCCGTGCAGGGCGAAGCCTCGTTAAAGCCCTTCGTGCTGGAAGCCCGCTACAGGCGCGCCGACGGCCAGTGGCGCTGGCTGCGCTCGGAATCGCAGCCGCGCTGGGACCCCAACGGCAAGCATATCGGCTTCATCGGCGTCGCCCACGACATCACCGCCGCCAAGCAGGCCGAGATCGAGCTCAGGCAACTCAACGAAACGCTGGAAGAGCGCATCACGGAGCGCACCTCACAGCTCGAAGCCAACGAGGCCCGGCTGCGGGCGATCCTGGAAACCAGCAACCAATACCAGGGCCTGCTCAACCTCGAAGGCGAGGTGCTCTACGCCAACACTACGGCGCTCGCCGGCATCCGCGCCGCGCCACGAGACGTCATCGGAAAGCCGTTCTGGGACACGCCGTGGTTCACCGCGACCGAGGGCATGTCGACGATGGTCCGCAACGCCTTCGATACGGTCCTGACGGGCGAAGCGGTGCGGATGGAGATGCTGCTCCGCCTCCCCATCGGCGAGCGCTGGTTCGATTTCAGCATCCGCCCCCTGCTCGACCAGCACGGCAAGATCTCCGGCGCCGTGCCCGAAGCCGTCGACATCACCGAGCGCCGCCGCGGCGAGGAGGCGCTGCGCCAGTCGCAGAAGATGGAGGCGATCGGCCAGCTCACCGGCGGCGTCGCGCATGATTTCAACAATCTCCTCACCATCATCCGCTCGGCGACCGACTTCTTGCGCCGGCGCGAGCTGCCGGAGGAACGGCGGCGACGCTATGTCGATGCGATCTCCGAGACGGTCGAGCGCGCCTCGAACCTGACGGCGCAGCTGCTCGCCTTTGCGCGGCGACAGCCCTTGAAGCCGCAGATCTTCAACGTCGGTACGCAGGTCGAAAGCGTGGCGCAACTGGTACGACCGCTGGTCGGCGGCCGCATCGAGATCGCGGTCGACGTGCACGATCTCGACTGCTTCACCATCGCCGACATCGCGCAGTTCGAGACCGCGCTGATCAACCTTGCCATCAACGCACGCGATGCGATGAAGGACGAGGGACGCCTGACCATCGCGGTCCGCAAGCTCAAGGGCATCCCTGCCTTGCGCACACAATCCGCGCGCAGCGGCGATTTCGTCGCGATCTCGGTCCACGACACCGGCTCGGGTATCGCGCCGGAAAATCTCGAGGCGATCTTCGAGCCGTTCTTCACCACCAAGGAGGTCGGCAAGGGCACCGGGCTCGGCCTCAGCCAGGCCTTCGGCTTCGCCAAGCAGTCCGAGGGCGACATCGCGGTCGAGAGCAACGTCGGACACGGCGCGACCTTCACGATCTATCTGCCGCAGGCACCGAGCCCCAACCTGGCCACGGCAGCAGCATCGCTGATGAGCGAGCCTGCCGCCACGGGGCGCGGCTATCGCGTGCTGGTGGTCGAGGACAATGACGACGTCGGGCGCTTCTCCACCGAACTGCTCGAAGACCTCGGCTATGTCGTGCGCCGTGTCGCCAACGCCAACGCCGCGCTGGCGATCCTCGGCGAGAACGAATTCGCCGTCGATCTCGTGTTCTCCGACGTCATCATGCCGGGCATGAACGGCGTCGAGCTCGCCGGCGTGATCCGCGAGCGCTATCCGGGCCTGCCGGTGGTGCTCACCTCCGGCTACAGCAACGTGCTCGCCGAAAGCGCCCATCGCGGCTTCGAGCTGATCCAGAAGCCGTATTCGGTCGAGTCCCTCTCGCGCATCCTGCGCAAGGCGATGGCGGAAAAGGTCCCGATGGCGAGGTGAGCGGAGGCCACAAAACACAATGTCGTCCCGGCGACGGCCGGGACCCATAACCACAGGATTGTGTTTGGCGAAGAACGACGACCAGTGTGCCCCAAGAAACATTCCGCGGTATGGGTCCCGGCCTTCGCCGGGACGACAGTGGAGTGTTTGGCCGCTGTGCCCCTCATCACCACAAGTGAAAAGCAACGCATCAGGCAGCATGACATGAAACCCGCCCTCCTCTCCGCCTGGCAGACCTGGGCGTTGCTCTCCGCCAGCTTTGCCGCGCTGACTGCGATCTTCGCAAAGGTCGGCGTCGAGAACATCAACCCGGATCTTGCAACCTTCATCCGCACCATCGTGGTGCTGCTGGCTTTCTCAGTACTGTTGTTCCTCACCGGCCAATTCGCGGTACCCTCGGCAGTCTCGTCAAAGACCTGGCTGTTCCTGATCCTGTCGGGGCTGGCCACCGGGGCATCCTGGCTGTGCTATTTCCGCGCGCTGAAGCTCGGGCCGGCGACGCTGGTCGCGCCGATCGACAAGCTCAGCGTCGTGCTGGTGGCGCTGTTCGCCTTCGCCTTTCTCGGCGAGCGTCCGACCGCGCAGGGCTGGATCGGCATTGCCATGATCGGCGCCGGCGCGGTGCTGCTGGCGGTGAAGCTCTGAGCTTGAGGACTCGCGGACGGAGCGGATAGTCAGGCGCGACGAGGAGACAGATATTGCCGATCGCGCCGCATGACGCCTTTTGGGCCTGGAGCATCATCGTCGCCGCGACGGCAGGCGTCATCATCCGCCCGTTTCGCCTGCCCGAGGCGATCTGGGCGGTGGCAGGCGCCGCGGCGCTGGTGCTGTTCGGCTTCCTGAGCCGGGATGACGCGCTGACCGGCCTCGAAAAGGGCATCGACGTCTATCTGTTCCTGATCGGCATGATGCTGATCGCCGAGCTCGCCCGGCTCGAAGGCCTGTTCGACTATCTCGCGGCCCTCGCCGTCGAATATGCCCGGGGCTCGCCGCAGCGCCTGTTTCTGCTGATCTACCTCGTCGGCACGCTGGTGACAGTGTTCCTGTCGAACGACGCGACCGCGATCGTGTTGACCCCGGCGGTCTACGCGGCAACACGGGCTGCCGGCGCGGCGCCGCTGCCTTATCTGTTCGTCTGCGCCTTCATTGCCAACGCCGCGAGCTTCGTGCTGCCGATCTCGAACCCCGCCAATCTCGTGGTGTTCGGCGCGCACATGCCGCATCTGACCGAATGGCTCCGCCTGTTCGCGCTGCCCTCGCTCGCCTCGATCGTGCTCACTTACGTCGTTCTTCGCCTCACCCAGCATCGCGCGCTGAAGGAGGAGATCATCGAGCGCCGCGTGCCGCACAAGGTGCTCAGCCGCGGCGGCAAGCTGACCGCCATCGGCATTGCCGCGATCGGCGTCGTGCTGATCACGGCTTCCGCGCTTGACAAGCCGCTCGGCCTGCCCACCTTCATCTGCGGCGCGGTGACGACCGGCCTCGTCCTCCTGCTCAGCCGCCAGTCGCCCGTGCCGGTGCTCAAGCATGTGTCATGGAGCGTGCTACCGCTGGTCGGCGGGCTTTTCGTCATGGTGGAAGCGCTGATCAAGACCGGCGTGATCGGCCATCTCAGCGCGCTGCTGCATGAGGCTGTCGAACAGTCCGTGCCCAAGGCCGCCTGGAGCGTCGGGATCGCGACTGCGATCGCCACCAACATCGCCAACAACCTGCCGGTCGGGCTGGTCGCCGGATCAATCGTGGCCAGCGATCACCTGCCCACGTCAGTCGTCAGCGCCATCCTGATCGGCGTCGACCTGGGACCGAATTTCTCGATCACCGGCTCGCTGGCCACCATCCTGTGGCTGGTGGCACTGCGCCGCGAGAAGATCGAGGTCGGCGCCTGGCCATTCCTGAAGCTCGGTCTGCTCGTCACGCCGCCCGCCCTGATTGCGGCGCTCGCGGCCGCGATCAGGTGAACGTGGTCAGTCGTTCTCGCAGCCCCGAGGCATGACGAGATGAGGCTCGGCACGAGGCCTCAACAAAAACATCGAAAACAACCCCATGCAAAGTAGCCGACGACTGTCCGCGTTACGTCATACGAATTTTCCGAACTTCATTTGACACGTCGGGCAAATCAGGGGCACAATGCCATCATCGACGCAAGACACGGCGGCTCGCCCGAGCGGAGCCATCAGCGCCCTCAACAACCTGACCGTCGCTCCCATTGCCGCATCGATCGCGGCGAGCGATCACGGCCTGCGCCCGTCGTCAGCGCCACCCTCGGTTTCGCCTGGGAAACTAGTAGACTTCCGGTGTTCCATCTTAACCAATTATGGACCGGACTGCGACAAAAGTTCGCACAGCTCAGCGACTACGGCCTGGGGTGGACGCTGATCAACATTCCAACCAATCGCATAGACGGAAGAAGCATGCATTTTCTCGGCCGTTTTCGTATCTTGCCTAAAATTCTCGCCATTGTCCTCCTGCTCGCCGCGACGATGGCGGCACTGTCATACGTCGCCATCACGGCACTCTCGGCGCAGAACGAAAACGCCGAGAAAATGGCAGTAGCCGCCACGCGCTCCCTCCAAGCAGCGCGCGCCCGCCAGCGGGTGATCGCGATGAACCGTGCCGAATTCCGCGGCGCGCTTGACCCGACCGGCGAGAACCGAAGCGCCGCCAGAAAGGTCCTCGAAGAGCAACTCGCGCAGTTTCACGAGCTGATGGACTCGGTCAGCAAGACGACCGACAGCAAGGTCCAGGCGATGCTGCCCGGCGTGCAACAATCGCTGTCCGCCTACGAACAGACGATGAAGCAGTCGATGGCTGCAACCGACGCGGCCGCGTCACAGAAGATTACGGAAACCGCCGAGAAACTCCGCGAAACCGTCATGACGAGCCGCGCTGCGGCGGAGAAGCTGTCGGCCGACATCACGGCCGTGGCGGACCGGCTCGATGAGAGGGTCCAGGAGTTCTCCCGGAAGACCTCGGACGAATATGCCTCGACGTCGCGGACGCTGATCGTGATCTCGGTCACGAGCGTGCTGGCCGGGACTCTGGTCGGCTTCCTGATCGGCCAGTTCGGCATCGCCGGGCCGATTCGCTCCATTGTCGCCCTGCTTCAGCAGCTGGCGGCCGGCCGCTACGACATCGACATCCACAGTAGCGACCGCAACGACGAGGTCGGTGAAGTTGCCAAGACAGCCCTGGCATTCAAGGAAAATGGCCTCGCCAAATTGCGCATGGAAGCGGAAGCAAAGGAATCCGAGGCACGCGCCGCCACGCAACGCAAGGCGGACATGGTTCAGCTTGCGAACAGTTTCGAGACCGCCGTCGGCGAGATTGTCGACACCGTGTCGTCCGCATCCACCGAGCTGGAAGCCTCCGCCGGCACGCTGACGACGAGTGCCGGTCACTCCCAGCAGCTTGCGACCACCGTTGCGGCAGCTTCGGAACAGGCCTCCGCGAACGTGCAATCGGTCGCTTCGGCGACCGAGGAGCTGTCCTCGTCGGTCGGCGAAATCAGCCGCCAGGTGCAGGAATCTGCACGCATGGCCGGCGACGCCGTCGGTCAGGCGCGCGCGACCACTGAACGCGTGAGCGAACTATCGAAGGCGGCAACGCGGATCAGCGACGTGGTCGAGCTGATCAATACCATCGCCAGCCAGACTAATCTGCTTGCACTGAACGCGACCATCGAAGCCGCACGCGCCGGCGAGGCGGGTCGCGGCTTTGCCGTGGTTGCCTCCGAGGTGAAGGCCCTCGCCGAGCAGACCGCGAAAGCGACCGACGAGATCAGCCAGCAGATTTCGGGCATCCAGGCCGCGACCCAGGACTCGGTCGCGTCGATCAAGGAAATCTCCGGGACGATCGAAAGGCTGTCCGAAGTATCGTCGGCCATTGCGGCTGCCGTGGAGGAACAGGGCGCGGCAACGCAGGAAATCTCTCGCAACGTGCAGCAGGCGGCCCAAGGTACCCACGAGGTGTCCACCAATATCGGCTCCGTGCAACGCGGCGCCGCCGAAACCGGTTCGGCGTCGTCGCAGGTTCTCTCGGCCGCTCAATCGCTGGCCTCGGATAGCAACCGCCTCAAGCTCGAGGTCGGTCGCTTCCTGAGTTCGGTGCGCGCCGCCTGACGGCACCGCCGTGAGGTCGAACGAGGCGCCTTGCCCGCCGCCTCGTTTACTCAGATCCGTCAGTCGTTGTCGTAGCCGTAGACCTCCGGCAGGATGAAGATCGCAGCCAACAGGCCGATCAGCGGGAAGATCGCGACGAACAACGTGGCGTTCGCCTGCCCGATCGCCGAGAACAGCGCGGGGAACAGGAAGATCGCCAGGAACGACGGCAGCTTCACGAACATGTAGGCGAAGCCGCTCGCGGTGCCGCGATACTTCGGCTTGGCGACCATGGTCGGGATCGTCATGCAGTTCGAGGCGTCCCAGTAATGGCCCCAGAGCATGGCCGCCGCTGCGAACGGCAGCAGGATCTTGTTGTCGGTGTACAGCGCGAAGGCCGCGACCAGCAGCGAGGCCAGGACGATGGAGAAGCCGGCGATCGCGATGCCGCGATGGCCGAGCTTCGGCGTCAGCAGCGGCCCGACCCAGCCCGAGAGTCCGGCGAAGCAGAACAGCGCCATCGTCACCAGATTGTTGCCGAGGATGGACGACACGCCAACCATCACGAACAGCACGGGCAGGTAGAACGCGAAGGTCGAGAACTCGCTTCCTTGCGCGAACCAGGCGATCCAGCCATAGATCGTGGCGCGCCAGCGGATCGGATCCTTCCTGAGGTCGGCGAGGAAGGCGCTGGTGCGGACCTTCGGTACCACCACGTCCTGGTTCGGCAGCATGTCGAGATCGTCGTTGAACATCTCGCGCGCGACCTGCTTGGCCTCGCGGAAACGCCCCTTCTGCACCAGCCAGACCGCCGTCTCCGGCACGTCGTGCCGCATGATCAGGATGATCAGCGCGGGCACTGCGCCGAGGCCGAGCGTCACGCGCCACAGCATCTCGTGCTGCATGTCGATCAGCAGGAAGATCACGATGACGCCGATGGTGAGGACTTCACCGACCGCGAACATGAACTGCCAGCGGTTGCCCATGACCTCGCGCTCGCCCTTGGCCATGGATTCCATGATGTAGGTGTAGCCGGTCGAGATGTCGGAGCCGAGCGGCACGCCGAGCAGGAAGCGGACCACGACGAGCCAGCCGACGCTGGGCACGAAGGCCTGCGCCAGCGCCAGCACGATGAACATGACCATCGTGATCAGGAACATCACGCGGCGGCCGATCTTGTCGGAGAGCCAGCCGCCGAGCAGCGCGCCGATCAGGGCGCCGCCCTGCGTGCCGGCCGCGGCAAGACCGAGCATCAGAGGATCGGGGTTGTACTGCTCGCGGATGAAGATCAGCACGAAGGCGATCGAATAGAGATCCCAGGCCTCGACCAGGATCGAGGCCATCATCAGCCAGCCGACCTTGTTGCCCTTGGGGCTGTAGTTGGTGATGAGGTAGCGGACCGCGGCCTCGCTCGCGGTCTCCTGTGGCACGGCCATCGTTGACATGTTCTGGTTCTCCCTGAGATTTCTTACGTGCCGAGCAGCGGCTCGATGCTGCAATCGAGCAGGCGCGGATCAATCCCCACCTCCATCCCGACGAACATCGCATTCATGAAGTCGATCAGCGCGTCGCTGGCCTCGACCGCCGCTTCAACGCGGCGATTGGCGACGGCGTTCAAGATGTCGAGATGGCGATCGATGGTGCCGGACAAGTCGGTCTGCCCCGGCATGTGGCGGTGATGGATGAAGCCGATGCGGCGATACAGCGTGTGCAGCGGCCGCATCGTATGCGCGAGAAACGGCTCGCCGCCGGCCTCCAGGATCAGCGCATCGATCCGGCGGTCGATGCTGTTGAACTCGTCGAGCGTCAGCTTGGCCCGGCGCTCGCGCAGCACGCGCTCGATATGCAGGGCCTGGTTGCGGTGGGAAAGGCTGGCGCGATCGGCTGCGAGCCGGATCACGAAGCGTTCCATGTCGCGGCGGAGGCCCAACAGCATGCGCTCGCGGGCGAGATCAATCGGCGCGACCTGAAGGCCATGGCGCGGGCGGATGATGATCAGCGTGTCGCCGGCAAGCGTGTTGACGGCGTGGTGCACCGGCGTGCGGCCGAATCCCGTGATGTGCTGCAACTCCAGCATGGTCAGGAACTGACCCGGCCTCAGCTCGCAATTGACCAGCAGATCCTCGATCTTCTGATAGGCGAGCTCGACGAAATTGACGCGGTTGCGCCGGCCGATCGCGCCTTCACTTGCCGCATTGACCAGCTCAAGCGGGCGTTTGCGCCGCACCATGTTGTCCTCCCCATCGACCCCGCCTCGTTCCCGGGCCGGATCGCGTCTTGCTTGTGACATGTATAAAACATGTTGTGATATATTACAAGCGGGCGTATGACTGCGGCAACAAGACGGGCGCTCGCCGCGCTCTCAACGGGAGGATGCTGCCGTGAAGATCACGTCGATCGAGACGCTGCGCACCGAGGAATTCGCCAATGTGATCTGGGTGCGCGTCCACACCGATGCCGGCGTGATCGGCTTAGGTGAGACCTTTTACGGCGCAGGCGCCGTCGAAGCGCAGATCCACGACACCTTTGCCGGCCGCCTGCTCGGCCGCAATCCCCTCCACATCGAGGCGATCCATCGGGACATGCTCAATCTGCCGATGGCGCAGTCCTCGACCGGCGTCGAATATCGCGCGGCCTCCGCGATCGACATCGCGCTCTGGGACCTCTTCGGCAAGGTCTGCGGCCAGCCCGTGCACCAGATGCTCGGCGGCCTCTGCCGCGACAAGCAGCGCATCTACAACACCTGCGCCGGCACCAAATATGTCCGCTCCACCAACATACGCCCGGTCTCGAACTGGAATCTCGGCGAGGTGCAAAGCCCCTATGAAGACCTCGACGCCTTCATGAACCGCGCCGACGCGCTGGCCGAAAACCTCTTGGAAAGCGGCATCTCGGCCATGAAGATCTGGCCGTTCGACCCGGCCGCGCAGGAGAACAACGGCCTCTTCATCACCGCAGCCCAGATGAAGCGGGCGATCGAGCCGTTCGAGAAGATCCGCAAAGCCGTCGGCGACAAGATGGAGATCATGGTCGAGCTCCATTCGCTCTGGAACCTGCCGACCGCAAAACAGATCGCCCGCGCGATCGAGCCGTACAAGCCGACCTGGTATGAAGACCCGATCCGCATGAACTCGCCGCAGGCGCTCGCCGAATATGCGCGCTCGACCGACGTCTGGGTCTGCGCCAGCGAGACGCTCGGCTCGCGCTTCCCCTACAAGGACATGCTCGACCGCGACGCCATGCATGTGGTGATGGCGGATTTGTGCTGGACCGGCGGCCTCACCGAAGGCCGCAAGATCGCCGCGATGGCGGAGACCTATCACCGCCCCTTTGCACCGCATGATTGCATCGGCCCGGTCGGCTTCATCGCCGCGATCCACATGTCGTTCAGCCAGCCCAACACGCTGATCCAGGAATCAGTGCGCGCCTTCTACAAAGGCTGGTACAATGAGCTCGTCACCACGATGCCCGTGATCAAGGATGGCTACGTCTTCCCGATGGAAGGTCCCGGCCTTGGCGTCGACCTCCTGCCTGCGGTATACGACCGGTCCGATCTCACCGTGCGCCGCTCCAACGTTTGAGGATTCCTGGATGAGCACCACTTTGTTCGATCTCTCCGGCCGGACCGCGCTCGTCACCGGCTCCTCCCGCGGGCTCGGCCGCGCCATCGCCGAGGGCATGGCGAAAGCCGGCGCGAAGATGATCATCAACGGCGTCGATCCCAAGCGGGTCGAGCAGGCGGTCGCCGAGTTTCGCGCCGCCGGTCACGAGGCCGAAGGCGCCGCCTTCAACGTCACCGATGAACCCGCAATCGTAGCCAGCTTCGAGCGCTTCGACCGCCAAGGGCTCGCGGTCGACATCCTCGTCAACAATGCCGGCATCCAGCACCGCAAGCCGCTGGTCGAGTTCACCACCGACGAATGGCGCAAGGTGATCGAGACGGACCTGACCAGCGCCTTCGTGATCGGCCGCGAAGCCGCCAAGCGGATGATTCCGCGCAAGCGCGGCAAGATCATCAACATCGGATCGCTCGGCAGCGAGCTGGCGCGGCCGACCATCGCGCCCTACACCGCGGCCAAGGGCGGCATCAAGAATCTCACCCGCTCGATGGCCGTGGAATGGGCCCAGCATGGCATCCAGGCCAACGCGATCGGCCCGGGCTACATGCTGACCGACATGAATGAGGCGCTGGTCAACAACGCCGATTTCAACAACTGGCTGATGGGGCGTATCCCGTCGAAGCGCTGGGGCAAGCCTGACGAGCTGGTGGGCGCCGCGGTTTTCCTTGCTTCCGACGCCTCGACTTATGTCAACGGTCAGATCATCTATGTCGATGGCGGCATGATCGCCGCGATGTGATCGCGCCCCACCACTGAACGAACTGAAGGAGTGAGCCCATGCGTGCCGTCGTCATCCACGCGCCGAAGGATCTGCGGATCGACAGCTTTGCCGATCCCGCGCCCGGCCCAGGTGAAGTCCGTGTGAAGATCGCCAATGGCGGCATCTGCGGCTCCGACCTGCACTATTATCACCATGGCGGCTTCGGCACCGTACGCATCCAGCAGCCGATGGCGCTCGGGCACGAGATCGCCGGCGTCGTTGCCGCGGTCGGTGAAGGCGTCTTGCGTGTGAAGCCGGGCACGCGTGTCGCGGTCAATCCCAGCAAGCCGTGCGGCCAGTGCCTGCATTGCCAGGAGGGCATGCGCAACCAGTGCCTCGACATGCGCTTCATGGGCAGCGCAATGCGCAATCCCCACGTCCAGGGCGGCTTTCGTGAATACGTCACGGTCGACGCAGCGCAGGCCGTGCCGATCGCCGAAAAACTGTCGCTCGCGGAAGCCGCGATGGCCGAGCCGCTCGCGGTGTGCCTGCATGCCGGCAAGCAGGCCGGTCCCCTCCTCGGCAAGCGCGTGCTGGTCACCGGCTGCGGCCCGATCGGCGCGCTGATGATCCTGGTGTCGCGCTTTGGCGGAGCCGCCGAGATCGTGGTGACTGACGTGGCCGACGCGCCGCTGGCAGTCGCCAGGAAGCTCGGCGCGACCCATGCCATCAACGTCGCGAACAACGCCGCGGCACTGGATCCCTGGCGCGCCGGCAAGGGCGTGTTCGACACGCTGTTCGAAGCGTCCGGCAACCAGGCGGCGCTGCGCACCGCGCTCGACTTGCTGCGCCCCGGCGCGACCATCGTGCAGCTCGGCCTCGGCGGCGAGATGACGCTGCCGATCAATTCCATCGTCGCCAAGGAGTTGCAGCTCCGCGGCACCTTCCGCTTCGATCCGGAGTTCGAGCTTGCGGTGCGGCTGATGGGCGAAGGGCTGATCGACGTGAAGCCACTGATCTCGGCCTCGCTGCCGTTCGAGAACGCGGTCGCCGCCTTCGAGCTCGCCAGCGACCGGTCTCAGTCGATGAAGGTGCAGTTGACGTTCTGAGGCGCCGGTCGCCTACTGGCCCTCGATCAGGCGATCGCTGACCAGCCGCACGGCGCCGCGATCCCAGGAATAGTCGGCGCCCATGCGCAAGCCGCTGTCGCCGCGCGCGACGACCTGGCCGGTCCTGACGTCACGGACCTGGAATCCGATCGTATATTCGGTGCGGCTGACCCGCCGTACCACGCCGATCAGCGACTGGTCCGCCCCGAGCTTCCCGGCAATTTCTGCATCGCAGCCGCCGCAGTCGCGCAGCGCATGGCGCGCAACCGCTTCCCCGCTCGCGCCGCTGACGTCGACCAGGCGGTAGCGGCCGGATTGCGCGAGGCGATCGCGCACGCCGTTCGTGACCTCGACCAGATGCGCGGTATCGGACTCGCTAACGCCCGCCGAGGGTGCGGCCGTGGTGTCCTCGAGCTCGAAAGCGAACACCGCAAGCGCGACCGGCACAGGCCGCGCGAGCGCTTCAATCACCTCGCGGGAGACGAACGCCTCGGCGCGATCCCAGGCTTCGTCACTGTCGCCGCGGAAAGTGTAGAGCTTCTCGAACAGGACCTTTTTGGCACCGATATCGATCACGGCCGCCCTCGCCCACTGCACCAGCGTGCTCGTCTTCTGGACGCCACCGACGATCCTGAATTTTGCATCGGCCTGCCCGGCGGGCGTGAGCCGATAGCGCTTGTCCGCCTCGACATCCCGCCGCAGCGCGACCATGAACGCGTTGAGCCGCTTCTCGTGAGCGGCGGTCTGGTCGACCGGCTCGCCGGACGTGTCGAGATAGCTGAAATCCTCGATTGTCACGCCGACCGGCGCTGCCGTGGCCGCCTCGGTGCCCGCACTGGCCGGTCGGACATCCAGCAGGACAGCGAGAAGAAAAGCAGAGAGGATCAACCGGGAGAGGTGCATGCGCTGGCCTCGTGTGCTGGAGCGGACCCGCAAATCTAGGCCGGCAGCCTCGGGCCGCGCAGCCGTGCCCGTCCCGGCGAGTGCCGGGAAAATTTCACGACTGTGCTTCGGGACGGCAGCGGGCGCTTTCCGCCGCTTGTGTTCTGCCGTTTAATGCGGACGGGACAATACCGTCCGCGCCAGGTGCCCGCCGATGTGGAACCGCCCGAGGTTCGATCTCAAGGTCCGTCTGACGTTGCGCGTGGCCGCCGTATCGGCCGCCTGCTTCGCCGCGATCTCCGCCTACTTCCTCATCACGGCCGACCGCGCGGTGCATGCGCGTATCGACGGTATCGCCGCCATCGTGGCGAAGACGCTGGAGCTGCAACAGGGCAAAGTCCAGTGGGTGAACAGCCCGCGCTCGGACTTTCCGAACCTTGATCCCGTCGCGGCCTTCGTGATGACGCCCGGCCTGTGTCTCGCATTCCGTGGCGCGAACGGCGAGATGCTGCAACGTTTCTGTAGCGGCGCGCCGAACCCGGCGAGCGTGCCGCCGCAGGCGTTCGCGGCCTTCTATCGCGGCCTGTTCGACCCCGGCCGCGAAGCGGCACGGCCCGTGATCGCGCGCGGAGCGAAGCTCGGCGACGCCGTGGTCTGGTTCGATCCGGCCGTGCAGACCGCGGAGGCCTGGCACGAGGCCGGCCGCCTGATGACCGTGCTTGCGATCACGCTGCCGCTGTTGTGCGTCCTGGTCTACGCAGCGCTGGCGCGCGCGCTGCGTCCGACGCAGGTCGTTCGCGCCGGCCTCGAACGGATTGCCGCCAATGACCTTACCGCGCGGCTGCCACCCTTCGATCTCGCGGAGCTGTCGGCGATCCGCGACGTCTTCAATCATCTGGCTGCGAGTCTTGCCGGCGCGCTGTCCGAACGCAGCGAGCTGACGCGCAGGCTGATCGCGCTCCAGGACGAGGAGCGCCGCCATCTCGCGCGCGAGCTGCACGACGAGTTCGGCCAGTCGCTCGCCGCAATCCGCGCGCTCGCCGCATCCGCCCGCCAGACCGCGGCGCAGGACTGCCCCGCATTGCTGGGAGAATGCGACAGCATTGCCCGGACCGCGACCGGCATGATGGAGACGCTGCGCGGCGCGCTGTTCCGCCTGCGGCCGCCCGATGTCGAGGAGCTCGGCCTCATCGCGAGCCTCGAAGGCCTGGTGTCGGGGTGGAACGGCCGTAGCCGCGGCCAGACGCGCTTCGATATCCGCTTCGAGGGCGCCTTCGAGAACCTGCCGCCTCCATCAGCGCCAATCTCTACCGCATCGTGCAGGAAGCGCTCACCAATGCGGCCAAGCACGCCGGCGCCACGAAGGTCAGCCTGCATCTGGCGATGGCCGCAAACGAGATCGCGCTCGCCATCGACGATGACGGCCGGCCGAACGATGCCGCCGTCAAATCCGGCATGGGCCTGCTGGGCATGCGCGAGCGCGTCGCGGCGATGCGCGGCCGGCTCAGCTTCACGGCCGGGCCGGACGGCGGCTCCGCCTTGCGCGTCGTGATTCCGGTCAGCCCTGCCGACGGGCAGCTGGAAGCTCTGGAGGACGCGGCATGAGCGAGGCCGGCTGGGCCATCATGCTGGTCGACGACCACGCCGTCGTCCGCGAGGGCTATCGCTCCGTCCTGCAGAAGCAGCCGGGACTGCGCGTCGTCGCCGAGGCCTCGGACGGCGCGGAAGCCTATCGGCTGTTCAAGGAGTGCACGCCTGATCTGATCATCATGGATCTGAGCATGCCCGGCATCGGCGGCCTCGAGGCCATCCGGCGGATCAGGCAGTGGGACAAGGCCGCAAAAATCCTCGTCTTCACCATGCATCAGAACGCGGGCTTCGCCGTGCAGGCGATCCGCGCCGGCGCGAGGGGCTACGTCACCAAGACCAGCCCGCCGGAGACGCTGGTGCGCGCGGTGATGGACGTGCTTGCGGGGCGGGTCGCCATCAGTCCCGACATCGACCACGAGCTCGCGCTGAGCCGGCTCGCCGGCGAGAGCTCGGCGACCGACGTCCTGACGGCGCGCGAATTCGAGGTGCTCAGGCTCCTGCTCGCCGAACGCTCCACCGAGGAGATCGCCGAGACGCTCCACGTCAGTCCCAAGACGGTCGCGAACCTGCACTCCCTGATCAAGGGCAAGCTCGGCGTCGAGTCGGATATCGAGCTCGTCAGGCTCGCGCTACGCCAGGGGATATTGACCCAAGTCGATCTCGGCGAGGCCTGACGCGCTTTGGCTCAAACGAGGTAGCGCGTCAGATAGCCTTCCATCGCATAGACCGCGCACAGCGCCAGGCTCGACCATACCGCCGCGCTGAAATAGAGCGCCATCCAGGCGAGCTCACCCTTCCAATGCGCGACGTCATGCGTCACGACCCAGCGGGTGGCGACGTCATGAAGACCTTCGAGCAGGCCGAGCAGCCTGCCGCCTTCGGGATGCCCTGCCCGCCAGCGGCTCAGATACATCGGCACGTCGACGGTGACGAGAAAAGCGAGATAGCAGGCGATCCCGACGATGCCGGCAATGAGCCCCCAGCGCACCGGCCCCTGGAATTCGGGCAGCAGCCGGCACAGCGCTATCCCGACCAGGAAGAAGACCACCGCCCACAGCGAATTCTCGATGGCGTTGTAGAGGTAGTTGGTGGTCAGCACCGCGTACCAGGAAAAGCATTCGGCGATGATGATCACGGGCACGATCACCCAGGCGATATTCACCGTGGTCTCCGCCCCCGCCATGCCGCCGAGCTGGGCGAGGATGATCGCCCATTGCGCGGCGAAGCAGAGTTCAGCGACGGTTGCGACCGAGCGGCCGACGAATACGCTCGACAGCCAGGTGTCGAACAAGCAGATGCGCTGCACGTCGGCGCGCGGCAGGAACGAGCGGAATGCGCAGCCGAACACGTAGCCGGCGCAGAGCAGCAGCATGAGCCCGATGCCCGACACGCCGCCGAAGCCGCCCGTCGGGACCTGGTAGAATTCGCGATACAGCATGAACCAGACGAGGATGTTGACGTTGCTGACCAACGTCAGGGAACCCCACCACCAGGCCAGGGGATTTGACCTCGCCTGCAACATCAACCGCATCGACCGCTCCGCTTTTTATCGAACTGACATCAAGCGGTAGCAATACTGTCACAATAAGGCAGCCGGTTGCGACAAAAATCTGCGTGACGGCCCTGATTCGCAGACTTCGGCGGCGCGAAGTATTTGGTCTGACGTCATTCCGGGGCGATGCGACGGGACCGCGCTAGGCGCGGCCCGGAGCATCGAACCCGGAATGACGGCCTGGCGGCTTGTGAGCCGCACTCACCCCTTCGCCGCCTCGACATGGGCGGCAAGCTTGTCCAGCGTCTGGTAGCCGAGCTCGACGGCACCGAAGCCGATCACGGTCTCGCGCTGCGCGGCCGTCGGGTGCAGTTGCCGCAGCGTCAGCACGGTCTTGTCGCCGTGGGCATCGAAGGTGACTGTCATGCGGAACATGCCGGGGTCCTCGTCCTCGTCGACGCCGTGATTGACCTCGATCAGCCGCGGCTTGTCGATGCGCAGGAAGCGCATGCGGTTCGGATAGACCGTGCCGTCAGGCCCGATCATGTCGAAACGCCAGACCCCGCCGACGCGGACGTCGATTTCCTTGGTCTCGGTCCTGAAGCCCGCCGGCCCGAACCATTGCGGCAGATGCTTTGGGTCGGACCACGCCTCGAACACCAGCTCGCGCGGCGCGTCGATCACACGCGACAGCACGATCTCGCGATCGAGCGACCATTGCGACAGAGCGGGGTTGGCAGAACTCGTCATCACTCAGCACCTTTCCGTTTGGTTGTTCGGGACGGCCGCTTGGCAGCTGCCCTCTCCTTCTCTTTCTTCAGCGTCATCACATAGGCCTCGACGCGGTCGAGGCGCGCTTCCCAGATCGCCCGTTGCTGCTGGAGCCAATCCTCCGCGCCCGCCATCGCGTCCGGCCGCAGCCGGCAGGTGCGCACGCGTCCGAACTTTTCGGACACGACGAGGCCACTCTCCTCGAGCACGCGGATGTGCTTCATGAAGCTCGGCAGCGCCATTGCAAAGGGATCGGCAAGCTCGCCGACCGACGCCTCGCCGGCGCACAGCCGCATCACGATCGCCCTGCGCGTCGGGTCGGACAGCGCGCCGAAGACCTGGTCGAGTCGGGACAATTGGTTAGCCATACGGCTAACTATAGATGGAGCGCCGAACGCCGTCAATGATTGTTAGCCGCTTAGCTTAGTTTCTTTGCCACCGTGGACGGGTGGAACCGTCCCCGCGCAATCGTGAATTGGGATGCGCGACATTTGCCGATAAGAGTGAAACGGGGGCGCATCGAACTGATCATCAGACTACGTGCATCCTCTTGCTCCCTCATCACGCCCAGCCATCAGCCGGCGGTTCCTTGCCAGGGCCGCGCTGCTGCCATTTGCACTTGGTTTCGCCCGCGCTGCCAACGCGGACTCCGACATGATCCCGATGTTGCGGGACGTCGTGGCCACAGAGCTCGCGCCGACGGCGACGCCGGATCATCCCGGCGGCCTCGCCGCCGCGCTCTATGCGGGCCGTCACGTCGACTTCTTCAACTACGGCTTCGCCGACGACGCCACCAGGCGTCCGGTCACATCGGACACGCTGTTCAACCTCGCCTCCTTGCGAAAGACTTTTGAGGCGACGCTGGTCGCGCTCGGGGTGCGCCGCGGCGAATTGCGGCTCGACGAGCACGTGGCGGCGTATCTGCCCGAACTCGACGGCAATTATATCCGCCGTGTCACGATCGGCGAGCTCGTCACGCATACATCCGGCCTGCTGCTGCCGACGGATCATCCGCCCTGGCCGAACGAGTCGTTCAGCCTCGGCGAGTTCCTCGATATGCTCAACGCCTGGACGCCGCCGCAGGGCATCGAGCCCGGCAAGCAGCGCATCTACACCCATGCCGGTTACGTGCTGCTCGTGCTCGAGCGCCGCTATCGCGTCCCGATCAGCGAGCTGATCGCAAACCGAATCCTGAAGCCGCTCGGCATGACCTCGACATTCGTGCCGGAGCGCACGCCCGACAATCGCGCGATGTTGAGTGATGCGCAGATGGCGCGCGCCGTGCAGGGCTATTCGGATCAGGGCACGCCGATCGGAGCGCCCGGCAATCAGCAGAGCTATTTCGACTTTCCGGGCACCGGCCAGATGTTCTCGTCCGCGCGCGACCTCGCGACCTTCGTCGCGGCCTGCGCGGACGGCAGGTTGATCGAGCCCGAGCTGGGCGAGGCCATCCGGATGACGCAGCACGAGAGCTTCCCCGTCGACGAGAAATTCGGCCAGGCCATGGCTTGGGAGACCGTGCATCTCGACGGTGTGACGGTGCTCGACAAGCCGGGCGGACTCAACAACACCTCCGGCTATATCGGCCTCGTGCCCACACGAAGGCTCGGCATCGTCCTGCTCGCCAATCGCGGCGAATATCCGCACGAGATCGCGCGCTACAAGATCCTGCCGGCGCTGGCGCGGCTGGTCGCATCGCGATGAGACGCCGGAAAGAGAAAGCCCCGGCTGAGCCGGGCTTTCGTCAGATCCGCTCCTGCGGACGCTCAGTACCTGGCGACGACCGGGCCGCCGAACTTGTAGTTCACGCCGACGCGGACGATGTTCGACTTGAGATCGACCGAATGGGTGAAAGTCTGGGCGGGCATCGGAAAGGCGGCGCCGCCGAAGGGCGCCGTGAGATTGTTGCTGGTCATGCTGGCGCGACCGAGATCGACATAGAGATATTCGGCCTTCAAGGACCAGCCGTTGCCGACCGCGTATTCGCCACCGAGGCCCGCGGTCCAGCCGACGCGCGTGTCACGGATCGCGCCGGATTCGGTCGCCGACGCGAACGTATCGGTGAAGGTGAAATTGGCCTTCACGTCGGCGATCGCGGCGCCGCCGGTGGCGTAGATCAGCCAGTTCGGCGTGGCGAGGAAGCCGACGCGGCCGCGGATGGTAGCCAGCCAATCAGCCGAGACCGAGGAGTTGACTGTGAAGCTGCTAAATGTGCAGCAAGGATACACCGCCGAGCCGCTCGCGCTGCCCTTGAAGCCGAAATAGTTGATGTCGCCTTCGAGGCCGAACACCGCATTGTTGACTTGCCAGTTGTAGCCGGCCGTGAAGCCGCCGGTCACACTGGAGCTGTTGATATGCTGCGCGCCTACGGTGCCGATGGCGGTCACGCTCGAATCCGCGAAGTAAGTGGCCACCGGGAATAGGGTCGTCGTGCTCGGATCCGAACTGCCCCACTGCCCGCCGACGTTGCCGCCGATGTAGAAGCCCGTCCAGTTGTAGACCGGCGCCATCGCAGGTGCCTTGGTGTAGCTCGGCGCGAGATCCGCCGCGAACGCGGACGCGGTTCCAAACAGAGCCAGCGAAAGGGCCAGGGCAATTTTCTTCATTTCAATCTCCAGCTCTTCGTGCGAGCGGTGTCGCGTCCCAAAGCATCCGGCCGGAAGCGTCCGGCGCAAGATCGGGAATAATCTCCGCGCGTGCGGCCGTCTTGTTCTGCGGCGAACTTCGTTTGGACTGCGGCGAACTCTTGGGATCATTGCGCGACGGCTGTTGCCGATCCGGCACATTCCAGTGCCGCCCACGCCAATCGCACCACGCCCGCGGCGACAATCCGGCGCGCAAAGCCAGACGTCGCCGGCAAGTTCGAATTGGCTCGAGGCGCCCGCAGCCTCACACCGACCGCGTCAGCCCGCCATCGACGCGGAGGTTCTGCCCGGTGATGTAGGCGGCGCCATCGGAGGCGAGGAACGAGATCGTCGCGGCGATCTCCTCGACCTTGCCATAGCGCCGCATCGGCACGCTGTCGCGACGCGCGTCCGTCGCCGGCAGACTGTCGATCCAGCCCGGCAGCACGTTGTTCATGCGGATGTTGTCGGCGGCATAGGTATCGGTGAAGATCTTGGTGAAGGCCGCAAGGCCGGCGCGGAACACCGCCGAGGTCGGAAACATCGCGCTCGGCTCGAACGCCCAGGCGGTCGAGATATTGATGATCGCACCCTGCTTCTGTGCCTGCATGATCGGCGTGACCAGCCGCGTTGGGCGGATCACGTTCAAGAGATAGGTGTCCATGCCGGCGTGCCACTGCTCGTCCGTGATCTCGACGATCGGCGCGCGCGGCCCGTGGCCGGCGCTGTTGACGAGCACGTCGATGCGCCCCCACTCCGCCATGGCGCCATCGACCAGGCGCTTGAGGTCGTCGTTGGACTTGTTCGAGCCGGTGATGCCGAGCCCGCCGAGCTCGTTCGCAAGCGCCTCACCCTTGCCGGAGGAGGACAGGATCGCGACGCGAAACCCGTCGGCAGCAAGCCGCCGTGCGGCGCCCGCCCCCATGCCGCTACCGCCTGCGGTGACGAGTGCGACCTTCTCTGCTGCCATGTTGATCCCCGGCTGTTGTCATGACTTGGCTGTCAAGACTCGGCGACAGGTTTATGCGCCGCCCGTCCGGACGTATAGTCCGATCATGAGGCCCTGCACACGATGATTGACCATGGGTGATCTGCAAATCCGCACCATGCGCGCCGACGACATCGTGCTCGCCGCCAACTGGGCGGCGGCCGAAGGCTGGAATCCGGGTTTTTCGGATGCCGCCTGCTTCGCCGTCGTCGACCCCTCAGGCTTTCTCATCGGCGAGATCGACCGCACACCGGTCGCCACCGTCTCCTGCGTCAATTACGATGATCGCTTCGCATTCCTCGGCTTCTACATCGTGCGCAGCGAGCTGCGCGGCCGCGGCTACGGCTTGCGCATCTGGAACGCGGCGATTGCGCATGCGGGCGCGCGCGTGATCGGGCTCGACGGCGTCGTCGCACAGCAGGACAATTACAGAAAATCCGGCTTTGCGCTCGCCTACGCCAACATCCGCTATGGCGGCACCATCGCGGCACCGCCCCAGCCTGCCGGCATCATCGCGCTCGACAAAATTCCGCCAGCGCTGCTGGAGGCGGACGACGCCACCGTCTTCCCCGCCCCGCGCAGCGCCTTCCTGCGCGCCTGGGTCGGCGCGCCCGGCCATATCGGCCGCGCGCTGCTGCGCGAAGGCAAGCTCGCCGGATGGGGCGTGATCCGCCCCTGCCGGCACGGTCACAAGATCGGCCCGCTGGTCGCCGACGACCGCGCCGGCGCGGAGGTCATCATGCAGGCGCTGCTCGCCGGCGCAGGTGGAGGCGAGGTTTTTCTCGACGTCGCCGGCGTCAACCGCGAGGCGATTGCGCTGGCGGAAAGCTTTGGCCTTACGCCGACCTTCGAGACGGCGCGCATGTATACGGGCGCCATCCCGCCGCTACGGCTGGACCGTCTGTTCGGCGTAACCAGCTTCGAGCTCGGCTAGCGTTTTGCCGGCCTGCATCGATCCGATCTGCGCAATCTGTTCCACACGCGGGCAGCCCGTTTCGCGCTATGGTCCGCTCGATTGATCACCGGCCTGACCTTCGTGCCAGGATCGGCAAAAATGATTGCAAGGCGGGGTTACCCATTGTGCGGCATGATTCAGGATAACCACGCCAAGACGCCAGATTTCTGGCGGGGCTACGTCATTGCTGGCGTGGTCCTCGGCGTGATCCTGGTGCTCGAGCTGATCGCGTCGATCTGGCTGGGGTGAAGGGGCTCGCGACCGCCGGTTGGCGACAAGCGAATCCGATCCAGCGCGATCTGCGCAAACTGTTCCGTGTGGCCAAAGCGGCGCAGCGATATTGATCGACGGCATAGCCGATGTTGCGGGCTATTCGAAGACGACTCTTTTCACGTTCTTATTTCAATGATTTCAGAGAAGCTCAGATGACCGACGTCAGGACCAAAGGCCGTTCCAATCCCACGACAGCCAACGCGCTACCTCGTCCGACGCTCGCCTATGTGGCGCTGCTGGCGGTGGCGATCGCCTATGGGCTGCACGCCCTCTTCATCTCCGGCCCCGCCATGCGCGAGGCCGCCCAGGCCCAACTGGAGCAGATCATTGCGGACGAGGACCGCGACGTCTGCGGTCAGTTCGGGATCCGCCCGGGCACGTCGCAGTTCGCCACGTGCAGCAACGAGCTCGCGATCGTCAGGCAGAAGCAGTCGGACCGCGATCGCGCCGCGGCCGAAGGCATTCTCTGAGCCGAAGCGCGCTCAGTAGCAGCGCATGATGTTGACGGTCTGCTCGCCGCCGCGGCCGGGCACCGTCACGGTCTCCGACGGGCAGCTCGGCACATAGGGCCGATCCGACGGCACGACGTTCGGCGGATAGCGGTGAGCCCAGTCCCAGGGCACGTCATAGGTGTAGGTGTAGCGGACGTCGTTGGCGACCGGCGGCTGGGCCATCTCGGGGGCATAGGAGTCGCTCGTGGAAGGCTCGTAGTAGAAGCCGCCGCCGCCCGGCCAGGAAACAAACGAATTTCGGCGATGGAACCGCGCCGACGGCGCGATCGGCGGATGGACGGCGGCCGGTGCTCCGACCACGCCATGGGGCGCGGCGCCCGATCTCGCAAAACTGTTGCTGGTGGCAAGAAGCAGCGCGGCTGCGCTTAGCGAGGCGAGCAACGCCCCATATGATCTATACGTCATGGTACGCACCAACTGGTTTGGCCTGCGATGCAGCTCCCCACCAGCACGCTAGGCCGGGCCGTCGGCCCCCCGCAAACCTATAATTAATTGTTGGTTAAGGCACGGGATTAACGGGGCGGTTCCCGCCCCCGCCCTGCCAAAGCGTCATGATCCCGACCGTCACGGCTCGCACGCGCGGGACGACCATCGAGGCGAGGTATGGCGGCCCCGTGAGCTCCGTTGCGCTGTCGCGCGTCACGCCAGGGCGCACGTCGCGGAACCTGCGGCAAGTGCACTCACATTTCCCAAATTTCAGATGTTGCGTGACATTTAAAGCACATGAGGGAACCTGGTTCGCGCACGCAGGTGGTCCTCCCTACGGTGTTACCCATTCGCGTTTTGCAATTCGTTTCTGACGACTTATCTGCTTCAACATATTTACACGTTGATTGCAGAATCGCTCCGAGCCGAAAATCGGACTCGCGAGAGCACAATTGAGCTTTTGGTTTTGTTGCGATGAAGGCGTTTTTGTCTGACTTGGAAGCCGACGTCCGTCGAGAGAGCCGATACGAAAATTTGCTAGGGCCGCCGTTCCACACCGTTCGGAGGTGTGGCGGGAGCCTCATGGCGAGTCACTTGCAGTGACAATCCCTAACGGAATGGACAACCGCCTTCTGAGAATATTGCCGCGAGCCGACCTTGATCTGCTCGCGCCCGAGCTCGAGAAGGTCGCGCTCAACCAGGATGTGATCCTCTCGCAAGCGGGCGAGCGGATGGAGCATGTCTTCTTCCCTCATAGCGGCGCGATCTCGCTCATGATCGAGATGGCAAACGGACAGACGGTTGCCACTGCGTCAATCGGGCGCGAAGGTGCAATCGGCATACTCTCCGTGTTTGGACCGTCGCTTTCGGTGATAACCGCCAACGTTCGTATGGCGGGAACCGCCTCGCGGATTCCGGCAGCGCGATTTCATGCTGCCTTTAGCCGGAGTCCCGCGATCCGGCAGGCGGTCCAGGTTCACATCACCTCGTTACTGACGCAGTTTCAACTTGGCGTGGCCTGCAATGCACTGCATCCGGTCGGAGCCCGGATGGCCCGCTGGCTGCTGCAACTGCGCGACTGCACCGATAGCGACATCCTCCCGCTCACTCAGGAGGCGCTGTCGCAGATGCTCGGTGTGCGACGAACCACAGTCACGCTCCTGATGCGCAATCTGCGCGAGTCCGGAGCGATCCGATCCGATCGACGGGGCAAAATCGAGGTTGATCGACCGCGGCTCGCCGCCGCCGCGTGCGAATGCCACGCCAGCATGCGTCGCCAGATCGCGGAGATCTTCTCGGCGAGCGCGCCCCGGTCTCACGCCTGGGCCGTGCCGGCCAATGCAACGGACACGGACAAGGCCGTTTGAGCGTTGCCGCGCGGCGCGCCTGGACTCGATCTGGATTTCCCGGCGTCGACTATCTCGTGTCCGCCTGATGAGACGCAAATTTGGATTGCGTCTCCAGCTTGCCAAGCTCGTGCAGGACCTTGGCCACCTCGCGCAATTCATTGCGCGCGGGGCCCGGCTTCAGCCGTCGCGCTTCGTCAAGAAAATCCTTTGCCTGCAGCAGCAACGTGGACACTTCACCGGAAACGTTCCTGTTCGCCATGGTAGGCCCCCTATCACAATCGTCGATGACAGCGTGCGATGATCAGGCCTAAAGACCTGCGCCGCTGCGCGCACGGAGGCTCGGCTCGTCAACCCAGGCTTCCTGTGCGAACCAGGCGTGATCGACGGAGCAGATCGGACAACGGGTGCGTGCGAAAAACACCGCGCTGCACCGAAAGCGCTCGCGATCCGTCGCGATGCCGGTCGGGATCGCGCGTCCGGTTTGCGGGCATTTGACCATGAGCATACCCATCTCTTCCTCCTCCTCGGAATCGACCTGATTATTGTTGGAGCAGGAACCAGCCGGTTGGATTGCGCCTCTTGTGTCGGTGCGTTGGGTTGGGGGGCATCACGCACCTTGCCATCGTCTGATCACGCATGGTGTGGGTCCATGCGAGTGGCGGGGCTTGTTCCAACCGGCCGGATTGCTCTCCTCTGCGAACCGCGGACGGTTCAACTGGCCTTTTGGAAAACTTTGGCGACGTGCTGTCTGATTGGCTCGCCCGATTGCGTTGCAAGCCTCTGCGCAAGCTCCCACAATTGCCTGTTCTGCGCCGCGGCGGCATCAAAAGCCCTGCGCGCTTCCGCCGCCGACGTGGTGAAAACGTCGGTCATCGACTTGCTGCTCGCGACACGAGCGAGGAAATCGATTGCGGAGCTGGCGTTCGCATTCGAAATTTCGATGACCTTGAGCCCGTAGTCGGTCGCAGTCCTGGCGCTGTTCGAATAAGTCTCGCGAAGCGCTTCCGTCGCCTCCTGCGAAACTGCCTTGATTTTCTCGCAACCCTCCTGCGTGCGAGCAGCTCGCTGCTCGGCAAGCTGCTCGAACAAGGGCTGCCAACTCACGTTCGGAAGTCCGAACGCGGACAGTCCGAAACCATTTGAACCATTTGCTGCTTTCACTTCGACTTTCGCTTCACTTTCGTTCACGCGCCTTATCCTCTACTCAAGCGAAGTCATTTCTCGCGACGCATGAGTTGCGCCGCGGGAGTCCACCCGCTTCCATGATCAGCCATTTTGATGAGCTTCAAACCCAGCCCGCACGACGACTATGCCTGACGAGGGAAAGGTCGTCCGTTCGATTTGCGACTCTCGCCGGAATTTTTTTCCCGAAATGTCAATACAAACTCTCGTATGTCCGGGAGATGACGTGGTGCATAGTGGGGATATCGTGCGCGACGGCTGACGGAACTTGCGCGGTGGCCAACGAAGACGGAACGGGGGGTTGTCCGGAAAGACAGCGGCTGCAAGGTATCGCAGCAGTTGGGTTCTGTGCCCGACCAGTCGGCCCAGCCAGGATCGCTAGCGCAGCCCGACGGACGAACCACCGCAGAAGCGGGTCACTTCGCGCCGCTCATATCGATCGACGAAATTCGGAATCATCGTATCCCCGCCTCGCCCCACTCGGAGGGCGTATCAAGCCACGGCACCTTGCTCCGTCATTGCAATGATGGCGTTGCGACAGCACGGGTGGCTCACCGCGTTGGCGAAAGCCGGGAACGACACCGAGCTGCCTTTCCCCATCATCCTTGCACAAACCCTCCGCTTGTAACAAAACCGTCATGCAGCAAAACTAAATGAAGGCGGCGGCCGCGGTCGGCCGCCAAGCCGCCTCACCGCTGGGAGAGATTTGATGCGCCGTTCACTGCTGTTGCTGTCCGCCGGACTGACAATGCTGTCCACCGGACTTGCCTCCGCGCAGAACAACACGCCCCGTAACCTGATCCTGTTCATCCCGGACGGCCTGCGCGCGCTGAAAGTCACGCCCGAGACCGCGCCGGCCATGGCCGAAATCCGCGACAAGGGCGTCAACTTCAAGAATTCGCATTCGCTATTCCCGACCTTCACCATGGCGAACGGCTCGGCGATGTCGACCGGGCACTATCTCGGCGACACCGGCGTGTTCTCCAACACGATCTGGACCGGCTACACCTCCGCCCCCGCCGGCGACACCGTGGTCCCCTTCATCGAGAACGACGCCGTGCTCGGCGACATCGACGAGCATTTCAAGGGCGACTATCTCAACGAAGAGACCATTTTGAAGATGGCCCGCGACAAGGGCCTTTCCACCGCGGCGATCGGCAAGCTCGGCCCGACCTACCAGTTCGACCACACCGATCACCCGGAAAAGGCCGGTCAGCACTCGATCGTGATTGACGATGCTACCGGCGGCAAGGCTGGCGTGGCACTGTCAGACGAGATGAAGGAGGCGCTGACCAAGGCCGGCCTGCCCGTTACCGCACCCTCACGCGGCGACAATGCCAAGGCGGGCGATGCCAAGACACCGGGCACCACGGTCGCCAACGTCGCCCAGCAGGCCTATTTCGCCGACGTCGCCGCCAAGGTCGTTCTGCCGATGTTCAAGGCGCGCAACAAGCCGTTCGTCCTGGTGCTCTGGTCACGCGATCCCGACGGCAGCCAGCACAACACCGGTGACAGCCTGAATCAGATCAAGCCGGGCATCAACGGGCCGACCTCGATGGCCGGCATCAAGAATGCCGACAACAACCTCGCCCAGCTCCGCAAGGCGCTGGACGAGCTCGGCCTTACGGCAAGCACCAACATCATCGTATCCGCTGACCACGGCTTCTCCACGATCTCCAAGGAAAGCAAGACCAGCCCCTCGGCCAAGGTCAGCTATGACGACACGCCGAAGGACTTCCTGCCGATGGGCTTCCTGGCGCTCGACCTTGCCAAGGCGCTGGACCTGCCGCTGTTCGATCCCAATGACAAGAACGCCGCCGTCACCGGCAACGCGCATCCGAAGGCGGGCAACGGCGTGCTGGGCAAGGATCCCACCAAGCCCGATCTCGTCGTCGCGACCAACGGTGGATCAGACCTGGTCTACCTGCCGAACAAGGACAAGAAGCTGGCGGCAAAGACGATCAAGGCGCTGCTCGAGCAGGACTATGTCTCCGGCCTGTTCGTCGACGACTCCCTCGGCCGTTTCCCCGGCACGTTGCCGCTGTCGCTGATCAATCTGCGCGGCAAGGCGGCGACGCCGACGCCGGCGATCGTCGTCAACTTCCGCTCCTATGCCAGCGATTGCGGCGAGGCGCCAACCAACTGCTCGGTGCAGGTCGCCGACACCGTGCTGCGCCAGGGTCAGGGCATGCACGGCAGCTTCAGCCGCGGCGACACCATGAACTTCATGGCCGCGATCGGGCCGGACTTCAAAGCCGGCTTCGTTGACGCGCTGCCGGTCAGCAATGCCGACGTCGGGATGACGGCGGCCAAGCTCATGGGGCTACGGACCTCCCAGAATGGCGGCCTGGTCGGCCGCGTGATGTCGGAAGCCCTGCCGAACGGCATCGTACCGAAGGCCTATGTCGGCGACGTCAAGTCGAAGCCTGCCGAGAACGGCCTGCGCACGGTCCTGAACTTCCAGCGCGTCGAGAGCCAGCGCTATTTCGACGCGGCCGGATTCCCGGGCCGCACGCTCGGCCTCGAGCCCGAGAGTGGCAAACAAAAAACGGCGGGGAAATAACCCCGCCGTCCCGAAAGGCGCATCATGAGATGCGCGACATTACATGCCAATGTCGAACACGTTCGGCAATTGGCCCGCCAGCGGCAGCGCGGTGGCGCCCAGGAAGGTCGCCACCATCGCCATCAGGCGACGGTTGCCCTGGCGCTTGCCGCGCATCTGGCCGGCAATCCATTCCAGCATCTCGGTCTTGACCTTCGAGGCATAGGCCGGCGCCCAGCTTTCGATGTCCGTCTCGGGCGACAACGCGACGCTGCGCGGCGGCACCGGCAGGCCGGAGGCGCTCGCGGCGTGATGCGCGACGGCCTTCGCCAGGAGGTCGTCGAACCGGCCAGCATCGGTGCGCTCGGTCGCAGCCTCGTTGATCTCGAACAGCGCCTCGGCTTCGGCGCGGCTGACGGGCTGGTCGTTGACGGCGACGGCAGTCAGGATGCGCGCGCACCAGGCGGCGTCATCGGCATCGAGCGAGCGGGAGAAATGCACCCGACCCTTGGTGGTAGGCCCTTCGCCTGTGATCACACCGTCGCGCACGATGCTGAGTGCATGGGCCGCGGTATCACGGCAGGACGGTTCGAGGGACGGCGAGTCAACGGACTTGGCAGAGACGGACTTGGACTCAGGGGACTTGGACTCAAGGGACTTGGCAGCGGCAGACATAGTTCACTTCCAGACTTCTTCCAGATTTCTTCTGATCGACCAGCATTTTCATGCGGGCCTAAACGAGTGGTTAACGATTCGATATGGGGATCGCGACTTTTATAGATGGCTGCCGATTGGTCGCTGTCAGGACCATTTTGGTTCCATCAAACCGTCGGGCGGGCGTGATGCGGGTCATAAAAGGCATTATCGGGGCAATCCAGCCCTTTCCCGCCGGCGGAGATATTTCGCCGCAGCAGCGCATGCGGCAAGAAGGTGCTAGAAGATTGGCGTCTTGAGAGAATGATTTCACATTTTACTTGAACGGGTTCACTTCGGACCTTGCCGGGCCTATACTCAGCCCGACACCTCTAAACAGAATTTGTCATTAACTTCAATGAGATGAGGTAGAACCATGCCGCTTCCAATTGGCACGACCGCCCCCGACTTCGAAGCCGAAACCACCGAGGGGAAAATTAAATTCCACGACTGGATTGGCGACAGCTGGACCCTTCTGTTCTCGCATCCCAAGGATTTTACTCCGGTCTGCACCACCGAGCTCGGCGCCCTCGCCAAGCTGAAGCCCGAATTCGACAAGCGCGGCGTCAAGCTGATGGGCCTCTCCGTCGATCCGGTCGACCGCCACACCAAGTGGTCGGAAGACATCAAGGAGACGCAAGGCGCCGCGCCGAACTATCCGATGATCGGCGACACCGACTTCAACGTCTCGAAACTCTACGAGATGCTGCCGGCCTCGACCTCGGGCGATCCCCTCACCCGGACTCCGGCCGACAACCAGACGGTCCGCAATGTCTTCGTCATCGGCCCGGACAAGAAGATCAAGCTGGTGATGGTCTATCCGATGACCACCGGTCGCAACTTCCAGGAGATTTTGCGCTCCATCGACTCGCTGCAGATGACGGCAAAGCATCGCGTCGCGACGCCGGCCGATTGGAAGCAGGGCGAGGACGTGATCATCGCGGGCTCGGTGTCCAACGACGAGGCCAAGACGATCTGGCCGCAGGGCTGGAAGGAGCCAAAGCCCTACATCCGGATCGTGCCGCAGCCGAAGTGACGGTTGGCGGTTGCGACAGCAACCGATGACCGTGATCCCGGGATGGCGCGTCAGCGCGAACCCCAATGCGCAAATGCGCATTGGGGGATCTCGAGATTCCGGGTTCGGTGCTGAGCACCGCCCCGGAATGACGAAGGATCAGCTCGTCACCCAATCCGCCACCAGGAGACCCGCGGTCGATGCGACCGCGGTCACCACTGCACCCCAGCCGATGTCGACGAGGGCGACCGGCCAGCTCCAAGCCTTGAGCAGCGCCAGCGCCGTCAGGTCGAAGGTGGCGTAGCAGAACAGCCCGAACAGCGCGCCGTAGAGCAGCGTCGACTGCCAGGCCGCATCCTTCGATCCGCTGACGAAGATCAGCACGCCGACGACGTAGAGAAGGTAGAACAGCGCCGCCGGCACCGGCTTCAGCTCGCCCAGCATGTCGCCGACCTCGGCGACGAAGAAGCCCTTCGCGATCAGGCCCAGGAACAGGAAATCCAGGCCCATCAGGACGACCAGCGTCGCAACGTACAGAACCATCGTGCGGTTCACGGCAGCCTCCCCGTCCGGACAGCCACATGATGCCGCAAGCTACGACGTGGCGAGCCGGATGGTTTCAGCCCGCTGCGCCGATCAAGCCGCGCGCACGCGGTCGAGGAATTTCTCGACCTCGGCCTTCAGATTGAGACTCTCGCCCGACAGCGCCTGAGCCGAGGCGAACATCCGGCTCGAGGTCTCGCCGGTCTCGTTCGCGCCCTTGGCCGCATGACGGACATTGGCGGCGACATCCGCCGTGCCGCTTGCCGCAGCACGAACACTGCCGGCGATGTTGTGGGTGGCACTCTTCTGCTGCTCGACCGCCGCAGAGATCGACGTGGCGATGCCGCTGATGCGCTCGATGGTCTGGCCGATCGCCTTGATGGCGGCGACCGACTCTTCGGTCGCAAGCTGCATGCTGGCGATCTGGCTGGAGATCTCATCGGTCGCCTTGGCGGTCTGGCCGGCGAGCGTCTTGACCTCCTGCGCCACCACCGCAAAGCCGCGCCCCGCGTCGCCTGCGCGCGCGGCTTCGATGGTAGCGTTGAGGGCCAGCAGATTGGTCTGCTCGGCGATCGAGGTGATCAGCTTGACGACGTCGCCGATGCGGGCGCCGGCTTCCGAAAGCTGCGCGATGCGCTGGTCGGTGGCCTCGGCCTGCTGCACCGCCTCGGCGGAGATCTCGTTCGATTCCTGCACCCTGCGGGTGATCTCGCTGATCGACTTGGAGAGCTCGTCGGAGGCCGCAGCCGCCGACTTCACGTGGTCGGAGGCGGTTTCGGAAGCACCCGCGGACTGTGCCGACAGGTCGGCGGTCGAACGCGCGGTGTCGGTCAGTTGCCGCGCCACGCGCTCGAACTCGCTCGAGGAGTCCAGCACGTTGTTGAGGATGCCGCCGACGCTGCCACGGAACTCGTCGACGAAGTTGCGCAGCTCGGACTTGCGCTGCTCGGCGGCAGCCGCCGTCGTCGCAGCCTGCTCGCTGCGCAGGCGTGCCCGCTCCAGCGA